>CAJURH010000005.1 GCA_910588775.1 uncultured Lachnospiraceae bacterium
ATTATACTAACATAAGCCCTCCCAAAAGTGTGCATAAATTTCACAGAATTGCCCTGTTCAATTTGTGCATATTATATAAATAAGCTTTCAAACTCATCCCGGTTAATCTTTTCCTTTTCCAAAAGCAACTGGGCACAGCGTTCCAGTACGTCCTTGTGCTCCAGAATCAGCCGCCTGGCTTTCTCATGACATTCATCAATGATATGCTTGATTTCTTCGTCAATGGCGCTGGCTATATGCTCGCTGTACCCCCGCGTATGAGCCAGATCCCTTCCTATAAACACCTCGTCGCCATCCTCTCCATATGCGATTACGCCGATTTTGTCTGACATTCCATACTTGGTCACCATAGCCTTCGCCGTCTGGGTCGCCTGTTTGATGTCATTGGAAGCCCCTGTGGTGATGTCGTCGAAAATCAATTCCTCCGCAACCCGGCCGCCCAGCATCACTGTAATATCTTGCAGCATCTGGCCGCGGGTGTTAAACATCTCATCCTTCTCTGGCAGCGGCATGGTATAGCCTGCCGCGCCCATTCCAGTGGGAATAATGGATACGGTGTACACCGGTCCCACATCCGGCAGCAAATGGAACAAAATCGCATGGCCCGCCTCATGGTACGCAGTTATCCTCTTTTCTTTCTCGGAAATAATCTTGCTCTTTTTCTCCGCGCCAATGCCCACTTTGATAAAGGACTTGCGAATATCCTGCTGGGTCACATAGGCGCGGCTGTCCTTAGCCGTCACAATGGCCGCCTCGTTCAGCAGATTTTCCAGGTCCGCCCCGGTAAATCCAGCGGTGGTCTGGGCAATCTGTTTCAGATCCACGTCATCGCCCAGTGGCTTTCCCTTGGCATGGACTTTCAGGATTTCCTCCCGGCCCTTCACATCCGGACGGCCCACCGCCACTTTCCGGTCAAACCTTCCCGGACGCAGGATGGCCGGGTCCAAAATATCCACCCGGTTGGTGGCCGCCATCACGATGATGCCCTCGTTGACCCCGAAACCGTCCATCTCCACCAGAAGCTGGTTCAAGGTCTGCTCCCGCTCGTCGTGACCGCCACCCATGCCGGTTCCTCTCTGCCGGGCAACCGCGTCAATCTCGTCGATAAAGATTATACAGGGCGCATTCTTCTTACCCTCTTCAAAAAGATCGCGAACACGGGACGCGCCCACGCCCACAAACATTTCCACAAAATCTGAACCGGAAATGGAGAAAAAGGGCACGCCAGCTTCCCCGGCCACTGCTTTGCCCAGAAGGGTCTTACCCGTTCCGGGAGGTCCCACCAGCAGCACGCCTTTTGGTATCCGTGCACCCACCTTGGTATATTTCTGAGGATTCTTTAAGAAATCCACCACTTCCACCAGATCTTCCTTCTCTTCCTGTAAGCCCGCCACATAGGAGAAATTAATCTTCTTATCCTCTTCCGTGGACATTCTGGCCCGGCTCTTCCCGAAGTTCATCATCTTCGTGTTGGAACCGCCGCCAGACATCTGCCGGTTCATAAATACAAATAAAAAAAACACCAGGCCACATGTTACCAGAACAGGAAAGATACTGGAGAAAATACTTTCCTGGGGCACGTCGGCGATTTCCGGAGAAATCCCATGCGCCTCCAAATACATCTCCACTTCCTTTACATCTGTGGCATAAAAATGTTTCTGGCTGCCATCTTCAAGTTCCACCCGCACTTGGCCGGTGGGATATTCTTTATTGGGGTAAATCCGCACATCCAGCATTTCCCCCGCCTCCACGGCTTTCTCAAGCTGGGCTTTGGAAAAGTCCTCGCTGTTTTCCATCTGCTGACTTAAGAAAAGATATCCTGTAACCAGCGCAATGACCAACACCAGATACACTCCGATTCTACCAGGTTGCTTATACACGCTTTACGCCTCCTTCTTTCTATGACTTTCTATATCTCTATACATCCGCTATACGCCTTCTACAACCCCGATAAAGGGCAGGTTCCGGTATTTCTGCGCATAATCCAGTCCATATCCAACCACGAACTCATCCGGAATCTCAAAACAAGTATAGTCTGCATCCACAGGCTTCACCCGGCGATCCGGTTTATCCAAAAGCGCCGCCAGCCGAAGGCTTGCTGGATTCCTGCCTTTTAAAATATCCATCAGATAATGCAGCGTTCTGCCGGAATCAATGATGTCTTCCACCAGCAGCACATCTTTTCCCTCCAAAGGCTCATCCAAATCTTTTACGATACGCACAACCCCGCTGGACTTGGTGTCGTCCCCATAGCTGGTCACCGACATAAAATCCATAGTAACCGGAACGGTAATCCGTTTCGCCAGCTCACACGCGAAAAATACGCTGCCTTTGAGCACGCCCACCATATGCACGGTCCTTCCCTGGTAATCCGCGCTGATCCTGGCCGCGGCCTTCTGAACCTTTTCCTCCACTTCTTCCTCCGTAATCAGTATGCGAATATTATTCTTCATACTCATATCCTCCTTCGTATACCATCTCCAGCGCTTCCCCGGCGTCCGGCCTCACCTTGTATGATTCATTGAGGCGGTAACCCACCACCCATAAGACTTCGCTGCCCTGCGCCACCAGGACGACCTGGTCCCGCTGCCGCCTGGGCGTTTTGCAATCTATAAAATAATCTTTGAGCTTTTTTCTCCCGCCGGATGCATTTACCGCCAGATAATCCCCTGGCTGCCTGGTCCGCACTTTTACAGTATTCTTTATTTTATCATAATTTAACCATTTCGTATATCTTTTTTGCGGGACCTGTTGAAAATTATTTGGGACAATCCGGCAGCGCAACCGCAGCCCCGGTCCCACCGTCTCTCCAGGTATCTGCAACGGAATGCAAAAACCGTCCGCGCTCTCACGCTCTTCCCTTTCCATATAAAAGGATATGCCGCCGTATTCCTTCCTGGCCCGGATTCCATGGGGAAGCTCAAGGATTTTCCCCACCGGCATGACCGCCCACTGCATCAGCCTGTCGTAATGCTTGGCGCCAATATCTTTTCTTATCTGAAATGCGCCGCTTAAGAACTCCCGCAGCCCATAATAGACCGGAACCGGATTCTCACAGAAAAAAGCGTCTGCCAGAAAATCCTGCCGCCGGTATTTTTCCAACAAGGCTTGCCCTTGGCTTTGCAGATACGCGTCTGCCTGCCCCAGAATTTCCGCCGTCCTGGCCATATGGCTTACCACGCGCCCGTTGACCTGACTCTCCATTCCAGCGAGAATGCCATGGCGGATGCGGTTTCTGGTATAATCGTCCTCCTGGTTGCTGCTATCCTCCACGTGGGCGTATCCCATTTCCTGTAGATAATGCTCAATTTCTTCCCGTTCTAAACACAAAAGAGGCCGGATGCGAAAGCCATCAAAGGGAGATAATCCTGCCAGCCCGGCAAGTCCAGTCCCTCGCGCCAGATGATGAAGTATGGTCTCCGCCTGATCATTCTTATGGTGCGCCAGCGCCAGTTTCGTACAGTTCCACTTCTCTATCCATATGCGAAAAATCTCCCGGCGCGCCTCCCGGCCGGCTTCTTCCAGACCGATTTTTCGCTCCTTCGCCATCTGGCCAACCGGCGCCTTTATGCAGCGGCAGGGAATTTCATATTCTTGGCACAGCTCTTTAACGAACTTCTCGTCCCGATCCGCCTCTGCGCCACGAAGACCGTGGTTTACGTGCACCGCCATCAACTGAAAATCAAGGCTTTCCCGATATTTCCGCAATATATGAAACAGGGCTGCCGAATCTGCCCCTCCAGACAAACCAATCAGCACCCTGTCCCCATTCTCAATCATATGATATTTTCCGATATATTCCCGGACCCTTTTTTCAATCATGTATTCTCCCACCGCCGCCGCTTCCCGGCGACATCCCGTTATTTTTTCCAGATTCCGGCCACCAGCACCGTCATATCGTCTCTGGCCTTATAATCGCAGTAGGCCAGCGCCCGGTCCAGAATGCCTCTGCCCATTTCCCTGGGCGCCTGGCTATGTACTTGCAGGATGATTTCTTTCATGGTTTCTTCTTCCTTGTCCAGGGGCAGTGCGTCCAGGACTCCGTCCGTGACCATAATCAGGAAATCTCCGCTGTACAGCTTACGGGAGGTTGTCTCAAAGTCAATCTGATCACCCATCCCCAGGGCCAGGCTGGTGGACGTAATCGCCTCCACCCACTGGTCCCGCCGGATAAATGTGGTGGCCGCCCCGGCCTTTAGGAATTCGCACACGCCTGTGTACAAATCAATGGTGCATAAATCCATTGTGGAGAACATGTCATCCTGCCTTTTTAAGATCACTGCGCTGTTCACCAGTTTTGCCGCAGCCTCATTGGTAAAGCCCGACTCCAGAAACTGTTCCAGCAAATCCACCACCATTTCACTCTCTTTGCTCGCTTCCATACCAGAACCCATGCCGTCTGAGAGACACAGAATCAATTTTCCCTCTTCCTCCTGGCAGCAGGCATAGCTATCGCCGGACACTCTTTCCTTGTCCTTGGGAACCTTGGCCACTCCATACAGCGCCTGGAAATTCATCTTTTCCGTAAAATGCACGGTGCGGCTTTCCCCATTTATGGTGCATCGGCTGGTGTTCACCGGAACCAGCGTGTCTCCCCATAACTCTGATAGGACCTCCGCCGCCTCCAACGCGGACACACATTGACCATTCTTGGCCTGCATAGTTAAATACGCCTGTTTGCGGCTGCCTTCCCGCTCCATAATCCATACGGACTTCAAACGTATGCCTTTCTTTTTCAGACTATAGCGCAGCTCGTCCGCGAACTCACGGGAGGGCTGCACAATCTCAGACAGCTCCCAGGCCACCTGACCCAGCAGCCCGGATATTTCCGAAAACTGCTGGGCAGCCGCCAACCGGTTCTCGATCATTCGGTTATTCCACACCAGTTTTTCCCGCTCTCTCTGGAAAAAGTGATTCAGTTCCTGGGTAAACTGATACGCATGCACGCATTGACCCTTCCACTCCTTCGACAGCTCTTTTCGCCGCTCTTCCTTTCCGCTCTCCAGGGCGCGCACCAGCTTTTCCCCCAGACGCAGACGCTCTTCGCCGTCCCAGCACTCCTGCCTCTGGTGACAGTTGCTACATACTTGGCTGTACGCCTGCCAAACCACATCCTGCGCCTGCTCATTGGAAAGGTAATCCTTCCGGTAGGGCATCCCGTAAAAAGTGTCCGCCAGCTTCCGAAACGCCTGGGCGTATTTCTCCACCCGCTCTTTCTGAGGTTGCCCAAATACCTGCCCAGCCGGAATATCTTCCTGTTTCTGGCGCAAAGAAAAAATAGTTTTTGCCATGTCCCGTACAATCAGCAGTGCGCTGATCACGAGCATGGCAACAATCCATACATGCATTTATATCCCCCTTTCCCTGATAAACAGTCTATCTATCCTTTTAACAGGGAATTATAGAGGATTTTCCTTAAAATCTTTGTCAAACACCGCCGAATGGAGTATAAAATTTCCAGACATAATCTGAGGAATTATTTCCCTTCCGACTCCTTGAAAATTATTTCGTTATCTTTCACCAGACCAAGACGGTCCCGCGCCGCCTCTTCCACGTATTCATCGGTCTGCATATATTCTTTCTGCCCGTCTATTTCCTTGGTCCTGGCCTTCTCTTCTTCCAACTTCTTGGTTAGAACCTGCTCCTGCTCCTGATAGCGCGCCAGTTCACTCTCCAATAGCTCTCCTTGCCATAACAGAATGCACAGCAAAAACAGGACGACCAGGCTAATGCAGAACATGGCTGCCCTATTCCGCTTTCTTCGCCTTATCTCCGCTCTTCTTTTCAATTTTTAAGCCTCTTTTTAACTTTCCGATTTTTTTCACAAATCCTTGCCACAGGGTACGCAGCTTTTTAGACACTAAAATTTTACAATGTCTTACGGCAAATAGCAACCTTTTTTCCACGGAAATTAGAAATTTCAAGGGTATTTCAAGGATTCTTACAGACATCGACACAAATTTACCGCTGATAGTGCAAGAATAAAACGTCATACCCAGAATAACCGCGATTATGGAGTAACCGCGTATGTTTCCCTCATTTGCCTGATACATTTTCCCAAATAAGAAGATGCCCGCCAAGGACCAGTACGCCAGATCTTCCAAGCTTACAAGCAACGCCTGCCGCGGAAACAGCCTGCGCCCTATGCGCAACAAGTCGTAAAAAAAAAGTAAAAATACCCCCCACAATATGGACTGGAAAAAGAAGAACAGCTCATGATTCATATAAGCGCTCATACGCTACTGCAACAGGCGCCTCAGCACGGATTTGCCCTTTTTCTTGCCTGCCGGGCCGTCTTCCGTATAGATAACCTGATCCACCCTTCCTGTCATCTCCAGGTCCCCTTTTTCCAAATCCAGCTGTTTGACATGCATTTCTTCCCCTTTTAGCGTCAGCACGCCGCACTGGGATCGGAGAACAACCAGTTTTTCGTCAAAAGAAAGTACATCCAGAACGCCTGTGATTAAACCCTGACGACGATTCGTAAATGAAAGTTTGTGAGACATTGACGGCCGTTTCTCTTCCAAACAACTCCCCCGCTCTTTACTTTTCTCCTCTAAGTTTATGTCAGGGAGGCGAAAGATATGTTATAGATAACGGAACATTTTTTCCGCTTCTTCTTTCCTGGACGTTTCCTTAATCTCCAGAACCTCTACTTTCGTCTGCCGGGAACCAAACTGGATCTCAATAATGTCTCCCGGTTTTACGCTGGCGGAAGCTTTGGCCGCCTTGTCGTTCACCAAAACTCTGCCTGCGTCGCAGGCTTCATTGGCAACAGTCCTGCGTTTAATCAGCCGGGAAACTTTCAAGAATTTATCTAACCTCATAATCATTCACATCCTCTCACTATCACAAACAGGGGGAACGCCTGCGTTCCCCCTGCCTGAACAATATCTATCACTCGACTCTAACTGTTCACGATGTCCTTCAAAGCCTTGCCCGCTTTAAACTTTGGAGCTTTAGACGCTTCTATCATCATCGTCTCGCCAGTCTGCGGATTCCTGCCTTCTCTGGCCGCTCTCTGGGACACTTCGAATGTGCCGAATCCCACCAACTGAACCTTCCCATCGTTCTTTAATTCCTCGGAAACTACATCAATGAAAGCTTTCAGCGCCGCCTCCACATCTTTTTTTGAAAGATCTGCCTCTTTGGCCATCGCAGCCACTAGTTCCGTCTTGTTCATAGTGCTTCCTCCTAACAATCTCATTCATGCCAAACCCTGCCGCGCCCACAGCGTTATTTTCTAAATAAACTGGTCTGTCCGCTTACACAGACTCCCTTGTCTTCTCAATATCCCCAGATACATTTCTGAATTTATCTCTTTCAGAATATATTTATATACTGTTTTATTGGCTTTGTCAAGGAGTTTCCTAAATTTCAAGGGATAATCCCCAGGTTTTTCAGTTTTTTTACAGGATTTTCCTAAACCCGCGTCATCATGTCGTCCACCATGGCCAGCACCGCTTTGCCCAATCGGGCGGACTTCTCATCTGCGTCCGCCAGTGAACTGCCTTTGATTCCATAGTAGAACTTCACTTTCGGTTCTGTGCCGGATGGACGTACGCACACCCAGGCATCCTCTGTCAGATCATAGTACAGCACATTGGATTTTGGAAGTCCGTCAACGCCTGCCTGGTAATCCCGCACGGACATCACCGGATAATCGCCGAGCTTCACCGGCGGCTCTTTTCGAAGCAGGTTCATAATGTTCTGGATTTTCTCCAGACCTTCGATTCCCTTCAAGGTTATCGACTGTATGTCATCTTTATAATACCCATATTTTTCATATATATCCAGCATAGCGTCCCAGAGGGTTTTGCCTTTGGTCTTATAGTAAGCGGCCGCTTCGCACAGGGCCATAGTGGCCACGATTGCGTCCTTATCCCGTGCATAGGTGCCGATGAGACACCCATAGCTTTCCTCAAATCCGAAAAGATATTCGCCCTTTTTCCCCTGTTCAAAGCCCAGAATCTGCTGGCCGATGAACTTAAACCCGGTGAGCACTTCAATCAGGCCAATCTCATAGCCTCTGGCAATGGCGTCCGCCAGGTTCGTGGTCACGATGGTTTTAATCAAAACCCCGTCTTCTGGAAGTCCATGAAGCTCTTTTCTCTGTCCAATCTCATAGTCCGCCAACAGACATCCAGACATGTTTCCGGTGAGGGTATGGTAATTGCCGTCTTTGTCTTTTACCCGCACGCCCAGACGATCGGCATCCGGGTCTGTGGCCAGAACCAGATCCGCGTCCACTTCCTTTGCCAGCTTCAGACCCAGTTCAAAGGCTTCGTCCGCCTCTGGATTGGGATAGCTGACGGTGGGGAAATTGCCGTCGGGCAGTTCCTGCTCCGGCACCACGTACACGTTTTCAAATCCCAGCTCTTTTAAAATGCGCCGGGCCGGAAGATTGCCTGTCCCATGCAGGGGCGTGTACACGATTTTTAAGTTCTTGCCCTCTGCCTGGATGGCGTCCATATGCAACACCTGTTTCTTCAGCTCCGCCATATATGCGTCGTCTACAGCCTGTCCAATGACTTCGTATTTTCCCTGCGCAATGGCTTCTTCCTTGTCCATGGTGTAAACCTGGCTGTAGTCTTCCACTTTCTTGACCTGATCCATGATGCCGCTATCATGAGGAGGCGTAATCTGGGCGCCGTCTTCCCAATATACCTTGTACCCGTTGTATTCCGGCGGGTTATGGCTGGCTGTAACATTGATGCCTGCCGCACAGCCAAAATGACGCAGCGCGAAAGAAAGCTCCGGCGTAGGACGCAGAGATTCAAAAATATATGCTTTTATCCCGTTGGCGGCCAGACACAGAGCGGCCTCGTTGGCGAACTCCCAGGACATGTTCCGGGAATCGTATGCAATCGCCACGCCCTGCCCTTCTTTGCCCACGGATTTAATATAGTTGGCCAGCCCTTGCGTGGTCTTTCTCACCACATAAATGTTCATGCGGTTGGTTCCAGCCCCGATGATTCCCCGAAGCCCCGCCGTGCCAAATTCCAGATCTTTATAAAACCTTTCTTTAATCTCTTTGTCGTCGTTCTCAATCGCCTTTAATTCCTCTTTCGTTTCCGCATCAAAATAGGGGTTTTGCAGCCATTGGCTGTATACTGCCTTATAATCCATATCTACACCTCCGTATCTTCATTGATTACACGCCCCCGGAAAAACTTTCGTATTTTTCGGGAGCGCTTCCTTTTCAATTATAACCCGTTTCCCAAGTCATGCCAAGCATTTTTCGCGCTTATCAGCTTTGTTATTTTCTCAATGTTTTTTTCGGATACCCAGGCTTTATTGTGGTTATAATAATAATTTGCAAGCTTCCAGTATTTCTCCGGATAGAGAAACCGGATTTTCAGATTCTCATACTGGATGTCCGTCATTTCGTAGGCTTGACCATAGCATTCAATCATCTCTTTGGCAAGTTCCTGGCTCCAGGCGTTTTTCTCCAGAATCTTTCGCATAAAGCAATACAAGTCCGCCACCTGGACATCGTAATGAAATTTATCAAAGTTGGTGATTACCGGACGCTCATCCCACAACAGCACATTGTGCTGATTGAATTCCCCGTGACAGACGTCTCCCCTTGCAAGCGCCTCTTGGCGCAGCTTCTCATATCTGCTGGCCCGCAACCGCGCAAGCGCTTCCTCACCACGCTCCAGAAACCATTGGACGCTTTCCAGATAACATTGCTCGAATGGGTTCTGACGCCTCTTGGTCCTTATGAATTTACGGATTTTCCGCAGTTCCCGGTTATGCCTTTCATATTCTTCCTCCAGAGAAGTCTGGAAATAATCTGCATCCGGTTCCAAATGCATGCATTTATGTACGGCGCCCAATGCGGCAACCCCTTTGAGAATATCCTCCCGGGATCTGGTATCGCATTCCCGGCCCTCGTACCATTTACGCACTACATAGGATATCCCTTCTTTGTCTACACTGACCAAAGCTCCTTCCTGGTTAGCCAGAATCTGGTCCACCGGATAAGGGCAGCTTTCCTCCAGTTGCCGTAGAAGCTCCCACTGTTTTTGAAGCTTTTTCACCGAACCCGCAAATTCCCGGATCATAACCAGACCAACTTGTGTCTGGCATAGCAACGCCCCTCTCCCTCGATAGGATGACTTCACATTCAAGCCATACTGTTCCAGCACACTCAATCCGCGGTCATACACTAAAATCCCCCTCACTTTCCCGTTCACTTTTTCAAACACGCTCTAATCATTCTATGAGGGGGATAAAATGAAAATGTCACTGCTCAAGCTTTCTTTTCGCACATTCCAATAAATATTGCCTTGTATTGTGTTCTGGATTCTCCAACACGTCCTGGAACAATTCCCCCAGGCATTCCCCTATGGCGCGTCCCGGCTTCATGCCCAAAGTAATCAAATCATTTCCGGAAACGCACATGGATTTCAGGGAAATGCACTGGCCTTTTTGAAGGATTTCCCCCCAGAGGCCGCGCACCGCTGACACGTCTCTGTACGTTTCTTGCACTTGCAAAACCAACGGAAACAGATCTTCGCCCATCTGGGCCGCCGCCTGACGGATGGCCACCGGGTCCTCTGGCAGCGGATAATCGTGCCAGCGCACCAGACGGCGCGCCGTATCAATGGTATGGTTGTCAAACCGCAGACGGCGCAGTGCCTGGCCCGCCTTCTTCTCTCCGATGGGATACAGAAGAACCGACAGTCGCAAAGCTTTCTGTGGAGGCGTTTTCTTAAGACGGGCCGCCGCCTTTTCCAGCGTCTCCGCCTCCAATGCGCTTTCCGCCATCTCCGGCAGCGCCACCGGGGCAATGCCCATATCAAAGAGCCGCAGCACGTATTCGGGATGACCAGACAACAATAATTTCACCAATTCCACCTGAATCCGCTCCGCACTGACACAGGCCAGGCTGCCTGCCAGTTCCCGCAGGGCTTCTTCTGTACCTGATTCGATGGAAAACCCAAGCTGGGCTGAAAAGCGCACTGCGCGCAAGATCCGCAGCGCGTCCTCCTGAAACCGCTCACGGGCATCCCCCACGCAGCAGATCCGTCTCTTCTGCAAATCCTCCATGCCGCCAAATAAATCCACTAACCCCTGTTCCCGGTTATAGGCCATAGCGTTGATGGTGAAATCCCGCCGCCTTAAGTCTTCCGCCAACTCTGCGGAAAACTCCACATGGCTGGGATGCCTGTGGTCTTCGTATTCGCCGTCGATGCGGTAAGTGGTCACTTCATAGCTGTCCTCTCCCAACAATACCGTCACCGTGCCGTGAGCCAGTCCGGTATCCACCGTTCGCAGGAAGATTCTCTTCACCTGCTGGGGATGCGCGGAAGTGGTGATATCCCAGTCATCCGGCGCCCGGCCCAGAATCATGTCCCGGACGCAGCCGCCCACGGCATAGGCTTCATATCCATTGGCCTGCAACGTGTGAATAATTCGGGTGACTTTGGGCGGAAGCTGCAGACGCATATTAATACGCCCGCCCCCAGTAAACCATCTTCTTGGCCGGTTTGCCGCAGCAGACGCACACGTCTGACAGATGGTCTTCTTCAAAGGGAATGCAGCGGGAAGTGGCCTGGATGTCTTCCTTGATCTTCTCTTCGCACGCCACGTCCCCACACCACATGGCTTTTACAAATCCCGGTTTCTCCTCAATGGTCTTCTTAAAGCTTTCATAATCTGTGGCCGTATACGTATGGGCGTCTCTGTGCTCCCTGGCCCGCTTTAGCATTTCTGTCTGCATTGCTTCTAGCGTCTGGCAAACCTTTTCCCCAATCTGATCCAGCGGCGCCACGACTTTCTCCCGGGTGTCTCTGCGGACAATCACCGCCTGTCCAGCCGCTATGTCCTTGGGTCCGCATTCCACCCGCACAGGGATTCCGCGCATTTCCTGCTCAGAGAATTTCCATCCGGGACTCTTGTCCGTATCGTCCACCTTGGCCCGCAGCCCAGCTTCTTTTAATGTCCGACAGATTTCCTGCGCTTTAGAAAGAACGCCTTCCTTGGTCTGCTGAATGGGAATCACCATTGCCTGGGTGGGCGCAATCTTCGGAGGCAACACCAGCCCGCTGTTATCTCCGTGAACCATAATCAGCGCGCCGATAATCCGGGTAGACAGCCCCCAGGAAGTCTGGTGCACGTACTCCAGCTTATTTTCCGGATTGGTGTACTGGATGCCAAACGCACGGGCGAATCCGTCTCCGAAATTATGACTGGTGCCCGACTGCAGCGCCTTCCCGTCATGCATCAGCGCCTCGATGGTATAGGTGGCATTGGCCCCGGCGAATTTCTCCTTATCGGTTTTCTGACCCCGAATAACCGGAATCGCCAGAACTTCCTCACAGAAATCTCCGTATACGTTCAGCATCTGAATGGTCCGCTCCTGGGCCTCTTTTGCTGTGGCATGGGCCGTGTGCCCCTCCTGCCATAAAAACTCACGGGAGCGCAAGAAAGGCCGGGTGGTCTTCTCCCAGCGCACCACGGAACACCACTGGTTGTACACTCTGGGCAGATCCCGGTGGGACTGGATATCTTTTGCGTAAAAATCGCAGAACAGCGTCTCCGATGTGGGCCGCACGCACAGCCGCTCCTGCAAAGGCTCCAGCCCACCATGGGTCACCCAGGCCACTTCTGGCGCGAACCCTTCCACATGGTCCTTCTCCTTTTGCAGCAAACTTTCCGGTATAAACATGGGCATGGACACGTTCTCCACCCCAGTGTCCTTAAATCGCCGGTCCAGCTCCGCCTGAATATTTTCCCAGAGCGCATACCCGGCGGGCTTGATCACCATGCAGCCTTTCACGCTGGTATATCCCACCAGTCCAGCTTTCTTCACCACGTCTGTATACCACTGGGCAAAATCCTCCTCCATGGAAGTGATCGCCTCCACAAATTTCTTCTCCTTAGCCATTTTACTCTCGTTCTCCTTTCATTTATCTACAATTTATTAGACGATTGTGAAACCTGGATGACCCGATAGCCCGCCGCTTTCAAAAGTCGATTCATAATTGCCTGCCCCATCTGGCGCGTGTAAAAAGATTCCGAATAGATGCACGACACCTGTTCCTGGTCAAACTCCCGCAGGACCTGGTACAAATGCAGGGCAATATCCCCATCCGTCTCCCGGCTTCCCACTCTTTTCACCAATCCATACTGATACAGCCCGGCCGTCTCGTCACTGGCCAGGATGCCAACCTGTCTTCCTCTTTGTCTCTCCCGCCGGGCAAGATCGTTTAAATAGTCAGCCACATGGGCTTGCTCCCCCTCCACAATGGTAAGTGGCGCCTGGGGGGCATAGTGGCGGTAACGCATGCCTGGCGCTTTCGGCGGACGCGTCCCCGGCCTGTCAATCCCTGGGTCCAGTTCCACCTGCCCGATGCAGGCCGCCAGCATTTCCCGGCTGATATAGCCCGGCCGCAAAATTGCCGGAGGCGCCTGGGTGAAATCCACAATGGTGGACTCCAGTCCAATCCCCACCATTCCGCCGTCTAATATCAACTCGATTTCCTCCCCCAGATCCTCCGCCACATGGGCGGCCAACGTGGGACTCGGCCTTCCCGAACGGTTCGCGCTGGGTGCGGCCACGAAGCCGCCCGCCGCACGGATAAGCTCCAGCGCCACCGGATGGCTGGGCATCCGAACGGCCACGCTTTCCAATCCACCGGTGGTCTCATAGGGCACTGTCCGGGTTTTTGGGAATATCATGGTCAACGGCCCTGGCCAGAATCTCCGCGCCAGCCTCAAAGCTCCGTCGGGGACCTGCTCCGCCAGTTTGGGCAAATCTCTTAAACTGCCAATGTGCACAATCAACGGATTGTCCGAGGGACGACCTTTGGCCCGGTATATTTTCCCGGAAGACTCCGGGTTCAGTCCATCGCCGCCCAATCCGTACACCGTTTCTGTTGGGAACGCCACCAAGCCCCCGCCGCGGAGAATCCGCCCAGCTTTTTCCATGATTTCTCTCTGGGGACTTTTGGGGTCTACTTTTATTATCTCTGCTCTCATGGCAAATTTCCTCTATCTGCATTTTCATCCACACGGATACCATCCACTTGGATATCATCCACATGGATAATCAGCGATTCATCGTCAAAGACCGCTTCCCCCAGGCTACGCAGCAGCGCCTCGTTCAGCGCCGGATACTTTTCCCTCTCCATCTGACCCACGAAAATATATTCCACCTGATATTCCTCCAAAAGCCCCTGCACTTCTTCCTGGTCCGCAGACGTATAGATTCGCTCAATCTGCGCCGATTTTTCATTCAGATCGTCCGTATTCTCCCGCCACAGCCATTCATGGGTATACCAGCCCAAAATGGTAGGCAGTCCAGTCATGGCCGACACCCGGCAGTAATCGCTGTAGCTATCGCCGTTGGCCTCCAACACCACCGGATCTCCTTTTACATTCTCCTGCAGCCATCGGATGGCCGGCGCATCCTGGGGATACTGATCTTCCAGATAAGCCGTGGCGTTTAACCCCTGGTAATCCTGCCTGTCCCAGACGCGACCGTTCCACTGCTTCACGGCAGTGACCGTATAGCCAGCAGTGAGCAATACGCCCACTATGCCTACTACGCCCACTGCCCGCACCCACTTATGGGCTTTATCCGCCCAAAAACGGATTAAAATAAATCCCAGACTGATTCCAAACAGAATGAACGCCTGGTAAGTCAGCTTGAACATGGTGTTGGACCGCGCCGAAGTCTCCTCGTAAATGTCCCGCACATAGACCAACTCCGGAAGCACAATCAATCCCAACGCGCACAGACACAAAACCGCTATGAAAACATCCTGCCTTCTGGTCTTGCCCAGCCACTGAAGCGGCGGACATTTGCCCCGTTCCAAAAACAGCTTTAGCAGATAAATCCCCACCAGAATAACAGGAAATCCCCAGAGAATGCAGTACTGGTAAAGCGCCGAATGATTAGAAGTTAGCCGCACTCCTTGCGCCATGCTGCTGTCAAACTGAAGCGTGAACGGCAGCGCCATCACAATCCCCAGAAGGAGCATCTGCACCCATTGGGCCACGCTGAATGACAGGCCCTTTTTCCAATCTCTAAACCGCGCCAGATTTCCGAAGAAACACACCCCGCAGGCCACCACATAATAGATAGCGAAATCCCAGGTATTGGTCCACTGAAATATTCCCAGAAACACGCCGCACATCAAAAGCGGCCACTGCAAAAACGCCCGGTTTCGGTCATATTGGCGCCGCTTCATCCACGCATACAGAAGCCCCACCACCGTCAGCACAAAGAAAACGTTCACCACATGGGCATGGAGATCGCCCAGTATAAACGAATAGGATGGAAACTCGTGTATAGTCCGGTCCATATTCTCCGGGTCATGGCCAATATAGCGGGTGGAACTGGGAAACCAGTAATCCTCCTTGGCCTTTCCCAGCCAGGGCAGAATCTTTCCATAAATAATGTAATGCATGTTGCCCGACAAAGAAACAGCCACCCCGGCCAGCAGTCCAGCCCACACGGGCAAAAACTTTCTGGCTTTTCTATAATAATCCTCTGTCACTTGCCGCACAATGGAAAAAGGCAGGGCGAAAGCCATGCCCGCCACCAGCGTACGCATCAGATGGTATGTGGAAGAAACTCGCGTCCCCGTCAGTTTCGTCAGAAACACCGCATAATATTGGCCGCCATAATAATAATTCATAGGTTCCTGGCTATACCACATATCCGTCGCCGGAAGCTCCACGCTTCGCATCATGGCCTCCATGAACCCGTAGTCCATAAACTTCTCCACTCCATGGGCCTGAGGATGAAAACCTGCCACGTATGTCCACAGAAGAAACGCCAGATATAGGATAACCTCTTCCCCAAAAATCAAATGAATCTCATCGCCAGGCAAAACGTTTCGCTTATGACGCCTCTGCCAATAAAGCAGCGCCAAATTGGCCGCTATGCACAGAATAACCACCGCCTGGCAGGTTCCAGACGTAAACTTCAACGCGCCCAGTGTGACTGGCGCCCAGACTGCGTATCCGGTGACAGCAATGGCAATCACTTTTGAAAACAGCCAACCCTTGTCCCGAAATCCCGCGAACAACATGCCTGTCAATGGCATAAACATGCATCCCATAATCCATATGGCCATCCACCAGACCAAAAAAGTCTTACAGTCTTCCCCCAACAAGAAAATACTTAAACCCACCAGAAAAACCATAATCAAAGCTTTGACTTCCCACCGCGACTTAATTTCTTCCTGTATTTTCATGCTCTACACCTTCCGCATCAAAGTCCAATCCTTCTGCGCAGCGCCAAAAATTGCCCTATAGCCCGCCATCCAGTCTTGATAAGCGATTTCATATCAAAGGTATTCTCTCCGCCCTGCCGGGGCAAAAAAGTAATCGGATAGTAATGAACGCCCATCCCCTTTTTGGTATAAATCACTGTAATCAGCACATTTGCCAGGAAAAAGTTCTTCGGAACTTTTCTGAGAACTTCCTGGAGCTGACTGCACCGCATAAGGCGATAAGGGGAATTGCCGTCCTTAACCCAGACCCCGAACGTGGCCAGTAGCACAAAGCGCAGCGTCTTTGTCACAAACACTCTGGAGGCTCCATCCTCCCGTTTCTTGCGATAACCGATTAGGATGCCGCATTTCTTACGGTTCCTCCAAAACTTAGAAAACTCCGAAGGCAATGTTTGTCCATCGGAATCCGTCTGAAATACGTAATCGGCGCCGTGCCGGATTGCGTATTTATATCCCCGAAGCACAGTCGGACCATGCCCCTGATTATCTTTCGTAAGGGCCACCAACTGAGGGTACGTCTCTCTTAGGCTGGACGCTATCCGGTATGTATCGTCCCGGCTCCCATCGTCTATGACCACCAAACGGCTCTCCGGCCCAATCCCTTCCACCATGGGATGCCATTGGGCAATTACGGATTTGATCGTTTCTTCTTCGTTGTATGCAGGTATGATTATATAGAGTTTATCCATTATTTCCTCCTCCTGACACGCTTGCCGCATCGTCCAGGCAGCGCAAACAGGTTTTTAAACATGCTCCAGAGCATACCCCCGCAAACCCATTGCCGAGGCAGGTCTGCGGCGGTTTTTCAAAAAAGCGCCCTTTTACATTTACTGGATACGCCCTCTACTATATCACATAATCAGATGGCAAGCTAGAGTGTGTTTGCATTTTGAGATAAATATTCCTGAATCCCGTCCCCGATAGCCTTTGAAACCCGCTCTTGATACTTCTCATCCTGAAGAAGCTCTGCCTCCTGGGGGTTGGTCATAAATCCGCATTCCACAATATTCAAAACACCGGAGCTTTTCTTCAGCAAATAATACGTAGTGTTTCCTTTCGACTCGCGCGGACTCTCCACCTGCAATTCTTCGTTCATATGGTCTTGTATGCACTTGGCCAGCTTCTCACCCTCCACCGAATCCGCATAATAAAATACCTGGGGACCTTTCACGGAAGCGTCTGGATAGCTGTTCTGGTGGATGCTCACCGTAAGCAGCGGACGCTTTTCCCCAATAAAAGCCACCCGGTTCTGCATATCCTGCACTTTCTGGTTCTTGGTCCCCGGCTGGTATAAGCCCTTGTCTTCCGTTCTCGTCATCTCCACATAATACCCTGCGTTCTCCAAGTATTTCTTTAATTTTCCGGCAATCTTTAGATTCAGATCTTTTTCCCGCAGCTCCTTTGTCACCATGCCTGGATCGTCTCCTCCGTGCCCGGCGTCCACCACGATCGTTTTTGCCGCCTTCCGGTTCTGGCTGACTACTTGAACCACCTCCCTGGAAAGCATAAACACGCCTGCCAGCAGCAGAATCCCCATGCACATTTCTAAAGCCCTTCTTGATCTCACCATAAAAATACCCTTCGCGCATATTCTGTTAAATATATGCTGCAAAGGGTATTTGGAGACCTTACCATATAGGATCTTCTCCTCCGAATATATCTTCCATGTGTTTCACCAATTCCTGATCCGTGGGCACCGTCAACTCCTCCACCGTCTCTTCTTCCGCATCCAGCTGCATCAGCTTATCTGGAATAGCGTTCAAAATCCGATGCACCTCTTTATAGGATTTCATGAAACTGTTCTGCGCCTGATTGATGCCGTCGATCATCTGATGCATCTCGTCCTGCGCCGCCAAATAAATCTCCTTCGCCTCCCTCTGGGCATTCTGACAAATGGCTTTCGCCGCCTGCATAGCCGTCTTCCTAAGCTCCGCAGCCTCCTGCGTCGCCTTTTTTCGGATTATTTCCGATTCTTCCTTAGCCTCTCTCAAAAGGCCCTTTAGCTCTTCTTGCATCTGTTCTCTTATCTCTTCCGCTTCCAGGCGTATCTCCTTGGCATCCTCCAGAGCTTTCTTACGAATCTCGGCCGCATCCCGCTGCGCCTCTTCCCGGGTGGCTGCCGCCGCTCTCTGGGCCTGCTGGCGCACATCCCCCGCTTCTCTCTGCGCGCTTAAGAGCATGGAGTCGCATTCCTTGCGGGTTTGTTCCTGTATCTCCATGGGGAGCAACAGGAGTTCTTGTTCTGTCAGTTTACTCAAAGCATTTTGATCCATCTGCCAACTGGTCCTGTCCTTTGTTTTCTTATAATTCGTTGCCCTATTCCAGCCCATTGCTCAGCACCTGCCAAATATTCTTCTGCTCAAAGCCCAATTTCCAGGAAGCCACGCCCGCCAAGCCATATTCTTTCACAAGTCCCATCTTGACTTCCAAGGATTCCGCATCTTCCATCCATATCTGATAAAACGACTCCCCGTCGTTAAATTCCCCATAATTCTGACATGATTCCTTATCCCAGTATGTTTCAATCTGATTCCGTTTCATAAACCTGGCCGCATCGGACATGCCAAGAGCCTCACTGCTTAATACGCCTGCCGTAGTCTTCCATACCCTGGTGTAAAAAGGAACCGCATTGATGACTTTCTGGGCGGGCGCCACCGCAACCGTATCTTCCACCCCTTGTTTTACCCATGGATAAGAAGCCACAGATCCTGCGCTGGGTGAACCAGCATAATTCTCATCGTAGCCCATGATGATCACATAGTCCACTATCACCCCTTGCTCACGTCTGTCGTAATGGGCCGTAAACTCCTGGGGAACCGGGTTATCCACAGACAGCACAATCTGATGAAGCCTGCAGTAAATAGACAGCTCCCTTAAAAACTGTATAAAATGAGGCCCAGTATCCTCGCTTAACTCCTCCAAATCCACATTGATTCCATCCAGTCCATACTGCTGCGCCGCCTGCACCAGAAGATGCACCAGCTTTGTCCGGGAAGATGTATGGGACAACACCTCGAAGGTACTGACATTTTCATCAAAATTGCTCACAAGCCCCCACACTTCCATTCCCATTGCATGGGCTCTCTCCACATACTCAGCGGAAGCCAGGCTGCTGATATCTCCCTGATTGCTGATAAGAGAAAACCAAGTGGGAGATATTACATTCACCCCGGACACGTTGGTTGTCAGTAATTCCAGCGAATCGTTGGCATCTATATTGGTCACCTGATGCCAGGTGAGATTAATGGGATGGTCTCTGGATATGCTGGTATACTCGGGCGCCTGGAATTGCCGCTCAAAGTTCCGCGTCTGTGGCTCGCCTTTTAATTTACTTGTCTTTATGTACCCCACATAGCCGTCTTCTGTGACCACGCACTTCCAGTCATCCAGATCGTCCACCATCCGAAGTTCTTTGCCTTCGGCCACATCGGTCAATATCTCGCTTTTAATGCCGCCCTGGTAGCGCACCTGTGTGTCCTCTTTCACCTGCACCATGGAGACGTCGGACCACTGGTACTGGACTACAAGCCGGTCTGGCTGCTGCAACAAGGTATATTCTATATCCGTCATCTGTTTCACAAACGCTATATTCAGATAGGGCGCGCCATCCATCACCTTACAGATAATCCCTTCCGCCCCCCGGCTCTCCTCACCCACCATATAAGAATTCGCCTCCGGTGTAATGATCATTTTCTCCGTAGGCGTTGTATATAGCAATATATTTTCATTGGAATCCCAATAAAACCGCTTATTCAAATAGCCGCTGACCGCTTCAAAAGGAACATAAGCGTTCCCGTCCACCAGCCTTCCCCTCATCTCCAAAACCTCTGTGCCAAAAATCAGCGGAAGTTCCTGCGCGTCCGCAATGCCATAATAAGTCATTGGGTCCATCCGGTCTTTCGTGGGGGTATACTTCTGTATCACATGCACTGCCACGCCAATCACGCTAATCAAAAGTATCAGTAAAATAACTACCATAACCAGGGTAAGCTTCTGTTTTCTCTTTTTATAAAGCATACTCTATCCTCCTACGGATTCCATTATAGCACATTTTGGCTTTTCGTCATTAAGAAAATCTATTTTTTCCGACTTTTTTCGATCGCCCCCGCGGGCTGGTTATGCATGAGTGGCCGTCAGAAGTTTGCCGGTTTTCCGATGAATGCCCGCGGAGACGGTTTGAAAACTCTAAAACAATCCGTTCATATTTATTTTGTCAAAATCAATTTTCTGAATCTCCCCTTTCTCATTCTGCACATAATCCCGCATGTACCCGCCTTCTTCTGCAATTAAATGGGCATGGACAATCTCTGACGGATTGCTGGGATATCCCTCCAAATTCAAAGATATGCCTTCCTGCCTGTACATTTCCAACTCATGCTGCAAATCATCCGGGTCTACATTTTTCTTTCCCTTTGCAGTCTTTCGTGAAATACCCGTCTTGCCTTCTCCTTTCTTAAATACTGTTCATTCGGTGATTGCGAAACAGTTCTTTCATATTCTGCGTTTGTTCAAAATAGATAAAGCGGATCGCAAAATCGTTTCTAATTCGCTCCTTATTTATCTATGTTGCCCTAACTCTGGCTACGAAATGGGCGTTTCACAATGGCCTAATACTGTTCAGAAAACGCCATAAATTTCAGAAAAGATGACTCGACTCTTAATTAAATAACATTGGAAATTATATGCGGCAGACAGCCGCTGAATTTCAAAGATTAAATAGAATAACAAAAAATGCGCTTGCCAGGCAGGATTATATGGTCTATAGAAACACATTACCGTTGCACCAGCCATCTTCTCTTTCTTTATTATAACATTGACATTTGTTTTTGCAATAGTTTTTACGAAAAATTTATATTTATTGACGATATTTCCCAACAATAAAAAGAAACCGGTTATGCGCCGGTTTTCTTTTTATAAAGTATTCAGTTTTTGCAGCGCTTTGCGTTCAATAATCACCTGCCCATGTTCCTGCAGATGGGCTTCTCCCGCATGGCTGAAGCTGCGCGCTTTTCCAAACTCTGATAATATATTACACACTTTGTTGAATTCTTCCGGTGTATAAGAAGATTGATGTACAACCAGCAGATAATCGCCGCCCCGGGATTCCTGGTATAACGTATTGACTCCTGAAAAATAATTATTCAGACCATGGGCCGCCTTAATTACAGCGTCCAGGTTGGGGAATTGATAAAGACAAATCAAATTCAAAGATGCATCTTCCTGCGGCAAACCGCCTGCGGCTTCTTCCGGAACCGCTCCCTCGGCTTTTTTGCGCGCCGCCTCTCCTTTGACCTTCGCCTCATAGAGCTTTCTGAAAATATCAATGATGCTGTCCGCGCCATCGATCTGCATCTCACTATCGTCGCTGTCTGCAGAAGAGGAAGGGGCGAATTTGGAAAATCTGGTATCCAGCTCCTCGGGATCTTCCACCTTCGTGATAATCAGGATGATGCTGTCCGAATTGATGGGTATGGCCTCAATCATCAGAGGGATATTATCCGCTTCGAATCCAAACTCATTGTGCGCCTGGCGCATCATATCCCGAAAAAGACTTTTTGCCTTTTCCGTGCCGTATGCCAGTTCGCTGAGATGAATCTGATGGCTGTCCAAATCTTCTCTAGTCAGGGTGCAGCGTATTTGGTTTTCATTAATCTTTTCTATCTTCATATCATCACATCCTATTCTGGGGAGATATACGAATATCATCTCCTTGGCCTGGTTACATTAAAACTGCATTTAAAGTAAGCCTTCATGCATCCGCAAGACAGGCGCGTCACCATGGAATAAGCGCTGCGCGAACACATCTGGCATCCCTGCATGCCGCCTATTGGGGGCGGCGGACTTTTCTAGTGACAAAACACAGAATCTACTACTATCATATTATATAACACTTCATGTAAATATGTAAAGGAATTCATGGAACTTTAAAAAAGTAATTATTGCCGCGCCATCCTGCATCTTTTTCTATTATACACAGGAACACAGAAAAACACAATATGGTGGATATAAGTGGATAAACGCCTCATCTTACGAATTTCTGTTGATTCTGGACGAAAAAGGTATTATAATAGGGACATGCCTAATTTTTGAGATAATTCCAAAGGAAAAAGGAGGAAAAGAAATGACACAGATTTCTAAAGATATGAAAATTGGCGAACTGCTTCAGGTGGACCCCAACATTGCCGCTATCCTGATGAGGGCTGGCATGCACTGTATTGGATGCCCCTCTGCCCAGGGAGAATCTCTGACCGAAGCGGCTATGGTTCACGGAATGGACGCTGACAAGCTTGAGATTCAAATCAACGAATTTTTAGCGGCAAAATAAACCCAGCCGGGCTCTTAGAATAGTTCTCACATTTTTAAAAATTTCACTTGTATTTATTTATGAGATAGTTTAGAATGTGGATATAAACGAAAAGGAGGATAAAAAAATGGCATATGTAATTACAGATGAATGTGTATCTTGTGGAACTTGTGAGGAAGAATGTCCTTCTGAAGCTATTTCCCAGGGTGACGACAAATATGTAATTGATGCAGACGCATGCGTAGACTGCGGAACATGTGTAGAATCATGTCCAAACGACGCAATCGTATCTGAATAATCATTTAGAGGCGAAAAAGAACGGCAGCTTGGGAGCAGGTTTTGGACAAGCTGCCCAATTACTGTAAAGAGGAGATGCGCACTTTCTTGTGTCATCTCCTCTTTCACTATGCGCCGCAGCGCAGACGGAAAATTCTGACTCATTTCTTCCTCCGTCTGCCCCGCCGCCTCTTCTTCTTCACTTCTTGAGCCGCAGCCACCTGCTTCATCCCCTGTTGATGAAAACGTATCTTTTCATCCAGCTTGCGAACCCGCAGCTCCTCCTGATTTTTTTCCTTCACCCCTTGGGCGATTAACTTCTCCAGTATATTTTGGAATTCCGCAATCCGCAAATCGTCTTTCGGATTCATGCGCAATGGAACTTCGCCTTCCTCTGAAATCTGCGGCGTTTCCATATCCTGGTTTCCTTCGGCTTCCTGTATCTCATCGGTTTCTTGGCCCCCGACCGCTTCACATATCTCTTCCACTTCCGGAATCTCCGTTACGTCGATTTCCTGGGCCTCTTCTATATCCTGTATTTCTTCGAATTCCTGTATCTCTTTTGCTTGTTCAAAATCCGCGTCCCATTCCTGCCCGGAATCTTCCAGCAGTCTGGTCTTGCTTCTCGGCGCGCCTGGTCCATACTGATAGATGCGGGGAATAAATTCCCGGATTGCATCTAATTTCAGGCCCCTTTTCTTCAGCTCTTTTATATTCAGAAATAACTGAATATCGTATCCGGTGTAGCATCGATATCCCTTCTTGTCGCGGTTCACGCGGATTTCCAGCGCCTGTTCCCAATAACGCAGAACCGATGCACTCTCACCCACCTCTTTTGCCGCCTGGGATATGGAATAAATCTGCTTGTCCATACTACCCCTCCTAATCATGAGCGCTCCAGAGCGTGTTTGAAAACTTCTTTATGTCAACTGCACGTCACAACTTATGGAAGATTTGCTCCGAAATGAGTGCGGCGTACCCATAGGGCATGATATAGCGGGCTATGCCAAATGAATAAGGGGCAAATATGCCGCAACGTGGAGCTTGCAGGTGGCGTGAATGGGTTTTCAAACACGCTCCAACGCCTCTTGTCTATTATAAACAGTAAGATTTCAAAGTACAAGCAAAAGCGTTCGACATATTCCCCTACTTTTTCAGGTTGACGAACTGGGTGTACTGCGGCATCCACACCAGATCCACCACTCCGATAGGGCCATTTCTCTGCTTGGCAATGTTGATTTCCGCGATGTTTTTCTTCTCTGTATCCTTATTATAATAATCATCCCGGTAAATAAACATAACCACGTCCGCATCCTGCTCAATGGCCCCCGACTCACGCAAATCCGACAGCATGGGACGGTGATTGGGCCGTTGCTCCACCGCGCGGCTTAGCTGGGACAGAGCCACCACCGGCACATGCAGCTCACGGGCCACCGCTTTTAACGCCCGGGAAATGTCTGAAATTTCCTGCTGACGGGAATCGCCACGTCCATTGCCGCTCATTAACTGGAGATAGTCAATAAAAATAATGCCCAAATCCTGTTCCAATTTATACTTTCGGCACTTGGAACGCAATCCGGACACAGTTATCCCTGGAGTATCGTCAATAATTAAATTGGACCGCCCGATTACGTCGGCGCCCTCCACCAGTTTGGTCCAGTCCTCATCCCGCAGATCCCCGGTCCGCAGACTCTGGCTGTCCACCCGTGACTCCATAGACAACATACGGTTGACTAATTGCTCTTTGGACATCTCCAGGCTGAAAATGGCTGCAGTAACCCCGTTTTTAAACGCCATATGTCGGGCAATATTGAGAGCGAAGGCCGTCTTCCCCATAGAAGGGCGGGCGGCTATCAGTATCAAATCCGAGGGCTGAAACCCGGAGGTTTTGTAATCCAAATCCACAAATCCCGTGGAAAGTCCAGTGACGCTCCCCTGCATCCGGGACGCTTTCTCAATATTATCCACCACATCCAGCACAATCTGCTGAATCGGAACGAAATCCGACGCATCCTGTCTCTGAAACAGGTCGAACATTTTCTTCTCCGCGGCTTCCAGAATGTTCTCTGTCTTATCCTGCTGCAGATAACAGGCGTCCGCCACTTCCTCGCTGGCTTTAATCAAACGACGCAGCAGAGCTTTCTCGCTGACAATGCCCGCATAATACCGGATGTTGGCCGATGTAGGCACCGAATCCAGCAGGTCTCTTGCGTACTCCAGGTCACTGATTTCCCCGGGCAGATCTTTTTCTTTCAGTCTGTCCTGTAGCGTAACCAGGTCCACCGGCCGGCCCTCGTTGCACATCTCCACCATCACGTCAAAAATAATGCCGTACTGATGCTGATAAAAATCTTCGCTGCGTAAGATTTCCGAAGCCACCAGGATCGCCTCCCGATCCATAATCATGGAGCCAATGACCGACTTCTCCGCCTCAGGACTATGAGGCAAAACCCGCTTAATCAGCGCTTCTTCCAAATCACACGCCTCCTAACCCTCTTTCACCACAACCTTCACTGTACCCGTCACTTCCGGATGTAAACGCAGGGGAACTTCCGTCGTCCCAAGGGTTTTGATGGGGCTTTCCAGCTGTAATTTCTTCTTATCCAGCGTCATTCCCAACTGCTCCTGGGCGGCTTCTGAGATTTCCTTGGCGGATATGGAACCAAATGTCTTTCCTCCCTCTCCCACTTTCAACGTCAGCACGATTTCTTTGCCTTCCAGATTTTTTGCAAATTCCTGGGCCGATTCCAGGTTGTTCTGGGCCAATTTCTGCTGATGCGCCTTTTTCAGTTTCAAATCGTTTAAGTTTTTCGGAGTGGCTTCCGCGCCCAGTTTCTTGGGCAACAGCATATTCCGGGCGTATCCGTCGCTGACATTGACAATCTCGCCTTTTTTCCCCAGAGATTTCACATCTTCCAATAATATCACTTTCATCTATAACTCTCCTTTTTGTATCATGTCTTTTAGCATTTGTTTGACAACTTCCACAATTTTCTCCGGCGTCTCATCGGGAACCTGCGCTCCGGCAATGTTCATATGGCCGCCGCCACCCAGTTTTTCCATAATCACCTGCACATTCACTTCGTCGATGGCCCTGGCGCTGATATAGATAATGTTGTTATAATCCGTCAGCACAAAGGAAGCCTTCACGCCTACAATATTCAGCAGCTCGTTGGCCGCCTGCGCCGCCACCACCGTTGGGCTGTCCAGCCCTTTGCTGGGACAGATGGAAATAGCGTAAGAGCCTTCGTAGATTTCCGCGTTGTAAATGGTCTCCGCCCGCGCCTTGTAAGCGTCCATGTTATCCCTGAGAAGTTTCTGCACCCGCACCACATCCGCGCCGCACCTGCGCAGGAAAGCCGCCGCCTCGAAGGTTCTCACTCCGGCCTTGGACTTGAAGTTGTTGGTGTCGATGATGATTCCCGCATAGAGACTGTCCGCTTCCATGTTCCGAATGCGAATGCCGTCCGCGAAATACTGGAGAACCTCCGCCACCATCTCACAGGTAGAGGACGCGTAAGGCTCCACATAGGACAATACGGCATTCTCAATCACTTCGCTGCCTCTGCGGTGATGGTCAAGCACCACAACGGTATCCGTCAGCCGCAGCAGATCCGGACACTCCGTATAGCTGGGCTTGTTGGTGTCCACCACCACCACCACCGTATTGCTGTCCACCAGTTCCTTGGCCGTGGCGCTGTCCACGAACATATCATCCTCGTACTCATCGTTTTCCAGAAATCCCGCCATCAACGGCCGAATGGACGTGGTCAGATCGCTGATTACAATATGAACTTCTTTGCCCAGCGTCTTGGCCGCCCGGTAAATGCCCACAGCCGCACCGAACGCATCCACGTCTGTAATCTTATGGCCCATCACCACCACCCGGTCCTTGTTGGTGATAAATTCTTTGAGCGCCTGGGCTTTCACCCGCGCCTTCACCCGAGTGGCCTTCTCCAACTGCTGGGACTTACCGCCGAAATAAGAAATGGCATCCCCGTCTTTAATCACCGCCTGGTCGCCGCCTCTGCCCAGGGCCATCTCTATGGCAATCCGGCACTGCTCATAATTCAGGTTATAACCGTTGCCGTTGAGTCCGATGCCGATGCTTAAAGTCACGGACATCTCATTTCCGATGTTCACATTCTTAACTTCTTCTAGAATGCTGAACTTCATTTCTTTCAGCTTATCCAGAGAACGGTGGGGCATCACCAGAAAATACTTGTCTTTTTCCAGCTTCTTCACCAGGCCGTCCAGACCGCTGAAATACTTATTGAGCTTTCTGTCCACCAGCGCGCTTAAAAGAGAGCGGCGGACTTCTTCCACTGTCCCTAAGGCTTCCTCATAATTATCCAGATAAATCAGACCCACCACCGGTTTCTCATCTTGTGTGATCTGAATGGCTTCTTTCAGATTCGTCTCATCAAAGAGATAAACTGCGGCCAGCGCATTATACTGTTGTGGGTCCTCAATGATATCCGACCGCTCCGCCACCTGCTGAAAATCCACCTTGTGGAGCAGCAGCCGGTAATTGCGTTCTTCATATCCCACCGAGAACTCTTCCACTTTGTGATTGCGCAGATCCGCCAGCACATTGGCTGTTATCACCGGGAAAAACACGCCGATGTTTTTCTTCAGCTTCTCTCCAAACAACTGGCTCATAATCTGGTTCATCCACACCAGATTCCCATCCATGTCCAAGATTCCAAAAGGAAGCGCCAGACCGTCCAGCATAATATTTTCCACATGGGAAAATATTGCGCTGAACCGGATTAATTCCGATAACACTTTCTTCCGGTAACATTGATACAGAATCAGCCAGAGAACCAGATACAGAATCAAAAAAAGGGATACGGCAACTCCTGCGCGATAACTGATGCAAAACACTATAACATCCATAGCCGCCAGCAAGCACCCCAGCGTCAACGGCCAAAACATGATGCTCTTTATTTTTCCATTTAATTTAACCTTTTCTTTCATGGACCTCCACTTTCACCTGTCTTCCAGTTCTGGCCTGCACGGACAGCCAGTTTATTTATGCTTTATCGCTTTATTATATCATATAACGCCATTTTTGGAAAATATTTTCTGCAAATCTATTTCCTAATCAACTCTCATTTAGGATGATGCGCCTGTCCTGTCGGCGCATGAAAGCTATCGTTGGATTTTTCGCTGGCCGCATATGCCCGCAGCAGCCATTTCACCATCCAAGAGGGCCAGAATTTCTCATACATAGCCTGGTCCTCCCGACGGCGCGCCTGATCCTGGATAGCGGCGCTGGTTTCCGACTCCCTATGAATCCGGTGAGCCATCAGCGGACGGGGCACATAGACGAATTCCCCCCGTCGTCTGGACAATCGCTCCCACGCCTCCCAGTCCAAACTGGCCCTAAATCCTGGGGCGAACACCGCGTCCGGCAGATTTTCACAGGCAAAGGTCACGCTGGGACAGCAGATAGGATTTCCCAGAGACAAAATTCGACGCCTTACCCACACGCGGCTTTGCAATCTGCGCCTGCAAAGAGGTAAAAGCAGCATCCTTTTAATCCGAAGAAGGGTGTTTCCCTTCACATAGCTTTTCTCCCGTATTTCCCAGTAATTGGTAAAAAAAATCAGAGGCTTTTGCGCCTGCCGCGCCGCCTGGAAAATCCGCTGAGCGTATTCCGGAAAATACACGTCGTCCTGATGAGCGATCGTCCTATAAGGCGTCTTTCCCATGGCGTAGGCAAAATTCCAGTCCACCCCGATGCCGCCGCCCTCCGCGTTCACGTACAACTGCAGCCGATATTTCTCCGCCAAACGCTGAATATGCTGGTTAGGGGTGGACGTGGCAATACACAGATTGCTGCGAGTTTTCTGCGCAAACAGAGATTGGATGCACTCTTCCAGATAAGGGCTTTCTCCATACGCGCATATGATAAATGTGTGATCCTTCCAATACATCGATCGTCTCCTCTACTTTTCGGTATTTTTCCACTTTCTCAAATAATACCCTGCCATCAGCGCATAAATCACTGACAGCAGCGCCATCATCAGCATATAACCCCAGGCCGCCCCTGGCATCCCATATCGCCGCGTCCAGAAGGGAACCGCTACCGCCGCCACCGCAGAGGTGACCAGACATCCCGCCAGACAGGCGTATTGGCGCCGCATAATCACAATCAGAAACTGGAGCATCAGGTAGACAGCCGAAAAAACTCCCCCTATCACCACTACGCACAATTCTCCCCGATAGGCGGATAGATCCGTATGATAAAACCAGGACAAAACCGGAATGCCCAGCAGCCAGGCGCCGCCCAGACAAAAAAACGCCGCCCCGAGAAGAAGTCCCAGTTGCCGCCCAAGAAGCGCAAGCAGCGCCTTTCTCTCCCCCTGATGAAACAGGTTGGAAAACCGGGTCAAAAGCGGCTTAAACAGAAATCCCGCGAAAAGATTCATCACAAACGCCGGCATATAAATCATATTGAAATAGGAAAGCATTTCCTCCCCCTGGCAGGCGTCCATGGCATATTTCGCCACGCTGTTTAGATAAACCATCAGAAAAGAATTGATAAACAGCGGCAGACAATCCCAGAACAATTTCCTCAGCGCAGTCATGTCCCAGGAAAGCCGCATCCTGGCAAACGCCCCCACCAGATTCCTGTCTATCACCAACAGGCTTACAATATAGACCAGGCACATAAACGCCAGCGCGGACGACAGATTTCCAAACAGAAGCAGATGCGCGCCAAATGCAGCCAGAAAAATCACCGTCTCATAGAAAATGCATTTCCCCGTCACGTCGTAGCGGTCTTTTTGCTGGTAAAGTCCCTCCATCACGTCAGCCATGGCCTCCGCCACTTTAAACAGCAAAATCCAGAGAAAAGCCGCCAGCTTCTCTCCCCGGTAGCCGCCTACAATCACCCACAAAATTCCTACAAACATCATAACCGCGCAGGTGGCCATACGGAAACTGAAATACTGGCTGAAAGAAAACCGTTCCGTCACATCAGACACCTGGTAGGTCCGCACATTAAAATAACCGATGGTCAAAAGCTGCTGCCCGGCCGCCATCACAATGGTGAAAATCCCCGCCTCATACGGCCCGCTGACTCTAGACAGCAACCAGAACATTAGAAACGTGCTGGCTGAATAAGTGGTTCCGGATAGAATGGTCCAAAAATAGGCGCTGCCCGGCGGACATTCGCTTCTCTCCCCCAGGAAAAATCTTCTAACCGTCTGTTTCATGAAATTTTAACCTGCCCGAATAATGGTTGACCCGCTGATCTTCTGGTGGCAACGTCATATAATCCCCATAAGAATTTTCCAAAGCCATATGATTGTGATGCAGCAGTTTCACCGAAATCCCCTCGAACCGCCCTTCCTGAAGCGGAAAAATATCCGTAAGCCGAAGCAGATATTTCTCCGGATAAATATCATAGAGAAGAGTCACCAGATCCCCCTGTCCCCGGTACCGCAGAGACGCCCGGCGTATCCGGCGCAAAATCAGACTCATGGGCATCCCTTTCAATAACACATGCATCACGCGGCAAACGCCCCGGACGGCCCTGGCCTTCCAGCCGTTCCCCAATATCTGTGGACAGCGCAGATTCTTCATAATATAGAGCTGATACCAGAAGCGGACCGCCCCATACTGGAACTTTCGCTTGACGGCATCCTCCGGCACATGGTCAAAAGGAAATATGTCTATGCGGATCCCATGCCAGTATCCCCACAGGCTCTCCTGCTCAGTCACATGCAATGTGTCCGCCGCCGACATCATGGTAAACATGCCTGGGCAATTTTTCTGGATGAAGCCGTTGGACAGCACAAACTTGTCCCCCAACTCCCCTGGCGCCACCTGTAAAAACCGCTCGTAATCCTCCCGCAGCATTCCCACGTCTATGTCGTCGTCCCAGGGAATAAAGCCCTGGTGACGGACAGCGCCCAGAGCAGTGCCCCAGTGGCAAAAATAATCCAACTGGTATTTCTCACAAATCCTTATAAACTCCTTCAACACAGAGAGGGAAGTCCGCTGCACACGCTCAAGGTCTCCCGGTCGGTATTCCATTCCCATCCCCTCCTATTTTGATTCTTCCAACTCTTGTTTCTCCAAAGGCTCCTGGGCGTACGGGCCGAAATCCAGTCGGTACGGCGGATGATTATGCCGCTTCTCCACCGGCGGCAGCGTCATGTAATCCCCGTACCTGCGCTTTAGGTAAGCTTGCACCTTTCCCGGAAACGGAATTTTCAATCCGGAAAACTCCCGGTCCTTCGTTGGGAAAATATGTTTCTTATATACAATGCTGGTAAACGGCGTGGGGTCAAAATAAAAGGCCGCCCGTTTCGTCTTCACATGCCTGTATTTCACCGCCACCCGCTTGGCTTTCCGATACCAGAAAGACGGCCCCAGATGCAGTGCTTTTAACAGCTTATGGCCAATCCCGCATAAAACGTAAGTCAATTTCGCTTTCCAACCGCCATAATACAAAACTGGCCGGTCAATGCCGGATAAAACCATCATTTTCCCATAAAACCAGGCTGCCCATGCTTGGCGCTTCATGGCCCGGTTATCATCGGGAATGTTGTCGAAGCAGTAAATGTCCAGAAAAATCCCCAGTTCACAGTCCAGATCCCGAAAGCATTCTTCCTGGAACCGTGTGCCCCGCAACACCCACCGGGTGGATGGAAAAGGCACACGCGGGTCCGTCTCCGCATTAACCACACAATATTTGTCCGCTTTCCAGTGGGCGGCCACTTTCAGAAAACGGTCGTAGTCCCTGCGCAGCATCCCCACATCCACATCGTCGTCCCAGGGAATGAACCCTTTGTGGCGGACCGCGCCGATGGCTGTGCCGCCACACCCGAAATACCGGATATTATTTTCCCTGCACATCTGATCAAATTCTTCTAAAAGTTTTAGCTCCAGTCGCTGTAGCCGCTGCAAGGTTTCTTCATTATATTCTTTATATGCCATACTTTTCCTTACCTCTTCTGAATTTATCTCTTATTCTACTACTTCACGCACAGAAAATAAACCCCCATTTCCCAGCGGAATATGGAGGTTTATTTTTATCATCGTTTATTTAAAATGTTTTGCCTTGTATCCCGGCGCCACCTGGCTCCATTTCTGGATGCCCAGATATTGCCTGCAGGCTTTTGTTTTGGATTCGCATTGCGGCGTATCCATGTATTTGAACACGTTGTAGGCCGTCTTCTTCTTGTCCATTTGACCATTCTTCACCGTCCACAGACCCATGTATAAGTTATCGCTCTGGATTTCCACCTCTGCGTCCACCTGGCTGCGGAAGATGATACAGTCAATCATATCGTTGAATTCCGCTTTATAGAATGCGTAAGCGATGGCCGCCGCCTGCTTTTTCTGCCCATTTGTCCCATGAGAGCTGAATCCCTGCTCGGTGAGCATAATCCTGGTTTTGGAACCATATTTGGATTTCACATACTTGGTCAGATACTGGATGTTTTTCATGGTGATATACGGCGAGTTCACGCTGTTTTTCACCTGCTGGGGTGAGTTGTTCCAGAAGTCTGATCCCGTCAGCGGAATCGGGTACGCATGGTACGCGATGGTGAAGTTGGGACTTCCGTATGTTTTCAGCCTGGAGGCGAACTGATCCAAAAACGACTTGGAACTGTGCAACCGTCCTGGCGCGTTCACGTTCCAACTGTGATCCAGGCAAATGCTGACTCTGGAGTTTTTGCTCCTGCTTTTCACCGCCATGTAAACCACCTGGTAGGTATCCGCATACTGATTGGCGTTGTATTTCAGAGACGAAGAGCCTGTGTAATGCCATTGATCGAAAGCGTTGACCTCGTTACCGATTATATAATTGTCGATAAATCCCCGTCCTGAACTGCCATCGAACCATTCCGCCATACAACTGAACAAGGCCGCGTATCTGTCCCTGGCCGCCTGGTTGCTCACATTCCAGGCATAGTAGTTATGGGCGCCCTGGGTACGGGCCGCCGGATGAATCAGATCTGTCTGCCCGTTCTCCCATGGAAGCAGAAATTCTACAGAAAGGTTCATGCCTGACGCCTGAATCTGTGAAAACAATCCGCCCAGCGCCTCAAAACGATCCCGATTAAAGGAATAGGTCTTGCCCTTGTATTTATATTTCAGCGACCTTCCAGTAACCTTCATCAGATCTGTAATTCTCTCATTAAACAGACAGTAATTGGTTCCCAGACTCTGCGCGTCCGGCAGGCTTGGCCCAAACTGCAGACCTTTCTTTGATTTTCCCTTGGTGAAAGCACGGGTGACGCCGGCAAGCATCTCCGGATTGGAAATGTATTTCGCCTTGCTGATGGCTTTGTATTTGCCTTGCGCCTTCACGGCCACCTGGAATTTGGACTGTAATTTGTTCTTTGCGTTATTATAATTCAGCGGGAATGTGAATGTCACCGACGATTCTTTGTGCACTTTCACCACTGGCTTACTCAGCTTTTTGTTTCCGGTGTTTAAGGCGAAAAGATAATAATAGCCGTCCCGGCTTTTCACCTGTTTGGGAATGCTGGCCTTCACCTGCACCTGGGTTTTGTTACTTAAGATTTTACAGCTTTTGATAGTGGCCGAATTGGATTTGGCCGTCACTTCTGTGACTCCTTTTGTGATTTTACGACTCTTCACATTGCTGTAATCTCCATAAACCCGTCTGCCGGATATTGTCCTGTACGCCCGCACTTTTACATATTTCGTAAGGCCCTTTTTCATGCCGCCTATACTGCTTTTCAAAGCCTTGGTCTCTATGACCCGTTTGTTTTTCGTAAAGGACTTATTCTCGGCCATAAGGATTTCGTAACCCTGCGCCTGCTCCGCCTTCTTCCAGCTTATCTGGATATAGCCTTTTTTCGTATTGGTCACGCTGGAAAGAGACACTTTGGCCGGACGCTCTTGGGCCTTGTCACTGACCGCTTTTGTAGCTCTGGCCTCTCTTGCCACGGGCTCTTCTTCCTGAACCGCTTCCACAGCCGCTTCGCTTACGGACGCTTTCTCCTGCACATCTTCAGGCTGAGCGTTTTTAGAAACCTGGTTTTCCGACAGGGTTTCTTCCTGAACTGTTTCGGGTTCTTCTGTGGAAACGCTTCCCCAGTCCAGGTCAACAGCCACTTCCATTTTCCAGGATTCGCCTTCTGACTGTTGCCCGGCCGTGTCGTATATGTATGTGAGTGGTTCCTGCCCGACTTCCTGGGAAAGCTGCAAAAGACCGCTCCCGACCCAGTCCCCTTGGGAAACTTCCAGAATCCGGCTCCAGTCCATATCCGGTATGGCCAAGAAATCCGCCTGTCCAACATCGTTTAGCGCCAGGGAAATACGGTTGCCTGTGCCAGTAAACCCAGACAATTTATCCAGCCCGGACAGATCCAAGGCTCCAATGGCATTGTCGCTACAGTCCAACGTCTGCAGATTTGTAAAATTTGCGATCCCCTGAAGGGAGGCAATCCCCTGGCCAGACAGGGAAAGCTCCGTCACCTGTTCTGCTTCCTCCTGGTTTAAACGGCCGTCTCCATTCGTATCTATGTGCGCTGCCACGTAATCCCGAAATGCCAGATCTGGAAACGCCTCCTCCAGCGCAGGCGCCTCCCATTCCAGACTTTCCGTCGCCTCTTCCGGTTCAAGTCCGTTTTCCGCAAAGGCCGGTATGGCTGCAGATAATGACAGACAAGCCGCCATGCACAGCGCGACGCCTTTTGAAAACCAGTTTGTTCTCTTTCCTTTCATGCTGTCCTCCTTTTTCATATATAGATTTTCATACGGTCTCTTTTCTAACTTTACATGATTTTATTCAAAAATACAACTCCCCTCCTGCCTATGCCATTACTTGCCATTGTCTTAGTTTCTCCATTTTATTGCGAATCTTTTCAACAAACGCTCCCCAAAAGCTTCGTCTCGGAGAGCGTTCGCGTATCTGCATATCACTTTACTGTAACCCGACATTTCACAGACTTCTTACCCGATTTCACAGTGATTGTGGTCTTGCCTTTTTTCTTGGCGATAATCTTTCCCTTTGCCGTGACAACCGCTGTCTTTTTGTCAGAAGTCTTATACGTTACTTTCTGGGTGGATGCGGCTGGCGAAAGCGATGGACGCAGGGTTTTGCTAGATCCTTTTTTCAGCGTCAGCTTTTTAGGAACGCCGCTGATTTTCTTAGTGGCAACCGACGCTTTCTTGACCGTCACATTCACCGTCTTCTTCAAACCGCTGGCAAGCGTTATCGTAATCACCGCTTTGCCTGTCTTCTTCATGGCTGTGATTTTGCCGTCAGATTTCACTGTCACAATCTTGGGATTGCTGGATTTCCATGTGGCCACAGAATCTCCTGTTGCCAGGCCAATCACTTTCAGAGCCGTGGACGATTGCCCCACTTTCAACGTGAGAGATTTTACGCTCAGCTTGATGGTGGGCGTTAACTTCTTTCCTACGGTGCGCGTTTTTGTCTTGCCACAGGTTGCGCAGGTCTGCTGCTCTGTCCGGGGCGCAAATACCGTAGCCTTCCGCTTCACAGTCCAAGCGCCGAATCTGTGTGCATGAACCTTTTCCGGGTCCAAATCCTTGGCTTCGGATATTTTCATCTCTCCCAAATCCGTTTTCTTGGTTCCGTTATCCACCGACACATTGATGAGGGCAGATGGATTCGTCGCTTCCACCCTGGCGGTTTTGCCGTCCTTGATGGAAAACTTAACTTCGTTTTGCTTAATTATGCCGCTGAAGCTAGCCGCCACAAATTTCTTACCGTCGGCCGCATTGCCCTGCAGAATCACTTTCCCGTTGGCGCCTTTTTCAGAATCTATCGTGCAGGTCACATCCTGGGGATTTACCGTAATCGTGCTGACGTTGTCGGTGGAGGCATAGAGGTATTGGGTTTTCCCCGCCAGAAGAAGTTCCGTTCCGTTGGCGTCGCAGGTAAAGGGTTTTTCTGGAAAGTTCGCGTTTATGGAATAAATTTTCCCCTCCTTCATGTTAATATCGAGAATTTCCACTGAATCGGCCACATAGGTGATTTCTCCATTTTTTACCGTCAGCCATTGCTGGCCGTCGGCGCCTTTTATATGACAGTTCATTAGTTTGTCGTTGACAAAATTCTTGATATTGGCTGTAACTGTATCATTGGGCCACAGCGACAAATATCCGGTGAAAAAGTTATCCGGTAATTTACTTACATCGTAAAACTTAATAGATTCAACCTCAAACCCAAAATAATAATGACTGCTTTGTGCGGATATATCTGAAGCGCTAATATCACTTAACTCCCATCTCCCTGTGGCTGTATTCACCCACAAATAGGATTTTGAGGTGGCATATACAGATGCCGGAAAAGCCAAGTGTTCTAAACCAGACTGTTTGGTAATATATGGTGTATTTGGATCATATACTGGAATCCGATACCAATCTCCATCCCTAACTATCTCATTACGCGATGTATCCAGCGCAATCGCGTGCATATACCCTGAAATATCAGAAAGAGTTATGAGTAATGGCGTTGTGTTTCCACTTCTCACATATTCAATCAGCCCTTTATAATACGTATCCATAGAAAACACCTGCGTTGCTTGGAATTCCCGTGACGACTGGGATATATGCGCCCGGTCAATAAAATTCAAAAGGCTTTTATTTCCATGAATCGTATAAAATTCCTGTTCCCCGTAACCGTCCAGATTCCTTTTATGGTTATATCCATAGGCATTCAGCCCATCTCCAGTTTTACTGAAATACCTGGATAAATCTACTTTCCCACAGTAATTGGCAGCAGCCAAAAGCGACAGACCAAAACAACGGCCATCACTGCTATCTTTCCACCATATACTCTGAGGTACGTTCGTCACTGCCTCTCCCCATGTATACAGGCTGGAGGAAGCAGTTACATCGTAAACCTCGTAATACATGGCCGCTGGTATAAGCTTACGACCTCCATAGAAATCCGAATTGTTGACAAAACACCAGCCATCCCTGCCCGCGCTAAAGCCAGTCACAGTCCTATCCGCCAGGTCAAGCGGCGCATACTTCAGACCATTTTCTATCGCATAGTTCTCCACGCAGGATTCGTCAATATTATCAAAACCATACAGTCCTGTCGGAGCTGCAAACGCGCCCGCTCCAATAGCCTTCACATCTTCATGAACGACTGCCCTTTGCAGCGCACTGCAGCCTGCAAACGCCTCCTGTCCAATCTTCATAACCCCATCGGGAATGTATACCCTCTTCAGTGAAACACAGTTTTTGAAAGCCCCGTCCTTGATTTCCTTCAGGTTTTTCTTCTGGGAAAAATCGATCCAGTTCAGCGCACCGCAATCCTTAAAGCACTCCACGCCAATCTCCGTCAGGCTATCCGGAAGTTTTAATTTTTTTAGAGATGTACAATTACAAAAAGCCCTTTCGCCTATGGATTCCTGGAATTTAGGCCATTGAATTTCCGTCAGCGATGTGCAGCCGTAGAACGCCTCTCTTCCGATTTCCAGGGAGGTCGCCGCACTCATATCCACGCTTTGTATCCGGCCGGCGTATCCAAACGCCCGCTCGCCGATTCGCTTTACAGCGCCTCGAACGGTGACTTTTTTCAATGCGCCCCAGGCATTAAACGCGTTGGCGCCTATGTTCTGAAGACCGCCGTTGGGACCATTTCCTATATCCAGACTTTCCACTGCGCTTCGCTTGCTATACCAGGGCACATCCGTCACGTTATCTTCCATTTCCCCCTGGCCTTCCAACCGCAACAGATGGCTGTCGGTTATCTGCCAGCAGACATAATCCAAATCCCCCCAGTAATTGGTATAAGCCGAGGACACGGTCGGCCACTTCTCCCGCCTGCAATACACAACGGCTGTCACGCCATCGAAAGCGTCGTACCCGATGGTTTTCGGTTTCTCCCCCTGGAACCATACCCGCTTCACATTTCCACACCCCACAAAGGCGTGTTTCCCAATTTTCTCAACCTCGTCTTCAATGACAATTTTGTGAATGCCGCTTCGCTCTTCGTACCAGGGCGCGTCCTCTGCCGCCTCAAACTCCTGCGTCTCCTCGCTCCACGCCTTGATCGTCAACACGCCCGCCTTAAGCTCCCATTCAATCCCGTCCGGCAGCCATTCGATGGTTTCGGCTCCATAAGGCTCTTTTCGGTTCACAATACCGACCCATGTGATATTTCCCGCCGGGTAATAGGCTTTAAGATTGTTATCCAAAAAAGCGTCCTCGCCAATCTCCGGGGCATCGCCTTTAAAGTACACCCGCTGAAGTGATTCACAGGTGTCGAAGGCCGATGTGCCCATTTTCGTCAAGGTCTTGGGAAACACCACTTTCACCAGTTCGCTGCACCCAGTGAAGGCGGCTTCCCCGATGGTTTTCAGTCCTTTTCCCAGTTTCAGCTCCTTCAGCGCGGCGCAGTTGTCAAATGCGTAGTCTTCGATGGCCGTCACGCTGTCGGGAAGTATGACCGATGTGAGACTGCTGCACTCGTCAAAAGCCGACACGCCGATGACCGACACGCTCTCTCCCAACGTCAGAGAACGTATATTCTCATCAAAGTAAAAAGCATCCATCCCAATCGTACGCACCTGGTTTCCAATAACCACCGCTGTTATATTTTCACAGCCCCAGAAAGCGCCGTCGCCGATGCTGGTCACGCCGTCGGTTACATGGACGCTTGTAATGCTATCCCGTATTTTCTCCCAGGGATATGTGCTGTAGTCTTCCTCGTAATCATACTCATAATTATACATGGGGCCAGCCCCGCTTATGTACATACTGCCGTCAGCTCTCAGATTCCACGACACATTGGCTCCGCACAAACCGGAAGTGGCATTATAAGCTTCCTGGGCCACCTGCGGATTCTCCGTATTTTCTACTGGAGCAACGTGATCCGGCGTCTCTTTTTCCTGCACGGCGCCTGCCCGCTCCTCTTCCATCTGGGCTTGGTTCACTGATATATTTTCCGTCTGTACAAAATCCGCTGGCTCGCCTTCCGTCTGACCATCGACCATCGGTTGGCCTTCCGCCTGCGCGTCATCAGCGCTGGAATCCCACGCGTCTGTAACTTCCGCTTCATTTGCCTGAGACATTTCGGCTGCGAAATTCTCCGCCGACGCATAAATTACACCCTGGAAAATCATCACGCCAGCCATAACAACCGCTAAAACCCTCTTCTTCATTCTCTCTTTTCCTTCCTTGCCGTCCATAAAACTATTTTAACTGTCTGGCGCGACTGGCTGCCGTATTCGGATACATCTTCATCCATGTGGCTTTCTTGGAACCTACCATCTTTTTCAGCGTTTGGTTGAATTTTGCCTTCGTAAGCTTCTTTTGGGCTGCATTTTCATAGGTGATTTTCGACTTACCGGAAGCCTGCATTTCGATTCCCTTACTCAGCTTTAAGGCCGCTTTGCCTTTTGAAATCTTGTAATAAGAACGACCGCCATAATCTCCATGCGCAAAGTCCGTGAAAAAGACTCCCTTTTTCTTATAATATCCGTATTTATTTCCATAGCCTCCCAGCAGTCCCAGCGGGCGGGTATCCAATAGCTTCACCTTTCCGTTCTTGTACGTAAACAGCGCAAGACGGGAAAGCATATTATTTCCTGAACGCCAGTCGATACGGACCAGTAATTCCGGTATAGAGTCATTGTCTATATATGCGACGGAAAACACGCCGTTTGTCATGTTATACTTCTCCCTTTCTATGGTGTAGCTCTTTTTCTGGAGCAATCTATTGTATGCTTTTAGCGCGCTTTTGCTGGCAGACGCCGCCTGCGCATCCGTGGGCAAAAGAAGCGCCACAAAAAGCGCCGTCAAAATCATCAGTCCCGCTAATTTTTTCATCTTTCTCATAACCTTTTTCCTTTCCATTTTCTTACATTCTCTGCCTTACCGCTTCATAGGCCAAAATCCCCGCCGCCACCGAAGCATTCAGGGAATCTACATCCCCTTTCATGGGAATGGACGCTGTATAATCACATTTTTCCCGCACCAGACGGGTGACCCCTTCCCCCTCGCTTCCAATTACCAGCCCTATGGGTCCTTTTAAGTCCACCTCATACATATGCGGTCCAACAGCGTCTGCGCATACGAACCAGATGCCCTCTTTTTTCAAATCCTCTATGGTTCTGGCCAGGTTGGTGACGCGAGCCACCGGCGTGTAATTCAGCGCCCCGGCGGAAGCCCTCGCCGCTCCAGCTGTCAATCCCACAGCCCGGCGCCCCCGGATAATCACCCCATGAACGCCAGCTTGATTGGCCGTCCGTATGATGGCCCCCAGGTTATAAGGATCTTCAATGCCGTCCAGCAAAAAAAGGAATGGCGGCTCCCCTTTCTCCTTGGCTTTATTTAATATCTCCACCACCGACGCATAGGTATACGCCGCCATATAAGCAATCACGCCCTGATGGTTGCCCGTTTCTGAGAGCTGATCCAGCCGACTTTTGCGTACGTACTGTATCACAGCGTCGCCCCTTTTTGCCTTTTTTACAATGGAGTCCACCGGGCCGTCCTTGCATCCCTCCAGGACAAATAATTTATCCAAGGGATGCCCAGCGCGCAGCGCCTCGGCCACAGCGTGACGCCCCTCTATCTGCTGCCTGTCCATTTTCCTTCCTCCAATTCTATATAACTGATACCCGCTTTCACCAAATCCACCATACGTTTCTTTTGCCCCTTAAGAAAAAGCCAACCCATCAGCGCCTCAAAACCCGTAGCTCTGCGGTAGTCCCCCATAGTGGCGTTCTTAGCCATGGTGGATGGGTGCGCGTTTCTTCCCCTTTTATAAATCCGGTTCTCCTCCTGGGTAAGCATGGGCTCCAGCGCCTCCATCATTTTAGACTGGGCGCCGGCGCGAACCAGGGCGCTGGCTTGTCTGTGCAATTTGTTCACGGGGCAGTTTCCCCTTTTTACCAAAATTGTGCGAATGATTAACTCATAAACGCCGTCGCCCATATAAGCCAGCGTAAGCGGGGAATAGGTGCGGATGTCCACATCTTCCAGTTGGAACGCCTGGGAAAGCGCTTCCATCCAGCCCAGCTCCACCCGGTCTAAACTCTCTTCCATTTTACCCCTTCCCTGGTGTCCTCCAGCAAAATCCCCTTCTCCAGCAACATGTCGCGAATCTGGTCCGCCTTCTGGAAATCTTTTGCCTTCCTAGCCGCCTGCCGCTTTTCGATTAAGCGCTCAATTTCCTGGTCCAGGATTTCCTCTTTCACTTCCAACTGAAGTCCCAAGATATCCGTCAGCGTCTCCATCGTTTCGTATAATTTTTCCCCAAAAGCCTTTGTGCATCCTTCTTTTGCATGGGTATTGGAGAACTTTACCAGCTCGAACACCGCCGCGATGGCGTCCGCCGTGTTGAAATCATCCTCCATGGCTTCCCTGAACTTTGCGGCAAAATCATTTGCCTGCTCCAGAAGCTTCTCTTCTTCCCCAGTCAGCGGACCGCCTTCTCCCTGATCTTTCACATGACGCAAATGTTCCGCCGCCGTCTGTATCCGCTCCAAGCCGTTTTTCGCCGCTGTCATCAGCTCCCGGCTAAAGTTCAACGGACTGCGGTAGTGAGCGCTGAGCATGAAGAAGCGCAACGTCTGCAGGTCGTACTCCTCCCCCACTTCCCGCACGGTAAAGAAATTCCCCAGAGACTTGGACATTTTCCGGTTGTCGATATTCAAAAAAGCGTTGTGCATCCAGTACCGGGAAAATATTTTTCCATTGCAGCATTCGCTCTGGGCAATCTCGTTTTCATGATGGGGGAAAATCAGGTCCTCGCCGCCAGCGTGTATATCAATCTCATCACCTAAGTATTTCTTCGCCATTACCGAACACTCAATATGCCAGCCAGGACGGCCGTCGCACCAGGGTGAAGGCCAGGACGGCTCCCCTTCCTTCTTGGGCTTCCATAGCACAAAGTCCAGCGGATCTTCCTTCTGTCCCGCCCCGGATACCTGCAAGGAGCGAAATCCCGACTGCAAATCATCCAGATTCTTATGGGACAATTTGCCGTATTCGGGAAACTTTTTCACCCGGAAATAAACGGTGCCGTCTGCGGCCGCATAGGCAAATCCCTTGTCTACCAGCGTCTGTATCATCTCAATCATGCCGTCGATTTCCTGGGTGGCCAGCGGATGCACCGTGGCCGGCTTCACGTTCATTTCCTCCATGTCTTTCTTGCATTCTTGCATATAACGCTGGGAAATCACCTCCGCGTCCACCCCTTCTTCCATGGCTTTGGCAATGATCTTGTCGTCCACGTCGGTGAAGTTGGAGACATAATCCACCTGGTAGCCCCGGTATTCCAGGTACCTGCGCACCGTGTCAAAGACGATCATGGGCCGGGCATTTCCGATATGAATCAGATTGTAAACCGTAGGCCCACACACATACATCTTTACTTTTCCTTCCTCCAGAGGCGTGAACTCCTCTTTTCTCTTGGACAGCGTATTATATACTTTCATTGTCTATTTATCCTCCTTTTTCCTTCTCATATGACGCAAGGCATTTTCCAAATCCATCAGACGGCTGTGTAAGACATTGTTTTCTTTTTGCAGCATCTGGATATCTTCCTTGATGGGGTCTGGCAGATGAATCTGGTCCATCTCTTCCCTGGGCACGCGGACGTCTTTTCGCTTCACCACCCGTCCGGGAATCCCCACCACGGTGCAGTTGGGCGGCACTTCCTCCAGAACCACCGCTCCCGCTCCAATCTTGGAATTTTCACCCACTGTAAAGGAACCCAGAAGCTTTGCCCCGGCGCTTACCATCACGTTATCTTCCAGGGTCGGATGCCGCTTACCTGTCTCCTTCCCCGTTCCGCCTAGGGTCACCCCCTGATATAAAGTCACATTATCGCCAATCACCGTGGTTTCTCCGATGATCACGCCGCTGCCATGGTCAATAAACAGCCCTTTCCCAATCTTGGCCCCCGGGTGTATCTCAATTCCCGTCTTGCGAGCCGCCCGCTGGGAAATCAGCCGCGCCAGGAAATAATGGCCCTTTTCATACAATCTATGGGCACGGCGATATTGAAGCATCACCCGGAAACTTGGGTACAAAAGCACTTCCCAAGGCGATTTTATAGCCGGGTCCCTCTCACGAATCACCGCGAACTCTTCCCTTAAATGTTTCCAAAAACTCATGCATCCACTCCTTTTAGAAGGAGAAAAATATAGCTTTCTCCCGCTTTATTAAATAGTCTATGGGAGCGTGCTTGTTTTGTCAATATATTCTACAAATGTTTTGGTGTTATCCGAGAATCTGTTTTATAGATATATTTTAAGAAAAATAAGAAATAAGATATGCTTTTGCCCGGCGGCCTGAAGCGTGTTTGAAAAACCTTCACGCCGCCGGACACAGACGAAACCGCTGCCAATCATACGCCTGCTCCATCAGGCATATACATCAATCTTATGCTCCACGGGAGGCGCCATGGCCGCATCCACGCCGTCCATAATTACATTCAGGCTCTCCTCTTGGGACTGCATCGCTTTCTTTAACAGGGAAATGGACACGTCCTGCTGCACTTTCGCCGCACTTAAATCCATGCTGGCGGCGGCTATCGACATTGTCAAATCCATATGAATATCCCCCTCCTATTTATTGCATTTCCTGGCCATCTTCTGACGCTGATCCGTCTCATAAACTTCCACACCGTCCATACTCTGCACGAATTTGGAGAGCTGGGAATACCCGTACTGTTTGACCCGAAAATTCTTAAATCTGCTGTGTATCTCATTGCTGAGCTGATTGATGCCAATTCCCTTCTTCCCGTGCTTGGCCACCTCAGCTTTAATATACTTAATAATCTCTCCTTTAGTTTTATCGTCACTTTTCACCGATAAGATAATAGTATTTTCCACTCTTTTTAAATCAAATACGCCGGAATCTTCCAAAAAGCGCGACAAAGAACTATATCCGAAGTTTCGCACGTCAAAATCCGGGTATTTATTCAGAAGGCGGTTTCCGATTTCCCCTAAGCTGGACTCTTTGCCCTTATCCTCATTGTCGCTGATCATGCCGATAATGGCGCTGATAATCTGGCGGCTTCCGCCCGGACCGCCATTTCCCTTATCTTCCGTGGCCTCCGCGCCTTCTGTTTCCCCAGCGTTCTCCTCGGTCTTCTCCTCCTCTTCCAGCAACACTTCCAGATTGGTAAAAATCGTGCAGGAACTGCGGAATGACAGGGGCGTTTTCCCCTCCCCCATGCCAATGACCGTCATACCGGATTCCCGCAGCCGGCTGGCAAGGCGGGTAAAATCACTGTCGCTGGACACCAGACAGAACCCGTCCACCTGATTGCTGTATAAAATATCCATGGCATCAATAATCATCGCCGAGTCTGTGGCGTTTTTTCCCGTTGTGTTGGCAAATTGCTGAATGGGGACGATGGAATGCTCCAGCAGCTTCCCTTTCCACCGGGAAGCCTTCGTGTCCGTCCAGTCCCCATAGATTCTTTTGTATGTGGTTGTCCCATACTTACTCAGCTCGTCCAAAATCACTGAAATATATTTATATGAAACATTGTCTGAATCAATTAGCAGTGCAAATCTCTTATCTGTCATATACATCTCCCTGTCCTGATTTGTTATGCATCTATCATACCATTAATTTCCGCCGGACGCAAATCAGAGTTTGCAAATCTGCGCACAAAAAATTATGCCGCCGGACATACATATTTGGACAGGGAACTCCATACTTTAACCATAAATGCGAAATTTCTAAAAATTCAACCAAGGAGGATTTCCCATGAAAACTCTGTTATGGGCTGCCGGCGGAACTGGCTTTACTTTTGCCATGACGACTCTGGGTTCTGCCGTCGTCTTCTTTTTCAGAAATCAAATGCGTATGGGAATACAGAAGATTTTTCTCGGATTCGCCGCTGGCGTCATGATCGCCGCTTCCGTTTGGAGCCTGTTAATCCCGGCCATTGAAGAGGCTATCTCTATGGGCATGATTGGGTGGATGCCCGCCGCCGGCGGCTTTATCCTTGGAATTGCATTTCTGATGACTTTAGATTATTTTATGCCGCATCTGCACCCCAATACCAACAAAACCGAAGGCGTATCCGCCTCCTGGCGTCGCACTTCCCTTCTGGTGCTTGCGGTCACACTCCACAATATACCAGAGGGCATGGCTGTGGGCCTTTCTTTCGCGCTGGCCGCCCAGCACAGCAATGACCCGACCCTTTACGCCGCCGCCATGGCCCTGGCCATCGGCATTGGCATTCAGAACTTTCCCGAAGGCGCCGCAATCTCGCTGCCTCTGCGCCAGGAAGGTCTTACCACTAGAAAATCCTTCTGTATGGGAAGCCTCACCGGCCTGGTGGAGCCAGTGTTCGGCATCTTCACTGTACTGGTGGCAGGTGGAATCCAGCCTCTGATGCCCTGGCTTTTAGCCTTCGCCGCTGGAGCCATGATGTATGTGGTGGTGGAAGAACTGATTCCGGAAGCTCATCTGGGAGAACACTCCAACGTGGGCACCCTGGGCGTTATGGCCGGATTTCTGATTATGATGATCCTGGACGTGGCGCTGGGATAAGAACCTAAGAGATAATATTTTTAATTTTCAAAAAACGCTTATGAAACGCCCTTCCTCTTACGATATTATTATATGAAGGCAATTCGTGGAAAAATAGCATTTCCTGAATAAACATCCAGGAAATTATTATCTGAGAGGAGGATTACGTATGTCAATCGAAGCTTTATCTGGCAATCTTGCCTCAAACCCTGTATATGCAACCATGCCACAGTCCAAAGTGGATAACGCCGTAGAAGCCCTGCAGGGGGAAGAAGCTAAGAAAACCCAGGCCAACAAAGACACCATTGAAATCAGTGAAGAGGGTAAGAAGGCCACTTCCAAGGACAAAGGCTTAAGCTTAGACCAGTTAAGAGCCATTCATGATCAGCAAATGACCTCATTCAACAATATGCTGGCAAACATGCTGAACTCACAGGTTGGCATGAACAACGTGGCCAAAGGCTCGAACATTCAGATTACCAAAGACCTGTTTTCCAAACTGAACATCACTCCCGCCGATTCCGCAAGAGCCGCACAGGCTATTTCTGAAGACGGCGAATGGGGCGTAAATGCAGTGGCCACACGGATTATGGATATGGCCGTTGCTCTTTCCGGTGGCGACACAGAGAAATTATCCGTGCTGCGTGACGCCGTGGAAAAAGGATTTGCCGCTGCCGAAAAACAGTGGGGCGGAAAACTTCCCTCCATCAGCGGAGACACCCACACCGAAATCAACAACCGTTTTGATTATTGGGAAAAATACGGCACATTGGACGGCTATACCATGGGCAAAGCCGACAGCGAAGACAAATAATTTTAAAAAAAGACTGCCAGACGGCGAAAACTGTCTGGCAGTTTTTCTCATAATTTTTCACACCGTCCGCACCATGGGCAGACGGTTATTCACGCCTTTTGACATGAGAATCTGATGCAGATCAATAACGCCATTGTGAAACGTGGCGGCGCAGGAAGCCAGATAAAGTTCCCACATGCGGGTAAACTCCAGCCCCTTGGCCCTCTCAATCTCTTCCCTGTGTTCCAGGAAATTCTCTCTCCAGCACAAAAGCGTGCGGCTGTAATGGCGGCGCAAACTCTCCACATCCAGTGTATAGAAATTATAATCCGCAAGGAGGCCGATAATCTCCCTTAAACTGGGTATGGTCCCGCCTGGAAAGATGTATTTGCGGATAAACGCGTCTCCCGGATGTTCCTTCAATGCGCTGATATAATGAAGCAGAAACAATCCTTCCGGCTTCAGAACGCTGTGAACAATTCGGAGAAATTCTTCGTATTTTCCCCGTCCCACATGCTCCAACATCCCTACGCTTACGGCCCGGTCAAATGTCAGACCGCTCTTTTCCAAATCCCGGTAGTCCATCAGCTCCACTTGTAGCGAATCTTCCAGACGTTCCTCCCGGATGGTCTGCCGGAACTTCTCATACTGCTCCTGACTTAGCGTAATCCCATATCCTTTTACTTTATACTTCTCAACCGCCCTCTTCAGCAGGAAACCCCAGCCGCAACCAATATCCAACAGCGTCATCCCTTCTCTTAAATGAAGTTTCTCCAGGATATGGTCCACTTTGTTCACCTGCGCCTGATATAAGGTGTCGTCCTGGTTCTTGAAGTACCCGCAGGAATAGCTCATGGATTCATCCAGCCATAATTGATAGAAGTCGTTTCCGATATCATAGTGGGAAGAAACTTCCGCCCGCTGGTTTTTCTTCGTCTGGGGCGTGTGCAGAAGTTTTCGCAATGCCCGCGAGTCCGTGGTGAATTTCTCCATCTGCCCCAGAAACGCGTCCAGCGCCTGGAATAAATCCCTGTCCACTTCCAGATCCCCCCGCATATACGCTTCTCCCAGCGCCAGAGAAGCGCTGGTAAGGAGATCTTTCTTACGGATGTCTTTTTTCAGAGTTATGGTAAACTGTGGCTCCCCCTGACCAACCAGGCTCTCCCCATCCGGCATCTTGAGCCGAAACGGCACGGGCATCAGGACCGCTAAATAATTTTCCAGAAATTTGTTCATCTTCATCATTCCTTTACATATCGTTCACAATAAAGTGTCCCCAGAATAAGGAATTCTAAAACTGCATACGCAAAATTTCTGGAAAAATCTACTTATTCGGCCAGATTTCGAAACAGCTCCTTCACCGTCGGATAAATTTGGCAAAACTTCTCATACCGCTCCTGGTACTTGGCGGCTAACTCCGGTTCCGGCTCTATGGTATCCACCACTTTCACCAGCTTGTCCGCCGCCTCTTTTACGCTGCCAAAGGCTCCACACGCCACAGCCGCCAGCATGGCTCCGCCCAGTGCAGGACCTTCCTCGCTCTCCATCACATCCACTTTCAGATTCATTACGTTGGCGATGATTTTTTTCCAAAGTGGGCTTTTGGCTCCGCCCCCGCAGATTTTTGTCCGGTCAATGGAAATCCCCAGACTCCTGGCCACTTCCAGAGAATCCCGCAGACCGAAAGTGACGCCTTCCAGCGCCGCCTGGGTCATCTCTTCTCTCGTGGTATCCATAGTCATGCCTATGAACATGGCCCGGGCTTTTGGATCGTTATGGGGCGAGCGCTCTCCCATTAGATAGGGCAGATAAAATACGCGGTTTTCTCCAAGCCGCTCTATGGCCGACTGCTCTTTTGCGTACTCGCGGGTATTTAAGATATCCTCCATCCACCATTTGTTGCAGGAAGCGGCGCTTAACATGCATCCCATCAGATGATAATAGCCGTCTGCATGAGCGAAGGAATGAAGCGCGTTGTTCTCATCCACCCGGAATTTCTCACTGGAAATGAAAATCGTGCCGGATGTGCCCAGGGAAATATTGCACATGCCATCCCCCACAGTCCCAGTGCCCACAGCCGCCGCCGCATTGTCTCCAGCTCCAGCCACCACTTTGACCGCACTGGACAATCCCAGTTCAGCGGCCACATCGGATTTCAGGGTTCCCACTGCCTCAAAGCTCTCGTACAGCTTCGGTAACTGCCGCTTAGAAATGCCGCAGACTTCCATCATTTTCTCAGACCAGCATTTATGCTGCACATCCATCAGCAGCATGCCGGAAGCGTCGGATACGTCCGTACAGAAACTGCCGGAAAGTCTGTACGCCAGGTAATCTTTAGGCAACATGATTTTGCATATTTTGGCAAAATTCTCCGGCTCATTTTTCCGCATCCACAAGATTTTTGGAGCGGTGAACCCGGCAAATGCGATGTTCGCCGTGTACTGGGACAATTTATCTTTGCCGATTTCCTGGTTCAGATAATCTGTCTCCTCCGATGTGCGGCCATCGTTCCACAGTATAGCCGGGCGAATCACCTGGTCGTCTTTGTCCAGCGCCACCAGCCCATGCATCTGTCCGCCGCATCCAATCCCTGCCACCTGGCTCTTGTCGCAGTCCTTTGTCAATTCCCGAATTCCATCCATAGCCTGGCGATACCAATCCTCCGGGTTCTGCTCCGACCAGCCAGGCTGTGGAAAATACAGCGGATACTCCCTGGATACTATATTCAGAATCTTCCCTTCCTCATCCATCAACAAAAGCTTGACGGCAGAAGTTCCCAAATCCACGCCAATCAATAACATATGCCCTGTCCCCCTTCCACAAAATCCTTCTAAAATTATTCCTTGATCATATCTAATTCAGTGATGTTGATTCCGGAAGATGTTAAAATGACTTTCAAAGCTATATAGCGTCTTTTCATTTTTTTGTATCCTTCTGAATCTTTATCTGTAGAAATCATATAGTCCTGCAGCCGTTCAAATTCTTCAACATTTTTCTGCATTTGTTCCTTTTCAGTCATTTGCAATGCCCCCATATTCCACCACCTTTTTCATAGCTAATAATAAACCGATATCAATATATTATCAGGATAATTATAACGTATTGCCCCACCAGTGTAAAGCTTATTATACGCCACACACCATAAACGCATGAATAAACAATAATGTGAATTCCAGGATTTTTTATTCCGTAAGGCAAGAGGAGCGCGGTACATAGACCTGCATATCCTGTACACCGCCCAGACACTGGTCATCACTGTGGACAATCCTTTTGTGGGGGAAATAAAAAAACGGAAGATGCTTACGTCTCCCAAAAGCCCGGCCATCTGGGGCTGAGCATCGCCATTATTGCCAACATAGCCCAGTCCTATGACAGCAGCATCAAATTCACCTGTGAAAACCATGTATTCCATGCTTTTGTGATGCCCAACCTGAAAAAATATAAATACCGCAAAAAGCACACAGGAAAAGCAGCGGACCCGCTCTTTTCCCGTGCGCCTTTTTATTCTTTTTGAAGCGCCCGCATTGCCTTATCGGGATGCCCCACGGGGTATATTTTTACGACTTCATATCCTTCTTATTACCCAATGTTACGGATATTTTCTGTTCCTTGTACTGTCCGCCTTCCGCTCTGTGTAGCGTCACTTCCACAGTTTCTCCGGCGGCATAATATTCCAACTGGCTTGTCAACTCTTCTGTGGTGGAGATTTTGGCGCCGTCCAGAGAAGTGATGATATCGTTCGACAGAATTCCCGCCTGTTCGGCTGGCCCGCCTTTCGTCACTTCCGCCACAAACACGCCTGTGGGCATTCCATACATCTGACTGATTTCCGCAGATACGTCCTTGCAGGAAATGCCGATATAGGAAGCTTTGTTTTCATCCACCTTTTCGCGGGTGACTCTGCTCATCAGATCATCCAGTATGGGCATAGCTGTGGAAATAGGTATGGCGTATCCCATGCCCTCCACCGCATTGTCCGCCAGCTTGGCTGAGTTAATGCCGATTACCTGGCCGCTCATATTCAACAAGGCGCCGCCGCTATTTCCAGGATTGATGGCTGCGTCCGTCTGGATGCAAGGCGTGGTCATGTCTTCCACGTAACGGTCCAGTGCACTCACGTAACCGGAAGTTACCGACTGACCATATCCCAGCGCGTTGCCAATGGCCACTACCTGCTCGCCTACCACCAAGTCCTCGGAACTGCCTAATTGGGCAATCTTAATCTGACCCAGAGTCTCCTGGGGTATTTCTTCTTTCTTTACTGCGATAACTGCCAGGTCGTTTTCCACATCGGTACCCTTAATCTGTGCAGACACTGCATTGGCCGTATCCGCACCCAACTGGCTACCATTGCCCCCCTGCGTCTGATCTGCTGCAATGCCCTCTGCTGACGCAGATGAACCGTCGACCTCATCACCCATGAAGCACACGCTTAGAGTCTTAGCTCCCTCCACCACATGGTTGTTGGTGGCAATCAGAAGCTCCGTATCATTTTCGCCTACAATGATTCCTGAACCACTGCCTTGCCCTTCGTATTCCTGGGTCTGGCCACCCCAGCCGAAGAAATCAAACGTGGGAATCTCCTGAATGCTGACTGAGGTAATAGCCACTACGGATGGCATAGTGTTTTTAGCCACATCCGCCACGCTTGTAGTCCCCACCGGCATGGCTGCCGCCTGGTTCCTGTTTTCCGTAGCGTTGGATTTCTTGTCTCCGTCATCTGCAGGCGTCATAGTAACGGTTCCAACCGCCTGGCCGCCGTTTTGGCCAAAGAAATGGTCGCTTACCACATTTACGCCCTGGAATGCCACACCAGCTACCAGACCAAACACAAGGCCGCCAGCTATTACAGCCGTCATCTTCTTGCCCAAGCCGCTTCCCTTATTTTTTTTCTTATCTATTGGAGGCTTTGGAGGTTGTTGATAGGGCTGTTCCTCTTTCCTGCCTGCCTGGTAATACTCATAGCGCTGCTGCCCTGTATAACTTTCCTGCGGAGTAGGCGTATAAGAAACCCCCGCCTGTTCTTTCTCTTCCGATTCATCCGATCCGCCGATTAAAATAAAATCATTCCCCATACTTTCTATCTCCTTTCCATCACTGCTCTTGCAGGTGATTGCGATGTTCTAAATAGATAAAACAAAGCTCAAAGCCATTTGCTATTCGCTCCTTATTCATCTATGTGGCCCAAACTTCCGATTGCCAAAAAAGACATTTCGCAACTGCCTGGCTGCTCTTGTTTTATAGATGAATGTAGCTGACTGCTCTGTGTCTTTCACTTTATGGGTACAGTCTAACAATGAAATGTGTTTAATTTGTGATGGAACATTTAAAAAAAGGTGAAAGCAGTTTCCTATTCCACTGTTACAGATTTTGCCAAGTTTCGCGGTTTATCTACATCCAGGCCCTTACCCAGAGATACATAATATCCGAAAATCTGCAAAGGTATCACAGCCAGTGAATTGGCAAAATATGGATTCGTTTCCGGGAGGTACACCACATAATCCGCGCTTTTCTCCACTTCCGTATTGCCAGCAGTGGCCACCGCCATCACGAAAGCGCCCCTAGTGCGGACCTCCTGTATGTTGCTGAGCATTTTTTTATACAAATCCTTCTGGGTGACTAAGGCCACCACCAGGGTATTTTCTTCAATCAGGGAAATCGTCCCGTGCTTTAATTCGCCTGCCGCATAAGCCTCTGAGTGGATATAGGAAATCTCCTTTAATTTCAGTGAGCCTTCCATGGAGATAGCATAATCAATGCCCCTGCCAATGAAGAAAACGTGTTCCGTAGCCAGGTACCGATTGGCAAAATGCTGCAATTTCTCTTTTCCGCCCAACAAAAATTCAATCTGATCCGGAAGCTTCTTCAAGTCGTGGAGCATATCCTCAAACTGCCGACTATCAATCTCGTTTCTGACTTTTGCAAAATAAATTGCCAATAAATATTCCGCAATTAACTGGGTGCTGTACGCTTTCGTGGTAGCCACGGCAATTTCCGGCCCAGCCCAGGTGTACATCACATTATCCGCCTCCCTGGCGATGGAGCTGCCCACCACATTAACAATTCCCAGCGTGCGCACGCCCCGGCTCTTGGCTTCCCGAAGAGCCGCCAAGGTGTCCGCAGTTTCCCCAGACTGACTAACAACAATCACCAACGTATTTGGCTGGAAAATAGGGTCTCGATAACGGAACTCAGACGCCAGGTCCACTTCCACTGGTATCCGGGCCAGCCCCTCAAACACATATTTGGCCGTCACCCCCGTGTGATAGGCGGACCCGCAGGCCACAATGTATATTTTGCCGATGTTGCGGATTTCCTCCTCTGTCATCCCAAGCTCCTCAATTACAATCCCGTCGTCTTTGAGCCGGGGGTATAAGGTATCCGCCACCGCTTTGGGCTGCTCATAAATTTCCTTAAGCATGAAAAACTCATAGCCCGCCTTCTCCGCCGCCGACATATCCCATTCAATCCGAGTGGATTCCTTCTGCACTTCCTCTTCATCAATGTTATAAAAATTCAGGGAGTCCCTGGTCAGCTTCACAATTTCCTGGTTCTCAATAAAGTATACGTCACGGGTGTATTTCAAAATAGCCGGAACATCGGATGCGATAAAATTGCCTTCCTTTCCCTGGCCTACAATCAAAGGGCTGTCCTTTCTCACCGCGTAAATCTCCTCTGGGAAATCTTTGAACAAAATTCCCAAAGCGTAAGATCCTTCCACCCGGTACAACACTTTCACAATGGCTTCCAGAGGATTTCCATTGTAATAATAATCCAATAAATGGGCCAAAACTTCTGTATCTGTCTCCGAGACAAACTGATAGCCTTTCCCCTCCAGCTTTTTGCGCAGTTTCAGGTAATTTTCAATAATCCCATTGTGAACCACGGTAATGGAACAGTCCTTGTTAAAGTGGGGATGGGCATTCACATCCGTAGGCGACCCATGCGTTGCCCATCGTGTATGCCCAATGCCGGAAAATCCAGGTAAGACAGCTCCCCCCTGGGTCAGTTCTTCCAACGCCTTTAACTTCCCAGTGGATTTCACCATTTGAATCTTCTCACCATTGTAGACGGCAATCCCCGCCGAATCATATCCCCGGTATTCCAGCTTTGAAAGGCCGTCCAACAATATGGGCGCAGCCTGCTGCCCTCCAATATACCCTACAATTCCACACATAATCCTGCCCTCCCTTGTCGTACGCCGACACATTCTAATTTATTTATATTATATGCCGGCATCTATTTTTCCGCCCCTCCAGTATTCCGGACTCATGGTACACGCCTGTATCCATCTCTGGGGCAATAATCTATAATGTTTTCCCAACTGGTATCCCAAATATTTAAAAGCGCTGTGCGCTATAAGCTTAGGAAGCAACCATGGCTTTCCCTGTCGCAGCAGATACCCGGCGGTGGATTTCACCAGGGCAATCCCCTCGCCCTCTGCGGGCATGTCTGCAAAAACTTCCGGATGATCCGCCTGGGACACGCCCAGGTCAAAATTCCTGTGAAACTGTTGTCTGCAATTATAATTATGGGAATGAACCACTTGAGCATCCGCCACATAGGCAATCCCATAACCTGCCTGTATCAGTCCCGCTCCATAAATCATGTCTTCGTTGAAAATAGTCCTCGGGACAAATCCCCCCTGTTCCACATAGATTTCCCGGTTGTAGGCCGCGCACACATTGGAACAAAAATATGTCTTAATTCCCTGTTCCTCCAAATTTGCCTTCCATTTCACCTGGCTTTTCTCTGGGTAGTTAAACCTTCGGGTATACGCCTCTATACAGTGGGCTTTCTTAGATGGGAGTTGTCTGGCGTAACTGGCCGCCACCTGGGGCTGTAAAAGCGGCCGGATCAAATTGCTCAGCATATCCCGGTTCTTCGGCCATGCGTCCTGGGTCATGCACACGAGAATATCCCCTGTGGCGTACTCCGCCCCCCGCCTTCTTGTTCCACCGTGGTCAAACTCCGCCTTGGCTATATGATACACTTGCATGTTCTGCCGTCCCGCCTCCCAGGCCGAATCCCAGAACCGCTCCTCTGTATTCATGATAATCACACTGTGTATGGGATATCGCTGCCTATACAGCCTGTCCAAAATTTTTCCAAATTCCTTACCTGGCTTATAGGTGGGAATCAAAACATCAACCTGGAATTCATAATTTTCCATATTTTATCTCCTGCTTCCATTGACTCATAGAAAGAAAAGAATCCCATTGAATGGGATTCTCTTTCTTTACCATGACTGATTATCCTGGGACTGCCCTCCGCTGCCATCATCCGTGGGATAGGATGTATCCTGGTAAGTATCCCCACTGTACGGTTCCTGGGACTGCTGGCTGGAATCATACGTATCCACATATGAAGTATCTGTATATTCTGAACCATAATCCTGATAACTGTCTGTATATTCCGTCTCTGTAGGATCACTGGTTTCCTGATAATCCTCCGTATAATCTGACTCTGGCGTACTGGTCTGGGTCTCCGACATACTGTCTTTTTCTGAAGAATCGCTGTCCTTCGTCACCTCAATGCCGCCAATCTCCGCAATCTTCTCACTGCGGTGCACAACTACGTCTGAAGGACTGTAATTGTCATCTTTGAACAAGAACTTGTGCAATTCTTTTACATTTGTATCCAAGGTAACTGGAAGCACCACGCTCCCTTTCCCTTCTATATCCTTTTCTGTATGCTCATAAGGAAAACCGCATGTCTCATCAAAAGAATAGGATAACATTCCGGCGCCCATATCAAAAATCTGCGATTTAGATAAAGAGGTCTTCACCAACGGGAACACTTCATCCATAATGCTGGACAACGTGCCCAGGCTGGACTTCTTGGCCTTTTGCACCAGTTTCTGCAAAATCAGTCTCTGTCTCTCCGTCCGCTCAAAATCCAGACCCGCCGTATAGCGGATTCTGGCGTAAGAAGTGGCTTGCACGCCATTCAGTTCGTATATTCCCGCCACCTCCGGCTCAATCCGGGTATAGTCCTGGCCTGTGATTTCGGAAGTCTCCACGCAGTAGTTGTTCATATGAACCACCTCATCTGCGGTCATCTCAATCGTCAAACCTCCCAGCAAGTCAATCACCTTTACCAATGCGGACATATCCACAGTCACGTAATCCTGAATCTGCAAATCCAGATTCGTATTTAACATGGAAACCGCTTGGCTGGCTCCTCCGGCCATATAGGCGGAATTTGCCTTATGGTAAGAGTCATTTCCCACATTCAGAAGGGTGTCTCTGTATACGGATACCAATTTCACCGCTTTCGTGTCGTTATTGATACTGGCAATGATAATCGTGTCACTGTTATTCACCGCCATATCAGACCCTTCCCCACGGGAATCCACGCCGAAGAGGGCAATGTTCTGGTAACCGGTCATCTTCTCACTGGCGACCACGTTCATTTCCACATTTCCCAACTCTTCTCCATCTATCTGATTCAGGCGGGAATTGATCTGCCCATACACGAACAGCCCCCCAATCAGAAGCAGAAGAATAATTAATTCCCCTACAAACAATGCGATCCTTTTCTTGGTTCCTCTTCTAGCCATGTTTTTCCCCTTACTTTCAATACGCGTTTTTGTTTACAAATCCTTTGAATATGGTCAAAACAAGAATCTTCACGTCAAACCCCAGCGTCCAGTTCTCAATATAATACAAATCATATTCTATGCGCTTGCGGATGGATGTATCCCCCCGGTATCCATTCACCTGCGCCCAGCCAGTCAGTCCCGGCCGTACCTGATGCTTGACCATATATCTGGGAATCTCTTCCCGGAACTTTTCCACGAAAAACGGCCTCTCCGGCCTTGGCCCCACCAGACTCATGTCGCCTCTTAAGATGTTGAAAAGCTGCGGCAGCTCATCAATGCTCGTCCGACGCATTAGCTTTCCGATCCCGGTTACGCGGGGATCGTCTTTCGTGGTCCATGCTTTCTTCTCTTCGCTCTCTTTCTGCACCTCCATAGAACGGAACTTATACATTTGAAAAATTTTATTGTGAAGACCTACCCGCTCCTGTTTATAAATCAGCGGTCCCGGCGACGTAAGCTTAATCATCATGCACGCCAGCAACATCACAGGGGACGCCACCACAAGCCCGCAGACAGACCCCACGATATCAATAAGTCGCTTTAACACGGCCAAGAAATTATTGGTCAAAGGCACATGCCGTATGTTAATCACCGGAAGTCCCAGAATATCCTCCGTATAGGGCTTTGTGGGTATAATATTATTATAATCGGGAATAAACTTTGTATGCACGCCCGACTTCTCACAAAGACTCACAATTTCTTCCAGCCTGTAATATTCGCCCAGCCCCAGCGTAATCGCGATTTCATCCAGATGATTTTCCAGCAATATGGGCATAAGACTGGAGATTTCCCCAATTACCGGGATTCCCTTGTACTCCGTCTTCGCCTGCACTTCGTCATCCAAAATGCCCTGGATGGTATAGCCCCACTGGGGATTGGCTATAATTCTGTCTATATACTCTTCCGCCGCCCGGCTGTAGCCCACCAGCAAAATATGTTTCTGGTTAAAGCCGCGACGGCGCATATCCCGCAGCACATATCTTATGGCATTGCGCAGCACAGTCTCCGCCACAATGTCGATGCCGTAGAAGATAAAGATTACGGAACGGGAAAAATCGATAATGCGCAGCACATAAAGCGCCACCATAATCAGGAACACGCCCAGCGTATTGGCCTTGGTTATATTGGCCAGTTCCAGCCTGCGCCCCTGTACACGCTTCGGCGTATATAAGTTAAAAGCATAATATAAAATCAAAAATCCGGGCACAATGAATACCAGCGCAAACATATACTGTTCAAAAGAAAGCGCCCGAACCGAGGTTTCGGAATAAGGTCCCTGGAATTTAAGAAACCAGGCCGCCACATAAGACAATGCGATGACCAAAGCATCAAATACCACATGCAGACGATTAAAATACCTTTGGTTGTCTTTAATCAATTTTACTCACCTCAATTGATTTTATCAAATATACTATATAGTAGTTGCCCCTAAAAGGCAATAAAATATTCCTTATTTATCATAAAATTTTTGTAAAACAATCCATTATTTTGTCAGAGTTCTGAAGATATTCACCCATAATTCCCACTGTATTTTACAATAATTCCATAAATTTTCAGCAGAAAATCTTACTTTTTTATTTTTTTCGCAAATCTTCACCCCCTGCAACAAACCCGATATATACTCCCTTCCCAGTCCTTTTTTGACGAAAAAGAGAAATTTTATCAAAAAGCCCACGGCCAGAAAAGGCAGATTCAAAACTATCTGAAAAAAGGGCATATTTTTATAAATCAGGTAAATATTGTTCCTGGCCGAATACTGCACTTTAAAAGAATTGTAGCGGGAGCCGGTGGTTGCGCTGCCCACATGGCAGACCACGGCTTTTGGGGCAAACACATTCACATACCCCTGTATCCGGGCGCGATAGCCCACGTCCACATCTTCCAGATAGGCAAAATGCGCCTCGTCAAAACAGCCCAGCCGCTCCAGAATGTCCCTGCGGTAAATGGCCGCTCCCGCGCAGGAGGCAAATATTTTCCTCTCCCGGCAGTAATCCCTCTGAGGCTCTCCCTTTCCCCGGGCGTAGGCCCATCCAAGGGCCGTATAATAATTTCCCGCGTCGTCGATTCGCTCCCGGTCCTGGAACTGGACCATCTTGGCGCTGCACGAAAACCGACGCGCATCTTTCTGAATGGCCTGCAAAAGCCCACCCACAAATCCAGGAGCCGCCTCCGTATCGTTATTCAAAAGAATCACAAACGGAGTCTTGCACGCCCGAATCCCCACATTGACGGCCCCGCAAAATCCTTGATTCTTTGGCAGACGAATCACCTTCACCTCCGGATAATCCTTATCCAGAAGCTCCTGACTGCCGTCTGTGGAACCATTGTCCACCACAATCGTGTCAAATCCCGAATACCGCTGGCGACGCAGCGCGTCCAGACAGTCTGGAAGATAGGCGATGCCATTATAATTAGGTATTACAACTGTAACATTTACCATGGTCTCACCCTCTTCCATCCGTCTCAATCGGTCTCAAAGAATAGTTCCATTTGGTCAGGGAAAGGTTCTTATTATAGTAAGGATCGCCCTGTTTCAAAAGGGGCAGCCAGTGACTGCGCATATACTCGATTTCCTTTTGAAAACGGCGCACCTTTTCCTTATTGTCCTCGGCTCCCCTGCTCTTGGACTCATAGTGGTACATTTCCACATAAGGGTCGTAGGCCACCAAATATCCCAACCGCCGGATTTTCAAACACAGATCAATATCGTTAAAGGCCACCGCCAATTCTTGCGTAAATCCTCCAGCCTCCTGAAACGCTTTCGCCTTCACCATCATACAGGCGGCCGTCACTGCGCTTAAGTCCTGCTGAAGCGCCGCTTTGTGCATATATCCGGTCCTCTCTCTCGGCATCCCCACGAACATATGCCCAGCAATGCCCCCGATGCCCAAAATGCACCCAGCATGCTGAATGGTGTCGTCGGGATAATAGAGCCTTGCGCCCACCGCCCCCACTTCCGGCCGCTGGCAGTGCCCCAGCATCTCCTCCATCCAGTCCGGCGCGATGACCTCAATATCATTGTTCAAAAACAGAATATATTTGCCTTTGGCCAGGGAAACGCCGTAATTATTGATGGCCGAATAGTTAAACGCCCCCTCCCAGACAGCTATCTGTATATTATCTTTCTTCTTTAATTCCCGATAATATGCAAAAATCTCATCCGTGGCGCTGTTATTTTCCACAATGATAATCTCGTAATTCTTATACGTGGATTTCTCCTCGATGGAACGCAGACATTTCTCCAAAGTCTCCTTCTCATCCTTATTGGGAATTACAATGGAAATCAATTCTTCATGGCGTATCGGATAGACCACCCGGTAAAATCCCAGATCCATGGTGTGGGATACTTTTCCTGGCGTATCCATCCGCTTCAAATGCTCCTCAATGGCCCGTTTTCCCGCTTCAAAAGCGTACATCTTGCTGGCCGGATTATCCGCTGTGGAGGACTTATGCGTCCGCCAGTGATACAGAATTTCCGGAATATGACAGATTTTCTCCGCTTTTTCCGTACAGCGCAAAATAAAATCGTAATCCTGGGCGCCGTCAAATTCCCGGCGAAACCCTCCCACCTCCTCCACCAACTGGCGACGCGCAAGAAAGAAGTGCGTGATGTAATTGTTAGACCGGAGCAGGTCCAGATTGAAATCCGGTTTCAGATGGGGTTGGAAATGTTCCGACAAATCCGTGGTCACTTTATCTTCATCGGTGTAAATGCAGTCAATCCCGTCGTCTTTCTCCAAAGCGCTGACAATTTCATAGAAGGCATTGGGCGCCAACAAGTCGTCGTGATCCAAAAGCCCCACGTAATCTCCCTGCGCCATGGCAAATGCCCGGTTGGTGTTCTCCGAAATACCCAGATTCTCCGAAAGGTTCTCATAGCGGATACGAGGGTCCTGGTCTGCGTATTCTGCCAGTATTCTCTCGATGCCGCCCTCTTCAAATCCGGCATTTACAATGCACAATTCCCAGTTGTCATAGGTCTGCGCCTGCACAGATTCCATCATCTCCCGCAGGAAGTTCTCCGGCGTTTTGAAGGCGGGAACCGCTATGCTGATTTTCGGCTTTTCTTTCCACTTCTTCTTTCGCTGCCGCATAAGCGCTTCTTCGGTGGGACGATACGCTTCATACCATGGCCCATAAGGCACTTCTTCCGGCTCAAACCGCTCGCTTAGGCGCACCCAGAATTCTTTCCATCCGTAATGCTTTAAATACCGCAGCCCCTTTTGTATAGTATAAGGGGAAAGCTTCCGCAAAAGCCTTCCCCATTCCATTTGACTCATAAATCAGCCCATAAACCTCTTATGCTTCGTCAATAGCTTTTCCAATATCGTTTCTCATATACTTGTTTGCAAATTCAATCCACTCGGTGGCCTCATAGGCGTTCTTGCGAGCTTCTTTCAAGTCCTTGCCCTTTGCCGTAATGCCCAGCACCCGACCCCCGTTGGTGACGATGGCATCCCCGTCCAGCTTGGTCCCCGCATGGAAACAGTAATAGCCGTCCTTCCCTTTGAACCGCTCAAATCCGTGCATGGGGATGCCTTTCTCGTAAGCCTGGGGATAACCTTCAGAAGCCAGCACCACGCACACCGCCGCATTGTCCTCAAAAGTCAAGTCCACATCGGCAAGCCTGCCCTCCAGGCACGCCTCTATCACATCTATGATATCGTTCTCCATCCTGGGCAACACCACCTGCGCTTCCGGATCGCCGAAACGGGCATTGTACTCCAGAACCTTCGGCCCATTTTCCGTGAGCATCAGCCCGAAGAACAGGATTCCTGTAAAGGGCCGTCCTTCTTTTGCCATAGCGTCCACTGTGGGCTGGAAAATTTTTTTCTGACAGAAATCATCGATTTCCGGCGTATAGAACGGACTGGGTGAAAATGTGCCCATACCGCCAGTATTCAAGCCCTGGTCGCCGTCTTTGGCCCTCTTGTGATCCTGGGCGGAAGTCATGGTTTTCACCGTCTTCCCATCTACGAAAGCCAACACGGACACTTCCCGGCCCGTCATAAATTCTTCGATAACCATAGTATTTCCCGCATCGCCGAATTTCTTGTCTTCCATAATGGTTTTTACGCCGTCTTTGGCTTCCTGAAGCGTCTGGCAGATGAGCACGCCTTTGCCCAGAGCCAGGCCGTCGGCCTTTAACACAATGGGAAACTGGGCGCTTTCCAGGTATTTAAGCGCCTCTGCCGGGTCGTCGAAATTCTCGTACGCTGCCGTGGGGATGTTGTATTTCTTCATCAAATCTTTTGAAAACGCCTTGGAGCCTTCTATGATGGCAGCGTTTTTCCGGGGACCGAATACTTTTAGCCCGGCCTTCTCGAACTCATCCACAATGCCCCCCGCCAGAGGGTCATCCATACCGATAATGGTCAAGTCAATGGCCTTTTCCTTGGCAAAGGCAACCAGTTTATCAAACTCCATGGCCCCGATGTCCACGCACTCCGCGTACTCTCCAATTCCTCCATTGCCGGGGGCACAGTATATTTTGTCTGTCTTCGGGCTTTTCGCCACACTCCATGCGATCGCGTGCTCTCTTCCCCCTCCGCCTACGATAAGTATTTTCATACGTTCTTACTCCTTTATCACTGCTTTGTTATTTTCCACCGTCACTTTACCGTTCGCAATCAAATCAATGGCCTTGGGAAGAATCTTCCACTCCGCCTGCTCCATCACCCGCCGCTGCAGGGTTTCCGGCGTATCGCCCGCCTTAACTTCCACTGCTTTTTGTAATATAATCGGCCCCGTGTCGGTGCCTTCGTCCACAAAATGCACCGTAGCTCCGGTGATTTTCACGCCCCGGCTTAAAGCTTTCTCATGGACCAGCAGCCCGTAACAGCCCGTGCCGCTGAAAGAAGGAATTAGCGCCGGATGCACATTGATAATCTGGTTGGGATAGGCTTCAATCATTTCCTTCGGCATCACCACCATGCACCCGGCCAGAACCACCAGATCCACCCCATAGGACTGCACCGTTTTCACCAACGCCTGGTGGTAAAGATCGCGTCTCTCATAGGAATCCGGCGAGACGCAGACAGCCTCCACTCCGTGATTTCTGGCGCGCTCCAGGGCATACGCATCCGCGTTGTTGCTGATTACCGCCTGGATGGACGCGTTGGTAATCCGGCCTTCATCTATGGCCTCCAGAATCGCCTGCAGGTTCGTCCCACCGCCGGAAACCAGAACCGCTATCTTTAACATATGGTCACCCCTTTATCGCCGGACGCAACTTCTCCCACCACATAGGGCGTTTCCCCGGCTTCTTTTATAGCCGCCATGGTTTTCTCCACGTCCGCGGCATCCACAGCCACCATCATGCCCAGTCCCATGTTATACGTATTGTACATCGCTTTTTCCTCCACGTTGCCCACTTTGGCCAACAAATGGAAAATAGGCAAAACAGGATAACTGTCTTTCTTAATCCAGGCATGCACGCCCTCTGGCAGCATCCGCGGAATGTTTTCGTAAAAACCGCCTCCGGTGATATGGCAGCAGCCATGAATATGCACATGGGCGTCCCGGATGGAAGACAACGCCTTCACATAGATTTTTGTGGGAGCCAAAAGCGTCTCTCCCAACGTAGCGCCCAATTCGTCGTAATAAGTATCCAGAGATTTCCGGTTCATGTCAAAAACTTTTCGCACCAGGGAAAATCCGTTGCTATGCACGCCGGAGGAAGCCATGCCCACCAGCACATCCCCGGCCTTGATGTCTTTACCAGTAATCAAGTCTTTCTCATCCACTACGCCCACAGCAAATCCGGCCAGATCGTATTCGTCCTCCGGGTAGAATCCCGGCATCTCCGCAGTCTCACCGCCTACCAGGGCCGCTCCCGCCTGGACGCAGCCTTCCGCCACGCCGCTGACAATCTGAGCGATTTTCTCCGGAAAATTCTTGCCGCAGGCAATGTAATCCAGGAAAAATAATGGCTGTGCGCCGCCGCAGGCAATGTCATTGACGCACATAGCCACACAGTCAATGCCCACCGTGTCGTGTTTGTCCAGCAAAAACGCCAGCTTCAACTTGGTTCCCACGCCGTCCGTTCCAGAAACCAAGGTGGGCTTTTCCATTTGCCCAAATCCACCCAGAGAAAACGCTCCGGAAAATCCGCCAATATCTGTAAGTACCTCCGGGCGCATGGTCCGGCCGATATGCTTTTTCATCAGCTCCACCGAGCGGTAGCCCGCCTCGATGTCCACGCCCGCTTTCTTATAGTCCATAATGTCCTCCTAATAATTCTCGTATCCCGTCTGCTGCAGACGGGCGTCTTTGGCCTCCACCTGCTCTTTTAATTCTTTGGCATAATCTTTCAACCGTTCCAGCAATTCCTCATCAGACGTGGCCAGAATCTTGGCCGCCAAAAGACCCGCATTGGCCCCGCCGTTTATGGCCACTGTAGCCACCGGAATCCCGGATGGCATCTGCACAATGGAGTACAGGGAGTCCCGCCCGCCCAAAGATGTGGTGTGCATGGGAATCCCAATCACCGGCATGGGGAAGATAGCCGCGCACATGCCCGGCAGGTGCGCCGCCATTCCGGCCCCTGCGATAATTACTTTCCAGCCTTTTTTCTCTGCGGATTTGGCGTATTCAAAGAACACATCCGGTTCCCTGTGGGCTGAAATGATGCGCATCTCATACTCCACGCCCAGTTTGTCCAATATTTCCGCCGCTTTTCTCATCACGGGCATATCTGAATCGCTGCCCATTACAATTCCTACTTTCGCCATTTGCCGTACCTCCTGTCTTTTCTCATAGGGCGCCAAATGCGCCCGCACAACTTTTATTTGTAGCAGTGCGCTCACATATGGGTGCATATAGGTTTATTTTAGTATGCACAGTTTCCCTTTGTCAATAGGCGCTCCTGCGGTTATTTCTTAATCTTCACTTTTTTGGAACTGCTCCACGCGCTGTAAGAGGTGACACCGCCAGATTTTTTATAGCAGCGAATGCGGATATAGTATGTCTTGCCTTTGGCCAGCTTGGTCAATGTTTTTGATGTGGCTTTACCCGGCGTGACTTTTATTTTCTTGGCTCCTGTAAATTTGCTGGATGCGCCATACTGGATCTGATAGCCGGCAGCCTTGGCGTTACGTTTCCAGCTTACTTTAGCTTTTCGGGTAGCTTTGTTGACTGCGCTGGAAAAGGTCGGCGCGGTGAGCCGCAGGATTGTTTTACCAGTTTTGTTGTAGTCTCCTGTGGCTGTGCTGTTATAGGCGCATACGCTGTAAGTATAGGCTGTGCCGTTTTTGGACTTTACGGAGGCGTCTTTATAGCTTAATGTGCCAGCCCCGCTGACCTTGGCAATTTGTTTCCACTTCCCATTTCCTGTTTTGCGGTATATATAATATCCGGTGGCATTGGAAACTTTCCCCCATTTAACGGTAATTCCCGCCGCCACATTGGTCACGCTTGTCACCTGAGGCTTGCCTGGCTTTTGGCTGGCGTCCGCCTTGCCCGGCACAGGAATCTGAACCGGGACGGAATATACGGTCAGTCCAGTCTCTTTGCCGATTCCCAGTGCACAGTGGCTGTTCGTCCCCCACATCCACAGGCTTCCGTCCGTTTTCACCGCTCCTCCATGAAGCCGCGCCATACTGACATCTGTCACGCCGCTTAGGATTTTCACAGGTTTTAGACGCTTCACTTCGTCTCCTGTGCCCAATTGGCCACGCTCGTTATTGCCCCAGGTCCATAACGTCCCATCGTTTTGCACCGCTGCACAGCCGTTCTCTCCCGGGCTGACGATTTTGACGTTGTCCATAATTTTCAGCGGACTAAAGTGTTTTGCCGCTTGTCCCTCTTCAGCGACGCCAATCCCCAGACGGCCTTGAATATTGTTGCCCCAAGTCCACAGACTTCCATCTTTTTTAATCGCCGCGCTGTAATCTTTGCTCAAACTGACGCTTTTCACATTGTCCAGGATCTTCACTGGCGCATAAGATTTCTGTGTTTTGGAATCTCCGTTTCCCAACTGGCCACAATAGTTATACCCCCAGGTCCACAGGCTTCCATCCGTTTTGATGGCAGCGGCGTGATTCTGTCCCAACGCCACACTAGCCACATTGGACATAACTTTTTTCGGCGTGGTAATATCCTTTTCGTCGCCTGTCCCCAACCGACCGTAACTGTTTTTGCCCCAGGTATAGAGGCTTCCATCTTTGGTGATGGCCGCGCTGCCGCAAGAAAGTCCCAGCGTGACGCTTTTCACATTGGTCAGGATTTTCACAGGTTTCAGGCGGTCGGTCTTATCACCGGTTCCCAGCTGCCCATAGTAGTTAAATCCCCACATCCACAGGCTTCCGTCTTCTTTGAGCGCCGCACTGCTGTTTCCCTCTCCCAGGCTGACTCTGGCCACATGATCCAGAATTTTCACCGGACTAAGCCTTCTATTCTTGTCTCCGGTCCCCAGCTGCCCATAACCGTTGCTACCCCAGATCCACATACTTCCATCGGCCTTTACCACTGCCGTATGCGCTTCTCCCGCGCTGACTTGCTGTACTGGGATGCCATCAGACTGGCTTGCCGCCTGCACATCTTGAATGGGCAGAACCGTAAGCAGCAACAGAACTGCCAGAAATCCTGCCGTCAAACGTTTTCCTTTCTTTTTCATAACATTTTCCTCAACAATCCATTCGCTATTCTTTTTCCTCAAACGGAGCATTCAAGCTCTCTGTACCTGGAAGCGCGAACCGTCCGTTTTCCAGAATAGTCACCGGGCCATCTTCGGTGAGAACCTGTATATGCCCCAGCTCGTCGTAGGGGATAGTGATATCCGTATGGCAACCCATATAAGCCTTACTTTTGTCTTGTTTGCGCAACAGAGAAATCTCGTTATCTCTGGCAATGACCTCCCTACCGTCCGGATTATGCACCGGAATGTCCTCTGACCAGCTATAACAAGTGTCACCCACCGCGAAGTGAGGACCCATTTTCTCCGCAATTAATATGGGAAGTTTGTCCTCAATGCCATATTTCCTGGCCGCCACATAGGCCGTGGTGTTTGTGCCGATGGCAAATTCCCCCATGGGCAGCGTTTCGTGATGATACAGGAGATTTTCCCGAATAAAATTCCGGTTGTCCGCCTCTTTGGGGAAGTTGGCGCATCGGTATTCGCAAATCATTCCGTCTTGAAAGGTCAGCTCCAGATCCCGGTACAAAAGCCCGTTTAGATAAACCTGACTTACATGGAGCACACCGCTTGTGCCCGCCAGTTGAGGCGACGTAAACACTTCCCCCACAGGGATGTTCACATCCGCCACACAGTTTTCGAAAGCTGTCTGTGTATGCACATCTTCCAGCGGATGAATGGCCACGGTCAGGTCTGTCCGGTTGCCGCTTTTTCCCTGGACGTGCACACGCTGGCCCTGGTCCAACGCCTGAATAATCGTCTGCTGAATCTCCCCGTACATTTTCGCGTCCAGCGTATTGATTTTCACCACTTCCCGAAAAATCTCTTCAAACCGCTCTTTTGATCCCGGACCATCTCCCGCAATCTCCGGAACTGGCCAGGCGATGATGGTGAAACTGCGCTCTTCGCCTTTGATGTAACGGTTGGTAATCTGGGAAACCTGGTTGTCGCAAGAGACCTGCAGTTTCTGCTGACTTTCTGACAAGACGAAGGCTTCCGGCTGACTCTTAGGCGTAAACGGCGTTTCACCGAAGATTTCCATCACCGCCGGGCCCGCATGCACGTCTGCCCAGTCCCGGTATTTGTCGTACGCCCGCTGGGTGGCCCGCAGCCTGCGCTGGACGAAATCCTCATCCAGAAACAAGGCCGCATCCCCCCGATGATCGTAATCGAACTGAGGATTTGGGATGTGTCCGTAATAGCCAATCCGATGCTGCTGCCGCTTGTTGACCACATGGACAGCCGCCCGGTAAATCACTGGCTCCAGCCCCATTTGCCGAAACTGTTCCACCGCTTCGCGCGCCACCCGCTCGAATCCCAGACAGTACCGGATATTCACTGTCTTTTTCTTAGACAAATCCTTGTGGGCGATGACAAATCCCATCCGGTAGCCCTCCGTGTACGTGCGGGCCATGCGCTCAATCTCTTCCTCACTCAAATTTCTAAGAAAAGCGGCCACCTGACGTTCGCTGTCCGTCACATATTCCCCAAAATCATATAAGTAGTCTTCCGACTGCAGATCCGCTTCCATAAGAATTCGCGACGCAAAAGCGCACGCTGGGTCCAACTGTTCCCCAATGCGCCTCTCAATCATCTCCTCACAGTAATCGCTCACATACCAATACAGCGCATCCCGGATTTCCCTGGCCTTCGGCGCCTCACCCGGTTCAGCCAGCCCGTAGACTTCCAGAAACAGTTCGCAAATCACCGTCATGTCCCAGAGCCGGCGCTCCATGGCGTAGACTACCATCCCTCGCAGCTCCGCATACAGAAAACATAAGTATTTGCCGCACTCCCCCAGCCGCTCTGCCGCATAGGTGGGATTTCCATAGGAATGCCCGTAGTTGGCTGGCAAAATATCCTGATACAAAGCTTCGTTCCACTTGCGCTTCTCTTCCGTGGAAAACCGGCTCCACCCACTGCCCGCCTCCACAGCCAGTTTCAAGAACCCCGCCACCTTACAGAAATACTCCTTCCACGGATCTCCCTGGGGATCTTCCTGCGAAATCTCCCTGACCCGCCGGATGGCCAGCTCCCACCGTTCTTCCAATAATTCCTCCAACGTTTACCTACCTCCTTTACGCGTCTGAATCTTGTTTTACCGATAGATTTCCCAATTCCACATGTTTTTGAATCAGGCTGTCCATATACTCCCAGACTTCCGGCGCCCAATTTCTCACCCGCTCGTTGCGCTTATACACCTGCTCCTTGGCTATGCCATGCTCCCGCCAGCTTTTTCCACCAGAAGCGTCATTCAAGAGCAACGGCTGACAGTTATCCATAACGCGGGCGAATCTGGACTCTCCGGTTTCACATGCCTCAAATTCCTCCCACAGCCTCTTGAAATACTCCCGCTGATCTTCCGGCAACATACCGAACAATTTTTCCGCCGCCTGCACTTCTTTCTCATGCTGCGCTGCCTGGGCCTGCGCGTCATAGGCGTACGCGTCGCCCGCCCATATTTCCACCAGATCGTGAATCAGAACCAGCTCCACCGTCCTGGCCACGTCCACCGGCTCCGGCATATATTCCTGAAGAACCAGGGCGCACATGGCCAGATGCCAGGAATGTTCCGCATCGTTCTCCTTGCGGACCCCGTCCATCAGATAATTTTGCCGCCCTATGCTCTTTAACTTATCAATCTCCCGCAGAAAATCCATCTGCTTCTCTATCCTCTCCCGCATATGCCCTCCTAAGAAATCCCCATCAAATACAGCCCCAGCCAGCCAACCATAAGAAGACCGTTTGCAATCGCCCCCGCCGTGCACAGAGAATGGGATCTATCCTTTGCGGAAAAGCTGATCAGTCCCATGAAAAATCCATAAACCGCCAGCAGCATAGCGCAAATGCTGATTCCCCCAATCAACGCCTGGCTGATCACATATTCCCGCAAGAAAAAGGAAACGGACACTGCCGCCAAAAACAGAATAAAAGAAATCACAGCCAGAACCACGGAATATATTCCGCCTTCCGCCTGCTTCTGCTGTGCAAACGCGTATCTATATCGTTTTGCCATATAAACGCCTCCTGATTTCATTGCAGACCCAAAAGAATACATACCCCAATAAAGCCCCCAATGTATTCAACATTAGATCATCCACATCAAAACTTCCCACCCGAAAAACCAACTGCGCAGTCTCCACACAAAGGCTTAGGGAAAAACCGCTGACGGTTATCAGCAGCCAATTCCGGAAACGGTGGTTGATAACGGGAATGATATAGCCAAACGGAATAAATCCAATCACATTTCCAAAAATGTTCAGTGCCATGGCCGGGATGCCTACCTGATCTCGATAGACCCAAAATCTGCGTATTTCCCTAAAAAGTATCAAATTGTACCGGTACTCCCGTTCCAACTCCCCTACCCTTCCATAGGACTCCGCAAAAAACAAAAAATACACCAACAGTCCCATATATACCATAAACAGGAATATTCCCACGCGACGAATCTGTTTTTTTGTTTTTTCCCTCACAACTCCATCCTCAACAAAACCTCTCCAGGCTGCCCCTCCTATATAGTTATCTCATACTTCCTTTTTAATAGCCGGGCGCCGTTGACAATCATCAGCACGCCACTGGCCAAACCGATGATAGATATGGCAATTCCGATTGTTAGATTCATTACCCCTGCCTGCGATATAGTCTTGTATATTTTTTCATTCATATATGAATCTCCTTTTCTAAATTAATATACATAAGTCTTTGCAAAATGTTCATTTCGTAACGGGAATTTGGACCTAATAAATACAGAGCGAATTTAGACACGATTTTGAACTCCGTTTTATTTATTAGGAACAAATTCCGAATTTCTGCCTGTATGCCTTAAAATACTGTCTGCTGCACCTAGCTAAAATTTTATTCTTCCGCCCCGTACTGTTCATAGTAAGCGTCAATGGCAGCTTTCATGTCATCGTCAATAATCACCTTTCCCTGATAAGGACGGTTGTGCAAATGCTCTACTACTTCTTTCATCGTAACAATAGACGCAGTGCGCAGCCCGTATTTTTCCTCAATTTCGCAAAGGGCGCTTTTCGTCCCCTGCCCCCGTTCCATCCGGTCCACCGACACAACCAGACCCACCAGCTGCAACTCTCCCTGCGCCTTTAGAATCGGCATCGTCTCCGCGATGGAAGTGCCCGCCGTGGTCACATCTTCAATGAGCGCCACCCGGTCACCGTCGGCGAGAGGGCTTCCCAGCAAAATTCCTTTATCGCCATGGTCCTTTACTTCCTTTCGATTGGCGCAGTACCCAATCTCCTTGCCATAGACCTCACTGATGGCCATGGACGTAGCCACCGCCAGGGGTATGCCCTTATAAGCCGGTCCAAACAGCACGTCAAATTCCAGACCAAAAGCCTCTTTTATCGCCTGGGCATAATACTGACCCAGCTTCCGCAAATGCGCTCCTGTCCGGTAAAATCCCGTGTTGACAAAAAACGGCGTTTTCCTCCCGCTTTTGGTCACAAAATCACCGAATTTCAGAACGTCACAGTCAATCATAAACTCAATAAATTCCCGCTTATATGCTTCCATCGCCTTTTTAACCTCCTAATTTTCAAGGTTTCCACCTATTATCCCTTTTTATCCAGCTCTCACAAAACTGCCCCGTCATTCACCCTTCTGACAGAACTTTCATAATAATCCCGAGCACACCATAAACCCCCGCGTTTTTCAATGCGTTCAATATAAAGTGAAAATCACACGGCTCCGATTAAACTTCGAATATCTTTAATGGCATATTGTTCCATATACGCTTCCATGCCTGCGACAATCTCTTGCGTAACACAAGGGTTGGCAAAATTCGCCGTTCCCACCGACACTGCCGTAGCCCCTGCCAATAAAAATTCCACCGCATCCTCCGCATTTTGTATGCCGCCCATTCCGATAACCGGAAGTTTTACTGCATGGGACGCTTCATAAACCATCCGAACAGCTACTGGCTTGATAGCTGGGCCGGAAAGCCCGCCCGTTCGATTAGCTAGCGCAAACGCCTTTTTGTGCACGTCAATTTTCATTCCTGTAAGCGTGTTGATAAGCGACAGCGCGTCCGCGCCTCCGGCCTCAGCCGCCCGGGCCATCTCCCCGATGTCCGCCACGTTCGGACTCAATTTCATAATAATTGGCTGCTTCGCATATCTTTTCACCTGCCAGGTGATCTCTTCCAGCGCCTTCGCATCCTGGCCGAAGGCAATTCCGCCTTCTTTTACGTTTGGACATGAAACATTGATTTCCAGCATATCCACCGATTCCTCTGCCAGTCGTTCGGCCACCTGACAATAGTCTTCCACGGTTTTGCCGCATACATTCACAATCACACGAGTATCGTACTGCTTCAGAAAAGGAAGATCCCTCTGACAAAACGTCTCCACGCCAGGGTTTTGCAAGCCCACCGCATTGAGCATTCCACCATAAGTCTCCGCAATCCGTGGCGTGGGATTCCCACTCCAGGGAACGCTGGCCACCCCTTTGGTCACCACCGCCCCCAGCCGGTTCAGATCCACGTATTCTCCATATTCCGCCCCAGATCCGAAAGTGCCCGAAGCCGTCATAACCGGATTCTTGAACTCCACCCCCGCTATTTCCACATTCATATGGATTTCTGGCTTCATAATTCCACCTCCGTACTTAAGAAAACAGGGCCGTCCTTACATACCCGCTTCCGGTACACCCGCAAATGGGGGTCCTCCTCCACCGTGTCACAAACGCATCCCAGACATGCGCCAATGCCGCAAGCCATCCGTTCTTCCATAGAAATCCAACACAAAATACGCTTTTCCTTTGCATACGCTTGTATGGCCCGCAACATGGGCGCTGGACCGCAGGCAAAAATCACATCCGCCTGTAGCCCCTGTTCCCGGACCGCATCCAACACATTGCCCTTCACGCCGCCACTGCCGTCTTCTGTGGCGAACGCCACCGGACAAAATTTCTCAAACTCATCTTTCAAGAACACTTCATCCCGATACCCCAGCACAGCCGTCACATCCCCTTCCAGACGGGCCGCCGTCTCCAGCATAGGCGGAATGCCGATGCCTCCGCCCAGCAAAAGCGTTTTCTTTCCCTGGGCCTCTTGAAGCGGAAACCCCTGTCCCAAAGGCCCAAGCGTCTCCAGCCTGTGGCCTGGCTCAAGGTGTGAAAACTCTTGGGTCCCACTCCCAACAACCCGGTACGCCAGCCGAAGCGCCGATCCTTTTGTCTGGCAAATGCTGATAGGCCGGGGCAGAAGGCGACTGCCCTCTTTGCCATACAGCATCACAAACTGCCCTGGCGCCGCTTCCTTGGCAATGGTATCCGTTTCCAGCCACAGGCTGTAGATTTCCCGGCCAATCCGTTCCTGCTCAATTACTCTGCAATTTTCCTTTTGTTTCATTATAATTTCCCTCTGCCGTTCCTAAACACTCTCCAATGCCTGTCGTATATCCGCCGTCATGTCTTCCACCGCCTTTCTGGAAGCCTGCGAATACCCGTCCTCTCCATAGGCCGCATAAGCCTCCTGTTGATAAGCCGCTATAATCCCCCTGGAAGAATTCACAATGGCTCCCAGACCGTCCTCATTGAAAAAGTTCACCAAATCAGCGCCTTTGGCCCCCTGCGCGCCATAGCCCGGCACCAGGAAAAAGGTCTGCGGCATTAACTTCCGCAGAGTCTTTCCCATCTCCGGATAGGTAGCGCCAATCACAGCCCCAATGTAACTGTATTTTTTTCCCATATGATCCCGGCCCCATTCATCCACTTTCTCACCGACCCACTCATACAGGGGCCTTCCATCCACCAGCCGATCCTGGAATTCCCCACTGGAGGGATTGGAAGTTTTCACCAAAACAAACAATCCTTTATTATGCTCTTTGCACACATCCACAAATGGTTTTACGCCGTCTGTGCCCAGATACGGATTCACTGTGACAAAATCCTCATCAAAAGGAGCGTAAGACTGGCTGCCCACTTGCACCCGTCCCAAATGTCCGGCCGCATAAGCGGCTGACGTAGACCCAATGTCACCCCGCTTAACATCGCCGATCACGACCAAATCTTTTTCCTTGCAGTAATCCACCGTCTTCTTATAAGCCATAAGCCCAGGTATGCCAAACTGTTCATACATGGCTATCTGTGGTTTTACCGCCGGTATCAAATCATAAATAGCGTCTATGATTCCTTTATTAAACTCCCAAACCGCCTGGGCGGCTCCTTCCAATGTTTCACCTTGCTCTGCAAAAGCTTTCTGCAGGATAGCTTTTGGGATAAATTTCAACATGGGGTCCAGTCCGGCCACAATAGGCGCCTTGGTTTCCTCTATTTTTTGAATTAGCTTTTCTATCATTTTCCTCGTCCTCTCTGAATCGCGTTTGAAAACCCATTCACACCACCTGTAAGCCCCATTTTGCGGCACACCAGGCATCCTACGGATATTCGCCCCCGCATTCGGTCAGCATAGGCCGTTACGCCTTCCCCATTAGGGCCAAATCTTCCACAAATGTGACAGCAGGCGACATAAAGCGGTTCCAAAACACACCCTATTGTTCGTCCTGGTAAACCAGTTCTCCTTCAAAGATAGTCGCTTTCACCCGCCCTTTCACTTTCTTTCCATGGAAAGGCGTGTTTTTTCCCTTTGACACAAAGGTTCGACTGTCTATAACATACGCTTCTTCTGGATCAATAATTACTATGTCCGCTACCTTGCCTTCCCGCAGAGAACCCCTGTCTAAATGAATAATCTGGGCCGGATTGTAGCTCATCAGCATTGCCATCTGCATAGGCGTGATAATCCCTTTGTCCACCAATTCCGTGATCGTAAGAGCCACGCTGGTTTCCAATCCCACAATTCCAAAGGGCGCGTCCCGCATGGAACCTGACTTCTCCTTGGCCGTATGGGGCGCGTGATCTGTGCTGATCACATCCACCACACCTTCTTTAAACGCTTTGAGAATCTCTTCTTTATCTTCTCGCCTTCGAAGCGGCGGATTCATCTTAAAGTTCGGATTGTCTCCCGGAATGTCCTCACTGCATAAGGTAAAATGGTGGGGACAGACCTCCCCCGTCACAGACATTCCCTGCTCCTTAGCCATCTTCAACATCCGCATGCTCTGTTTTGTGGAACAATGGCACAAATGCAAATGCGCTCCGGTATCCTGAGACAGGAAAATATCCCTGGCCACAATAATATCTTCCACCACGTTGCCAATCCCCGGAAGTTTTAACTCCTTAGCCTTCTCATCTTCGTTCATGCAACCATTGCCCGTCATGGGCCCGTCTTCACAGTGAGCCATCACCGGAATGTTATGCCGCCGGGCGACTTTCATGGCTTCCCGGTATAATTGTGAATTCATCACGGATTTCCCGTCTTCAGAAATGGCTGGAATTCCCGCCTGAATCATCTCCTCAATATCCGACAGTTCTTCACCCTTTTGCCCTTTTGTAATCGCTCCAGCCTGTAATACCCGGATGGGACACAATTCCTCAGCCTTATGGTGTACATAATTCACCCGGCTGGCTGTATCAATCACCGGATGGGTATTTGGCATGGCCATTACAGTGGTAAACCCTCCTTTGGCCGCCGCCTTGCCGCCAGAGACAATATCTTCCTTTTCCTCCTGTCCGGGATCTCGAAAATGCACATGCAGGTCAATCAGTCCTGGCATTACATAGCATCCGGACGCATCTAAAACCTGGTCAGCCTCCCCCTGTTCTATTTTCCCTACCTTTTGAATGACGCCGTCTTCTATAAATACATCCGCAACCCCATCCAATTTTGTATCCGGATCAATCACCCGGCCTCCTTTAATCAAAATGCCCATAAGCGCCTCCATAGCTTTTTAGAATATCTATTTCTCCCACATGACTGTTTTCTTTCCTGATTATAGCATGATTCCCACCAACTAACAACCGTCCTCGTAGTCGATGCCCCGCTTATGGAAAAACTGTATCACCATCCGATCCCATAAACGTTCCAGAGATTTATCCAGAGTAAACGAACTCACGGCAGTTCCCGTGGTGCACAAAATCTGCCCCGCATTATACTGGATATTCAAAAACAATCCCTGCACCTGATCCGGCTCCACAGAAACCCCGCTGTCCGCCAATGCTTGCCGGGTCTTTTCATAAGACAGCCGGAATACAAACTGAAATTGCAAAGGCGTCTGTTTCCCCCGGATAATCGAATAACAAAAAGGCTTCATCTCCTTCCATAATGAATGGGTACGGTGACAACGTTCCAAAACTTCCCTGGCTTCCGGTGAAAAAAACTCTTGGTGCAAAACCCCATCTATTGTAAATGTATTCCCTGTGGTAATGGTCGCCTCAGACAGCCAAAATGAATCAAAACTATCGCCAATCAGCAAATGAGACATAAAATTTTTTAAATTTGTTATTTTACATGCAATCATGGCGCACTCCTTCTATAATGCAAACCTTTAACCATTATATCGGAACTTGGTAAAAAAGCATAGAAGATTTTTGAAAAACCCTTTAAAAAAAGAAACGGATATGGTACTATAATGCGGTATTGAATACTATGTAAACCGGAAAAGAGGACGATATGAATTATAAAATTGTAATTGATAGCTGCGGAGAGCTGCCCGCCTCATACAAAGAAGACGCCCGGTTTGAATCCGTGCCTTTGACATTAACCGTGGAAGGGGAAGATATCGTGGATGACGCCTCCTTCGACCAGAAAAGTTTCCTAGCAAAAGTGGCCGCCAGCCCCACTTGCCCCAAATCATCCTGCCCATCGCCAGACTCCTACAAAAACGCCTACGATTGTCCGGCCGAACATATTTACGCTGTCACCTTGTCCGCTGAATTAAGCGGCTCTTACAACAGCGCCATGCTGGGAAGACAGCTATTATTAGAAGAAAAACCCGATAAAAAAATTCATGTGTTCAACTCCAAATCCGCCTCCATTGGCGAGACATTAATCGCCCTGAAAATCCAGGAATGCGAAGAGGCTGGCATGAATTTCGAGGAAGTGGTGGAGCAGGTAGAAACCTATATCAGCGGGCAACATACCTATTTTGTACTGGAAAATCTGGAAACATTCCGAAAAAACGGACGTCTAAGCAGAGTAAAAGCTCTGACGGTATCCGCGCTGAATATCAAGCCTGTAATGGGCTCCACCGACGAAGGAAACGTCCAGCAGCGTGATAAAGCGCGAGGAATTAACAAAGCGCTGGTAAAAATGGTGAATCTGGCTGTTTCGGAAGTAGTGGACCCGGAAAAGAAAACGCTGGCCATCTCCCATTGCAACTGCCCTGAACGGGCGCAAATCGTAAAAGAGGCCATTCTGGAGCGATTAAATGTACAAGATGTTATCGTACTGGATACGGCAGGCGTAAGTTCCATGTACGCCAACGACGGCGGAATTATTCTGGTGGTCTAGAACCCGCTTAGAGAACGCTTTACGCCAATCGTATTAAGAACAAATGCACTGCAAAATAGAGCTTATGGTTAGCGTGAATAATTTTTCAACCCGCTCTAAACCTCTTTTGATTTTCTGGGCTTTTCTTTTTGAAAAAACTATTGTATAATAGCTGTAGTTCACTCTATGTAAATAATTTATATAAAACAGGTAATTGCAAAACTCAGTCACTCTGAACAGGGTTTGTGCAAAACAGACAACAAGAAGCAACAAAGACAAAGCAAAGGAGAATCTTTCATGAGTCAGGAAAAAGTAGACCGCTACAAAGCTCAAAAAGCCCGGCGGCATGAAATTTACAAAAAAGAGAAACGGCTTCTGGCGCTGGAAAAGCTGGCCGGAATCCTGGTCTGCGCCGCAATCGTGGTATGGGTTGGCTATTCTGTCTATGGGAAAATATCGGCAGCCCAAAACGCAAAAGTTGTGGAGACCGTTATGGACGCCACGGCTATAGACGATTACTTGTCAGAATTGAACGTGGAAGAATAATTGAGAAAAAATAAGGAAAGAAAAGCAAAACCCCCAGAGAGCCAATCTCCGGGGGTTTTGTCTGGCACATTCGTAAATTATAATTTCACAACGTTTGCAGCCTGCATACCGCGGGCGCCTTCGCTTAAATCATAAGAAACAGCCTGACCCTCATCCAAAGATTTGAAACCTTCCCCCTGGATTGCTGAGAAGTGTACGAATACGTCGGCTCCGTCTTCCCCAGTAATAAAACCATAACCCTTTTCCGCGTTAAACCATTTTACAGTTCCCTTATTCATGATGTAACCTCCATAAAAATAAAAAATAATTAAAATGCTTACAGCCGCACAGGACCTACAGAATTTTACGACTTGTCCTCCGCAGCCGCCACTGATGAAACCAGTCAAACGAAAAAATTCCCGCCTCATACATTAACATCGAAGCCAGAAAGTCAAACGAATTCCCGATAGTGAAAATTCACCAGTCTTTACAGACTATATTATTGTATTGATTGCAATATTTGTAATATAATCTCTAAAAACCAGTGATTCTGACTACTTCCTCTTAAGGCGTATAAACTTTAAAGTGTCTCCATTATAAGTGTGGGGTCAGAAAAAGTCAAGAAGAAAATTATTTTTTTCTTCCAGCGCAGAATCTCAATTTTTTTACTCCAGTTTATCAACAAAACCATTGTCATACTATAAATATATATGATATGATAATAATAATCGCCACACATTTGGAAGACTAGAAAACACAAGGAGACACCCTGGTTTCCTCCAAAATTTTGTGTGGGCCTTTATAATGTCTAAAAAGTAATAAAGAAAAGGAGAGAAGCGAAAATGACAAAAAAGCAAACAGGCGCCGTTTTAAACCGGAAAATAAAACGAAGCCTCGATGGAAGAATATTGAAGAATACAACCCTCAATATCCTGGTATTGGTAGTTATATGCTGCGTAATCATGGCTCTTTCCATGCAGTCACTGGCAAATAGCATTCTGTTGGATAGCTTGCAGCCCATGGTCCGGCAGTCGGCAAAAAATATGGAAGCCAATATCCACATGCTGGCCGATCGGATGATGACCATCGCCAGCGATCCCCGGATGAGTTCGGTTGTCACTGACCATTCTCCCACACCAACGCCCGATGCGGACGCTACTACCAAAAACCGGGAAGCCGTCCTGACAGAAGCCGCCGAAATCTACGAGCTGCACACCATTGCCCTGTACGACAAAGATGGACGGCTAATCCAAGGAATTGACGACGCCCCGGAAACTCTGGACAGCGAATTCTTCTCGCTCCTTAAAGAAACCGACAATCTGACCACCCATTCCACCACCATCTTTCAAGACGGTCTTGGCATTACCATGGGCATGCCGGTAAAAGAAGGCGAAGAAACTTCCCTGTATGTGGTTGGCGTTTATAAATACGACGCTCTCAACGATGTTATCAGCAGCATCAATCTTGGCAAAAACGGCATGGCCTATATGGTGAACCGGGAAGGAATCGTCACCGGCCACCCGGATCATTCACTGGTCTTAAAAGAAAGCACGCTGGCTCAGATCAGCGATGACCATGAGGAAGCCATCCGCCAGATGACCACCGGAGAGACCGGCTCCACGGAATTTCCCATTGACGGAAAAAAGATGCTCGTAGCCTTCTCCCCCATCCGGGGCACACAATGGTCCCTAGTCATCCAAGTTCCAAAGTCAGACTACAACAATCTGATCAACGGGGCAATGCTGGTGGACATATTAGCCACTATAGCCGTGTTGATAATATCCATCCTGCTGGTGCTGCGCCTGGCTCGATCCATTTCCCGCCCGGTTAAAGGGGTCACAAACCGGATGGTAGCCCTTTCTGACGGAGATTTGCATACAGAAGTTGTTCCCGTCCATTCCGGAGACGAACTGGAAGTCATGGCCAAAACGCTCAACACCACTTTGGAAAGCGTCAACCAGTACATATCGGACATCCAGCAAGTGCTGACTCAGATTGCAAACGGTAATCTGGGCGTGGAGCCACAGATGGTCTACAAAGGCGATTTCACGCGAATCCAGGGCAGTTTAAGCGACATTATCCAGTCCATGAATGAAACCATATCGGATTTCCGATCCGCCGCCATACGGCTGGCCGGCATGGCCGAGGAACTGAGCGGACAATCCGGGCAACTGCACCAGGCTTCACTGGAACAAAATCAGTCTGCCGAAGCGCTGGTGCAGGAAGTGACCCATGTAAAAGAACAGCTTGCCAACGTTACCGAAAGCAGCGGCCAGACCCGGCGCAAAACAGAAGAAATCATCCAGCGCATCCAGACGGCCAACACACAGATGAACGCCCTTTCCGGCGCTATGGACGACATCAGCTCCAACGCCCATGAAATCACCAAAATCGCCAAAGCCATCGAGGATATCGCTTTTCAGACCAACATCCTGGCGCTGAACGCATCCGTGGAGGCTGCGCGGGCTGGTAACGCGGGAAGCGGATTTGCCGTGGTGGCCAACGAAGTGCAGGATCTGGCTGTGAAAAGCACGCAGGCCGCCCAGAGCGCCACAGACATGATTACGAATACACAGACCATCATTCAAACAGGTGTGGAACTAAACGCCAATACGGCCAATTCCCTTAAGCAAATTTCAGACGTTTCCACCCAGATTAGCGAAATCTCAGACCAGTTAGTGACCGCAGTGCATGGCCAGGAAAACGCCCTGTCCGTCATGGAAGAACGGATTGGAACCATTTCCGCCATCGCCGACAGGAATCTACAAAACGCGCAGGGAACGGAACAATCCAGCGGACTGCTGGCAAAAGAAGCTGAGAAACTTCAAGCCAAAATAAATCATTTTGTTTTAAAGGAGGAATCCAATCCATGAAACGAACGATTAGCATAATAACGATCCTACTTCTGGCTGCGTTTTTGGCTGGCTGTGGCAAGACAGCAAACCTCCAGGATGGCTACTATACCGCTCAGGCTTCCGAATTTGATTTTGGATGGAAGGAATATATCACCATAATGGTCAAAGGCGGCAGCATTGTCTCTGTGGAATACAACGCGGAAAACGCCAGCGGCTTTATCAAGAGCTGGGACAATCCTTATATGCAGAATATGCTGCACAGCTCTGGCACCTACCCCAATGAATATACCCGTTATTACGCCGGACAGCTCCTAGATAACCAGGGAGAAAAAGAAATTGACGTTTTAACCGGGGCATCATCTTCGCACAGCTCGTTTCAGAAATTAGCCGCGGCTGTGCTAGAACAGGCAAAAAAAGGTGATTCTAATGTCGTATATGTAGACGTTAGCCATTAGAGTATACAGGATAGCAAAAAATATTTTTTAATATGGAGTGTATGGTTTATGGAAACAAAAACATCAAAAAGCGGAAAAAGAAAACGCATTGGACGCAAAGTGGGAAATCTGGTTGCCGTGATACTGGGCGTAAGCATTACCATTGTGGTAGCGCTGTGTCTCCTGATGTTCTACCGCCTCACCATGTCCATGATGCAAAACGTATGCGTAAGCGGAACAAATGTACTGGCCTACGAACTGGAAAATTACAGCGGACCGGATGATAAAACAGCTCTTCTGGACGCCCTCAAGGAACAAATGGAATGCGAATTTACCATCTTCCACGGAAATGAGAGAGCATATACCACAATTCAGCAAAACGGCCAGCGAGCCGTAGGCACCCAGCTTTCCGACGACTTATCCAAAATCGTTCTGGAGCAAGGACACGATTACGTGGGACGCGCCACCATTTTAGGCGAAGAACATTTATGCTCTTATGTCCCCACCAAAGATGCCAACGGAAAAATCGACGGGCTGATATTTGCCGGAATCTCTATGACAGACGCCGCCAAACATATCAACCGCACCATAGTCTTATCCTGTTTGATCGGCGTAGCTCTTATTATTGCCGGCATCCTAATCGTCGGCGCTTACATAAAGAAGGCAGTCTCCCTGCCTTTGTACCGCCTGACTATACTGGCGCAGACGTTGGAACAGGGAAATCTGGGACTTGGCATGAACCAGATGATTCAGGCCGACATCCATTCCAATGATGAAATCGGCGCCCTGGCGCAGTGCTTTGACAACACCACCAGCCGACTGCGCAATTACATCGGCGAAATATCCAATATGCTGGAGTCCATCGCAGAAGGCGACCTGACAACCCGGATCACGCAGGAGTACGTGGGGGATTTTGCCGCCATCCGCACTTCCCTAAACGACATCCTGCTGAAACTTAACAAAACCATAAGCCAGATTGTTTCCAGTTCGGAACACGTCTCTGGCGGAGCCGCCCAAGTGTCTCTTGCCGCACAGGGGCTCAGTCAAGGAGCCGTGGAACAAACCGGCGCTGTGGAAGGACTAGAAAGTACAATGCAAGAGGTTACCGGCCGCATCCGGCAGACAGCCGATAACGCCTGCCAGGCACAGAACCAGACAGGCGAAATGGGACGGCAGCTTACCGAGAGCAATCAGAAAATGCAAGAAATGATGATAGCCATGCAAAAAATCAACAACAGTTCCAATGAAATCGGAAAAATCATCAAAGCCATTGAGGATATCGCTTTCCAGACCAATATCCTCGCTCTGAACGCATCTGTGGAAGCGGCCCGCGCCGGAGAGGCGGGCAAAGGCTTCGCCGTCGTGTCCGATGAAGTCCGCAGCCTGGCAGGAAAGACAGCGGAAGCCTCCCAGTCCACCGCCGCCCTGATTGAACGGTCCATCACCGAAGTCGGACAGGGAACGCAGATTGCAGAAGCCACCGCAAAGCAGCTGGAGAGCGCAGTGACAGAAGCCCATGGAATCATAGAGACCATCAACGAAATAGCCGCCGACGCTCAGACACAGGCCGACGCAATGGAACAGATTCAGGCGCAGATCGGACAGATCTCCAGTGTGGCGCAGACCAACTCCTCCACCGCCCAGAACAGTTCCTCCACCAGCGAAGAACTCAGCAATCAGGCCAGTCTGCTCAAACAGCTTGTGAATACCTTCCACCTTCAAACGAAATAAACGACACAATCTCCTTCTACCGCATAAAGAACCCACTGCCTTTATGCGGCAGCCTTTTTCTGCTAACTCATCATTCATTTATAAACTTGCAACGCTTTACTATTTTATTAGCGCTCAAATGAAAAGAGCGCTGATTTTTTCTTGACTTTTTATTTCTGCGGTATTACAATACATTTCAAGAGAAAAAGGGAAAACAAAGGAGTGAGTAATTATGGCAGCAAAAAAGGGAAGCTTATCCATTAATAGTGAAAATATATTCCCAATTATTAAGAAATGGCTCTATTCTGACCATGACATTTTTTTCAGAGAGATGGTGTCTAACGGCTGTGACGCCATCACCAAATTAAAAAAATTGGAAATCATGGGTGAGTACCAGTTTCCAGACGACTACAAGGCAAAAATCGACGTAATCGTAAATCCAGAAGAAAAAACCTTAAAATTCATTGATAACGGGATTGGCATGGACGCGGAGGAAGTGGAGGAATACATTACCCAAATCGCTTTCTCCGGCGCCACCGAATTCCTGGAAAAATATAAGGACAAAACCACCGACGATCAGATGATCGGCCACTTCGGCCTGGGCTTCTACTCCGCATTCATGGTGGCCGACGAAGTGCACATCGACACCCTTTCCTACAAAGAAGGCGCCGAGTCCGTACACTGGAGCTGCGACGGCGGCACCGAATACGAAATTTCCAAAGGAAATAAGACTACGGTGGGCACAGAGATCACCTTATTCCTGGGCGAATCCAGCGTGGAATTCTCCAACGAATACCGCGCCCGGGAAATCCTGGACAAATACTGTTCCTTCATGCCTGTGAATATTTACTTGAGCAAAGCCGGCGGCGAGCAGGAATACGAAACCATCGACGAGGACGAGCTGCAAGACGACGACGTGATTGTGGAACGTATCCATGAGGATGCCAAAACCGAGGAAAAAGAAAACGAAAACGGCGAGAAGGAAACGGTAGAAATCTCCCCGGCCAGAGACCGGGTGAAAATCAACAAACGCCCGACTTCCATCAGCGAACCCCAGCCCCTGTGGACCAAGCATCCCAACGAGTGCACCGATGAGGACTACAAGGAATTTTACCAGAAAACGTTTATGGATTTCAAGGAGCCTCTGTTCTGGATTCATCTGAACATGGACTATCCGTTTAATTTGAAAGGAATCCTGTATTTCCCCAAAATCAATACAGAATATGACTCCATCGAGGGAACCATTAAACTGTACAACAATCAAGTGTTCATCGCCGACAACATCAAGGAAGTCATCCCGGAATTTCTGATGCTGTTAAAGGGCGTCATTGACTGCCCCGACCTGCCGCTGAACGTATCCAGAAGCGCGCTGCAAAACGACGGATTTGTGAAAAAGATCTCTGAATATATCACCAAGAAAGTAGCGGACAAGCTCACTGGCATGTGCAAGACTCAGCGGGAAGATTACGAGTCCTATTGGGATGACATCAGCCCCTTTATCAAATTCGGCTGTGTCAAAGACGACAAATTCTCCGAGCGGATGATGGACTATATCCTGTTCAAGAATCTGAACGACAAATATCTGTCCTTAAAAGACTGCATTGAGAAAAACGAACAACCGGAAAACAAGGAAGAGACGGCTTCTGAAGAGAAAAAAGACGAAGACGTAAAGAAAACCACCATTTTCTACGTAACCGACCCCGTGCAGCAGAGCCAGTACATCAACCTGTTTAAGGAACAGGGCCTGGATGCGGTATACTTGCAGCATAACATTGACAACGCCTTCATCTCCCATATGGAACGCCTCAACGACAAAGTGAAGTTTCAGCGCATCGACTCCGACATGACCGAGGAAATCGTGGAAAACGATGCAGACGAGGAGACGACCAAAGCGCTCACCGAACTGTTCCAGAAGGAACTGAACAACGACAAGCTCAACGTGAAGGTGGAAAACTTAAAGAACGAAAACATTTCCTCCATGATCACCCTGGAAGAAGAAAGCCGCCGGATGCAGGAAATGATGAAAATGTACAGTATGGGCGGCATGGGCATGGGCGACCCATCCATGTTCGGCGGGAAAGAGACTCTGATCTTAAACGCCAAAAACCCTCTTGTGCAGTATTTGGCCGCTCACGCGGATTCCGAGCATACCCACATGATCTGCGAGCAGCTCTACGACCTGGCCATGATCAGCCATAAACCTCTGGCGCCGGAAACCATGACTAAGTTTATTGCCAGAAGTAATGAGATTATGATATTGCTGACAAAATAGAGAATGAGGAAAAGACCGCTGACGGGGTTGTCAACGGTTTTTTCCTTCTTCATTCTGAATAATATAATTTACTGCATCTTACAGCATCCTCATAAGGGCCATTATTGTTCCCTTGGCAACGCGTACGCCAACTTTTGTATTCCAATGGATTATTACGCGTCTCGCGTCTTTTCTGTCCACCCAAACTCCAATTTACGATAAAAATTTGCATCTATATTTTTTTGCGTCCACCTGTCAGCAATGCGGCAATAAAACCTTAAACCCCAACGGGTAAACGAATTCTTTCCACCGAATATCACCCATTAAAATTGTGCAAAATCTTTTTTCTTCAAAATACGATAACTCTCATTGGCCGCCTTACACATTCTCATCAAAAACAATCGAGGTGTGTGCATATCAGAGCAATGCTCTCATTAGGGATAAACGGCTGCTTCTATCTGGAAAAACCCATACGCTTATCCTCTGTAATTCAAAACCATCCAGCTCCCATTTTATATTCTGCAATCTCACTCTTCTATCAACCCCAGCATCCAGTTTACCCAACCGCTAATCGTAGAAGAACGACGAAAATATGTACTCTCACTGCCCATCTTAGAAAGACTGGAGCGATGCATAATGCCAACAATCGTCGCCGCGTCCGGCATCACGCCTGTCTTCATCCGAAATTCAAAAGTTTCTCTAAACGCGCGATGCCGCAGGATCAACGCACAAAGCGCCAGTTGCCGCTGTTTATAATTCAGCTTCATAATGCGCCTTCCCAAATCGCTTAGCGAATACATTGGCTTTCGAGCCTCTTCGTAATGTCGCTCCAGCAAGCCCAGGTATCGAGCAGCATCTGTATAATAATTGGTTTGTCGAATATCGAAAGCATATTCTTCTGTAACCTGTTCACGGCTCAGATCGCGGGTATTCAACAATTCACAAATGTTAATCACCCTCTCGAAACTATTGGCCTGCGGAAAGGGCGCCTCTGGCTCCGGGACAATCTGCGTTCGGCTGGCCACATCCTGCAAATCCAAAACTCCAATCGCCGTATCCACAATCGAATAGTTCTTATGTTTTATAAGCGCCAGTGAATTATAAGAATCTGGATTTTGAAACTCATATTCATATAAACTGAATATTCCATTGGAATAAACAAGAAAAACCGGCCTTACCTTCTTCGTTACACGCTCTCTCCACACCCGGTAAGGATAATATAACTGCCGCACAAGAAAATCTTCTGATAAATCTCTTTTCGCCTCAAATAAAGCTAAACTACGCGCCCCTTCATAAGCCGCATCTATTTCAATCTGGGAATTGTTCACGGAAACGCCTATCTGCCCACCCACACAGGAATTCTGTATTTTAAAATCAAATTGCCCAGAACCCATCCGCCCGGATACCGTAGGATACAGCATGTCTTCCTCCAAAAAATCAGAAAGTATGCCGGAAGCCCATGCACAGTTCATGGCAATCGTCTCACTGGGAATATGGTTTGCGTCAAGACTTTGAAGCTCGGCCAATAAAGGCGCCTGCGTAATAGACTTATCTAAAGCCTCAAAGGGCTGATAGGCTTCAAAATGAGAAATGATGTACTCTCTACGGGAAATTGGCAGAATCGCAAGTTTATTTTTAGCAAAAATCTGTGGCAGATTGATATAATGATCGAATTTCGCCATCAGCCGTGGCTCCCGGTATTCCTTTATTTGCGGCGATGAAATAATAAACTTCCCATCCCTTTCAATATGTGACAGAATCGCGTATTTCTCAAATAAAGATTCCCACGCTTTGTCATTTTGGCTTTTTATTTTTTCACTCATAATTCCTCACAACCACCTCGTCCACCTGTCCTCTCCTCGCAGCGTTTGAATTCACCGCCCGTTTCGCTTTCACAATGGTAATATTATAGGGAGAGGAGGCATACAGCTCTTTAATAAACTCTGTGGCAGAATTGGAAAGCATGAACCGAATGCCCCGTCCATCCAGCTCATCGCAATATTGCCGCAGACGAATCTGTTCCGCCTGATCAAAACCTCCTTTTGCATAGCCTGTAAAATTAGCCGTGCCGGAAACCGGATCATAGGGCGGATCCAGATAAACAAAAGTCTCCTCTGATAAATGCCCAAGCGTCTCTGTATAATCAGCGCTGCTAAAAGTTACCTGCGCATTCTGAAAATAACCGCTTACCGCCCGCAATACAGGAGCATTCACAATATTAGGATTCTTATACCTCCCAAAAGGCGCGTTAAACTCACCGGAATTATTTACTCTGAAAAGCCCATTATAACATGTTTTATTCAAATAGATCGTACGAGCCGCCTTTTGCACCTTCGTCAATTCCCCATACTGCGCTTTATCCCTATCCCAATCCCGGACGCTGTAGAAATGCTCCTTCTCATTCGGATGCTCGCTCAATGCCTGGATTAACCCTTCCACATCGTCCCGGATCACTTCATACATCTGGATAAGTTCAGAGTTAATATCATTCACATATGCAACCTCCGGCTGAAGTTTAAATAAAACAGCTCCGCCGCCCAAAAACGGTTCACAATAAGAAGTCACCTGCCGGGGAAATAATGGCTCAAAAACATCTAAGAGTTGGCGTTTGCCGCCAACCCATTTTACAACAGGCGCAATAAGAGAATTTCTTCGCATCATTTGCACCCTCTCTTTCTAGATATAATCGGGTAATTGTTTCAAAAGACACAATTTCACAAATATATTCTATCATATCTTACCAATGACTTCAATCAAAACCATTGAACGCGGCCTTTGCCTGCCTATATGCACAATCGCGCCATCACCCTTCCAAAATCCTCCTAGCCACACAAATCCCATTGGCACTGGCCTGCTGCAGCCCCCGGGTCACGGAAGCCCCGTCGCCAATGGCCCGCAGCCCTTTCACACTGGTTTCAAAATCCCTATTCACCACCACCTTATTCGAGTAGAATTTCACCTCCACCCCATAGAGCAGCGTCTCATCGCTGGCGATTCCCGGCGTCACCTTATCCAGCGCGAAGATCATTTCTTCGATATCCACCATAATCCGGTGGGGAAATACCAGAGACAGATCCCCTGGCACCGCGTCTTTCAGCGTGGGAATCAGGTTATTTCGGCCCAGCCGCTCCTCGGTGGTCCTCCGTCCTCGGCGGAAATCCCCGAAGGTCTGCACCATGATTTTCCCATCACAGAGCATATTGCTAAGCCGGGCAATATATTTCCCGTATTCGATGGGGCTTTTAAATGGCTTTGTAAAGTTCTTAGACACCAGCAGCGCAAAATTCGTGTTATCAGTCTTATATTCCTGGGATTTGTAAGCGTGACCGTTCACCACCGCCAGGCCATTTTCATAATATTCCGTGGCCACTTCCCCGGAAGGATTTGTGCAGAAAGTCCGCACTTTATCATCAAAGGTAGGCGTATAATAAATCAGCTTCGCCTCATACAAGTTCTTATTCAGAGCTTCCATCACCTCGTCCCGCACTTCCACCCGCACGCCCACATCCACGGTGCCTACCTGGGTTTCAATCTGGTGTTTCTGACAGATGTGGCTGAGCCAATCCGCTCCTTCCCGGCCCACAGCCGCCACCACCTGATTGGCAAGATACTTGTCGCCCGCCTGAAGTTTCACCCCTTTTGCCTGTCCATCCTCCATAAGAATGTCCTCCACCATGGCGCCAAAGAGCATTTTCACACCCTTCTCCTGGAGATGGTTCTGTAGCCGTTGGTAAATCTTATAGCCTTCCTCCGTACCCAGATGGCGGATGGGGCATTCCACCAGCTTTAAATTAGCATTGATGGCTTTTCTGCGGATTTCCCGAATCTCCGCTTCCTTACCCACGCCGTACACATGGGTGTCCGCGCCAAATTTCAGATAGATATCGTCGGATTCCTTCAGAAGCTTCACCGTCTCCTCATATCCCAGGATTTCCACAAGATTACCGCCCACGTCCGGAGACAGCGACAGCTTCCCATCGGAAAAGGCCCCCGCCCCCGCAAAACCGGTGGTAATGGAGCAGGGCTGACAGCCTACACATTTCTTGGTCTTTCGTTTGGGACACTGCCTTTTCTCAATGGACCGCCCCTTCTCTATCATCAAAATGCGCATATCCGGCCGCCGCTCAATCAGCTCATACGCGCAGAAAATCCCCGACGGCCCAGCGCCAATAATAATTACATCGTATACACTCATCATTCCATCCATCCTTTCATTTTCCTCCTTATTATACCCCAAAATCATTTTCCAGAACAGGCCCGGCGGCCAGATTCTCTGAATAAAAAAGAGCAAACGGTCCATACTTTTGATAGTTGATAGAATATACCATAGGTAATTGCGAAACTGTTTTCAAACTGGCTGTTGTCAAAATAAGCGTTTCGCAATTCTCTACAATAGCAGAAGAAAAGGAGTGTGGATAATGGGTAAGAAAAAAGAGAAGGAAATCAAACTGGAAGATCTGACTCCACAAGAGAAATTAAAGTACGAAATCGCCGAAGAGCTGGGGCTTTTAGACCAGGTCTTAGAAAAAGGCTGGAAGAGCCTTCCCGCCAAGGACACCGGGCGCATCGGCGGACTGATAACCCGCCGGAAAAAAATGCTGGAGAAGTCCCAGAACGCTTCCAAGAATTAAAAGGAGACGGCCCTGGCAGTCTGGTATCTATGGAAAACAAATACGAAAAAAAAGTGAAGTGGTTTTTGTGGAGGAGTTTTCCGCCGCTTGGGGCGCCAGTCTATACCCCTTATCGTATTGTTCCCATAGATGCCAGGCAGCCAGCGCCGCCTTTATTTCCCAGCAAAGGCTTATGTTCCCGCTTTCTTTGCCCAGGCGCCCCGCCAGTAATAGAGCAGCATACACAGAGCCGTCATGCCCCAGGTGATGGGATACGTGACCGCAATCCCCCGGATATCCTGCCATCTGCCCATAATAACGAATAAAAGCCCTGTCCGCAAAATACAGATATTTGACAAAATAATCATCATCGGCGGCAAGGCTTTCCCTGCCCCCCGTATGGCGTCCGCCAGCGTTTCCAGAATTACATAGAACCAATAAAAAGGAAATGTGATCCGGATGATTTTCATACCGTTTTCGATAACCGCCCCATCCCTGGTAAAAAGGCCGAACGCCTGGGGGCCGAAAAGCAGCAGGAAGATAGCCGTAGCTACGTTTAAAAATGCGCCCATAAGAATACAGTTTTTCACGCCCCGGCGCACCCGGTCCGGCTTACCGGCCCCCATATTCTGCCCGGCAAAGGTTGTCATAGCCTGTCCCAGCGCGATAATCGGGTGATACAACAACAGCTCAATGCGGAAAAACGAGGTAAACGCGCTGATGGCATCCACTCCTAATCTGTTGATGTGATATTGGGCGAACATGTTGGAAATGGTAATCACCAGATTCTGAATCCCCGCCGGGACCCCGATTTTCACCATTCGAAGGAAAACATCCTTCTGGATGCCAATCTCTTTCCAGACCAGCCGACAGTCGCCGCCCCATTTCATCAGATACGCCAGGCACAACGCCGCAGCCAACGTCTGGGAAATCATGGAGGCCCAGGCTGCGCTCTGCACACAGGGAAATTTCTGAATCAACACCGCGTCGGCAATCACATTGGCGATGCCCCCGGCCAACTGGGTCAACATGGGGACTCTGGAATTTCCCATAGCGCGGATGATACCCGAAGCCATGTTATAAGTAATCACCGAAGTCAGGCTCAGAAAATAAATCCGCAGGTAGTCAACCGCTTCCCCCAGAATACCCGCTTCCACGCCCATGAGTCTCAGAAAATACGGCGCGCCCAGCCAGCCTAGGGCCATCAGTAAAAGTCCGCCCGCCAGGCTCAAGCCCACCGCCGTGTGCACCCCATCCCGGGCCGCCTTCTTATCCCGGCAGCCCACGGCCTGGGAAATCACTACGCTGGAACCCACCGACATGCCGGTGAAAAATCCCACCATGCAACTGATAATCAGGGAACTGGAACCCACGGCCGCATAGGAATTCTTGCTTAAGCAGTTGCCCACGAACAACAGGTCTACCGTATTATAAAGTTGCTGAATCAGGCTGGACCCCAGAAGCGGCAGTGCAAACATAAGAAGCTGCTTTCCGATAGGCCCTTGTGTCAAATCATAGCTGTTTCCACTCTTTGCCGTCCACATACACCGTCTCCATTCGTTTCATCTTTATATTGTATATACTCTGTATCTGTTTGCACTTTTCCCCAAAAAATAGCAGACGCCTCATTGATTTCTTCGCTCTTGCGCCTCTTGGCGGGTATAAGCTTCCGTCAGAGCTTTCAATTTCTCAAAACTGGCTGTCTCATCGTACGCCTTCATCACCGAGCGCAGATCTTCATAGTTATAAGCATTCACATAAATGCCCGTGGCCAGCGCATACTGTTCATTATACTCCTCTTTGCTTTTGGAAATCCAATATCCCTGGGTCATCCGAAACGCCCGACCATCTTCACGAAATTCTTTTCCATACCCAGTCACGGCATTGTACATGGCCGCAAAAGCGGGTCCAATGGTAGAACTGAATTTACCCGCCACATAACACAAGGTCCCATCCGCAAACAACTCTTTGTTGGTTATGCTGTAACAGTCGATAACCCCTTGCTTCACCCCTACTTTTTGCAGCACGTCCACCATACTGTACATGGAAAACATGGACAGCGCGTAATCATACGAACCGCTTTCCAGCTCTTTTGTCGCCTGCTTCTCCACATTCTCCCTGGTGGTATACCCTGGGAAAATAGTCAGATCCACATCCCCCAGAGACAGCTTTACCGTCTCCTCGGTAAGCGCTAACTCTTCCACATCCTGCCCCAAAGCGCCAAATTCCTTTTCAAAGACTTCCAAGGCTCCCACGGAACGGGCATGATGCATCTCATTTCCGATACTTGCTCCTCCGGTGAACAGGATATACGATTTCCCTTTCTTCTCATGAATAAAATAATCCGCCATTTCCGCACCGGCCTCATGCTCGATTCTGTTGCCAGGTCCTATCACACCGAGAAAATAGGGATCATCCGCCACGGATTCGTAGTCATCCTCAGTAACCGTGCCAGAAGCCAGCACGTAGTAAATTCCCTGGGATCGGCAATATGCCACCTCCTCTGGCAGATCGTACGTGATAAAAGACAAAATGCCTTCCACCCCTTCCCCGCAGGCATCTTCCAAAAACCTCATCTCATCCGTCTCACTGCGAATGGCGTAAGAATAACAAAATCTCACTTCTGGAAAGCATTTCTCAATATACCCCGTCAGATATTCCCGAAACGCGATCACTTCATCATCCCGCACATCGTACACGGCCACGCCGATTTTATGAATATCTTTCTGCGCGCTTTCCTCTTCTTGGACATCCGCCGGACTATTCATACGGTCTGATTGGGACGGTGAACCTCCGCAGCCACCCAGACAAAACAAAAGCGCCGCCGTCAGCAGGATAAAAAACAACCTTCTCACGATTTGCCTCCCTTCTTTCCAAATATATGACAAGCCACCTGATGACCCGGCTCCAGTTCTGTCAAAGACGGACGTTCTCGTTTACAGATTTCCTCGCAATGCCCGCAGCGATCCTGGAAAGGACAACCCGCGGGCACGTCCAGGGGACTGGGCGCTTCGCTTTCGATGCTGGCTATTTTCTTGGAAAAATCCATATGAATATCGAAAATGGCGCCCATCAACGCCTTGGTATAGGGATGCCGGGCGCAGATATTCAGTTCCTCGGCAGGGAGAACTTCCACAATGTTTCCCAAATACATCACCGCAATCTGATGGGCGAAAGACTGGATGAGCCCCAAATCATGGGCAATAAAGCCGATGGCAATGTTCTTCTCTTTCTGAAGTTTCACCACCAGCTCAATAATTGTCTTTTGCACCGATACGTCCAAGGCGCAGGTGGCCTCGTCCATCACCACAATCTCCGGTTCCAACACAATGGCCCGGGCAATGGCGACGCGTTGCCGCTGGCCGCCACTCATATTGTGAGGGTAACGGTCTGCAAAATCTCCTGGCAAATCCACCAACTTCAGGTATTTTCTCGCTACCGCGTCTTTCTCTCTTTTCTTGATTCTGCCGAAATTCATCAAGGGCTCACAGATAATGTCCCGGATCTTCATTTTCGGGTTAAAGGATGCAGACGGGTCCTGGAAGACCATCTGGATTTTCTGGCGGTTTTGCCGTAAGGTCTCTCCTTTCATCTTAGTCATATCCTGTCCGTGAAAGAAAATCTCCCCTTCCGTAGGCGTGTCCAGGGACGCCAAAAAGCGCATGAACGTACTCTTTCCACAGCCAGACTCCCCCACCAGCCCCAGGGTTTTTCCCTTATACAATTTCAGATTGATATCGTTGCATGCCACCAGGGTCCGGTGATTGGACGCGGGAAACCTGCGCGTCACATGTCTTGCCTCTAAAATCATGTCTTTCTCATCAAACATAACGTACCCCTCCCAAAGACGGCACCGCATCCAACAGATTTCTCGTATAATCGCTCTTAGAGTGATGCAGTATCAGCTCCCGATCGCCTGCGTCCACAATTTCTCCGTTTTTCATCACAAGAATGTAATCCGCCATATAGGCTGCCACGCCCAAATTGTGGGTGACCACAACGATACTGGTCTGGTACTCCTCCCTAAGCTCCATCATCTGACGGACAATCTGCGCCTGCGTGGTTACGTCCAGCGCGCTGGTAGGTTCGTCGGCCAGAAGCAGCTTGGGCTGAAAAGTCATGGCCATGGCAATGCCCACCCGCTGACGCATACCGCCGGACAACTGAAAGGGATAGCTTTTCATAATGTTGTCGCCATTTGGCAAGCGCATACGCTCCAGCATTTTCACGCCCATGTCCCAGGCCTCTCTCTTTTGTATATTCTTATGGGTCCGGATGTATTCCACGAACTGCTTTCCAATGGTACGGGTAGGATTGATCATTGCCCCAGAATCCTGAAAAATCATGGAAATATCCGTGCCCCGCAGTTTTCTCCACTGTTCTTTGGTATTGGAAAGGAGGGATTTTCCCCCAAAAAGAATATCGCCCTTAGTCACCTGGCCGCTTCCAGCCAACAACCCTAAGACTGCCCGAATCACCGTGGTCTTGCCGCTTCCGCTCTCTCCCACGATGCTGCATATCTTCCCCTGTCCCAGAGAGAGGTTAAAGTCTTTCACCGTGGGCCGGTCGTGATAAGATATAGTCACATCTTTTATTTTCAACATTTCCCTCTCCTCCTCTACTCGTCTCTGGGGTCCAGAACGTCCCGCAGGCCGTCCCCAAACAGATTAAACGCCACCACCACCAGGAAGATAGCCAACCCCGGGAAAATCATCAGCCAGGGAGCTGCCGCCATATAGGCCCGGCCTTCGTTGAGCATTAGACCCCACTCCGGTGTAGGCGCCTGGGCGCCAAATCCTAAGAAAGACAATCCCGCCAGCTCCAGCATCATGCTTCCAATGTCTGTAGCTCCTGTGATAATAAGCGTGGGCAGCGCGTTGGGCAGCATGTATTTCATCAGAATATATGGCGTCTTCGATCCGGTGACCACCGCCGCCGCCACATAATCCCGATGACGGATTTTCAAGACTAAACTTCTGGCCAAACGGGCGTATTTGGTCCAGCTCACCATGGAGATGGCCAGCACCGCGTTCTGAATGCTGGCTCCCAAAATGCCAGCAATGGCAATGGCCAGTACCATGCCTGGAAAGGACACCATCATATCGGAGAACCGCATAATCAACGCGTCAACAATCCCCCCAAAGTACCCTGCCAGAATTCCCAGAACCGTGCCAACCGTGAAAATAATCACCACTACGCTCAGGGCCGCCGTCAGAGATGTTCTGGTTCCATACAGCACCCGGGCGAAAATATCTCTTCCCAGCTTGTCTGTGCCAAACCAGTGCTCGCTACTGGGTTTTTGCAGGGCGTTGGCCAAAATCCCTTCCGCCGGGTCCTGCCCTCTGGATAAAACAGGCGCGAAAACCGCCACCAACACCACCAACAAAATCAAAAAACAAAAAAACAGAAACGATTTATTTTTTTTTGCAAAATCTTTCACGACGCCATCACCTCTTTTCTCTCATTCTGGGATCCACAAAGTTGTAGGAAATATCCACGACCAGGTTGATAACCATGTAAATCAGCGCAATCCACAACACATACCCCTGAATCAACGGATAATCGTAAGCGGTAATCGCTGATACCGCCAAACCGCCTAACCCCGGATAGGAGAAAATCACTTCCACCACTGCGGTGCCGCCCAGCAGATTTCCCACAGAAAGGCCCAACATGGTAATCAGCGGGAGCAGGGAATTGGGAAATACGTTCAGCCACAGGATCTTCCATTCTTTCACGCCCCGCGCCCGCGCGCCTATCACATAATCCTGATTCAGTTCTTCCAATACCGCCGTACGCACCTGCCGGGTGTATTTTGCAGACATGGCAAATGCCAGCGTCACCGCCGGAAGAATCATGTTGTTAAATGTGGCGTCGGTAGAAACCACCGGGAGCCACTTCAATTTTACACAAAAAAAGGAAATCAGCAAAAGTCCCACCCAGAAATTGGGGACCGATACGCCCAGAAAAGTCATTCCCCGGACCAGATGATCCATCCATTTGTTTTTGTTAACCGCCGCCAGCATTCCGAAGGGAACAGAGACCAGCAACATTAGAATCATAGAAAACAACGACAGCTTCATGGTAGGCCACAGCCGGGAACCCAGAAGATCCAGCACGGATTTTTTCAGGGAGTAGGAATTACCAAAATTCCCTTTCAGACAACCGGTCAGCCAGTCTGCATACTGGACCAGAAACGGACGGGTCAGCCCCATCTCCTCCCGGGTCTGCTGCATCACTTCTTCACTGGGCACAATGCCCGACGCCGCATACATGGTGCGCACCGGATCGCCGGGCGCCATGTACGTTAAAAGAAAGGTCAAAAAGCTGATGCCAATGAGCACGATGGCGATTTGCCCCAGCCTTTTTCCCAGTTGTTTCTTAGACAAATCCTTCCTCCTCCTTTCGGTTCCCCTCTTCTTTTCGGCGATTGCAAAACATAAATTTTCTTTTTATATTATAATTTCGCAACCGCCGAACGTAGCCGCCTATCTTTTATTTGGGCGCAATCTCATTGGAAAGCCAGTAGTAATCCACGGTGTGAATATCCGCACCGGTTACTTTGGATACGTTGGAAAGGAATGTGCTGTTGTAATAACCATGCACCAGCACTGCGCAGTCGTCAATTAGAATTTGTTCCATCTTAATAACCAGGTCTGCACGTTCGTCCGTATCGGTGGAAGCCATGTACTGGTCGTACAGTTCGTCGTACTCGTCGTTTTCATACCAGCAATAATTGGTTCCCTGGCTGTTTACATAGAACTCGCTGCCTTTGTCGCCGCCGTACCAGTTCTTTAAGAATGCGCTGGGCTCGCCGGTTCCAACCGTTGTCCAGTTGGAGTCACACAGATCATATTCGCCGGCCTGCATCATGTTCCACTCGGTGTCAGAATCCGTGTTAGTCACGTTCACATCAATGCCGATCTCAGACAGGGAAATCTGAATGGCTTCCGCAAAGTCACTTAAACATCTGTTTGTGTATGTAATATACTGCAGGGTAATTTTTTCGCCGTCCAATTCACGGAATCCGTCGCCGTCGCTGTCCTTAATGCCCGCGTCGTCCAGCAGCTTCTTGGCGCCTTCCACATCGTACTCAAAATCATTTTTCAGTGATTCATAGTCATAGGAAAGGGTGGATGGCAGTACAGCCGGTCCATATGTATACATACCACCTACGGTCACGTCGCAGAGGGTCTGGCCGTCCACGGCTTTGAAGATGGCCTGTCTTAATGCCTCGTTTTTCCCCAAGATGCCGTTGAAGTTCACATAGGCGAAACCGCTTCTCATACCGGGGGTTTTGGACACATAGAAATCATCGTTATTAGACAATTCTTCCAGATCGCTGGCGGTTGTTACATTCTCGGTTAAATCAATGTCCCCGGTCTTTAAGGCGCTGGCTTTGGTGCTGTCATCTTCGATGAAAATCACGGAAACGCTATCATAGGGAACTTCCCCGTTCCAATAATGTTCGTTTTTCACCAACTCAGAACATTTGGTCGTCTCATCCGCAGACTCAATTACATAGGGGCCTGTACTAATTACAGATGTACTGTCTGCAGTATAATCGTGTTCTGCATCTGTTGTGTCTCCCTCCACATCAATAATGGCGTAGAATGGGAAGCACAGAATCGACGTAATGTCCGCATAAGACTCTTTTGTCACGATGGTCACAGTATTTGCGTCTGCGTCCGCAGTGATGGATTCCATTTTAAGATAAGTCTCCGGCGTGGAGCTTTTCTTATCGGTGGCGCAGACGGTATAGAGACGATTCAGCGAATCCGCCACCGCCTGTGCATTACAGTCGTTGCCGTTTGAGAACTGCACGCCATCGCGAATGTGGAAGGTCCAGGTTTTTTTGTCGTCGGACACTTCATATTTGTCACAGAGACTATAATCCACGGTCAAGTCGTCCTTGAACTTAAACAGGCATTCCGTAATCCCGCAGCGCATAGCGTCCCATGCTGCATTCTGATATTCCGCCGGATCGTAGGACGTGGAATATACATAACATCCGAAATTCAGATGTTTGCCGTCCCCATCGCCGGCCTTGGCCTCCGTTTTCGGCGCATTGCTGTCGTCACTTCCATTAGAGCCGCCACCGCACCCTGTCAGCAACCCCATGGTCAACGCTCCTGCCAACCCAAACGCCAACGCTTTCTTTAATAAATTACTTTTCATTATTATCTTCCTCCGCTTTTTGTAAGATTTTTCTGTTCATAAGATCCTTACAGAATCCTGACGCGCAGAACTCTCCCCTGCGGCCCATTTTCGCCCGGAGGGCTTTTTATCTTACATAAGTGATTTCAAAGGAATTTCCTAAAGTCAAAAAAGGCCAACTGCTTTCACAGTTGACCTTACTCTCAAACTAACGATACCTTATTATAGAAACATCGGGCTTACAAAAACCCAGGAAAACAGACGCAAAAACTACAAAGGAGAACTAATCCCTTCTATACATCGTATTTAACGCTTACCTGTCTATCTCTGCTGAACAAAACCCTGGTATGCACTAGCATGAACACTCTCATCAACCGTAAGATGATTCACATAAGCTATAAGCAGTTCTCCTGACTTAAGGTCATCGCTCGCTGTGCCTTCCCAAAATTCGCATTTCAGTGACATACTACAGTTCGCTCGCTATCACAGTGACGGGATCGTACCGGATTCTCACCGATTTTTCTATTAATCCTTTCGTGGAACTTATAACCTGCATAAATAAATGTTATCGAATCTTATGAACTTTTCTATTTTATTATACTCCTCTGATTTTTGAATGTCAATCGCATTCCATAGAAAATTTTCAGGAATCCGCCAGCGCCATGCATTCTTCCTCGGATATGACCGGAATGCCCAGTTCCCTTGCCTTTTTGTTTTTGGATGAATTGGACGCAGTATTGTTGTTCACCAGATAATTGGTCTTTCCGGTCACAGTTCCCGTCACTTTCCCCCCTTTGGATTCTATCCATTCCTTCAGTTCTTTTCGGTTGGAGAAGCGTTCCAGGCTACCGGTGATCACGAAGACTTTCCCTTCCAGCGACGCGTCGGACGGCTCCGCCATGGCTTCTATATTCAGTTGAACTTTCAAACGCCTCCACAGATTCACGTTTTCCGAGATTGCGAAATACGCAACCAGATTTCCGGCCAGCGCCGGACCAATTCCATCTATGCTGCATATCTCCTCTTCTGAAGCCTCTAGAATCTGCTCCATGTCCTGGTCAAAATGCCGGCAGATAAGTTTTGCATTGGCCAGCCCGATGCCGGAAATGCCCAGGCCGTACAGCGTCCGGGGCAGTGTGGTCGTCCTGGCCTTTTCCAGATTTTCCATCAGGTTATCATAAGATTTCTGTCCAAATCCCTCCATCTCCACGATTTCGTCTTTGTATCTGCCCAGCTCAAATAAATCCGCAAAGTCCTGCAGAAACCCTCTGGCGATGAATTTCTCCAAAGTGGCCTCGGAGAGCCCCTCAATATTCAGCGCGTCCCGGCTTACGAACAGGGTAAATGACTTAATCTTCTTGGCCGGGCATTGGGGATTTGCGCAGCGCAGAACTTTCACGTCTTTGTCCTGCTCTACCTTCGTCTCTTTCTTGCAGGCGGGACAGATTTTCGGTATCGGAAGATTCCCGCTTTTGGTGAGGTTTTCCGCAATCTGGGGAATGATCATGTTGGCCTTGTACACCTGTATCGTATCTCCGATTCCTAACTGCAGCTCTTCCACAATGCTGACGTTATGGACGCTGGCGCGGCTAACGGTGGTGCCTTCCAGCTCCACTGGCTCAAAAATCGCCACCGGGTTTATCAATCCAGTTCTGGACGGACTCCACTCCATCTCCTTAAGCGTAGTTTCCTGCACTTCATCCGCCCATTTAAAGGCGAAGGAATTCCGGGGAAATTTGGATGTGGCCCCCAGTGATTCTCCATAGGATATGTTATCGTAGACCGCTACCAACCCGTCGGAGGGGACTTCATTTCTCGCCACCTGTTGGGAAAAATATTCTATGGCCGCGTCCAGGGTATCCCCGGTCACCGCCCGGCGTTCCACCACCTGAAAACCCTGCGCCTCCAGAAATTCCATCTCCTTTTCATGGGAATTTTCGAAGTCCATGCCCGGCGCGCTCACCAGCGCAAATCCGTAGAACCGCACGTTCCTCTTAGCGGTTATCTCATTGTTTAACTGGCGCACAGACCCGCTGCACAGATTCCGGGGGTTCTTATACTGGGCCTGCGCCTCGCCCATCTGTTCATTGATTTTCTCAAAGTCTTCATACGTAATCACCGCCTCCCCCCGCAATACCAGCCTGCCTGTGTAGGGAATTTTCAGCGGAAGATTGGTGAATACGCGGGCGTTGTTGGTGATGACTTCCCCCACCTGACCGTTTCCACGGGTAACCGCTTTGAGAAGCTCCCCGCTCTCATAAGTCAGCACAATGGTCAGACCGTCCAGCTTCCAGGACAATAGTGTCCGGCGTTCCCCGATGAAACTGCGCAGAGTTTCTATATCTTTTGTCTTATCCAGAGACAACATAGGGCTTTCGTGGGCCTCTTTGGGCAATTCATCCAAAGCCTCATAGCCCACCGAAACCGTGGGGCTGCCCGCCAACGTCACTTTCGTCTGCCGTTCCAGATTTTCCAATTCCTCATAAAGCTGGTCGTACTCTAGGTTGCTCATTTCCTCCCGGTCTTCCTGGTAATAGGCTCTGGAAGCTCTATTCAACTTCTCCACCAGCTCTTTCATCCGCTCCAGCTCAGCCGCCATAATCTCCTCCCATCTTCAACAATCTATACAACTGCAATCTTTCCTCCTGGGTGATTTCCCGGTATTCTCCCGGTTTCAGGCCATCCAGCCGTATGTTCATCACACGCACCCTCTTTAGTTTCACCACTTGATATCCCAGATATTCGCACATGCGCCGTATCTGTCGGTTCAGTCCCTGGGTCAGCACGATTCGAAAGGATTTCTTACCTGTTCTCCCCACCTGACACTTCCTTGTCACCGTGTCCAGAATTGGTACGCCAGAAGCCATGTTTTCCAGAAAATCTTCGGATATTTCCCGGTCCACTGTCACCAGGTATTCCTTCTCATGACCATTTCTGCTGCGCATAATCCTGTTGGACACCTCCCCCTGGTTGGTCAGCAGAAGAAGCCCCTCCGAATCCTTATCAAGCCTCCCCACGGTAAAAACGCGGCAGGGGCACTTCAGATAGTCCACAATGTTGTTCTTCTCCCGCTTTTCTTCCGTGCACACAATGCCTCTGGGTTTGTAAAAGGCCAGCAAAATATCCCGCCCTTTCCCTTCCACCGCTTTTCCCTCAAACCGTACCGCCTGTCCGGACGTCACCCTCATTCCCACTTGCGCCACCTGGCCATCCACCGTAACTTTCCCGGCCTCTATGGCCCGGTCCGCGGCCCTTCTGGAACAGACGCCATGCTCGCATAAATACTTGTTTAATCGAATTCCTTTTTCACTCATCCTCCCATTATACTATAAAGATTCCAGCGTCAAAAGAGGCATTTTCATTGGCGGTAAAATTTTATCCTATACTTTTCCTCCAGTTTCTGCTATAATTTGCCAAACTAAAAAAGTATTAGCGATTTTAAAGGAACTTTATGATAAAAGAAATGCATTTACCAGACGGTCCATCCCCGATCCGGATTCAAGTCATCCGAACCAACCGAAAAACCCTGGCGTTGGAAATCAAAGAAGATTTAATTGTGCGCGCCAGAATTCCCCTGCATATCACAGACAAACAGTTGCAGGAATTCGTGGACAGACACAAAGACTGGATTTTAAAAAAACACCAAAAAGCACAAGAAGAGATTGCCAAACGCCAGGACATAGCCCGGCCTCTGCCATCCAAAGAAGAGCTTGAAAAAATCCTCAGCCTGATTGCCAGTCGCGTCCGTCATTATGAGAAAATCATGGATTTATCCTGTAATAAAATCACAATACGGAATCAGAAAACCCGCTGGGGAAGCTGCAGTAGCAAGGGTAATCTGAATTTCAATTACAGGCTGGCCTACATGCCCCCGGAAATTCTGGACTACGTTGTGGTCCACGAACTGGCCCACCTGCGCCATATGAACCATTCCCAAGAATTCTGGGCTGTGGTGGAAGATTTTCTGCCCGATTATAAAAGGCGCAGACAGTGGCTGAAGGAACACGGCGAGGAATACTGACATTTTACCCAAACTTTTGCAACGAAATGGGTATTTTACAATCCTCTCTATTATGGTAAAATAAACGGTGAAAGGAAGGAAAAAACCGTGAAATACTCGACGAAATTAAGCGATACCGTTCATTTGATGGCGTTTATTCATATTAACCCCAAACAAGACTTAAGCAGCTCCACCATTGCATACAGCATCCACACCAACCCATCTTACGTGCGCCAACTAATGATGGCTTTGCGAAAATCAGGACTGCTCAACAGCTCCCAGGGCCAGGCGAAACCCAGCCTCGCCAAATCGCCGGAAGACATTTCTTTGCTGGATATCTACCGGGCCGTAGAAGGCCAGAAACCACTTCTGCACCTGGATACGAACATCAACCCAGATTGCAATGTGGGCGTGAATATTCACTATACACTGCGGGATTATTACCAACAAGTGCAGAATGCCGCCGAAGGCGAAATGCGAAAAATAACCTTGGAGGACATCATCCGAGGGTTCTACGAACGTTCAAAAAATCAGCCCCTTTATTGGGACTGATTTAGTTGGTCTTGCATCCATTGTATATCCAATTTTGTACCAATTAAAATGAGAATTCCTATTTTCTCCTCCGAAACTGTTCTTCTGTCTTCCTGAAAAATTTCATCGTATGCCAAATCCACTTTTCTGACAGATCCATCTTCCATGGGCAGGTAGCCTTTTGCCCGCCAAAGTTCACAGTGGTTCCGGTCTTGCAACAGTGCAAAGAGACGATTGCATCTTTCTGGAGAAAACGCCTCTGGAAAACGAATGGTCCAAGTGAACAGTTTTTTCACATCCTTTGCCGCCGGAAGCATCTTCACCATTTCCTCTGCATTGCGTATAACTATTTTGCCTTTTCTCCCTGCCGTCCCCCAGTGGCCATCCAGACATTCCTTTTCGGCAAAAACATCTCCGGTAACCTCCTCCATTGGGGTGTCCACAATTTTAAGGATTGGATTTACTTTTCTTAAATTTTTCTTTATATTTTGAACTTGTCCAGCATCTATTTTCTCCGCAAAATTCAGATAAATTGTACGCGCTACCCGAATCTGATCGTGGAAAAACTCACCGGCCACTTTCAACAAAGTCTGTATCTTTCTGGCATTCACAACCATAATACAGCGATTCAGCTCCACCCCGTCCACTTGCTCGCAGGCTTCGATGACGCCGCGGATATCGGCTGCGCCTGTGGGTTCCACAATAATGTAATCTGGATTTTCTCTCTCTGCAAGGAACCGCACCGCCTCCTGAAAACTCCCTTTTACCGTACAGCACAGACAACCGGCTGTCACTTCTTTTACCGAGACCGAGTTTTCTTCAAATTCCTCCGCATCCAGATTTATTTCTCCGATTTCGTTTTCGATAATTGCCACTCGAAAACCTGCGTACGCGGTTTTTAGCATCCGCTTGATCAACGTGGTTTTTCCATTTCCCAAAAGCCCGCTGTATATATCCAGCTTCACCATCATTATTTCTTGTAGAAATCCCGCCCGTACCTGCTGGCTTCTTCAAATATGGGCATCATCGCTTTCATCACTTCCTCCGAACTATCGGAATCCACCAACATGAAACCAAAGAAGATATAGCTGCCATAAGGCGCATATGTATCCATCGCCCTGCGGACCTCCGCCTGTATCTCTTCCACCGATGCCGTGGGCTGCGCAGGTTTGCCATTGGTGTCATACCCACCGATAACCGTCAACTGGCTGCCGTACTTCTCCAGGATTCCCGCAATATCGTTGATTGGCTGGGCAGAACTCCAGGCCACATTGCCCTCCTCAATAAAATCCGGAATAATATCTTCACATTTGCCGCAGCAATGAATAGCCGGAAGGATACCCATCTGCCGAATGGCGTCGTTGACCTTCTTGTGACTGGGCTTGATTAACCGACGGTAAACATCCGGCGCCATAAAAAGCCCCCGTTCTGTGGCCACGTCGTCAAAAGACGTAATCATATCCGGATGAAAGTATTTGTGTATTCTCTCCGCCAGACGGATTTTATAATCCGCAATGGCATCGAAGAAATCCATACAGGCTTCTTCATCTTCCATCATGGCGCACAACGCGTTCTCAAATCCCATGATGTGGGTCATCCGCAGAAAAGACCAGTTCCAGCACTGATATTCCACCAACTGCGTCTCTGGATTACCCGCCGCCAGTTGAGCCTTGGCGCTCCCTTCCCAGTCATAAGCGTCCAGATCCGGAAATACCACCTTCTCCTTCCACTCTGTGATATCGTCAAACTGACTCTGATTGGGCAGCGGAGTCCCCTGGCCCCCGGAAGAACGAGTAATCGCCCAGCCCACGCCAAATCCGTCTTTTCCACCTGTGCGCGGGCCGTTCTCAAAGGTTTCCTCCGCTCCTCCACACATCAACATTTCCGCAAAAGAAGGCACCCACTCCGGCTTTTTATGTTCCAACGCCAACAAACAATTCTCTTTACTGGTAATCATCCTTTTTCTCCTTTTCCCCTTCAGCATTTTCAAGATAGCTAAATTATAGACAGCTGCCGATTTTTTTGCTATACTCATAAAAGAGAATTATCTAGATAGAAACACTACTAAAAGTAGTAGGAGCCATCATGAAATTATCCATGAGCCTATTGTATTACCAACTTCAGAAAAACCACCAGGTTTCTTATAATCACAATACATTTCCAGAAGATGCGCTGCTGAAACACGCCTTGTATCTCACCGGATACGCCCTTTCCCCGGACTATGTATACATCACCAAAAGCGAAAGCCTGGAGCGTATGGACAGCTCTCTAAGCGGGCTGCACATCCTATGCCTGGGAATGCCCTCTCACATATGGAAAAACAGCCGCTGCCACATCATTGCCGTGCAGGACGACGAGTCCTTTTTTGACATTCATGGCCTTCTTAATGAGACAACCATGGTTTTTGAAATGTACCAGGAATGGGAAGACGCTCTAACCCAACTTGCCTACGGCAGCCAGGATATACGGGAAATGCTTCGCATAAGTGAAAAACTCCTGGAAAACCCTTGTATTTTAGTGGACTCGGATTTTTCCTATTTAGCGTACAGCACAAATTTTTTCACTGCTGAAAATAACTCCATCCCAGACCACGAAGATCTGTTCAGCCTCCCCCTAAAATACGCGAATGAATTCCGGATGGACCCAAAATTTCAAAAGCTCACGCGCAAAAAGGGCGTTTTTTCATACGATGAACAAGAGCCACTGGGAAAAATCCTGTGCCACAATCTTACCTACCAGGGCAAGTATTTTGCCCGGTTGATTATGTCGGAGTTCCACCATCCCCGAAACGAAGCGGACAAAATCCACTTGTCCATCCTGGCCCGCTACATCCAGATTATCTTCGATGCCCGCAGCAAATCCCTGACCCTTTCCGACCAAACCGGGAATGTGCATCAGTTACTAAAAACCCTGGCTGTGGAAAACAAATCCGTCCGCGACCTGGATATTGACCGAATCCTAAACGGATCTGAATGGAAGCGAAACGGCCATTATATAGTGATTTGCCTGAAATTGCTGGTCTCGCCCAGCGTCACGGTTAACACAACATATCTGTGCTCCAAAATCGAAAAAATATGGAAAGGATCCTGCGCCTTTCCTTACGAAGACGGAATCCTGTGGATTTTGAACCTGAATATTTACCAAGACTCCCACGATTATCCTTTTTACGATACGTTCCCTTATTTTTTGCGAGAAAGCCTGTGCCAGGCCGGCATCAGCAACGACTATTTCGGCATCGGCCGCACAAACCTTTTTGTTGCACAGGCGAAAACCGCATTGGAAATAGGCAGACAGAAAAATCCCACCCACTGGTACCATTATTTCAAAGACTGCGCCATGGACTACATGCTTTCTCAGTGCATCTTGCAGTTTCCCGCCGAAGAGCTTTGCCACCCAGCCCTTTTGAAGTTATCCCGCCACGATGCTGAAAATCATACTGAGTATTACCGGACATTGAAATCTTATTTGGAAAATAAATTCTCAGTGACCGCCACCGCTGAAGCTTTGTTTATTCACCGGACAACCTTGGTTCACCGACTGAAAAAAATCCAGGGATTATGCTCCCTGGATCTGAATAACTATCCCACCATACAACATTTAATGATTTCTTTCGCCTTGTTTCAAGAAAATCTCTAAAACACAGGAAACATACTCCGGTCCGGCTGCACCCCCGCCGCCCGGACGATTTTATCCAAGCCCACGGACGCGATGGTCACAATGCTCTCCCCATGTATGAAATCCGTGGCGCTGGCATCGAAAAGCACATTTGCCTGCGCCGGAAACTCGTCGTCCCCCTCCCAGAACAGGAACCGAATGGGAATGCACCCAAACGCCTGCAACTCGTATCCCACATCGGACCAGGACAATTTCCTCCCATTTAACTTTTGAAAGGCTCCCGCCAACTCCTTTACATGTCCATGGAACATCCGGGCAAACGGCTGGATAATACCCTTTTGGAATGCGGGATAAAAGGGCGCCATGTCTCTTAATTTATCAAAAGACACCCAGTCATCCTGGAAGCGGGCCTCCGACGACACGTACCCGAACAGGGTGTATATATCCAGCTTTTCATAACAGCTAACCGCCTCCTCGTCTTCCAACGCCTCAATATTCCCGGATTCCTTTTGGATGGCGAATTTACGCCCGAAATGTTCGATGGTTACATGGCCGCCCTCATCTTTCAATTCAGGTAGCCTGCCCTTTAACTCTTCTATGTCAAGTTTCTTAAATTTCTCTCTCCACTGCTCACACCATTTCTCATAATTACTGCTTTCCATCACTTTTTTCATATACTATCCCCTTTCTCCAATTCTCCGCCTGTAATTCCTTCCTCCATGTGTAGCCTGCGCTTCATAATAGAATTGGTATGCGCCATTAACTCTGTCACCGGAATTCCCATTGGGCACACATGCTCACAGGCGTTGAACCCTTCACAGCTTTTGTAAATATGTTCCCGGTACTGCTCCAGCAAAGATAAGTCTTTACCGCCCGCGCTCCCCGCCAAAACCCGCACCATTGGAACCATCACTTGCATGCCGTAAAACTCTCTCCCATCCTCATAGCTGGTGCATATTTCCAAGCAAAGTCCGCATTGCACACATTGCGATGCAAGAAACGCCTCCTCCTGGCTTCGATTATCCTGTTCATTCACCCTTCCTCTTCCAACCATGATTAATTAATCCCTCATCCATTCTCCCGTTTCCTCCAAATACCTCCGACTTGTCGTCGGGACTAAAACCTGTTTGGCCCAGTCAATGATAATGGCTTTCGCCTAGTGCATGTTTTTAAACTCATTCCTGCAATTCAATCCCCATTTTACAGAAAGCGGTTTTCAAACACACTCTGGAAAATTCTTCTTAATCTATTATTTGTTCTTTTTAACTTAACAAGAATCTTCTATAAAAAAGTGGGAGTCTTCCCCACTTCGTGCATTCGTCAAACATTTTTTGCGCCCCTCCATGTACTCTTTCAATTTTACCCCCTCTGGAATGGAGAAACCGCACACATCACACGAACTCTCTCCCACCGTCTGTCCATCTCGTTCAAACACCTCTATGACGCACTCTTCTTTACATCTGGGGCAATACTCCTCATATATAGACACCATATTCCTGGCATCTATACATCCTGCAAAAACTCCCATCTTATAACCTCCTTCCCTACCATTCAATGCCCAATCCTTTCAAAATCCCTCTTATTCGTCCTCGCCGTTGGCGCTATAAGCCACCTACCTGCGAATCTGTTTGTATTCTTTATAGTCCTTATTATAACTTGTTATTATAAAAAATACAATAATAATTTTCTCAATCTGTATATTTTTTTAACGCTTTCCATTGCAGTGCGCCTCCTCCCGAAGGGCTTTTTATCTTAATATGAATTTCCTATAAGATAAAAAAGGCTGTGCAACACATTCCCTGTTACACAACCTCTCTTAAATATTAATCCCACCAGAAATACCATACTTCTGACCCGGCAAGCCCCGCCGCCAATTCCGAAAGCTTATACGTCCGGGTTCCCTGATCAACTCTATCCACGCAAAACGCGTAATGCTCTTTGGCCGTTTCCAGGCTATCCATCCCATTCAGCCCCAACGGCGCGTAAAACTCCATCACATCGTGGGTAAATACTGCCGGAACAGCCTGGTATTTCTCGTACCAATACTTGCATATGGAGATCATTTCCTCCGGCGCCGGACACTCGTTCCATCCACCCATGGGCAAATATCCAATAACCTCCCAGGGATTTTTCACTGGGATCTCCAAAAGCAGTGCATCCGCTTCCAGCATACCATCCCGAAAAGAGATATACCCGATGAAATCATGCAGGCATTCCCCTTCCGTCTCTTCCCCTATGAAATCCTTCATCCAGTCTTCGGTATCCGTTTGGGAATACTCTATGAAATCTTCAATATATTCATCTAAACGTTTTTTCAAAAGCTCCTGGCCGTTGTCCTGGCATCCGGAAATGATTGCATCCCGGTCATACTCATCCCTTACAATTTCGCCTAACCACTCCACCGCATATTCATCCAACAAAAGAACCGCCGGGCAAAAGCCCTCCTGTTTACCAGCCTCAAAAGCCGCCCTGTATGCCTGCCCTACCAGCTTAGGATCAGAACCTTTCTCGAAAACCGTGTATTTACACTGGAAGCTTTCCGCTAAACGTCTCATTGAATCATCCATTTTATTTTCCTCCATTTTTTAAATCGCCGTATGTCTACAACACCCAATCACAGATTCCACTTTTGCCTTTAATTCCCTGGTCGCTTCTTGTATATCCTCGGCCCCAAAGATCGCGGAGACAACTGCAACGCCATCCATCCCACCGCCTTTTAATTCTCCCACATTCTCAAGGTTGACGCCCCCGATGGCAACGACAGGAATAGACACGGACGAACAAATTTTTTTCAAATCTTCAGTTGTAATGCGGATAGCGTTTTTCTTCGTGGGAGACGGGAACACCGCGCCAACGCCCAGATAATCCGCCCCCGCCGCCTCTGCTGCTTGGGCCTGGTCCACAGTCTTGGCAGTGGCTCCTATGATAAAATCCCGTCCCGCTCTCTTACGAATTTGCGCCACAGGCGTGTCTTCTATTCCCACATGAACGCCGTCCGCACCGCTTCTTAACGCCACCTCCACGTTGTCGTTGATAATCAGCGGCGCCTGGAGCTGGTGGCAGATCTCCTTTACCTGACACGCTTCCGCGGTAAACGCATCGGCATCCAGTTTTTTTTCCCGAAGCTGGACCATAGTCGCACCGCCTTTTAAAGCGTCCTCAATCTGCTGACACATCGTCTGCCTGCCTACCCAGCCACTATCAGTAACCGCATATAGAAGAAGTCTTTCCTTATAAAAATTCATTTTACGCCCCCTCCAATTCCAGAAGAAACTCCCGTACATTCTCACAGCCCATAATTCCGCTCATCACGCAGACACCCGCTGCCTTCCTTTCCCGCACTTCCGCTACATTATCCGCCTGTATGCCGCCAATGGCATAGACAGGGATCGACACGCTGTCACACACAGTTTCCAAAAAATCAAGCCCCCTGCCAGGCAATCCCCGCTTACAGTCCGTGTCAAATATATGTCCCGCCAGGATATAACTACAGCCAAGCCTTTGAGCTTCCATGGCCTCGTCCACGGAATGACAAGACGCGCCAATACAGCGAAACAGAACTTTATCTTCTTTTGAAAGGGCGCGCAGAGCCGGAAGCGGCAAATGTATGGATTTACATTTTAATTGTATGGATATATTTACAAAACTGTGAAGAATACACGGCGTTTGATATTTTTCACAAAGGGCAAGCGCCCTCCCCGCCAGCTCACCATACTGATCTGGAGTCAAATCTTTTTCACGAAGGATAATGGCCGCCGGATGAGCCGCCGCGATTTTCTCAATCCGGGAGAGAAAACCTTCCCTGCAAAGCTTTCGGTTGGTTACGCACAAAATATCAGACATATAGATAATCGTTCAGGACTGGCTGCAACCCTTCACCAGAAATGTCCTGATACATTTTATCCAGACTCCGGTTGTCATCAATTTCAAACTGTTCATCACCCTGCCTGCCGTCCGACTCCTTTCCGCTATATTTGCTCTCATGATCGCCGATGCCCGTGGATACGCCCGCCGATACCTTTGTGGCGGCGATTTTCACAATGCCATTTCGAAACCCGGCGCTTTCGCGAGACGACACAGTAATGCCCACAAAAGGTAGAAAAATCCGATACGCGCAAATAATCTGGCAAAGCTGTTTTTCATGAACATCCAGAGGATTAATCTTATCGTTATTAATAATGGGTCTGAGCCTGGGACAGGATAGAGACATTTCCGCCTGTGGGTATTTCCTCTGTAAATAATAAACGTGTAAAGCGCTGGCCAAAGCATCTTTACGAAAATCCGAAAGCCCCAAAAGCGCAGAAAACGCCACGCCACGCATTCCGCCCATCAGCGCGCGCTCTTGTGCGTCAAAACGATATGGCCATACACGTTTGTGTCCCAGAAGATGCAACGTCTCATATTTATCCGCATCGTAAGTTTCCTGGAAAACTGTGACGTAGTCCGCCCCGCATTCGTGAAGATAACGGTACTCATCTGTATTCACCGGGTAAATCTCAAGTCCCACCATGCGGAAATATTTTCTGGCCAGCTTACAGGCTTCTCCTATGTAGTCCACATCGCTTTTCGTCCGGCTTTCCCCAGTGAGAATCAAAATCTCCTCCATGCCGCTTTGGGCAATGATTTTCATTTCATGTTCAACCTGTTCCATGGTCAGTTTCATGCGGCTAATTTGATTGTAACAATTAAATCCGCAGTAGACACAGTAATTTTCACAATAATTGGCAATGTAAAGAGGGGTAAACAGATATACGGTATTTCCAAAATGTTTGCTTGTCTCCAACCTGGCCCTCTGCGCCATCGGTTCCAGAAATGGCTCCGCCGCCGGCGACAACAATGCCTTAAAATCCTCTATGGAACAAATTTCATGTCCTAAGGCTGCCTTCACATCTTTCTCTGTATATTGGAAATAATCAAAAGCATTCATCTGGGTCATTACACGCTCACAGACATCGGATTCAATTCTTTCCATCCCCGTAAGATATTCCATATGGCTCTTTCGAAAAGAAGGATCCGTTTCCAGTCTATGCTTTTTTTCCAATGCTTTAGCCGACAACCGATCCGAATCAATAAAAAACTGATTTTCCATACATGCACACTCCTTAGTCGCGTAGAAAGCCCGTCAACGGATCAGAAGCGGCCGCTCCACGAGTGAGAACTCTGCCAATGCCCGCCAGATAAGCTTTCCGTCCAGCCTCAATCGCCTGCCGAAAAGCCATGGCCATCATTGGAAGATCTCTAGCTGTCGCCAGCGCAGTGTTGGCCATAATGGCCGCCGCACCCATCTCCATAGCTTCACACGCCTGAGACGGCCTGCCAATGCCTGCATCCACAATAATGGGAAGATCGATTTCATCAATAAGAATCTGTATAAATTCTCTGGCTGCCAGACCTTTGTTGGAACCTATAGGCGCGGCAAGGGGCATAACCGCAGCCGCCCCGGCATTTACGAGATCACGAGCCGCATTCAGATCCGGGAACATATACGGCATGACCACAAACCCTTCCTTTGCGAGGATTTCCGTGGCCTTAACCGTCTCCTGATTGTCCGGCAAAAGATACTTAGAGTCCCGCATAATCTCTATCTTCACAAAATCACCACATCCCAGCTCTCTTGCAAGCCTGGCAATCCGAACGGCTTCCTGCGCGTTCCTGGCGCCGCTGGTGTTGGGCAGCAGCGTAACGCCCTGAGGTATAAAATCCAGAATATTCTCCTGGTCTTTGGTATTCGCGCGGCGGACTGCAAGAGTAATAATCTCTGCCTTAGCATCCTGAATCGCCGCTTCAATAAGATTTAGCGAGTATTTGCCAGACCCAAGTATAAAACGGGAATGAAACGCATGCCCGCCGATGATAAGCTTGTCATTGTCCATTTGATATTCCCTCCTTCTTAAGCTATTTATTTGCCAAAATGCGCAAAACCACGTGCGCCTGATGGGCCGCGCAGAGCATTACACGGGATGAAAAAAGACCCAGCCCATCCCCCACATCGCTGACCTCATCTCCACAGAGGTAGAATCGTTCCATCACTTTCCGGGTTTTTATACTGTTGGCGCTGTCAAGTCCCGCCATCCCAGACGCGACCACCAGATATTTTTCTGGCATGGTTTCCAAGACAACGCTGGCCAGCATGGATTTACACTGGGCGTCGTCAAAAGCCTCACACACAATGGAAGCGCTGGCCAACAACCCTGCCGCGTTTTTTTCAGTGATACGAACCGTATGCGCTTCCAACTTCACATAGGGGGCAATCTCTCTTAAATTCTCAGATAACGCCTCGGTTTTGTATTTGCCCACTTGAGATACTTTATACTGCTGTCGATTCAAATTGGAAATATCCACCTGGTCAAAATCAATCAGTATCAGTTTGCCGATTCCTGCACGGGCCAGGCATATAGCAATATTGGAACCCAAACCTCCCAAGCCACACACTGCCACCACCGCTTGCGAAAACGCCTCCTGCAACCTCCTGCCATGCCGCTCTTCCAACGCTACTCTCATCTCTACTTCTGAAAGCATCCGTTCATCCACCTCCCACAAAACTGACGACTTCCACACAATCACCTTCTTCCAGCGTTGTTTCGCTATACTGGGCTTTCGGAATAATCTCTCCATTACGTTCCACCGCAATTCGTCTGGGATCGTATTGAGAAGTCCTGAGATACTCTTCTATGGTTTTTCCCGCAAAATCCAGCTTTTCCCCGTTTATTTTCACCATGTTATTTCCTCCCTGTAAAACAAAAACGGAAAGCTTCCAAATCCGATAACTTCCCGCTTAAAATATATCTTTTCTAGCATATATTATACACGGTTTACATATAAATTACAAACCCATTCTTCACGAATCAAACACGCCTACTCTATGATAAGTAAGACCATAATCATTCAAAATTTGCTCCTCTCTTTTGTGGCACGTGAATAACAAGACCTGTTGTTTATGTTCAATCAGCCACTGCAAAGTTTCCATTAAACGCACTTCATCATACATAACAAACACATCATCCAGCACCACCGGCAAAACTTCCTGACTGCACAATATATCTCCCACAGCCATGCGCAGCGCAAAATACACCTGTTCCATGGTGCCACGGCTTAGCTGTTCAACTGGAATATACCGATCCTGAGCGCTGACCCCCATCTGTAACTCGCTATCAATCACTACCTGATGATATTTCCCTCTAGTAAGCTCCGCCAACACCTCCGAAGTGCGGCTGCGTATCTGGCTTCCAACCTCATTTTGCAACCGTTGACCAATCATCCCTATGACTTCCATAGCCATGTCAATCCCTTCCACTTCCTCTTCCAGGGGATCTTTTCCGTGGATGCTTTTTATTTCCCGATTGTATTCATGAAGTTTTTGTGTCAGCATCTCCAAATTTAACTTTTTTTCTTTCAGCTCTTCTTCCTGATTATGTAAACGGCCTTTCACCCGCTCCATCTGTCGGGTCAATAACTCCATCTCCTCCTGTTGGCTTTCTTTCAGCGCAGAAACCTTTTTTTGCGCTTTCCCACGCCCTAAAAGACACCCCCACAGCAACAGCGTCCCGGCAACCACAGCGCCTATCCGGATCAGTCCTGGTAACAAAGCCATCGCCACTGCCAAAAACACAACGACGCCCACTGCCGCTATCGTAAACGTTTTACGTCTTCCAACCTGTTTTTTTAATTTTTCTTGAGATTTTTCACCTTCCTGCGATTCTCTTTCTTCTTTCAGTTGGACAAGCTGACTTCTTTCGTTTTGAATCTTTTCTCTAAGCTGGTGAACTTCCTGGTTCAGATACAGCGTCTGAGACGCCACTTCGCTCTTTCTTGCATCATCATTCGCCTTTTTAAGCTTCAGCTCCCCCTGAAAGCTTTTTTTCTGGTCTTTTAATATCTGCATAGTTTTATTCAAATCCAGATCGCTGTCTCCGGTTCCTTGGTAATTGGCCATATAATTTCTCAATTCCAATGCCAAGTCCTGATCTGTCACGCCTTTGGTCTGTCCAATGGACACCGTGTTGTCATAGACAATTTCGCTGACATTGCCTAGAAGCATGGACAAATCTCCCCGCTTTACCGACAGTTTTTCACCATCGGTCATGCAGAACAACTCTGCTCGCACGTTATCTTTCTGAAAATTCCTGTCCAGACAAAACACCTTACCGCCACTTTCAAAACGCATGGCGCCTGCATAATAATGACCATATTCCCAGGGTTCATACCTGCTGTAAACATCCTTCGCGGCGCCCCTTCCTCTGGAGCGACGCATGCCGAACAACATACACTTCAAAAAAGTGTGCAGTGTGGTCTTCCCACTTTCATTCGCGCCATATATCAGATTCAACCCTTTTTCAAAGGGCACTTTCGTATCCTGCAGTTTCCCGAAATTTTTCACATGAAGTTCTTCAATAATCATTATCCACCTCTGTTTATAGGGTTTCCCCTCTGAAATACCCTTTTTAATTTTAACATAGCCTCCCTTCAATTACAATCTCCCCGCCTGCGCCTTGCCAAAAGTTGTATGTCGAAGCCCGTCAAAACCCTGTATCTATGCGGTTTAGCAGTGGATTTGTCGAACGATTTTTATTTCAAAATACACTAGCCTGCTATATAATGTCCCTATAAAGAAAGGCTGACATGCATATTTATGCAGGCATCACCATGAATGTTTTGAAGGAGGGGTATATGTTACACAAAATTATGGACATGCAGTTACTGCTGTATGCAATGGCAGGCATTGGAACACTGGGAATACTGGGCCTGGCCGCCATACGTTTAAGTTACAAAAGAAGAATCCAAAAGAACGGCGAACTGACCGACTTGAAGGAAAAATGCTTAAAGCGCCTAAGCTGCCGCGACGAACTAATGCACCGGATGAACCGCTGGGTATGGATACCTTCTTTTATCAGTACCCTCCTGCTGGGTCTGGCTGCAATAATTTCCAAAGTATTCCTGCACACCGGCACGCTCTCTTCCCTATATTTTCAGATGGGCCTGACTGTACCGGTCGTCCTTCTAGTTGTACGGCAGACATTGGATTTTACTTATAAAGAGGATATTATCTATAATTCCATGGTAAACTATATTGAAGAAAGCTACCGCCAGGTCGCGACCATCCATGCCACCGCTGCGGCCAGTAAAGAGCAGGAAGACGCCATGGTGGATTACGTAGCCGGAAGCATTCGGGAAAGCGCCGGGAGCAACGGACGGTTCGGCGAACTGCTGTCTCCGGAAGAAGAAGAAATCATGCGGGAAGTAATCCGGGAATTTATGGGGTAAAATCTTGCGGAAAGCCTATTTATTTGCTACACTAAGAGTAACGTTACTCTAGAGCAGTTTGAAAACCTCATTTGCGCCACCTGTAGGCCCCACTTTAGGGCGTTCCCAATGCATCCTGCGGACATTCGTTCCTTAACATTAGAACAAAATCTTCGATACCATGACCTATGGATGTAAACCTACACATGCAGTTGGCATAACACGGCTCTCAAACACACTCTAAAGAAAAAATGAAAGGGTGATAACACATGAGTGATAAAGTGACTTTTGACTATTCAAAAGCTGAGCCATTCTTAGGCTCCAATGAAATACCCGCCATGAAAGAATTGACCATGGCCGCAAAAGAAAAACTAATCTCCAGAAACGGTCTGGGAAATGATTTTCTGGGATGGATTGATCTTCCGGAAAATTATGATAGGGACGAATTTAGCCGTATAAAAAAAGCGGCTGAAAGAATTCAACAAGATTCCCAAGTATTACTGGTAATTGGCATTGGCGGCTCCTACTTGGGCGCCAGAGCCGCCATTGAATTTCTAAGACACGGCTTTTATAACCAGATAACTCCGGAAACCCGTAAAACACCAGAAATTTACTATGTAGGCAACAGTATCAGCAGTTCTTATATACAAGGCCTGATTGATGTAATCGGCGACAGAGATTTCTCCATCAATATGATTTCAAAATCAGGCACAACCACGGAGCCAGCCATTGCATTCCGAGTTTTCAAAAGACTTCTTGAAAAAAAATACGGAAAAGAAGAAGCCGCCAAAAGAATCTACGCCACTACAGATAAAGCACGCGGAGCTTTAAAAAACCTGGCCACAGAAGAAGGCTATGAGTCCTTTGTCGTTCCCGACGATGTGGGCGGTCGTTTCTCTGTGTTGACAGCCGTAGGCTTGCTCCCCATCGCTGTCAGCGGAGCAGATATTGAGCAACTGATGAAAGGCGCCGCTTCCGGTCGCAAACTGGCTTTGGAAAATGATTTTGAGGAAAACGACGCTTTACAGTATGCCGCTGTACGCAACATTCTGCATCGCAAAGGAAAAAACGTGGAAATACTGGCCAATTATGAACCCAGCCTCCATTATGTGTCCGAATGGTGGAAGCAATTATACGGAGAAAGCGAAGGAAAAGACGGCAAAGGCATCTTCCCAGCTTCCGTGGATCTGACCACGGATTTACATTCTATGGGACAATTCATTCAAGATGGTTCCCGGATTATGTTTGAAACGGTTTTAAATGTTGAGACCTCCAGAGATGAAATCGTATTGGAGAAAGAACCAGTGGATCTGGACGGTTTGAACTACCTTGCCGGAAAAAATGTAGACTTTATTAATAAAAGCGCCATGAACGGAACAATCCTCGCCCATACAGACGGACAAGTTCCCAATTTAATGGTGCACATACCGGCCCAAACAGAATTTTACCTGGGGCAATTATTCTATTTCTTTGAATTTGCATGTGGCGTCAGCGGATATACATTAGGAGTAAACCCATTCGACCAGCCCGGCGTTGAAAGCTACAAGAAAAATATGTTCGCCCTTCTTGGCAAACCCGGCTTTGAAAAGGAGCGGGAAGAACTTCTGAAAAGGCTGTAACGACGCAATATAATTTTAAATCCATAAATATGCAAAAACGGCAGAAAAATCTTCAACTGCCGTTTCTGCATATTCTCCGGCAAATCTTCTATTCTTCAATCAACTGAATCTCTAAATATTCAAAATCAATATGCTCAATAAAATTATCTTGATAAAACCTGGTTTTCGAACTCCTCTGAAATTCTTCAATATTCCCATTTAGCCATATTGGCGTCTGCAAATCAAACTCATAACAAATATCCTCTAAACTTTGAAACACTTTCTGCGTCCGGGTGTTCTGCGTTTCATTGCAAATAACCGTGTCCCGGACCATGCGGCTGTTCTTCCAAATTTTTCCCCACATACGAAACATAACAATCCCCCCTGAACAATCTCTGTAAAGTCGACTTCTCCCAAAACAATGCAGTGGGCTGCGCCACAAACAAACTTACGCTCTAGGAACAAAGCTTAATTCAACACACGCAGTTTGTCAAGTGATTTGTAATTCAATGACATTTCGGTAAAGCTATGAGATAATATAACAAAGGATGTGGTAATTTATGCGTTATCCAATAATCAATTCGAAAAAAACGGGAAAAAATATCTATAAATTCAGCAAGAAAAAAGGCATAACCGCAAATAATATCCAGACGTTTATGAACTTTGCATGCGCCCAGACAATCTACCGCTGGTTTCATGGCAAATCTTTGCCATCTTTAGATAACTTCTACGCCCTAAGCGTCCTATTAGGCATTAGTATGGAAAATTTATTAGTAAATGACAGCGGCATTGCCTTTGCTCCTAGCAAAACCGAAAGCTTTTCTTTACATAAGGAAAGAATGCAAACTTACCTGGAAATGCTGGAATAAATGTGCCCCAGCATACATTAGGCTCCCCCTAAGCCTATTTATGCCTAATTTCGCGAAATGATTTATTCACCAAACGCAATATGAATTTTTCGAATACACAATATGCATGTAGATAAAATTTGGATGCAGGAAACTTTCCCAACATACACAATTCTTAAGAAAGAAAGGAACAAATTTGAAAACAAAAGCAATTCAAAGCCTATATACCGGCAGACCCATTCCATGCGAAGCAGCTCCACCGGAATCCCAAGAATACCGAGCGCTTATGAATGAATGTCATCAACGCGTCGATCAACTTATAAATAAAATCTCTTCCGAAATCAAAGATGAATTGGAATATATACATGCCTGCCGACAGGATGCCCTACAGTATGAAATACAGCAAGCCTTTGCCCAAGGTTACTCATTAGGAGTGCGGCTAACTGCGGAATCCTTCCTAAATGAATTGATTTGATGATCGGTAAACCACACTCTCACTAAAGTAGTTTCAAAACCACAGTATATCACAATTTACTAGCAAAAGATCTTGATAGAAAGAAATTTGTCATAACGAAATGGCAACATACTACGTGACTAAAAGCCGCTCATCCCAATAAGATAAATACGTTTTCAAACGCACTTTAGTCTCCCGACAAAGCTTTCGCTAAATTAAGTAAAAGTTCTGACTTTGCTTGATCCAGCTTACGCACAGCTTGTATCAATTCCCTTTCATATGCAGTAGGACAAATAACAGATTCTTCATCACGAAAAAATTCAGCCAAAGTTATCCCCAAAGGGGTGAGCAATTTACTCAAAATTTGTACAGATGGTTGATTATTTCCCCTTTCAATCGTTCGTATATAATTTTCGGATACTTCACTAAGACGAGCAAGACGATAGACGCTTACCCCCTGGTCTGTCCTTAACTTTTTAAGGAGTTCGTGCA
>CAJURH010000006.1:0-101907 GCA_910588775.1 uncultured Lachnospiraceae bacterium
ATCATAAAAACGCTTTTATCAATGTCTATAAGTTCATCAAGGGTATAACCGCTATATAATAATTTATATAAATCAATCCATTCTCTATCTTTCTTTTTATAACCTTCAGGATCACTACATTGTGAGAATCTTGTTATTTTTTTATCTTTATTCATATATTTTTTCCTTCCTTTCTTATAAAATAAAAAAATAGATTAAACAGAAAATAAAAGACTTTTCAGCCCTTCAATTTTTCCATTTAATCTATACTTGTTAGATTTATTATTTAATTTTTTATAATATAATTTTATAAAATTTACCCAGTTTTGTCAACACTTCTAATTTTTAAAAGTGGGTATTTTACCCAGTTTTATTTTTTTATAAAGTGGGTATTTTTTTATAATTATGTATTTTACCCAGTTTTATAAATAATTATAGTAATGTTAAAGTGGGTATTTATATTTTGTTGAGTATTTTTTATGTGAATATACTTCTTATTGCTTGTTTTATAAGGGCGAGTATTCTTTTCGCAAGCGAAAAGCCTATTATTTTTATTACGCTCGATTTTCTACCGAAAATCTACGACCAAAAAAGCGGGCGGGTTAGCCTTCTGCTACTTCGTAGCAGCCGCTTTTTTGTTATGTTAATGAGGTCAACTGTCTAAACTGGGTATTCCGTATAGAAAAAGAGCAAGGAACACTTGCAAGGGCTTGAATTTTTACCCAGTTTACCCAGTTTACCCAGTTGACCCCTACATAGCCAACACAAGCCCAGTGTTGGCTATGTAGGGTGTGAAAAAGCCCGTATTTACAGGGTTTTTTAAGGTTTTAAGTTATGTGATATAACAAATTTACCCAGTTTACCCAGTTTACCCAGTGGTTTTTATAAAATCATAAAAAATCCCGCTTTTTTCAATTTTTTTTAAAAAATCATCATTTGACACAAAAAATATACTTTCTTGCCAGACTGGAACGAAAAAGAGCGCACCCAAGGCGGAATAACAAAGAGCGTGTTATTCCACCCTTACCCATTATTTTTATACTGTAAGGCAGTCAAGATCGGGTAGTATTTTTTTGAGAAATACATTCAAAAAAATCTCCACCCTAGCACTTGACAGCCGCCGAGTTTACAGTCTTTAAAAGAGGGCTAGCACATATACGCTAAATATGGTATACTTTATAAATAATTTATAGAGAAGGGAGAACAGCCCAAAATGGCAAAAACAAAAAGATTTCAAAAACTTATAGATAGATTACCAGAAACAGGAACGCCGCTTATTGACTGGCACAAGTGGCTAATGCAAAACGGTTTTATACAAACCATAGGTATAGACACTGATTATATAACAAATGACTTAATAATAGGATATATGTATAAAGGAGATAAAAAAGGATATGAATATTATTCAGTTTCTATATTGATAAAAAGTAATACATCAGTATATTATTTAAAAAACAAATTATATGATTATTTAGAATACGACAGAAGATACGAGAAACCCCCTATTTTTAAAGAATATAATAAAAATATAGAAGAGAAAAATATAAACTATTTCCACATAAGAATATACAGCAGAAAGAATGAAGATGAAGATATAACCGTATACTAAGGAAAGAAGCCCCCGAAAGAGGGCTTTTTTCTTACCTTCTGTTTACACAGTTTTTTCTTACACAGTTTACACAGAACGCCCAAAACCTTACACAGTTTTTTACACAGCCACTGAAGCCAAAAAAGGGAATCAGCCCATATGAGCCGATCCCCTTAAAATTGCTTAAACCCTTGATTTTGCGGGCTTTTCCTTAACCGAAATATCTTTTTAATAACCCCTCAAACGCTTTTCCGTGTCGAGCCTCGTCTCTAGCCATTTCATGCACGGTATCATGAATAGCATCCAGTCCGGCTTCTTTTGCGCGTCTTGCCAGATCCACTTTACCTCCTGTAGCGCCGTTTTCAGCATCTACTCTCATCTGCAGGTTTTTCTTGGTGCTGTCGGTTAACACTTCGCCCAACAGTTCAGCGAATTTTGCAGCATGTTCCGCTTCTTCGAAAGCGGCTTTCTCCCAGTACATACCGATTTCTGGATATCCTTCTCTATGAGCCACTCTGGCCATAGCCAGGTACATACCGACTTCAGAGCATTCTCCTTCGAAGTTTGCTCTCAGATCAGCGATGATGTCCTCGCTAGCGCCTTTTGCCACACCTACGATATGTTCTGCAGCCCAGGTTTTTTCGCCGTCCTGTTTGATGAATTTCTCAGCCGGAGCTTTACAGATTGGGCATTTCTCAGGTGCGGACTCTCCTTCATGAACATAACCACATACACTACATACAAATTTAGCCATTTTTTTCTCCTTTAATTATATGATAAATTTATTGTTATACATTGCTTACAAAATAATGATAGTAATTATTGCCATTGTAATCTAACATAAGGACATGGTTTTGTCAATATCTGGTAATGTTCTTTTTGCATTCTTCACACAAACCGAAAAAATGTACGGTATAGCTGTCAATGCTACCGGGAAAATTTTCTCCGGCTTCCTTCATGATATAGTCGATATTTCCCATCTCCAGATCCATTACTCTATGGCATTTCTGGCAAATAAAATGATTATGGGGGGATGTCCTGGCATCAAAGCGGTCTGCGCCTTCCGGTGTGGAAATCTTGATAATCTCCCCCAGACTGACTAGCAGCGACAGATTCCGGTATACCGTGCCCAAGCTGATATTTGGGTAAATCTGGCGTACATTTTCATAAATCATGTCGGCGGTGGGGTGATCCTTGCGGGCTTGCAGCAATTCTTTGATGGATTCTCTTTGGCGGCTATACTTTAGGGCCACCATGATTCCCTCCTTTCCCGCATCCAATCCGATGCTGTCTGGTAACAACTAATAATAATAATTGTTACTGATATGAGTATAGGACTTTTTTGTGCGCTTGTCAATATTTTTTTCATCTTTTTATCTTTTCATTCCTATGCAAATGGAGTAAGATATTAGTAGTTCTGTAAATTTATGATTGTCAGTGAAAAATTGAGGGTTTTAGTATGAATCGAAAAGCAATATCTGCATTGGAGTATACGAAAATTATTGACTTATTGATCCAGAAAGCGTCTTCAGCCCCAGGCAAGGAGGCCTGTCGCCGTTTAAGGCCGATGACGGATTTGCAGCGCATAGAAACCATGCAGATGCAGACTTCGGACGCGCTGGCCAGGCTTTTTCAAAAAGGCAGCATTTCTTTTGGAAGCGTGAAGGATATCGGCGGTTCCTTAAAGCGGCTGGAAGTGGGCAGTTCTCTGTCTGTCACAGAGCTGCTTGCCATCTGCGCTCTTTTGGAAAACACGGGACGCGTGAAGGGGTATGGGCGGCCCAGCCGGGATGACGTGGAGCCGGATTGTCTGACGGCGCTGTTTGATTCGCTGGAACCGCTGTCCTCCCTTTCCGGGGAAATCCGCAGGTGCATCCTGTCCCCAGAGGAGATCAGTGACGACGCCAGTCCCAAGCTTCGCCAGGTGCGGCGGGGGCTGAAACTTACAAATGACCGGATACACACCCAGCTTCATTCCATAGTAAATGGCAGCAGCCGTTCCTACCTGCAAGACGGCGTGGTCACTATGCGAAATGGCCGATACTGCATTCCGGTGAAGTCGGAGTATAAGAACCAGATAGCCGGGATGGTGCATGATCAGTCGTCCACCGGCGCCACGTTGTTCATTGAGCCCATGGCCATTGTGAAACTGAACAATGAGATACGGGAACTGGAGATACGGGAGCAGCAGGAAATAGAAGCTGTTCTGGCAAATTTAAGTGAGCAGGCGGCGGAAAGTCTGGAGGCTATCCAAAGCAATCTGCAGCTTATGAGTGAACTGGATTTTATTTTCGCCAGGGCTTCTCTGGCCATGGACCAGAACGCTACGGCGCCTGTGTTTAACCAAGAAAAGCGAATCCATCTGAGAAAAGCCAGACACCCATTGATTCCGCAAAAGCAGGCGGTGCCCATAGATGTCCGTCTGGGGGATGAATTCGACTTGCTGGTGGTGACCGGACCCAATACCGGAGGAAAAACGGTTTCCATGAAGACCGTGGGGCTTTTGACGCTGATGGGCCAGTCCGGCCTTCACATTCCGGCCGCGGACAGAAGCGAGTTGTCTGTGTTCGAGGAAGTTTACGCGGATATTGGAGATGAGCAGAGTATTGAACAGAGCTTGAGTACATTTTCCTCTCATATGACCAACGTGGTTTCGTTTATCGAGAAAGCGGATGCTCAAAGTCTCGTTCTCTTCGACGAGTTGGGAGCGGGCACGGACCCCACGGAAGGGGCCGCTTTGGCTATCGCCATCTTGTCCCACCTCCATGAACAGGGCATACGCACCATGGCCACCACCCATTACAGTGAGCTGAAAGTCTACGCCCTGTCTACGCCTGGCGTGGAAAACGCTTCCTGTGAGTTCGACGTGGAAACCCTGCGGCCCACCTATCGGTTGCTGATTGGCGTTCCGGGAAAGAGTAACGCTTTCGCCATTTCTTCCAAACTGGGTTTGCCCGATTTCATGATTGAGAAAGCGCGGCAGCAGATTGGAGAGCAGGATGAATCCTTAGAAGACGTGATTTCCAATCTGGAGGCCAGCCGGATTACCATAGAGAAAGAGCGCACAGAGATTCAGCAGTATAAACAGGAAATCGCCCAGTTGAAAACCCAACTGGAGGAGAAGCAGAGCAAAATAGAGAAACGGCGGGAGAAGGCCATTCAGGACGCCAACGAAGAAGCCAGGAAGATTCTCCAGGACGCCAAGGACTATGCGGACCAGACCATAAAAATGTATCACAAATTCCAGAAAAACCATGTGGATTTGTCGGCGGTGGAGAAGGAGCGGCAGAGACTTCGCAAGAAAATCGATCAGGTGGAGGGCAAGATGAGCTTAAAGCCGGCTTCCCGTCCGAAAAAAGAGCTGAAACCGTCCGCGCTTCGGCTGGGAGATGGCGTTAAAGTGTTGTCCATGAATCTGAAAGGAACTGTCAGCAGTCTGCCCGACGCGAAAGGCAATTTGTTTGTTCAGATGGGAATCCTGCGCTCGCAGGTGAATGTCTCCGATCTGGAATTATTGGACGAACCAGTCATCACCGGTCCGGCCATGAGCCGAACGGGAACCGGGAAAATCAAAGTTTCCAAGTCTGCGGGAATTTCAACGGAAATCCAGCTTTTGGGAAAGACCGTGGATGAAGCCGTGGCGGAGCTGGACAAATATATGGATGACGCGTATCTGGCCCATTTAACGCAGGTTCGCATTGTCCATGGAAAGGGCACCGGAGCGCTGCGAAAAGCCGTGCATGATTATCTGAAACGCCAGAGACATGTGAAATCTTATCGGTTGGGCGGCCTGGGGGAAGGGGATTCCGGCGTGACTATCGTGGAGTTTAAGTGAGAATAAAAAAGGAGCCTGACATATGGTAAACAAACAAAAAATCCTGATCGTGGATGATGATAATAACATTGCGGAGCTGATTGCCCTTTATTTGACAAAAGAATGTTTTGAGACGGCGATTGTCAACGACGGGGAAGAGGCCCTGGCGCGGTTTCAGACATTTGGGCCGAATTTGATTCTGCTGGATTTGATGCTGCCGGGGATTGACGGGTACCAGGTGTGCCGGGAAATCCGCCAGAAGTCCGACGTGCCGATAATCATGCTGTCCGCAAAAGGCGAAACCTTCGATAAAGTGCTGGGCCTGGAGTTGGGAGCGGATGATTATATCATAAAACCTTTTGATTCCAAAGAACTGGTGGCGCGGGTGCGGGCGGTGCTTCGGCGTTTTCAGGTGAAGGAGTCTGTGCCGGCTCCGTCCAACGAAAAATGTGTAAATTATCCGGAATTGTCGGTGAATCTGACTAATTATTCGGTGATTTACATGGGCAAACATGTGGATATGCCGCCTAAGGAACTGGAGCTTTTGTATTTCCTGGCGGCGTCCCCGAATCAGGTGTTCACCAGGGAGCAGCTTCTAGACCACATCTGGGGGTACGAATACATCGGCGACACTCGGACGGTGGATGTGCATATCAAACGTCTCCGTGAGAAAATCAAAGACCAGCCGTCCTGGGCCATCAGCACGGTATGGGGGATTGGTTATAAATTCGAGGTAAAGTAGTATGCGGAAAACTCTTTACCTGAAGTTTATTCTCACATATGCGGTTTTCGGGCTTTTGGGATTCATCGCCATATCCACCATCGGTTCCAGACTGGTGCAGTTTCATCTGGAGAAACGCATCAGTGAACAGATTTACCGGGAGGCCAACGCCATTTCGGTTGATAATACGGTGCGATATCGGGCGGCCAGCTATAACCTGGGGAACATTTACAATAATTTATCCGCCCTTGCCGTCTATCAGAACGCCCAGATCTGGGTGATGAACCAGCGGGGGGAAGTTCTGCTGGATACCAATCAGGGAAAGCCCTATGAGACGCCGCTGGTTTTGGAAAGTTTTGACCCGCTTACATGGGGGTCCAGTTACTACCAGACGGGGAATTTCTTCGGCTATTTCCAAGAGCCCATGATAAGCGTGATTGCGCCCATTACTTCAGATATGACCATCAAGGGCTACGTCGCCATACATTATCCCATGAACCGACTTTACCAGGAGCGGGAACAGATTTTGGCCATTATTCATGTGGTGTTTTTTCTTTTATTTGTATTGTCTTTATTGATGCTGCTTTTATTTACATGCAGTGTTTATCGGCCATTGCGGAAAATCACCATCGGCGCGGAAGAGTATTCGGCTGGGCATCTGGATTATGAGATTCCGGTGTATTCCCAGGATGAGATGGGTTATCTGGCCAAGACGCTGAATTATATGTCGGGGGAACTGAACAACAGCGGGGAGTACCAGCGCAAATTTATTGCGAATATTTCCCACGATTTTCGCTCGCCGCTCACTTCCATTAAGGGGTACCTGGAGGCCATTGCGGACGGCACCATTGGACCGGATAATCAGGAGAAATATATTCAGATTGTGCTAAATGAGACCAATCGACTGGAGAAATTGACGGAAAGCCTGCTCACGCTGAATAATCTGGATGTAAAAAGTCGCCTGATGCATCTGCGTGCTTTTGATATTAATAAAGTCATAAAAAATACGGCAGCCACCTTTGAGGGCACTTGCCGCAATAAAAAGATTTCCATTGAATTGATTTTGTCCGGTGCGCAGCTCTACGCCTATGCGGATATGGAACAGATCCAGCAGGTGCTCTATAATCTGCTGGACAATGCGATTAAATTCAGCCCCAATGAATCGGTAATCACCATTGAAACCACCGAGAAAAACGAACGGATTCTGGTGTCCGTCAAAGACCGGGGAGCCGGCGTCAGCAAGGAGAATCTTCCGAAAATCTGGGATCGCTTCTTCAAGGAAGATTCCTCACGGGGAAAAGATAGGAAAGGCACTGGTCTGGGCCTGTCCATCGTAAAAGAGATTATCAATGCCCATAAACAGAATATTGACGTGATTAGCACGGAAGGGGTGGGCACGGAATTTATCTTCAGTCTGGATCGGATGCAGGATTCCAGGGAGCTTTGATGTCTATCATTTCCATTGATATTTGGTCAGAGCGCCCTGAAGCTGCATCTGGGCAAAATCCTGCTGGCGCAGCGCCTCGTAGAGGACGATGGCCACAGAATTGCTCAAGTTTAAGGAGCGGGTGTTTTCCTTCATGGGGATGCGGATAACGGTTTCCTGGTTGGCGAGAAGAATGTCTTCGGGAATCCCGGCGCTTTCTTTGCCGAACAGGATATAATCATTTTCGCGGTAAAGCGCTTGTGTATATGTCTGGGGGGCTTTGGTGCTGGCATAGTAGATGTGGGCTCCTGGATTTTTCTTCAGGAAATCCTCATAATTCAGATATGTGGTCACGTCCAGATCCTGCCAGTAATCCATGCCGGCTCTTTTAATCTCTTTTTCGTTTAACCGGAATCCCAACGGTTCAATCAGGTGCAGCCGTGTGCCTGTGGCCACGCAGGTGCGCCCAATGTTTCCTGTGTTGGCGGGGATTTCCGGTTCTAACAGTACAATGTTCATTTGTTTTCCTTCTTAAATATAATGAAATGAATCTACGGCAACCGATACAGTTCGTCGCTTTGGGGGCGGTCCAGGTAGCGGATTTCCTCGCCGTTTCGCAGTATCCGGTCATTGCCGTCGGTGGCCTGTCCAATTAAGGTTGCGTGGATGCCCGCCTCTTTTAGCCGGCGCACCAGGGCGGCTCCGCTGGGAACTCCGATGAGCATGGATCCGCTGGACATGAGCAGATATGGGTTCAATCCGTATTGTTCACAGATTTCCACCGATTCCTGGCGGATGGGAATCTGGCGCAGGTCAATATCCAGACCCACGCCGGCTCCTTCTCCGAATTCCCAGAGGGCGCCCAGTATGCCGCCTTCTGTGATGTCATGCATGGCCGATGCCTTCTGGGATACAGCGATGCGGCTTTCAGGCAGGACAGACAGATATTGGTCAAATGCTTTTGCCGTGTCCACGAATTCTTCGGGTAGCTTTTTTTTCAGCTCCGGCTCCTTTTCCTTGGCGATGATGGAGGTCCCCTCCAGGGCAATCCATTTGGTCACCACCAGGTCGTGTCCAGGCATCAGCCCATTGGTCAAGAGAACGCGGTCCTTCTTCGCTTTGCCCACGCCAGTCACAGAGATTAAGGGCTGGTTGACCACATGGGTGATCTCTGTATGGCCGCCGAATACTTCCATCTGCAGTGCCTGACAGGTCTTTTCCACATCCTGAATCATTTGGCGAAGCGCAGGTTCGTCGGTCTCTTCTGGCAGCAATATGGTCAGCATTACGCCTATCGGTTCCGCGCCGGAAGCGGCCAGGTCATTGGCTGTGATATGGATGCTGTGACTTCCGATGTCTTTGACGGTTCCGGTAATGGGGTCGGTGGACATAACGAATGCTTCGTCCGGTTCCAACGCAAGCGCAGCGCAGTCTTGGCCTACCGCGGGCCCCATGAGGACTTCTTTTCTGCGGTGGCTGATTTGGTTCAAGACTGAGCGGCACAGAACTGGTTCCGGCAGTTTTCCAATTTTCATCCTATTTTTGTCCCCCTACATAAGCGCAAATTCCAGCACAACGGGCACTACCATAGACAGTACGAGAATCACTGCGATGATAATTGTGATAATTCTGCGGTTTTTGCGGTTAAAAAATCCTCCTGCCATTTCTTACACCATGCCTTTCATAATATAATTTGTTTTTCTTCTACATTGTTGGTCAGTGGGTTCCTATATCGGTAATCGAATAACAGGGTTCCCTGGGGTAAAACTTCGATATGGACGGTTTTGGGCAGTCCTTCCCGGCGAATATACCCGCGGATTTCTTTTTGCCAGGGTTCCTGGGAGGCCATCCACGCTGGACGGCTTTTCAGATTTTCCCGGCAGTACAGGTCCACGGTCATAGCCTCGATAAACGGTTGGTCGGACACCCCGCAACTTTTTACAAATTCCAGTAAGATGTCGTATCGGCGCAGCCGGGAATGGGAAATCTGGCTGTAGCCTTTTTCCTCATAAAATTCCCCCAGTTTCCGGTAGAGGGTGAAGGGGGAGGAGAAAAGCCCCTCCAGCAGCGGTAAGGTATGCTGGAATTGGCCGCTGTTGTAGTAAGTCTCCACCATGCTCTCCACCTGTTTCAGGGAGAGGGTTTCCTCATAAGAAATCCATTTGGTTTTTAAGACTTCATAAGGTTCCCGGTCTAGATAGACGCAGCCGTATTCTTCGGCCATCCGTTCCATCCGGGAGCCTTTTAAGACTTTCAGAAAACCAAGCTGTAGCTGCTGCGGGCGCATGTGGTATACCTGGTCAAAGGATTGGGCGAAACGGTCATACCCTTCGCAGGGCAGTCCGGCGATCAGGTCCAGATGCTGGTGGATGTTTTGGCCCTGCTGGATTTGCGCCACATTGTCTTTGATTTTCTCAAAATCGGTTTTCCGCTGTATTTCCTGGATGGTTTCCGGGTTGGTGGACTGCACGCCGATTTCCAGTTGGATCAGTCCGGGGCGCATGGCGCGCATACAGGCCAGCTCTTCTGGTCCCAGCAGGTCCGCGCCGATTTCGAAGTGAAAGTTTGTCACGCCCTGGTCCTGGCGCGTCAGAAATTCCCATATTTCTAAAGCGCGCGCTCGGTCGCAGTTGAATGTCCGGTCCACGAATTTCACTTGGGGGACTTTCTGGTCTATGAAAAATTGCAGTTCTTTTTTCACCAGGCTAAGGCTTCGAAAGCGCAGTTTCTTATCCAGAGAGGACAGACAGTAGCTGCAGGAAAACGGGCATCCGCGGCTGCTCTCGTAATAGAGAATGCGGTTTGTGAAATCCTGCAAATGGGTATAGACAAATGGCAGCGCGTCCATGGAAAGCGGTTCCCGGTTGGCGGTCTCCAAGATAGCGCCGTTTTGCCGAAAGGTCAGTCCAGGGATGTCCGCCAGGCGTTCTGCGTCGGTGCCGTCCTGGAAGAGTTTTGCCAGCTCCAGAAAGGAGCCTTCCCCTTCGCCGCGCATCACGCCGTCTATGGCAGGGTGGCCCTCCAGGTATTCTCTGGCGCAATAGGTGACTTCCGGGCCGCCCACCCAGATCCATGTGTCGGGGAGGAGCTTGTGGATTTCCCGCGCCAGGTCGTCAATCCAGGTCTTGTTCCAGATATAGCAGGAAAAGCACAAAAGTCCCGGCTGGCTCTCGTACAGGTCTTTTAAAATCTCTCCGAACGTCTGGTTGATGGTGTATTCCCGTATTTCCGATGGATGCCCCGATTGTTCGGCGTAAGCTTTCAGGCTGTAGACGGCCAGGTTGGAGTGGATATATTTGGCGTTTACAGCGGCTAAAATGATTTTTTTATTCGGATAGTTTGTTCTGTTCACAGTTTATTATAAAAAACCCCTTTCGATTCACACAGTCTTCACGATTATATGTCATTTCGCTGCCGTCCATCTGCCGGAATATGCCGCCGGCCTCTTCCACGATGCACTGCATGGCCGCCGTGTCCCATTCCATGGTGGGGTTGTGCCGATAGTAGATTTCCGCGTCTCCCCGGGCAATCATGCAGCCTTTGATGGAGCTGCCCACCCGCACCAGGTTTGTTAAATGGTATTTTTTCAGTAGCCGCTCCATTTGTTCGCATCCGTGGGAGCTGCTCATGACGACTCTGGGATCTTGGGTCCGCTGCGAGACATGCAGTCTGGCGGTTTTCCCGTCTTTTTCCAGAAAGGCCCCAGTTCCTTTGGCGGCGTAATATAGTTCCCCAGTGGCGGGTGCGTAGATAACCCCAGTGACCGGGCGACCTTGGAAGGCCAGCGCGATGTTTACGGTGAACTGGCCGTTCTTTTTGATAAATTCTTTGGTGCCGTCCAGTGGGTCCACCACAAAGCAGTAGGGGTTGTCCAGACGTTTGCGGTCGTCTTCCCCCTCTTCGGAGAGAAGCGCGCACTCTGGAAACCGCGCCAGCAACTCTTGGGCGATGATTTCATGGGCTTTTTTGTCGGCAAGGGTCAGGGGCGAATGGTTTTCTTTGTACTGCACCTGCCAGATTTCTTCTTTATTATAGATTTCCATAATCGCCTTGCCTGCGGTTACGGAAATCTTCCTGGATACTTCCAGTATTTCTTCGTAATTCATTTCCATCGACTCCTTTGGCATTGCTGTTTGTCTGTTCATTATATTCATTATTCCAAATCCTGTCAACTTTTGTATCTGACATAGAGCGAACAATAACCTAAAATTTTCATAAAATGATGTGAATTTCATGCAAGATGTGTTATAATAAGTTATCAGCAACAGAAGCGTGTTTGAAAATTCATCTAAGCCGCGGCAGGAAGCTGTTTTCAAACACATTTTAGGAAGGCCTGTTTATGCGTATGCATGCAGGTTAGCCCGTTCGGCGGTAGGGCGCACAGGCATGATCTGCCCATGGCGCCGTCTCTGTTCGGGACTTTCATATTAAATAGGTAAGGGGGCTGAAGATATGCGTTTTGTTATAAGTGGAAAAAATCTTGAAGTGACAGAAGGACTGAAGGCGTCGGTTGAGGACAAACTTGGAAAATTAGAGAGATATTTTACGCCAGAGACCGAGGTTATTGTGACCTTAAGCGTGGAGAAGGAGCGGCAAAAGATTGAAGTCACGATTCCGGTGAAAGGGAATATCATCCGCTCAGAGCAGACAAGCAACGATATGTACGTGTCCATTGACCTGGTGGAAGAGGTGATTGAGCGGCAACTGAGAAAATATAAAAATAAAATCGTGGATAAGAAGCAGGAGGGAGGAAACTTCCAGAAAGCTTATATAGAGAAGGATTACGAAGAGGACGAGGATGTTAAGATTATCCGCACCAAACGCTTTGGCATCAAGCCTATGTATCCAGAAGACGCCTGTGTGCAGATGGAGCTTTTGGGCCATAATTTCTTCGTATTCCACAACGCGGAGACGGATCAGGTAAATGTGGTTTACAAGAGAAAAGGCAACACTTATGGCCTGATTGAGCCGGATTTTTGATTTGATTCGGATTCAGTTGAAATGAAACGTGCGCCCTGCGGCATTGTCTGCAGGGCGAAAATATACATGAGAGCGCAGGGTCGCTCATATATTGAAAGTAAGCATCTATATGAGGCGGTATTTTTTATGAAAGAATATCTGTCCGCTTACCTGACCCTTCTGCTCATTGTCTCGCTTATGCCTTTTCTTCTGACGTTTCTTCTCTCTGGCAAGAATTCCTGTCCTCCATACAAGCCCTTGGATATGGAGAAATATTTACCCATCATTGTGTATCTGCAAATTCCATATAATCACCACTTTGAGAATATCAAAGCTCAGACCATACTTGCTCGAACAAATATCCAGCTGCAGTTGGAAAATAAAACGTCATTGTCTGCGTTATTGAAGAAGCCCTTGGAGTATCTGGCCCATGAACAGGGTCTGACAAATTTCTTTCATACATATAAGCGTTTCATCCAGGCCGCCCAGGAAACTCGTGGGCAGGTTCTTACATATCAGGGGAAAAAAGTTGTACTGCCATACTGCGCCATAACTACAGGGGGCACCAGGGACGGAACTTCTCTTTTGCACAGTGAAGAATTTGAATATCTGGTATCAGTGGATTCGCCTCAGGACCAAAAGGCCGACGGATATCGAAGCGGCGCGTATTTTCCCGGCACGGACTACTGTGAACAGGTGGAAATTATACAGCGTGATCCACACGATTACGTTTTGACGGTCAAGGCTGGGGAGCGGCTTATGTCGGGAGAAGAATTTCGGCGGATGCTGGAGCTGCCATCTAGCTCTTTTACCATACAGGAAGTCAATGGACAGACCAGGATCTTGTGCCAGGGTCAGGGTCACGGGCTGGGCTTTTCCCAATACGGGGGAAATGCGCTGGCTAAACAGGGAAAAAGCTGCCAGGAAATTCTGGAATTTTATTTTCCGCGTCTTACTCTGAAAAATTCATAGAAAAAATGCATAGAGTTTCATATTTTGGAAATCCTATGGCTATAAGAATTTGAGAAAACAGAGGTGAAAGAGTATGACAAAGAAAACCAGATTGATACGGATTATTGTGAACAGCGTGCTGGTGGTGGCCATCGTAGCCCTGGCAGTAACCGTATACCAAGCCGGAACACAGAGTAACAAAGACGAATCCATACTGCCCCAGGTCGCCACAGAAGACGGAGAGAAATCTCTATCCGGAACGGCCGCGCCCATGGTGGACGCCGGAACGATGGATGTGGAAGCGGATGTAAAAGAAGAACCGAAGGCAAACGAAGAGGCCAAGACAGAAGAGAAAGAAGAGATTGTGCAGGCGGAAGAACCAGAAGAAAGCACAGACGCCGCAGCGGAGGCGGAGGCGGCCGCTCCTGTGATTGATGTGAACTTTACAGAAGAAAGTCTGATGAACTGGCCACTGGAAGGACAGATTCTTCTGGACTACAGCATGGACCACACCGTTTACCATCCCACGCTGGATTTGTACAAATACAGCAAAGGGATCGCCATTCAGTCATCGGTGGGTTCACCAGTGCTGGCGGCTACAAATGGAACGGTGGCTTCCATCGAGGAAATGTCTGAGACCGGCACAACAGTAGTGTTGGATCTGGGCAACGGGTACCAGAGCGTGTATGGACAGTTGAAAGACCTGAATGTGGCGGTGGGTCAGACCATTCCCCAGGGGACGATTCTGGGCTATGTAAATGAGCCTACAAAATATTACACAGAAGAAGGCAGTAATCTGTACTTTGCCATGAGCAAAGATGGAACGCCTATCGACCCCATTCAGTACCTGCCATAAATTTATTCACAGATTTTTCAAAAAGACGTATAATATAGAAAGTAACGTGCCATATTGAAAATCCGCAATCGCCATAAAACGAAAAAGCCATAACCATGGCATGAAAATACAAAGTTTCCAAAAGCTTTCAGTATTCAATATGGTAAACTACTTTCGCCGATTGCTTGACATAAATGACTGGGCTGCCAGGCTGCATCACGGCCGGGCAACCTGTACATATAAAGTGCGTAAATATGAATTATACATATATTGTAAAGTGCCGGGACGGCACGTTGTATACTGGATGGACCAACGACCTGCAAAAAAGGGTGCAGGCTCATAATTGCGGAAAGGGCGCCAAATATACCAAAAGCAGGAGGCCGGTGGAGCTTTTATACTACGAAGGATTTCACACGAAGAGCGAGGCAATGCGCAGAGAAAATCAGATTAAGAAGCTGCCAGCCAGGGAAAAATGGAAGTTGATTCGGAATACCCTTGACATTTAAGCAAATGAAACGCAAAATAGGGGTTGTACTTATTTATGCGAAAAAGGGGTTATACATATGAACAAAAAAGAGATTGCGGAGATACGCAAGCAATTTAAGCCAGAGAATGCGGTAATCAGCAACATATGCGGCTGTTATGTGGATGCGGAAAAGGAGAAGAAACTGACGTTTCGGCAGGCGTTTCTGTCTTTATCGGAAGAGGAAGTCTTTAAGTACTGCGATATTTTCCGGCGTACGCTGTCGGGGACGTTTGGGAAAAATCTGTGGAATATGGAATTTCCCCTTGAGCAGGAACAGCCGGAAGGGACCCAGGAGTTCCTGCTTAAACTGCGGGACAGCGCGCTGGCGGAAGATGATCTGCTGGAGGGGTTTTACGATAAAGTGATTGAGAGCTATGTCTATCCGGAGAATTATCTGATTCTGCTGATAGACGCTACATATGATATTCCAGGCAAGGCATCGGATAATCTGGAGATGTTTGACGCTTCGGACAATGTGTATCACTTTCTTTTGTGCAGCATATGCCCGGTGAATTTATCAAAGGGCGGACTTTGTTACAATCCTGTATCCAATGCCATTGAGGAGCGCGTGCGGGACTGGGTGGTTGAGATCCCAGTGAAAGGCTTTCTGTTTCCGGCCATGACGGATCGGGATACGGATATTCACAGCGCCGTTTATTTTTCCAAAAAGCCGGAAGAACTGCAAGAAGAGTTCATCGAGACCGTGTTAGGCTGTCCGTTACCGATGTCGGCTGCGGGACAGCGGGAGACGTTTAATACATTGTTGGCGGATACATTGGGGGATCAGTGCGGCTATGAAGTGGTGAAAAACATTCACGAAGAGCTGAACGAAATGTTGGATGAGCATGACCGGATGGAAGAGCTGGAGCCGCTTATGCTGGAAAAACAGGATATTCGCCGTCTTATGGAGCAAGGGGGAGCGCCAGAGGAATCGCTAGAATGCTTTGAGGAGACTTTCGATGCGGTTTCCGGTGAACAGTCGTCTCTGTTGGCGACCAATATTGCCAATCCCAAGAAATTCAGCATTCAGACCCCAGATGTGGTAGTTACGGTGAATCCGGAGCGGGCGGATCTGGTGGAGACCAGGTTAATTGATGGAAAGCAATGTCTTCTGATTACTGTGGACGACCATATTGAGGTGAATGGAGTGAATGTCCGCACATTGCCCAGGCAGGGCTCAGAGGAATAGGGGAGTTGCGCATTTGTCAGAACGTGATATAATGGTAGGCGAGATTCAAAGAGTATAAAAATACGAGGTGAAAAAAGGGGATATGCAGATCATTATCGTGGGGTGTGGAAAAGTCGGCACGGCCTTGGCCGCGAAATTAAGTATGGAAGATCATAACATTACGATTATTGATACGGACAGCAACGTGGTGCAGATGGTGGCCAATACTTATGATGTGCGGGGTGTGGTGGGCAATGGCGCCAGTTATAGTGTGTTGGCGGAAGCGGAGCTTGAGTATACGGATTTGATTATTGCGGTGACAGAATCGGATGAGATGAATCTGCTCTGTTGCGTGATCGCGAAGAAAGCGGGAAAATGCCAGACTATTGCCAGGGTGCGGGACCCCATTTATATTCATGAGAGGTCGTTTATCAAGAAGGAACTGGGGCTGTCCATGATTATTAACCCGGAATTTGCGGCGGCTATGGAGATTTCACGGCTTTTGTGTTTTCCAAGCGCTATTGAGATTGACACATTTGTCAAAGGGCGGGTGGAGATGCTTAGTTTGCGGATTGCCCAGGAATGTGTGCTGGACGGAATGGCGCTGAAGAATATTTCCTCCTCGCTGGGCTGCGAGGTCTTGATTTGCGCGGTGGAGCGGGACGGGGATGTGTCCATACCTTCTGGAGACTTCATTCTCCATGTGGGGGACACGCTGTCCATGGTAGCGTCCCATAAGAACGCAGCGAAGTTTTTCCACAAAATCGGGTTGAACACCAACCAGGTGAAAAATACCATGATTATCGGAGGGGGACAGATCTCCGTCTATCTGGCGACCATTTTGCAGAAAATGGGTATTAAGGTGAAGATTATTGAGTTAAGCGAGAAAAGGTGTGAGCAGTTATGCGATCTGCTGCCCAAGGCGGTGGTCATTTGCGGAGATGGAAGTGACGAAGAGATGCTCAGTGAGGAAAGAATTGAGCAGATGGATTCGGTGGTTGCGCTGACGGGTATTGACGAGGAGAATATTATCTTGTCTCTTTACGCAAAAACCAAGGTGAAAGTGAAGACTGTCACCAAGATTAACCGGATTCAGCTTAATGACGTAATCCGCTCTCTGGATTTGGATAGTGTGGTGTATCCTAAGCATCTGACGGCGGAAATGATCTTGCAATATGTGCGGGCAACTCAGAACTCCATCGGCAGCAATGTGGAGACGCTGTACAAGCTGGTGGATGACAATGTGGAGGCGCTGGAGTTCCATATCCAGGAGAATTCCAGGGTGTCTGGCATCAGTCTTCAGGAGATGGATATTCGCCAGGACGTGTTGGTGGCGTGTATCTGCAGAAATGACCAGGTGATTATTCCTAAGGGACAGGATCGGATACTTCCAGGGGACAGCGTGATTGTGGTCACTACCTGTAATGGGCTGACGGATGTGGCGGATATTTTGCGTTCTTAAACCTTTATAAGCTCGCAGGGCGAGGATGCCCGTAAATGAAGGTTGCGCGGGACGTAAATTAAGGAAGTTTTCACAGAAAATGGAAATCAGAACCATAGGAGAAAGGGTATTTGTGAAATCATGAATTACGCGATGCTTGTTTATATTCTTGGCTCAGTTTTGAAAATTGAGGGGGTTTTCCTGACTCTCCCCACTGTGATAGCGTTTTTCTATGGAGAGAGAAGTCTGGTGGCTTTTTTGATTACCATGATTTTATGCCTGGCCATCGGCATTGGGGCCACATGGAAAAAGCCCGACAATACGGTGTTTTATTCCAAGGAAGGATTCCTGGCGGTGTCGTTAAGCTGGGTGTTCTTAAGTATCTTTGGATGTATTCCTTTTGTGCTCAGCGGAGACATTCCGTCTTTTACGGATGCGCTGTTTGAGACGATTTCAGGATTTACCACCACTGGGGCCAGTATATTGAGTGATGTGGAGGCATTGTCCAAAAGCGGGCTGTTCTGGCGCAGTTTTACCCATTGGCTGGGCGGAATGGGGGTACTGGTGTTTATCCTGGCGGTTCTGCCCATGGCTGGGGGCAGGCATATGTATTTGATGAAGGCGGAGAGTCCGGGTCCGTCTGTCAGTAAGCTTGTGCCGCGGGTGAAGCAAACTGCGCGTATTCTCTACGCCATTTATTTCGTTATGACGGTTGCCCAGATTATCCTGTTGCTTCTGGGAGGGATGCCCGTGTTTGATGCGGTGACGCTTTCCATGGGGACGGCGGGAACCGGAGGATTTGGCGTGCGCAACGACAGCGTAGGGTCTTACACCCCATATATGAGGAACGTAATTACTGTTTTCATGATTCTCTTTGGAATAAATTTTAACATTTATTATCTGTTCTTGTGCAAAAAATGGAGACAGGCGCTTCGTTCCGAGGAAGTGCGGATGTATTTTGGAATTATTATTCTGGCCATTGTTATGATTACATATAATGTGCGGAACTTTTTCCCAAATGGCCGGGAAGCGTTTCAGCAGGCGGCGTTTCAGGTGGCGTCCATTATGACCAGCACCGGATATTCCACGGTGGACTTTGGAAAATGGCCGATTCTGTCTCAGACAATCCTGCTGATGCTGATGTTCGTGGGCGCCTGTGCGGGAAGTACGGGAGGCGGGATTAAGGTGTCCAGGGTTCTTCTGATGATTAAGAGCGTGAAACGGGAACTTCACATCATCGTGCATCCTAGGGCGCGGATGAAGATTAAGATGGATGACCGGGTGGTGGAGGGAGATACGCTTCGCTCGGTGAATGTGTTTATTGGATGCTACCTGTTGATTTTTGCCGTATCGCTCTTGTGCATCAGCGTGGATGACTTTGACTTTACGACGAATTTTACGGCGATTACAGCCACGATTAATAACATCGGGCCTGGATTGGGACAGGTTGGCCCGGCTGGGAATTTCGGAGGGTATTCTGGATTTTCCAAGTATGTGATTATGTTCGATATGCTGGTGGGACGGTTGGAGATTTTTCCAATGATGGCGTTGTTCCTGCCGCAGACATGGCGCAGGCGATAATATTTTTATAATTTTATAAGAATTAAAAAAATGCGGTATATTTTCGCTCTGGTTGAGTAATCTAAAATATACCGCATAATCATGTCAAATGGGCATAGGGCATACGAAGAAATACATGACCACAAAGTGGCAGGCGCTGCCCAGCATGACGAAAATGTGAAAGATTTCGTGGGATCCGAAATACTTGTGCCGTTGGTCGAACAGGGGCAGTTTCAGTCCATAGATGACGCCGCCGATGGTGTAAATGATTCCTCCGGCCAGCAGCCATTTGAATCCGGCGGAGGGCAATGCGTGGATGATGGGAACGAAGGCAAGCACGCACAGCCATCCCATTCCGATATACAATACGCTGGAAACCCATTTGGGGCAGGTGATCCACAGCGCTTTTAACAGGATGCCCAGAAGCGCCGCAATCCATACCAGGGCGCATAGGATATAGCCTAGACGGTTGTGCAGGACGATGAGGCAGACAGGCGTATAGCTTCCGGCGATCATCACACAGATCATCATATGGTCCATTTTGCGCAGACGGCGGTTGACCTTCTCCGTGGAGTCGATGGAATGATACATGGCGCTTGAAAAATATAGCAAAATCATGGTGAGAATAAAGATGGTAAGCGCGAAAATATGAAGTGTGTCCGGCGCTTGGGCGGCTTTTGAAAGCAGTGGTATGGCGCCAATGACTGCCAACAGCATGGCTATGCCGTGGGTGATTGCGCTTACAGGGTCTTTTAATTTCATAGAAATACCTCCGGTCAATGAAACGATACAATGTAGTTATCAATACTATATACAAAGCTTATAAATACTATACCACGTTTTTTTTAAAATTCAAGACCTTTGCTGTATTTTTTTTCTGCTTTTACCAATACTATTTGCACAGGATTATTATACTGAACGCTTTTGGATAGGCAAAAGGAGGAAAAGAAGATGAAGGCAACGGGAATTGTCCGAAGAATTGACGATCTGGGACGTGTAGTCATTCCGAAAGAAATTCGCAGGACATTGCGCATCAAAGAAGGTACGCCTCTTGAGATTTTTACAGACAGAGAGGGAGAGATTATACTGAAAAAATATTCTCCGATTGGAGAGTTGAGCATTTTTGCAAAGGAATATGCGGAAGCCCTCAGCCAGACCACCGGATGTCTGGCTTGTATTACGGATCACGATCAGGTGGTGTCGGCAGCAGGCCCTGCCCATAAGGAATATACGGGGAGGGCCATCAGCCGGGACCTGGAAGAATTGATTAGTAACCGGGGAGTTCATAAGCCTGGTGACGGGAAGGAGAAGTCCATTCCGCTGACGGAAGGTCAGAGGGATCTGCCCAATTTGCAGGTAATTTGGCCCATTATCTGCGCAGGCGATACCATTGGATCGGTGATATTGGTGGGCGAAGCCGGTCAGGCCATGGGCGAGGCGGAGCAGAAGCTGGTGCAGACGGCGGCTGGCTTTCTTGGAAGGCAGATGGAACAGTGATGCGTTACAACTGATAGTATTCGTCCAATGTCAGATTTGTCAGTGAGAGATAGAGTGCCAGTGTCTTTGTGACATACCGGATATGCCAGGGTTCCCAGGCGTATCCGGTAATTTTTTCTTTTCCTCTGGGATAGCGGATGATGAATCCGTACATAGGGCCATAATCTTCCAGGAATTTGTATTCTCTGGTGAGAGCAAAGGCTTCTTCTAATTCGTAATGGACGGCAGGGCAGGAAACGTCCAGGGCAAGTCCGGTCTGATGTTCGCTGCATCCGGGAGGCGCCACATAGCCGCTGTCGCTTTGTTGGTAAAGTTCGGTCTGTCGTTTATAGGAGCGGTATCCGGAGATTCCGTGAAGGGACAGGCCGGTGTGACGCGCTCTTTGAAACAATTCTTCCACAGCCTGGGCGGCGCGTGCGCGCAGGAGTCTTTTGGGGTCGCCAGACGGCGCCAGAAAAGGGATTTCGGGCTCGGTCAGATCGAGAGGGATATAATCTGGAGCAAGGGAATGTTGGCGGTTGACCAGTTGGGTGTAGGATGACATGGGCAAACCTCCTGCAAAGGTGTTCTTCTATTATCCTATGGCCAGGCAGGAGGTTTTATGTTTGTTGGTTACTCGTTTTCCCGCTCCGCGGCGATTTCATCCAGCAGATGTTTTTTGATGTTGTAGAGTTTCTGAGACAAGTCCACGTAAACTTCCTGGGGATTTACCAGACGGCGGGACTCATCCCACAAGGTATCCAGCTCTTTTTGGCAAATTTCCCGAAGTTCCATAACGCTGGGGGAGGTATAGACGCAGTCGCCCTTTAGGAAGATGGGTGCGAGAAGCTCCCGAAGCGTGTAGCTTCCGCCGGAAATCCGGGTCCTTTTCCAGGTGTCGATGGGGTCGAAGATAACCATGTCTTTGGACTCGTCGAAAGTTTCGTCGGCCAGACAGATTAAGTCCGCTTTGATTTTGCCGTTTTCTTTGTTGTAAATCCGGAAAATGGTTTTATCGCCGGGGTTGGTGACCTTTTCCGTATTTTCGGATAATTTAATCTTGGGTTTGAAGGCGCCTGTGGCCGGGTCCTGGATGGCGGCTAGTTTGTAGACTCCGCCGAAAGCTGGGTTTCCCTTGGCGGTGATTAGGTTGGTTCCCACGCCCCAGGAGTTTATTTTCGCGCCCTGGGTTTTCAGGTTGTAAATGAGGTTTTCATCCAGGTCGCTGGAGGCGGAGATAACTGCGTCTGGGAAACCGGCGTCGCAGAGCATCTGGTATGCCTGTTTGGACAGGTAGGCCAGGTCGCCGCTGTCCAGCCGGATGCCGTATTTCGTCAGAGGAATTTCTTTGTCGCGCATTTCCTGGAAAACCCGTATGGCGTTGGGAACGCCGGATTTTAGGGTGTCGTAGGTGTCTACCAGGAGAATGCAGGCGTTGGGGTACATTTGGGCATACGTTTTGAAAGCGGTGTATTCGTCGGGGAAGCTCATAATCCAGCTATGGGCGTGGGTGCCCAGAACAGGCACATCAAACATCTGTCCGGCCAGCACATTGGAAGTCCCTATGCAGCCACCGATAACGGCCGCTCTGGCGCCATAGATGCCTGCGTCTGGCCCCTGCGCTCTTCTTAAGCCGAATTCCATAACGCCATCACCGTTGGCGGCATATACTACACGAGAAGCTTTTGTGGCGATCAGGCTCTGATGGTTGAGGATATTTAATAGAGCGGTTTCAATGAGCTGGGCCTCCATTACCGGGGCGATGACTTTTAGCATAGGTTCTCTGGGGAAAATGACGGAGCCTTCCGGTATGGCGTATATATCGCCGCTGAAACGGAAATTTCGCAGGTATTCCAGAAAATCTTCCTCAAATAAATCCAGAGATTGCAGATATTGGATGTCTTCGTCGGAGAAGGTAAGGTTTTGGATATATTCAATCACTTGTTCTAAGCCCGCCATAATTGCATAGCTGCCTTTAAACGGGTTGTCCCGGTAGAACACGTCGAAAATAACAGTTTGACTGACAGGGTTTTTGAAATAGCCCTGCATCATGGTCAGTTCGTATAAATCTGTCAGTAAGGTCAGGTTATTGGCTTTCATAGTATACTCCTTTGATTTGTTGTAGACATGATAACATTCCCTTTTCGTTTCTTCAATAGAGATTCCAGAAATTTCTTGTTTTTTTGAGGGAATCGGGTTACAATATTTTATGAAGTGATTGGGTTTTGTGGATGGAGGGGCCTGTGGATTCTTGGGACAGAGGATTTGCAGGTTTTCTGCTATATTCTTATATAATATCGATAAAGGAGGTATTTTTTTGTGACGGAGTTTTTGGTGAGGAAGTTTGTAAAGGACTATGAGCAGGTGCATGAGACAAAAGTGCGGACGCAATATGGAGTTCTGTCCAGTTGCGTGGGCATTTTATGCAATGTATTGCTTTTCGTAGTTAAATTGTTAATTGGTTTTGCCATGCATAGCATCGCTATCATGGCGGATGCGTTTAACAACCTTACAGACGCAGCCTCCTCCATTATCAGTTTTGTGGGGGTGAAGATGGCCAGCAAGCCGGCGGATCAGGAACATCCCTTTGGCCATGGGCGTATGGAATACATTTCGGCTTTTATCGTGGCCTTTCTGGTCATTCAGGTGGGTTTTACTTTCTTAAAATCCAGTTTTGAGAAAATCATCCATCCGGAGACCATTTCTTTTGAACTGGTTCCGTTTCTGATTTTGGTGTTGTCCGTTCTGATGAAATTGTGGATGGCGGCGTTTAACCGCAAACTGGGAAAGCGGATTGATTCTAAGGTTATGCTGGCCACGTCAGCGGATTCCCTGGGGGACGTGGCTACCACGTCGGTGACTATTCTCGCCACGCTGGTGTACGGGGTGTTCGGCTGGAATATTGACGCGTATGCGGGTCTGGCGGTTTCCCTGTTGGTGATCTGGGCGGGAATCGGTATTGCCCGGGAGACGCTGGAACCGCTGATTGGTCAGCCGATCAGCCCTCAGTTGTATAAGGAGATCTCGGAACTGGTGGAGAGTTTTGATGGCATCGTGGGAACCCACGATCTGATTGTACATAACTACGGGCCCAATAAGAGTATGGCTTCCATTCACGCCGAGGTTCCAAGGGATGTGGATATCGAACATTCCCACGCGGTTATCGACCGGGCTGAGAAAGAAGTGTTTGACAAAATGGGTGTTTATCTGGTTATACATATGGACCCGGTGGAGGTGCATGATACATGGGTATTGGGGGTGAAAGCGCAGGTGCAGGAGGTCATTGCTCAGATAGACGGCTGTCTGGAATTTCACGATTTTCATCTGGTGAAAGAAGGAGAATGCATCAACTTAATCTTTGACATGGTGATTCCCCATGAGTATGGAGAGGAGAAACAAGATGAGCTTAGGCTTTTAGTGTTGGAAAAAATGCAGGAAAGGGACGGCCGGTTCCAATGCCTGATTACCATGGACAAAAGCTTTGTGGGAAAGGAGGAAGACTAGATGAGCAGAGCGAGGAAGCCGGGGGTGTCGTTTAATTCTCCGGTGATCTTAAGCTTTACGGCCATATGTTTTGTGGCGTTGCTTCTGGGGTACGTGACGAAGAGTACCACCACAGATCTTTTGTTTAGTGTGTACCGATCGTCCCCGCTTAGTCTCTTGACATATGTGCGACTGATAGGCCATGTGTTTGGGCATGCGGGATGGGAGCATTTCATTGGAAATATTATGCTGCTTCTGGTGGTGGGACCACTGTTGGAGGAGAAATACGGTTCTTACAATATCCTGTTCGTGATTCTGGCGACGGCTGTCATAACGGGAGTCGTGCACTGTCTTCTTTTTCCCAACGTGCGTCTTTTAGGGGCCAGCGGCGTTGTATTCGCCTTTATTTTGCTGGCGTCTTTGACCAGTATTAAGACCGGGAGCATCCCCCTGACATTTATTCTGGTGGCGGTCATCTATATGGGGCAACAGGTCTACGAGGGGATTTTCCTGCAGGATAATGTGTCCAATCTGACCCATATATTCGGGGGGATTGTAGGCGCCGGTTTGGGATATGTGATGAATAAGAAGAGAATGAACAGATATTGAAGGTGGCAAGGTAGATGTTTGAGCATAAGAAAATCCGGACTCTGGATGATTTTTTTGAAAAACTGGACGGCAGACCGGGCAGAGGTGTGTATTTTTACAGGATTTGCGGCTATACGCAAGAGGTGGGACGGTTTGTCCGGAAATATTACCAGGCGGCGGGCAGATCCGGCGTGATTCTGGAAGGGAAGATTCCCAATCCCAATGAGAAGAATCTATCCTATTATCAGGAAATCATGGGCGGGGACTTTCAGTTCAGCCAGGGATTCATTTCGGCCAGTCTGAAGAAATGGCTGCCCAGGATGAACGATGGCCAGCGGGAAAATGTGGCGGCTTCCATGTACGACGCTTTGGCGGAGCTTCGCCGGGCGGGGAAGAATGAGAATATGCTGAAGAATGCATATATTAAGTTCATGTGCTGGCTGTATTATAAATTTGAGCGGATGGTGAATCTGCTGGGAAATCAGGATGTGCCGAAGATCCTGTGTGAGGGGGAAGTGGGCCGGTATGAGCTGACGCTTTTATCCATTCTCTCCCGCGCTGGGTGCGATATTGCGCTGCTGCAATATCGGGGGGATGAGAATTACCGGAAGCTGGACGCTGCGTCTGAGTTGTCCGACTGTCTGGAGATTCCGGGCGGGGCCGGTTTCCCGGAAGGGTTTTGCCTAGGTAAAATCCGAGAGGAGATTCAAAGCGCTCTGCGAATGGAGCGGCTCTATGGCCAGCGGCCCCAGATTCAGAACTGTACCAATGCATGGATTGCCGGGAAGGGTCTGGAGGACATACGGACGGCCGTGGGCGCCAGAGGCAGCGACGCCCGGTTCTTTTATAACTGTTATTGTCAGATCAATGGCGTGGAAGATAAGTTGACGTATCTGAATGAACTGTATCAGTTTCAGTTGGAGCTTAAGAACGCCGGCAGGAAGCTAGTGATTGTAAACGGGGGCGTGCCGCGCCCCACCATGGAGGAAATAAACGGCGTCCGTCGGAAAAACTACAAAGATCAGGAACAGATGCTTATGGACTTGTCGGGAAATATTTCTCACACGGCCAATTCGGAACTGCAGCGACTGATGATACAGGCATTTCTGGATGTGATGCGCATGGAAGGGGAGAGGGACGCAGCGAACTTGAACCAACGGACCAACAAGGCGGTGTATCTGCTCTGCTGGCTGAAACGGTATCAGGGAACGCTGTTTGGCGGTTGGAAGATGCCGGATATCAACTGCTTTGTTCATATGGGCGCGTGTAGAGACGGCAAGGAGGCTTTGTTCCTGCAACTTCTGGCAAGGCTTCCGGTGGACGTGCTGATTCTCAACCCGGAAGGCGGCGAGGGCAGTCTGCAGGACGATTTGTTATACCAGGTCAATTATGTGGAAACCTTGTCTGTCCGGGAATTTCCTCAGGAAGAGACGGGCGCGCACATGGGGACGGCGGCGTATCACGCCGAGCGGGAGCTGGACAGCCTGATGTATCAGGATACCGGAATGTACCGGGAACGGCAGTATGGAAAGGCCAATGTTGTGGTTTTGCAGACCATGTATGAGGAAATTAAGCTTTTGTGGAATGAAGAGCTGAAGTATAGGCCCAACTTCAGTACAGTGGAAGGCGTGGTGAACATTCCGGTGATTTTCGCAAAAGTATCCGGGGTGAAAGGCGGGCAGATTTCCCAATATTGGCAGTCCATCCGGGAGCTGATTACGGAGGACGCGTACGTGGTGAAGAATCCGCCGTTTATAGATGCGTCTGCGGAAAACCCCATGAAGGCGCACGCGGTGGAATTTCTGAAAAACGGGAAGGTGCACAAAAGCAAAATCAAGTCACACCCTAAATATCCCTACGGCTATCTGAGGGAAGAAGCCCAGGATTACATTCTGGAAAAACTGCAGATGCTTATTGACCGGAAATCCATTCGTGGCATGTTTCAGAACGGTACGGAATACACCGTGGTTTCCACCATATTGAACTTGCCCATGGAAATCGTGCGGATGATTCAGAAATTTGATTTTACCAAAAAGAATCCGAAGCTTTTGTATATCCATACCGGGGAGGCGGTGATTTCCCTGGAAGACTCCATCGTGACGGCTTTTTTGAATCTGATTGGCTTTGACATCGTGTTTTTTGTGCCGACGGGTTATGAGACCATCGAGAAACATTTTAACGGGAGAATCATGGAAGAACACCAGATTGGTGAATATGTGTATGATTTGCGTACGCCCACCTTGGAGAGTTTTCCGAAGTGGGTGGATAAAATATTTAAGAGAGGTAGATAAATGGGATTAGATTTTAGCAAGACAGCCCAGACGCCAGCGGCTGTCCCAGAGACGAAGAACGAGATAGAGGCGGTGGAGCAGTACGATATTGTGGCGGATCGGCAGCAGATGAACGCTACGTTGGTGAATTCAAAGGAAGTGGACGACATCGCCAGCACAATCGAAGTGTTTAACCTGGAGTCCATCGTATCTTTCGGCTCTGAGGCGGCGGAGGAAATTTCCAAGGCGTCGGACGTGGTGCTGAACAATGTGAATATGTCCCAGTTGGACGACTCCAGCGAAATGCTGAATACGCTGGCGAAGATTATGGACAGATTCGATATAGATGAGATTAAGGAGAATCCAAATTTCTTTCAGAAGATTTTTGGAAATATGAAGAAGCAGTTGGAGAAGATTTTGAACAAATACCATACCATGGGGGATGAGATCGACAAAATCTATGTGCAGTTGAAGCAATACGAGGCGGAGATTAAGCAGGCCAACCGGAAGCTGGATCAGATGTTTGACGCCAATGTGAATTATTACCATGAGTTGGTGAAATATATTCTGGCCGGGGAGCAGGGATGTCGGGAGTTGGAGGATTACATTGCGCAGAGACAGGCGGATATGGAGTCCACAGGGGACAATTCCATTCAGTTTGAGCTGCAGAGCCTGAATCAGGCGCTGATGATGTTGGAGCAGCGGACCCAGGATCTTCGGACCGCGGAAAATGTGGCCATGCAGTCCATTCCCATGATTAAGACCATGGAATTTTCCAACATGAACCTGGTGCGGAAAATCAACTCCGCGTTCATCATCACCCTTCCGGTGTTCAAGCAGGCGCTGGCCCAGGCGATTATGTTGAAACGGCAGCGGATACAGGCGGAGGCCATGTCCGCGCTGGATGAGAAGACGAATGAGATGCTGGTTAAGAATGCCAGAAATACTGTGGAACAGTCTAAGATGACGGCACAGTTGGCTTCCGGAAGTTCCATTAAGATTGAGACGCTGGAGACGACCTGGCGGACCATTGTGGACGGCATCGACGAGACGAAACGGATTCAGGACGACGCCAGGAAGAAACGGGCGGAAGACCAGGTTCGGCTGGAGAATATCAAACGGGAATTCAACGAGCGGTACCATATGCCGAAGAAATAGCAGAACAAGGAAGCGCAAAACCTTATACGCCATAAAAGGTTTTGCGCTTTTTCTCATTTCTTTGTTCTCTGGATGGATTTTCCAATCTTTTTTAATAAGATATCGACATCGATAGGTTTTGTCAGGAAATCGTTCATTCCACTTTCTAGGGCCTTATCTCTGTCTTCTTGGAATGTGTTGGCGGTGCAGGCGTAGATGAGAATGGATTTGGCGTCTGGCCGGTCAAGATTTCGGATTTCTTTTGAGGCGGCGCAGCCGTCCATCACAGGCATCTGCATATCCATTAAAATAATGTCAAACTCGCCGGGACTGGATTCTTCAAAAAGCTCCAACGCTTCTTTGCCGTTCTGGACATGGACGGTCTGAAAACCTTCCATTTCCAGAATCTCCAGTAGAATTTCCGCGTTCAGCTCCACGTCCTCAACCACTAGGATTTTTATGGGTCTGCCGTTTTCGGCCTTTTTGGGTAATGTGGATTCGTCTGCGGGGCTCTCTTTTAGGTAGTCGGGAATCTCTGCCACAATCCGGGAGGGAATGGTGACTGTAAATGTGCTCCCTACGTTTAACTCGCTCTCAACGGCAATGTCCCCGTCCATGGCATTTGCCAGCAGTTTGCTGATGGCCATTCCGAGTCCGGTTCCCGTTGTTATGTTTGTATGCGGGTTTCGCTCTTGGCTGAATGTATCAAAAATCTTGTCCAGGTATTCCTGGGACATGCCGATTCCGGTATCCTCACATTGGTAGATGGTGGTGACATGCGAGTCGTCGGTTTTTTTCTGGCTGACGGATAGCCGGATGTGGTTGCCCTCTGGGGTGAATTTGGCGGCATTGCCCACGATGTTCATTAATATTTGTTTGGTGCGGGTGACGTCGCCTTCGACGCAGGGAACGGGAATGTCCTTTTCTACAATGAATTTTACGCCGCGGCTCTCAATATTATCCGCTTGCATGGCGGTAATTTCATCTACAAGTCCCTCCACCAGCAGAGGTTCTTTGATTATATCCACTTTTCCGGCCTGAAGCTTGGACATGTCTAAAACGTCGTTGACCAGTGACAGCAGATAGTTGGCTGTGCTGTGGGATTTTTTCAGCCATTCCTTAATCTGTGTTTTATGGTCTTCATTGTCGATGTGCGCCATAATCAGGTGATTCATGCCGATCAGTCCATTTAGAGGCGTGCGTATTTCATGGCTCATGTTGGAGAGAAATTCTTTCTGGGATCGCGCCTTCTCGGTGGTTCGAATGGATTTGACCTGGAAGCGCATGACCATCAGCAGCATAGTGACCACCGTCAGCATGCTAAGCGTCAACATGGAGATGCTTAGGGTGACGAATGTCCGGCTTTGTTCTGTAAAAACTTTTTTATTTACGGACATGGTGAAATACAGGTTGATGTCATTGTCAAATGGCATGAAATAAAAAAGTTCTTCGTCGTTATTTTCTTCATGTGTGTGATAGAAACCGAAGGTTTCTAAGTTGGCAATCTTTTGGGCCACTTCTTGGTTTGTCAGTTCGGATTCGGACGCGGCCGCTAAATGTTCATATAAATTGTTTCGTTTATTTAGGTAGATTTCTTTATTGATATTTACGATGTAATTTCCATCCATATCAATCAGGGCGCTGTGTCCGCGGCTCTTGCCGTCTTTTATAAAACTGTCGATAACCATGTTGTCTTCAATGGATGAGATGTCGCTGATTCCAATCAGGGCGTACATCTTTATGTGATCCACTTCGTAATTATGCAGACGAACGCCGTAGAACAGCGTATCTTTTAACTTATATTCGTTTTCAATTTTGTCGTCAAAGCGAGCGACAACCTTTTCCCTGCCGCCTGTGAAATATGGAAGGAGATTCAGACTTCGGTCCATGGATTTATTGCTGGGGGTGTATGTAATATGTTTGTCTGTATAGATTGTGCCGTCTTGCGCCAGCAGATAGATATGCGTAAACCCGCTGGAGGCGCATTCCAGGTTCATTTTCCCTTCAACGTCCTGTAAGGTTTTGCAGTTATAGCTTATTAATCGTTTGTGTATTTCCAAAAGATCTTGCCAGCAGATATCAATGTATGTTTGGATGGTGGATTTGTCATGTTCTGCAATCTCGCTGATGGAACGGACTGTATTGTCCAAGATGGTTTGATTCAGCCGTTTGACATAAAAAAGCGTGACGAATGAGACGATTACCAGAGTGGAGATGATAAGCAGTAAATAAAAATGCTTGTGATTCCTTTTCATTTTTTTATCCTATCTTTTATTTTATAATATTTGAATATATTGTATTTTAATAGTATAGCATTTCTTATTAAATGTCTACATATTTTTATGCGTACGGGCAGCTTTATGAGTTCTTTGCGGCTGCCTGGGAATGGCGGCGAACCTTGTAATTGTTGCGTAAATATGGTATAGTTATCCAGAACAAGTGCGTATAGATAAGGATATTTTCCTATTCTCTGGTTATATTAAATGTATTTGGAGGAGGACGTTATGCCAATTAATTTATCAAAAGGACAGAAAGTGGACTTAACGAAAGGCAACCCAGGTTTGAAGAACATCATGACGGGACTGGGATGGGACGTGAATGCTTTTGATTCCGGCGGGGATTTTGACCTGGACGCAGCGGCGTTTATGTTGGGAGCGGACGGAAAATGCCCCACGGACAAAGAATTTATCTTCTATGGCAACCTGGTTCATGCCAGCGAGTCGGTGAAACATATGGGGGATAACCTAACTGGCGAAGGAGACGGAGACGATGAGCAGATTCAGATTGACCTGTCGAAAGTGCCCGCCAACATTGAGAAAATCGCCTTCACCGTGACTATTTACGAGGCGGATTCCAGAAGACAGAATTTCGGCCAGGTATCCAACGCGTTTATCCGCATCGTCAATGAGGCCACAGGCGAGGAAATGATCCGCTACGATCTGGGGGAGGATTTCTCCATTGAGACGGCGATTGTGGTTGGCGAGCTGTACAGAAACAACGGCGAATGGAAGTTCAACGCCATTGGCAGCGGCTTTCAGGGTGGTCTTGCGGCGCTGTGCGGCCACTTCGGGATTGACGCGGCGTAAGAGGGGGCGATGATATGTCAGTAAGTTTGCAAAAAGGACAAAAAGTCAGTTTATCCAAGGATAACGCTGGTCTGTCAAAAGTATTGGTGGGGCTTGGCTGGGACGAAGTGAAGCAAAAGGGCGGATTCTTCTCGAAGAAACCGGAACCCATTGACTGTGACGCATCGGTGATTTTGCTGCAAGGCGGTAAGCTGCGGGATAACACGGACCTGGTGTATTATGGGAATCTTCAGCATAAATCCGGCACCGTTCAACATCTGGGCGATAACCTGACAGGCGCCGGGGAAGGGGATGATGAGCAGATTGTCATTGACCTGTCGCGGGTTCCGGCGGAATATGATCGGCTGGTGGTAGTGGTGAATATTTACCATGCGGTCAAGAGAAAGCAGCATTTTGGAATGATAGAGAATGCGTTTATCCGTCTTGTGGACGGTAGAAACAATGTGGAAATGTGTAAATACAGTTTGACAGACAGCTATCCAGGCATGACGGCCATGGTCTTTGGCGAGATTTACAGGCACAATGGCGAGTGGAAATTCAACGCCATCGGCCAGGGGACCAACGATCCGGGATTGGGAGAGCTGGCGGCCAGATATTTTTAAAAATGCACTCTCGGGGCATTTCTTGCCTTGGCGGATGAGGTTCCAAGAGCGCATAGGATGAAAAAGGAGGGACAGGTTGGTTCCTCCTTTTAATAAAATTAAGAGAGAAGGGATGTTATGAAATACAATGGACTGACCAGCCAGGAAGTGGAGGAATCCAGGCAGAAGCATGGTTCCAACGTGATTCCCGATTCGGAGCCCACCACGTTCTGGCAGGAGTTTAGGGAGACGTTCGGCGATCCGATGATTAAGATTCTGCTGGCCATCGCCGTTTTGATGATTGTGATGTTTTTCTTCGGGTATGCGGAAATCTACGAGCCCATGGGGACAATTATCGCCATTCTAATCGTGGCGGTTGTGTCTGCGAAAACAGGGGTGGCCAGCGATACCAAATACCGGGAGCTAAAGGACAATACGGAGAAGGACAAATGTAAAGTTTACCGGAACGGCGAGGTCATGGTCATCGAAGTGGATGATGTGGTCGCTGGGGATAAAGTATTGCTGCAGTCGGGGGATAAGATACCGGCGGACGGCATTCTGGTGGACGGCGCCCTGCGGGTGGATAATTCCGCGTTAAACGGCGAGGCGGAAGAATGTAAGAAGACGGCGGCGGACGAAGGCGTGCAGTTGGCCGACGACATCACTGGGGACACTTTCGTGGACGCTCATTCTCTGTTCCGGGGAGCGGTGGTCTTTGATGGCGAAGGTGTGCTGGATGTGCGCAAAGTGGGCCTCAAAACCATGATGGGTAAGATGGCCGAGGAGATGCAGGAAGACGAGCCGGACTCACCGCTGAAAGTGAAGCTGTCTAAGCTGGCCAACCAGATTTCCACCTTCGGCTATATTGGCGCGGTGGTAATCGCCATCATGTATTTCGCTTACTTTATCGTAAACGCGGGGGGATTCTCGGAATACTTCGCCATGGGCATTCAGAATGTGATTCAGGACGTGGTGGAGGCGGTGTCTCTGGCGGTGGTAATCATTGTCTGTGCAGTGCCGGAGGGATTGCCGCTGATGATTTCTCTGGTGCTGATGCAAAATACCAGCAAGATGCTGGACCACAATGTGCTGGTGCGAAAAGCGGAGGGAATTGAGACGGCTGGTTCTCTGAACATTTTGTTCAGCGACAAGACCGGAACCATCACCAAAGGCTCTCTGTCGGTGGTTGATTTCTTCTTTGGAGATGGAAATTCCGTTGAGATTTCCCAGCTGGGCAGCTATAAACAGGTAAAAGAGCTGTTGAATCTGTCCATCGGGAAGAATACCCAGTCTTTGTTCGACGCTTCCCACAAAGTCATCGGTGGTAACGCCACGGACCAGGCGCTGATGAAGTTTATCGGGGAGGACGTATTTGAGGCTTTGCAGGGGAATGCCCAGTGGGCGGTGACCCAGCAGCAGGGCTTCAACTCCGCCAATAAGTTTAGCCAGGCCCGCATTGAGAGCGTGGGCAAGACTTTTTATAAAGGCGCGCCGGAGAGGCTGCTGGCGCGGGCCACTAAGTATTTGGACCCGGACGGGAATGTGAAGGAGATGGACCAGAGCGTTCTGAATCAGAAGATAGACGCGTTGGCGGAAAAAGCCATGCGTGTGCTGGCGTTCGGCTACTCAGAGAAGCCCATGAAGGAAAATGAGATTCAGGACGACATTGTGATTATCGGCCTGGTGGGCATTCGCGACGACGTGCGCCCGGAGGCCAGAGAAGCCATCAAGGAAGTGCAGGGGGCCGGCATTCAGGTGGTTATGATCACTGGGGACAGGCTGGAGACGGCTGTGGCCATTGCAAAGGACGCAGGGCTCCTAAAGAGCGACGCGGACCGGGCCTTAACTTCCGCCCAGCTAAACGAAATGTCTGATGAGGAAGTGAAGAAAATCATACCAGATATCCGTGTCATCGCCCGGGCGCTTCCCACGGATAAATCCCGTATGGTGCGGTTGTGCCAGGAGATGAATCTGGTGGTGGGCATGACCGGAGACGGCGTGAACGACTCCCCAGCGTTGAAGCGGGCCGATGTGGGGTTCGCCATGGGCAGCGGCACGGAGGCTGCCAAAGAAGCAGGGGAAATCGTAATCCTGGACGACAACTTCAAATCCATCAAAGACGCGATTCTCTATGGCCGGACTATTTACCATAATATCTTAAAATTCTGTAAATTCCAGTTGGTCATCAACGTGACGGCGGTTATCGTCAGCGCCATTGCGCCGTTCTTCGGCGTGGAAGAGCCGCTGAAGGTCACTCATCTGTTGTTCGTGAACCTGGTTATGGACGGACTGGGCGCGATTATGTTGGGCAACGAGCCGGCGCTGGCCATTTATATGGATGAGAAACCACGAAGAAGGGACGAGAGCATTGTAAGCAAGAAAATGATGACGCAGATTCTGGTGATGGGTCTGTGGCTGACCGTTGTGAGTTTTGTGTATCTGAAGGCGCCTTTTTTCCGGAATCTCTTTGAGACCGATGAGCAGCATTTGACCGGGTATTTCGTGTTGTTTATCGTCAGCGCGTTGTTTAACGGCTTTAACGTGCGGGACGATGGTTTCGGGATTTTTAGAGGTCTGAATGAGAATACCGGATTTTTGAAAGTGTTCTTCACGATTATCCTTGTGCAGGCGCTGATTGTCAATGCGGCGTTGGTTCCTCTCACGGCATTCACCTGGATTGGAAATATGTTCAGTTGCGTGCCCTTTGGCATTGCTGGATGGATTGCGGTCATTCTCCTTGCGGTGACCATGATTCCAGTAGATTTGATTCGGAAACTGGCAACAGGACAGGGAAAGTGATTTTCTGGCTATGGCTGTGTTTCACGTGGACCTGGATAACACCTTGATTTTTTCCTATAAACGGGACATTGGTCAGGAGAAGCGGTGTGTGGAGGTCTACCAGGGGAGAGAGATTTCGTTTATCACAGAGAAAACCTATGAATTGCTGCAGAAGGTGAGGGAAAGAGCGCTTATCGTGCCCACTACCACAAGAACGCAGGAACAATACAGGCGTATCGATCTGGGCATCGGGGATTTGCCCTATGCGCTGGTTTGTAACGGGGGCGTGCTGCTGGAAAACGGAAAAGAAGATGAGAAATGGCGCGCCCGGTCCCTTGAGCTGGTGAGAGATTGTCAGGGCCAGTTAAGAAAGGCTATGGATCTGTTGGAAAAGGAGCCGGAAAGAGAATTGGAAGTCCGGTTCCTGGAGGAGATGTTTGTCTTTACGAAATGCAGAAATCCTGCAGAGGCGGTTGACGTTTTGCGGGAGAGTCTGGATACTGGGCTGGTGGATGTGCTGCGCAATGGCCAGAAAGTGTACGTGGTTCCAAAAAGTTTGCGTAAAGGCCGGGCGGTGGAGCGGTTTCGGCAATACAAGAGAGCCGGGCAGGTTTTTGCCGCTGGCGACAGTGCGTTTGATGTGACGATGCTGGAAGCGGCGGACCTGGCAGTCGCGCCGCAAGCGTTGAAAAGCGGATTTTCGCTGTCTGCGTGTGTGACCGGTATGCTGGGGAAGGCAGTGTATTCGGAAGAGGTCTTGGAGTATATTTTGAATTTCATATAAAAGCAGCCGCCAAGGAGATTGGGCATTCCTGGCGGCTGTTTTCTTTCTTATAAAATTCTTATTTCAGGTATTTTTCCAGTTGAATCATAAGTTTATTCACATCAATAGGTTTGGAGATGTGCGCGTTCATGCCGCAGTCTAGGCATCGCTGGATATCCTCGGAAAAGGCGTCTGCAGTCATGGCGATGATAGGCAGATTGGCGTCTGGATGATCCAAAGCGCGGATTGCCTGGGCGGCTTCGTAGCCGTTCATGACGGGCATCCGAATATCCATTAAGATCACGTCATAAGATCCAGCTTCAGCCTGGCTGAATTTGTCCACGCAAATCTGTCCGTTTTCGGCCCTTTCCAGTTCAAAACCTGCATCGGAGAGGATGTCTTCCGCAATCTCCCAGTTGAGGTCGTTGTCTTCAGACAGAAGAATGCGTTTCCCTTTGAATTTCTCTTCCGGCGGTTCTTCTTTTTGCTCTGTGGCGGTAACGGTTTCTCCAGTAAAGTGCCGCAGGCCCAGGTAGAGATTGGACTTAAACAGCGGTTTTGGAATGAACCCATCGGCTCCGGCTTTTAAGGCGTCTTCCTCAATATCGCTCCAGTCATAGGCGGAAACGATTAAAATAGGCAGGTCCTTTCCTACGCGTTTTCGTATTTCACGGGTGGTGTGCAGGCCGTCCATGTCCGGCATCTTCCAATCCAGCAGGATAATCTGGTAGGCTTCAGGGGTGTTGTGGTGTTTCTCCACCATCTGGATAGCGCTCTGGCCGTCCAGAGCCCATTCTGCGGTTACGCCGATTTCTCCCAATGCGTTCACGGCGCTGCGGCACAGGTCTTCGTTGTTGTCTACAACCAGCATTTTCCAGGGCGGGAGGACCATGTCTTCGATCATTTCCTCGGCTTTTTCCATGTCAACGGTTATATGGAATTCGCTTCCTTGGCCGGGTTCGCTGTGCACTTCAATGGAGCCGTGCATGGCATCCACGATGCATTTGGTAATGGCCATTCCCAGTCCGGTTCCTTCGGTCTTGTGCACCTGGGATGTTTTTTCCCTGGTAAACGTCTCAAAGATTTTCTGCTGGAATTCCTGGGACATGCCAATGCCGGAGTCTTTGACGCGGAAATGGCAACGTATGTAAGTTTCCCCCTGGGGCGAAGGTTCCTGCGTCAGGTATACGTTGATGGCGCCGCCCTCCGGCGTGAATTTCACTGCGTTGGAGAGCAAGTTAATCAAAATCTGATTCAACCGCACGCCGTCACAAATTACATTTTCGGTAACAATTTTCTGTATGAATATGTCAAAATGCTGTCCCTTTGCCTTGACCTGGGGCTGTATGATGTTTACAATGCTGTCCATAATTTCCCGCAGGGAGAGTTGCTCCATATTCAGGGTCATTTTGCCGTTTTCAATTTTGGACATGTCCAACACGTCGTTGATAAGTCCTAGCAGATGTTTGCCGGACATGGTAATCTTTTTCAGGCAATCCTGCACTTTGGCCGGATCATTTACATTGGTCATGGCGATGGTGGTCATGCCCAGAATTCCGTTCATGGGGGTGCGGATATCGTGGCTCATGTTGGACAGAAATTCGCTTTTTGCTTTATTTGCCTGGTCCGCGACGGCCCTGGCTTTATCCAGCTCTTCCATTTGGCGCTGGGACATCCGGTAGTATTGGAAAAAGACAATGAGGACGCCAAGAAGGATAATTCCACAGGCTTTTAACATGGTGTACATCCGTTGGTTGCCCAGGTTATTCAGTGCGTTATCCAACGTGCCATAGGGCATGACGCTGATTAAGTACCAGTCAGAATTGGGCAGACCGGAACAGTACAGATGGCGATAGGAATCGCCATCCAGGATTAAGGTGGAATAATCTTCGTTGCCGTCCAGCGCGGATTGGAGTTCTTGCACATATTCTTCTGGCTCTTTTTCATTGTTTTTGTCCACGATGGCCCGGATGCGTTCGAAATAATTGTCCCGGAAGGCTTTTCCGTTGCGGATTACGTAGCTGCCGTCTTTATGCACGATATGGGAGTGCATTAAGGCGCCTTCGTCATCCAGGACCATGGCGTCGTTGATATACTCCATGGGAATCCCGCCAATCAGCGCGGCGCTGGTCTTGCCGTCTTTCATTTCATAATTGGCATGGGCGGACAGAAGCAGGAGCTTTTCACCGTCTTGCGTAAGCGCGCTGGTGACTTTTATATCGTTGTCGGCGATGGTTTCCAGCAGTTCGTTCATATTCGGCGCTTCCACGGGTTCTCCGTAAATAACTTCGGCCTCTCCGTCCTCTGTATAAAGGGCCAGGTAGGATAGCTGGCGCACGCTGGCGCCCAGGGCCAGTTCTTCCAGCATTTCGTCTCCGTAAGAAGTCTTTTCTGGAGGCGTGCGCCTTACAATTCCTTCGATTTGGGACAGCCTGAGGTTGATGAGAGCTTCAAACTTTTCCCGAAGTTGTTTGCTCATCTCCGACATATATAAGGTGCCGATTTCATTGATCGTGTTTTTGCTCTTGTCTCCCATGGTTGAAGCGGTCCAGGAAAAAATTATGATACATAGGATGACTAGGCCAATCAGGCTGGCGAATAAAAATTTTTTGGTTTTTCCAATCATACAGGATACCCTCTTTCCTTGGTTTTGTTGCTTGTCTGTTGATATATTTTCAAGACGCCGGCTGGAAAAAAACGGCGTTCAATTTCATGTTACTGATTATAGCAAAAAAATAAAGTATTATCAACAATATAATACTTGCGTAAAATTCGTATTGCAGGTACAATAGGTAGGACAATTATATAATGAGAGAATGAATCTGTATACGCCGTCGGCGTTTTTATGAAAATGTGACGGCAAAGAGGAGGAAATCATGAAGAAATTTCAGGCACGATTGGTTGGTACGCTTGTATTGACCTTGGCTCTTGCACTGGGCGGCTGCGCAGGCGAGAAGACTGCAGGGGATGATTCCCGGACAGACAGTAGTTCTCAGAGCAGTTCTACAGAGTCTCCCCAGGAAGAGGGGAGTTCGATTGTAGTAGGAATCCCTCAGGATCTTGAGGATAGTCTTGACCCTCACAAAGCAGAGATGGCAGGAACTAGAGAAATCTTTTTTAATGTTTTTGAAGGCTTGGTAAAGCCGGACACAGAAGGCAATTTTGTCGATGCCGTGGCCAGTTCCCACACCATTTCGGAGGATCACAAGACTTACACGTTCACACTGCGTGAGGGTGTAAAGTTTCACAATGGGGCGCTTGTTACGGTGGACGACGTGAAATATTCGATTGAGCGGTGCGCCGACGCCTCAGAGGGGGAACCTCTGGTGCCGGCGTTTTCTGTTGTGGATAAGGTGAATGTTCTGGACGATCAGACGGTGGAGATTGTGCTGAAGAATCCGGACACGGAATTTCTGGCCTATCTGACCACAGCCATTATCCCCAAAGATTACGACCAGCAGGACGCCCAGCCGGTGGGAACCGGACCTTTTAAGTACGTATCCCGTACGCCCCAGGACAATATCATTATGGAAAAAAATGATGAATACTGGGGGGAGCCGGCCAAACTGGATAAGATTACGTTTAAGGTTCTCACCGACGCAAACGCCGTTGTGACCAATCTAAAAGGCGGCTCCGTGGATATGTGTTTCCATCTCAACGCTACGCAGATTGCTGGACTGGGGGACGATTTCCGGATTTTCGAGGGAACTATGAACTTGGTGCAGGCGCTGTATTTAAATAATAAGGAGAAGCCCTTTGACGATGTGAAAGTGCGGCAGGCTCTTTGTTATGCGGTGAATCCCCAGGAAGTGCTGGACATGGTCTCAGATGGAAAGGGAGCCATTGTGGGGACCAGCATGTTCCCGGCTTTTGGTAAATATTATTTGCCCGAGCTGGCGGATGTTTACAACCAGGACGTGGAGAAGGCGAAACAGTTGTTAAAAGAAGCCGGATACGAGGACGGGTTTGAGATGACCATCACTGTGCCGTCTAATTATCAGCAACATGTGGACGCGGCCCAGATTCTGGCGGAGCAGTTGAAAGCGATATCAGTGGATGCGAAAATTGAGCTGATTGAATGGGATAGCTGGCTTAGCGACGTGTACATGGAGCGTCAGTTCCATTCTACTGTGGTGGGCGTGGACGCGGCTACGCTGACGGCGCGGGCCATGCTGGACCGGTTCGTGTCGGGCGATGAGAGCAACTTTATTAATTTTGAAAATCAGGAATACGATGAAATGTTTGAAAAAGCCCTGGGCACGGCGGATGACGCTGAGCAGGTGAAATACTACCAGCGGATGGAGGAGATTTTGAACGAGGAGGCCGCCAATGTGTACATTCAGGACATGGCGGACTGCGTGGCTATGAATCCTAAGTTCGACGGTTACGAATTCTATCCGCTGTACGCGCTGGACATGTCCAAAGTGTATCTGGTGGAAGAGTAAAAGGATAGCCAGGAGGACACAGCATTGAAATACTTAATTAAGAAAATATGCACTCTCATTATAACATTGTTGGTTATCTCGCTGTTGTCGTTCCTGGCCTTCCAGGTGATTCCCGGTGACGCGGCCCTCTCCCGCCTGGGTACGGGGGCCACAGAGCAGAAGCGTGAAAATCTGCGCCGGGAAATGGGCCTGGACCGTCCGATGCTGGAGCGGTATGGCAGCTGGCTGAAAGGTTTTCTCCAGGGGGACATGGGCGAATCGTACACATATTCCATTCCCGTGTCTGGTCTGATTCGGGAAAAACTGCCAGTTACCCTGGCTATTGCGGGCATGGCCTTTGTGTGGATGCTGGCCGTGTCCATACCGCTGGGGCTTTTGGCCGGGAAATTCGCCGGGCGGTTGCCGGATCGGATTTTGACGGTTTTGAACCAGTTGGTGATGTCTGTGCCGGGTTTTTTTATGGGAATTTTGATTACATGTCTGTTCGGCCTGGCGCTTCATTGGTTCACGCCTGGCGGTTACGTCTCCTATCAGGAGGGGTGGGGGCCTTTTCTGGGCTACCTGATATTCCCGTCTGTCTCCATCGCGCTGCCCAAATGCGCCATGGGGGTGAAACTTCTGCGCAGTTCTGTGATCGGTGAGCTGAATCAGGACTATGTGCGCACGGCCTACAGCCGGGGAAACAGCCAGAGGCAGGCGCTATTTGGTCATGTGCTGAAGAATTCACTGCTGCCGGTTCTGACTTTCTGGGCGCTGGCCATTGCGGATATTGTGGCGTCTAGCGTGATCTTGGAACAGGTCTTCACCATTCCGGGGATGGGAACTCTTCTGGTGCAGTCCATCTCCAATCGGGATTATCCGGTGGTGCAGGCGGTGATTGTCCTGGTGGCCGGACTGACAGTGGTGATAAATTTTCTGGTGGATGTATTGTATGGAGTGATTGATCCCCGCGTGAATCTGCATTAAAGCGCGGGATGCGAAGGTATATAGATGGTGGAAAAGAGGAATTTGATTGTTGGCGGGACCCTGGCGGCGGCTGTCACGGTTTTTATGCTGGTGGGGCTTTTTTACACGCCCTATGACCCAGAGGCCATGGACCTGTCTATGAAATTTGCGCCTGCCAGCTTTGCCCACCTGTTTGGATGCGATCAGTTTGGCAGGGACGTTTTGAGCAGGGTATTGCAGGGCAGCGGAACAACTTTTCTGGTTGCGGCGGGGACTTTGTGCATCGGTGGCGGGCTTGGGACGCTTTTGGGACTTTTTACCGGATATTTTGGCGGCTGGCCGGATGAGATGATTATGCGGTTTAACGATCTGGTAGTGGCGTTTCCCAGTATTTTGCTGGCGCTTATCTTCATCAGTCTGCTGGGTCCGGGAAAATACAACGTGATTTTGGCGCTGGGCATTGTGTTCATCCCCAGTTTCGCCCGGATCGTACGCAGTCAGGTGATTGTGCATAAAGACATGGACTATGTGAAGAGCGCCCGGTTGATGGGCGCTGGGCGGTTGCGGACTTTGTTTGTTCATATCCTGCCTAATATCCGCCGGACGCTGTTTTCGGCGTTGGCCATTGGATTTAACAATGCGGTGCTCTCAGAGGCGGGCATGAGTTATCTGGGCATCGGCGTGCAGCCGCCGGACGCCAGCATTGGGCGCATGATGTCGGAGGCCCAGGCGTACATTTTCACAGCCCCGTGGAGCGTGCTGTTTCCGGGAGCGGTGATGATTCTGATGGTGTTGGGATTCGGGTTGTTAAGCGACGGCTGGAGCGCCTAAAGGCATGATACGCCTAAAGGCATGATACGCCTAAAGGCATGACAATATAAGAGGTGACAAAGATGTTGGAAATAAACGGGCTGACCATTGAATTTCAGGATGTGAAGCCGCCCCTGCGCGCAGTGGAGGATTTTTCCCTCTCTATGGAGCCGGGGGAAATCGTGGGCGTGGTGGGAGAGTCAGGGTCCGGCAAGACTATGACGGCGCTGGCGCTTCTGGGGCTTTTGAAACGGCATGCCAAGATTACGGCGGGGACGATAGTCTTTAAGGGAAAGGATTTGCGCTCTTTAAGTCAAAAGCAGTGGCAGGCCATGCGGGGAAAGGAAATCAGCATGATTTTCCAGGAGCCTATGACTTCTTTAAATCCAGTTCTGACCATCGGCAGACAGATGGAAGAGAGCTTACGACTGCATACGAATCTAGACAGGAAGTCCAGAAAGGCGCGTGCCCTGGCCATGATGGAGCAGGTAGGCCTCCCGTGGCCAGAGAAGCTCTACGGCTGCTATCCCCATCAGTTGTCCGGGGGTATGCGCCAGCGGGTGATGATTGGGGCGGCCCTGGTGGGAAATCCCAGTTTGATGGTGGCCGACGAGCCTACAACGGCTCTGGACGTGACCATCCAGGCGCAGATTTTGGATTTGTTAAAAGAAATGAACCAGGAATACGGGACGGCTATCTTGTTCATATCCCACGATCTGCGGGTGATTCAGTCCATCTGCAGCCGGGTTGTGGTGATGAAACAGGGCCAGACGGTGGAGGCTGGGGCGGTGGAAGATGTGCTGGCCAACCCCCAAGCGGAGTACACCAGAAAATTGCTGGCGGCCATTCCCCACAGGGGAAATCGGTTGCGAAAGAAAAGGGGGCGGTGAAAATAGCGCAGGAGAGACGACCGGTATTGGAAGTGCGGCATGTGTGCGCTGGGTACGGAAGAGGGCGGAAATACCGCCGGGTTCTCTTCGATGTGGATTTCAGCCTGTACGGAGGGGAGATCCTGGGACTGGTGGGGGAGAGCGGATGCGGAAAATCCACCTTGAGCAAAACGATTCTGGGATTTGTGTCGGTGGAAAGTGGCCAGGTGATTCACCACACCAGCCGTCCCCAGATGGTTTTCCAGGACCCGTTTGGTTCCCTGAACCCGGGAAAAAGGGTGGGCTGGATTCTGGAGGAGCCTCTGCGGATGCAGAAGATACCTGCCGCAGCCCGGCGGGAGAAGGCAGAGGCTATGCTTGCCAAAGTGGGGCTGGACAAAAGCTTTCTGGAGCGGTATCCCAGGGACCTAAGCGGCGGACAGAGGCAGCGGGTCAGCATTGCCATTTCGCTGATTCAGGGTTCTCAGTTAATCCTGGCGGACGAGCCGGTGTCGGCGCTGGATGTGACCATTCAGCGTCAGATTATGGAGCTGATGCTTGCCTTGCAGGAAGAGCTGGGGTTGTCGTATTTATTTATCTCCCACGACCTGGATGTGATTTATCAGATGTGTGACCGGGTGATGGTCATGCAGGAGGGCCGGGTGATAGAGGAGGGGGATGTGGAGCGGATTTTTGAAGAACCGCGGCATCCGTATACCAGGAGTTTGCTTGCGGCTTCCTTAAGTTACGCGCAGTAAATTTTAATAGATAGGCGGCTGTGAAACAGTTGCCAAATGGTGCGAGTTTGGGGTAAAATAGACGAAACGAGGTCTGTTTTACCCCAATTTTGTCTTTGAAACATTTATTGTGGAATAATAGACAAAACGCAGGGGATTGCGAATGGCATACGAAGAAAGGAAGGGGAATGAGGATGATTCAGCATGGGATTTATTATGCATACTGGGAGAGGGAATGGAGTGGGGATTATCTGTATTATGTCAAGAAGGCGGCCAAGCTGGGATTCGACATTCTGGAGATTGCGGCGGGGCCGCTTCCGGAGTATACGGACGATGAGCTTTCGGAGCTTAGAAAATGCGCCAAGGACAATGACATTCGCTTGACGGTGGGTTATGGACCCGCGCCGGAGAATAACATCGCCTCCGCCGATGAGAAAGTCCGGGCGCACGCGCTGGAGTTTTACAAGGATTTGTTCCAGAGGATGGAGAAGATAGGCGCTAATCTGATTGGCGGCGCCATCTATTCTTGCTGGCCCATTGATTACAGTAAGCCTGTGGACAAGAAGGGCGACTGGCAGCGGGGCGTGGAAGGCATGGCCAAGCTTGGACAGATAGGGCGTGACTACGGCATTGAGACCATTGGAATGGAAGTCTTAAACCGGTTCGAGAACCATGTGCTCAATACGGCGAAGGAAGGCAGAGCGTTCGTGGAGTCGGTGCATGAGCTGGAGCCGAAAGCGGTCAATGTGAAGGTGATGCTGGATACCTTCCATATGAATATTGAGGAACAGAGCATTGGAAACGCTATAAGGACGGCGGGGGATCTGCTGGGGCATTTCCACACGGGAGAGTGCAATCGAATGGTTCCGGGACAGGGAAGAACGCCCTGGCGGGAAATCCACGACGCGCTACAGGATGTGCAGTACGACGGGGCGGCGGTGATGGAGCCGTTTGTGATTCCAGGGGGAACTGTGGGTCAGGACATCCGTATCTGGAGAGATATGGTGGAGGATACATCCGAAGAGGCTTTGGACAGGGACGCTGAAGCGGCGCTGCGGTTTCAGCGGTATATGCTGTAGATTTTTCGATTTACGGAGAGTGTATTTTACAGATAGATGGAGGAAAGGGTATGAATGCGGCGATTGTAGATGATTCGGTGGAGGATATTGAACGATTAAGTGGCTACCTGTCGCGGTACGGCCAGGAGCATAAAGTGCATATGTATGTTGAAAAATTTACCGACGAGGAGGCTTTTTTGGCGGCTGTAGGCGGCACCGCCTATCACGTGGTTTTTCTTGACATGTATATGAAACGAATGACTGGCATCCAGGTCGCGGAGAAAATACAGAAAAAAGACCCCAGGTGCCAGATTATCTTTACCACAGTCAGCCAGGAGCACGCGCCCATGGCATTTCGGCTTCACGTCCTGGATTATTTGGTGAAACCCTATGGGTATGCATATCTGAAAGATGCGCTGGATCATTATTCAACTGCGGTGTCCAGGCTGTCCCACTACATCGAGCTGAAAGAGGGTAGGGATCGCACCCGTGTGCTGATTTCGGATATCATTTACACGGATTACTCCAACCATTACATCCAGGTGCACACAGTATCCTGCGTTATACGCACCCATATGTCGTTTAGCGATTTCTATCCCATGCTGTCCGCGTACCCCAATTTCCTTTGGTGCTATCGGAATTGTCTGGTGAACATGGATTTTGTGGAATCCTATGCCGACAGGGATTTCATCCTGAAAAACGGGGAGTGCATTCCCATCGCGGCAGCCCGCAAGCGGGAAATCCTGCAGACTTACGGGGATTACATATTTGACAGCCATGCGCAGAAGAGGCGGGGAATTGTGGGATGACAAGCGTATATTTTATCAACAGTCTGCTCTTTGTGACGCCCTGCATTCTGCTTTTGTATTTGGCTTTTCGGGATCAGATAAGAAGGCCGCGGCTGCCAGTGATTGCAGTCGCGGTCGCTGTATATTTGTTCATAGATTTGCTGGCGTCTTTCGTCTATTTTGTGACGGACACTTCCGCGCAGAAAGCTTTGCTCTCAGCGGCGGCCCAGCTTGTGGGCGTATTTATTTTCAGCGCGGCCAGCAGCTACACCTTTGGACAGAGCCTGTTTATCATAACCGTGGTGAAAAACTATTCTGAAAATTTACGGCTTTTCGCCTACCAGATTTATTTTATGGTCACGGGCAGTCTGCCAAAGGAATCTGTGTCTGCGATTTCTTATATCATGGTTACCCTCTCTCTGGGCGCTTTTCCGCTGCTTTGTCTGTTTTATAAAAAGCTTATGCGTCCGGCTTTGGACTACACGCAGTCCCTTGTTATGTGGAGGGTTATCTGGGTAATCCCCATCTGCAACACGCTTATTTATACGCTGGTCGTGGCGCCGGATATATGGAATTTTGCCTGGTTTCGCGGAAATGAGTTTTTGGCCATCCCGGTTTTGTGGAGCTTGCTGACGTTCGCCACTTATGGCATCCTCTTGCGGACAATCATCGCCATCAGCAGGAACGCGCAGTTTCGGGAGAAACTCCATCTGACAGAAGTGCAGATGGCTGCACAGCAAAAACAGTTGGATTTTTTGCAGACGCGCATCCAGGAAACCCGCCGCGCCCGGCACGATATACGTCACCATTTCCTGGTTCTGGGGAATTTTGCGAAAAACAGGGATTTGAAAGGGCTGGGAGAGTATCTTGAAAAGGCCAGCGCATTTTCCGCGTTGCAGCCGATGGAGGTTATTTGTGACAATATGGCCGTCAACGCTCTGTTGGGTTACTATAAAGAGCAGGCAAAAAGAGAACAGATTCGGGTAACGATGCAAGTGTCTGTTTTTGAGAAAATCCCTGTGATGGATACGGAACTGTGCATCATTCTGGGAAATCTTCTGGAAAATGCGGTGGAAGCGTGCAGGCGCATGGAATCGTCGGATCGGTTCCTGGATCTGGAACTGGCCATGGAGAGCGACTGCCTTCTGGTGATTCTGGTGAAAAACAGCTATGAGGGGACGGTGAGGCGGTCGCCGGAAGGCGGATTTTATTCCGCAAAGGAGAAAGGACGCAAAGGAATTGGAATCGCATCGGTTTTGAATATCACAGAGAAATATCACGGCGTGTCAAGGTTTACATATGAGAATCAGGTCTTTCAGGCGTCCCTGTTGTTAAATGGACGGAAATAGTAATAATTATGTGATATTGGTAAAAAAATTTCGGCCAATGGAGATTTATGATATAAATACTGCATGGATTTTTCTAATTTTCTAATATGAAAGGGGTATGGGGGATGGAGAATAAGAAAATATCCCGGCAGGGAATCATGAATATTCTGGCGGCGGTGAGCCTGAAATTGCTCATTGCCGCTGGAATTTTCGCCGCATTTGGGCTGCTTCGCGCTTATTCGGTGGAGACTTGTCTGCGCACGCTGGAACAGGAAACAAAAGAGGCGAAAAACAATATTTACCAGCGGATTTCCTTGGTTCAGGACAACCTGAAGACGCTGGCGAACATAATCGGGCAGGAGGGGCTGGCGGATTATACGCAGGCAAAGAGGGTTTTAAGCGCCTGTGAGAATATAGATATGGCGTCCCGGCTGGGCATTCTGCTTCCTGACAATCAGATTTTGCAGCAGGACGGAACTCTGGCAGCCCCCATGAATGGGATTACTTTTGATGCGCTGGAGGAGAAAGGGTCTTTCATCACAAATATCGAGCCGGATAATGTAAACCCCGACGAGTCGGTTTTATTTTGCAATGTTCCTATTGTGACGGAGGGGAAAACCGAGGGCATATTATTCGGGGTGATCGATCTGAAAGATGGTTCTGAATTTATGGAAGTGGATACCTTTGACGGCAAGGCCAACCTCTTTGTTGTGGATGTGCAGAATATGAATTTCATTATGGATACCTTGCATGGCGACGCTAAGACTTCCGATGTGGCGCGCGGCCGGAGAATTAAAAAAGGCTATAGTGAAGAAAAGCTTATGCAGGATTTTAGTCAGGAACAGGCAGGGATGACGGCCTACTTTTCCGAAAGCGTTGAAGAATATCTGTATACGGCTTATGAGCCGGTGGGCATTCAGAATTGGTTTGTTCTCTTAGCGGTACCGGAAAGCGTCGTCTTGAAAGAGGCGCTTTATACAAAGAAGATTTTGTTCTGGCTGGGATTCTATGAAGCGCTGATGTTGCTTGTGTATATTTGGTGGGACATTATTTACACGCGGAAAGAAATGCAGGCCAAGGAAAAAATGGCCACTACGGATCTGCTTACAAATCTGAAAAACAGGAACGCCTACGAGCAGGCATTGGGGCGGTATGCGCAGAATCATCCGGATTGTCTCACCTGTGTCTACGCGGACGCAAACGGTCTCCATGAACTGAACAACAGCCAAGGCCATCTGGCGGGTGACAAAATGCTGCAGTCGGTGGCGGACGCGTTGGTGGAAGCCTTCGGCCAGGGGAAGGTTTATCGCATCGGAGGCGACGAGTTTTTGGCTTTCACGGAAACGGATGAAAACACGGCCGAAGAAAGTGCGACAAAGGCAAAAGAAAAGGTTTCGGAGGCGGGGTACCATGTTTCGGTGGGAACGGCGTCTGGGGAAAAGGCGACTGCGGTTACGGCCATTGTAAAGGCGGCGGAGAAAAAGATGTATGAAGATAAAAGGCAGTATTATATGAGCCACGGGGATCGGCGCAAAATGCGGTAAGACGGTTTACCGGCGTCCAAGGGAAGCGCTGTAGCGGCCTTGCGCCAGTTTTTTTTCTGCAAACAAAAATCTTGATAATATTCATAATATTTGGTAGTATAAAATAAAATGCTCTATTTTTTTTATTTGCAGGATTCGGAAATGTAAGTGAGGAGTGTGGATGTGGAAAAGATATTGGTTGTTGACGACAGTCGTCTGCAGGCGGCCCAGTTAAAAGTTATTTTGGACGAGGATTATGACATTACCATCGCGCAAACGGCGGAGGACGGTCTTTCCTTTGCGAGCGCAGGCGGATATTCGCTGATTTTGCTGGACGTGGTTATGCCGGGAATGGATGGTTTCACGCTGCTGAAGAAATTGCAGGAGATGCTCATTACTCAGAGTGTTCCAGTGATTCTGATTACAAGTCTTTCTGATATTGAAAATGAGCATAGGGGGCTTATGCTGGGGGCGGTGGATTATATTACGAAACCATTTCATCCACTGATTGTAAAGGCGAGAGTGAATACGCATATCAAGCTGTATCAGTATCGGAAGCAGATTGAACGTCAGTCTATGACCGATCAGTTGACCGGTTTGGCAAACAGGCGGCAGTATGATCGTCACAGTGTTATAAAATGGAAAGAAGCTTCCCGTTTGCAGGTTTTCTTTACCATCTGTATGTTTGATATTGATCACTTTAAGGCGTACAATGACACATATGGTCACCCGGCGGGGGATAAGGTCATTGCCAGCGTGGCGAAAACTTTATCTACCCATTTGCAGCGCAGCACAGATTTTGTGGCTCGCTATGGAGGAGAGGAGTTTGTTGCATTTCTTATGGGTGACAGCGCGAAAAAGGCGTTCGAATATTTGATAAAAATCCGTCAGGCGGTGGAGGATCTACATATACCGCACGATCCGGACACGGCTGAGTGGGTGACCATCAGTATTGGAGGCGTTACTGTGCTTCCGCAGAAAGACAGTTCTTACGACGCTTATTTGAAAATTGCGGATACTATGTTGTACGACGCCAAGAGATTTGGACGCAATAGGGTCGTATGGGCCAATGAGAAGATGGAACAATGGAGTGAATGACTTTTTTCAATCGACGGATCGAAGGGTGCGCAGCGATGCGTGTACATAGTGGAAAACAGGGCAGCGGTTGCAAATGAAGCGCCGAGGGCGTCTCTTTACAGAGAGCCTCCGGCGCTTTATCGTTTTTACACAATGCCCTGTGCCAGCATAGCGTTGATGACTTTCTCGAAGCCGGCGATATTGGCGCCTGCCACATAGTTGCCTTCCATGCCATAGCGTCTGGCTGCGTCTTCGCATTTTGCGAAAATGTCTTTCATAATCTGCTGCAGTCTCTGGTCCACTTCCTCTTCGGTCCAGCTTAAGCGCAGAGAGTTCTGGCTCATTTCCAGGGCGGAAGTGGCTACGCCGCCTGCATTGGCTGCTTTGCCGGGCAGGAACAAAATGCCGTTTTCCAGAATGAAGTCTGTCGCTTCCAAAGTGGTGGGCATGTTGGCGCCTTCGGCCACGCAGAAGCAGTTGTTGGCTTTTAACTGCTTGATGTCGTCAAGGCCCAGTTCATTCTGAGTCGCGCAGGGAAGAGCGATGTCGCAGGGGATGGACCAGATGCCTTTTCCTTCTGTGTAAGTGGCTCCAGGAACCTTGTCCACATATTCTTTGATGCGTCCGCGGCGCACTTCCTTAATGTCTTTGACCACGTCCAGCTTGATGCCTTCCGGATCATGGATGTAGCCGTTGGAATCGCTCATGGCCACCACTTTACCGCCTAACTGCTGCACTTTTTCGGTGGCGTAAATGGCCACATTGCCGGAGCCGGACACCAGGACTGTTTTGCCCTCGATGGTGTTCTTGTGGTGTTTGAGCATCTCGTCCAACAGATAGATCAGGCCGTATCCAGTGGCCTGGGTGCGAATCAGGGAACCGCCGAAGGTCAGGCCCTTGCCAGTGAGTACGCCTTCATACAGGCCGGTGATGCGTTTGTACTGGCCGTAGAGGAAGCCGATTTCTCTTGCGCCCACGCCGATGTCTCCAGCGGGCACGTCGCGGTCTGCGCCGATATGTTTATTCAGCTCGGTCATGAAGCTCTGGCAGAAGCGCATAACTTCGCCGTCAGATTTGCCTTTGGGATCAAAGTCAGAACCGCCTTTGCCGCCGCCGATGGGCAGCCCGGTCAGGGAATTTTTGAAAATCTGTTCAAAGCCAAGGAATTTTAAAACGCCCTGGTTTACGGACGGATGGAAGCGCAGGCCCCCTTTGTAGGGTCCGATGGCGCTGTTGAACTGTACGCGGTAGCCTTTATTCACCTGCACCTGGCCGGCGTCGTCCACCCAGGGCACGCGGAAGGATACGATGCGCTCTGGCTCGGTCAGACGTTCCAGCACGGCCATTTTGCGATATTCGGCTTCGTTGGCGTCGATAACTTTCTTAAGGCTTTCCAGAACCTCTTTCACTGCTTGATGAAATTCCGGTTCGCCGGGATTTTTCTCAACAACTCTTGCGTAGACTTCTTCGGTATAGGACATGAATTTACCCCCTTATTTTGGTTGTTTTAGTGTTTTTTCTAGGTTATTATATATGAAAACATGGGAAAAGAAAAGTTTTTTATGAAAAAAATCTGGAAGATGAGGGTTGCCACTTTGGAGAGAATATGAGATTATAGAGGTCATAACTGCGCAAAAAGGAGGGACAAAAGGGGATGAGATATTTTGAGAAGTCATCAAAATTAGACAATGTATTGTACGATGTGCGTGGGCCGGTGGTGGAGGAAGCCAACCGGATGGAAGAAAATGGAATGGAAGTCATGAAGCTGAATATCGGCAATCCGGCTCCATATGGCTTTTCCGCGCCGGAGGAAGTGATTCTGGACATGATGAGTTCCGTCCGCGCCAGCCAGGGATATTCGGATTCCCGTGGGATTTTTTCCGCCAGGAAGGCCATTATGCAGTATTGCCAGTTAAAGGGAATTCCCGGCGTGACCATGAATGATATATACACGGGAAATGGGGTCAGTGAGCTGATTAATCTGTGTATGCAGGCATTGTTAAACGACGGGGATGAAGTTCTAATTCCGGCGCCGGATTATCCGCTGTGGACAGGGACGACGAACCTGGCCGGGGGAAAAGCGGTGCACTATATCTGTGATGAGCAGGCGTGCTGGTACCCGGATATTGGAGATATGAAGAAGAAGATTACGGACCGCACCAAGGCCATTGTAATCATCAACCCCAATAATCCCACAGGCGCGCTATACCCCAAGGCCATTCTGGAGCAGATTGTGGATCTTGCCCGGGAACATGACTTGATCTTGTTTTCCGATGAGATCTACGACCGTCTGGTGTTCGACGGGCAGGAGCATATTTCGCTGGCTTCTCTGGCTCCAGATCGGTTCTGCGTTACGTTTAACGGACTGTCTAAGTCCCATATGGTGGCCGGTTTCCGCGCCGGATGGATGGTTTTAAGTGGGCCGAAAGAACAGGCCCAGGGCTATATGGAAGGCATACGGATGCTTTCGAATATGCGTCTTTGTTCCAATGTGCCGGCCCAGTCTATCATCCAGACATGCCTGGGTGGTTACCAGAGCGTACGGGAATATGTGCGTCCCGGCGGCCGAATCTATGAGCAGCGGGAGTTTATTTATAAAGCTTTGACGGACATACCGGGGATTACGGCGGTGAAGCCCCAGGCGGCTTTTTATATTTTCCCGAAGATAGACGTGAAGAAGTTCAACATCACCAACGATGAGCAATTCGCCCTGGACTTCCTGAAGTCTAAGAGGGCGCTTCTGGTCAGCGGCAGCGGCTTCAACTGGAAGAAGCCGGATCATTTCCGGATTGTGTATCTGCCCTGCCTGGAGGATCTGGAAAAGGCGGTGGACAGGCTGAAGGATTTCCTGCGCACGTACCGTCAGAAATGAAAATGAGAGAAGCGGGAAAGCGCGTTCTGGCAGATGTGCAAAATTATTACAGGGGCGCGCTGCTGGCGGCCGTATATGTGGGCGCGACGGGGGCGCTTGGCTTTCCGGTCTGTCCCATGGTTCTTCTGACGGGCCTGCCTTGCCCGGGCTGCGGCATGACCCGGGCGGCCGCGCTTTTTCTACAGGGACGGTGGCTGAGGGCTTGGCAGATGCATCCTTTTTTCTATGCGTTGCTTCTCTTGGCGATTGTGGCGGCTGTCTTTCGCTATGGGATGGGCCGCGCGGCGCCAAGGATGCGCGCGCTTGTGTCCGCCACGCTTATATTGGCAGTGGGATTTTACGCATACCGTATGGCAAGATATTTTCCCGAACAGGAGCCCATGGTTTATTTTGAGGGCAATGCACTGCGCTTTGTGGCGCAATTAGTTGCACATTTACGGCGAATATGCTAAACTGATACTGTACTGTCGATAAATTTTGAGGAGGATAAGAGATGGACGAGAAAAATATGCAAAGTCCGCAGGATTACTATGCGGGTCCGGAGATGGAGCCGGTTATGGGCGTTGGGCAATGGTTGGTTACCTTGCTGGTTATGTCTATTCCATGCGTGAATATTGTGATGCTTTTTGTGTGGGGATTCGGAGGGGGAAACCAGACAAGAGCTAATTACTGCAAAGCTTATCTAATCTGGTTCGTCATATTTACTGTGCTGACGCTGGTTCTGTCTATGTTATTCGGAGCTGCTATGTCAGCAGCAATAACCAGCAGCATGGGTAGTCTGTAAAGGAGTGGATAAGCGGAAAGGAGTGTTTGAATGTCAGGATTCAATATGAAGGTAACGCCGGAAATCGCACGTTTGACGGATATCTGCTTTGAAAACAGTCGGATCCCCGTGGAACTGTATGGGAAGTATGACGTAAAAAGAGGCTTGAGGGATCTGAATGGCCAAGGCGTTCTGGCAGGACTTACGAAAATTTCTAATGTGCAAGCCTACCGTGAAGAGAATGGGAAAAAGATTCCCTGTGAAGGCGAATTGTATTACCGGGGAATCAACGTGGAAGATTTGACCCAGGGATTCATTCAGGATGGGCGGCTGGGTTTTGAGGAAGTCACGTATCTGTTGTTATTTGGACGGTTGCCGGATACGACAGAGCTGGATAATTTTAAGCAGCAGTTGGCTTCCCAGCGTTCGCTGCCCCGCAATTTTGTCCGTGACGTAATTATGAAAGCGCCAAGCAAAGATATGATGAATACCCTGTCCCGGAGTGTTCTTACTTTATATTCTTATGACAGCAATCCGGAAGATATTTCTCTGCCAAATGTCTTGCGCCAGTGTCTGAATTTAATCAGCGTTTTTCCTATGTTGTCTGTTTATGGTTATCAGGCTTATAATCATTATATCAAAGGGAAGAGCTTGTACATTCATCACCCTTCCCGCGAATTGTCCACAGCGGAAAATATACTGCGTTTGTTAAGGCCGGATAAAAAGTATACGGAACTGGAAGCGACAATCCTGGATCTGGCATTGATCCTGCATATGGAGCATGGTGGCGGTAATAACTCCACCTTTACCACCCATGTAGTGTCTTCTTCCGGCACGGATACGTATTCGGCCATTGCCGCCGCTCTGGGTTCCTTAAAGGGGCCGAAACATGGCGGCGCCAATATTAAAGTAGTCAAGATGTTCAAGCATATGGAAGAACATTTGACGGATTATGCAGATGAGGAACAGGTAACCGATTATCTGCGCAAACTGTTGCACAAGGAAACTTTTGACAAACGGGGATTGATCTACGGCATCGGGCATGCCATTTATTCCATATCCGACCCCCGCGCCCAGATATTCAAAGGGTTTGTGGAGAAACTGGCGGAGGAAAAGGGACGGCACGAGGAATATGAGCTGTACAGTATGGTGGAGCGTCTGGCTCCGAAAGTGATTGGGGAGGAGCGACATATCTACAAAGGCGTCAGCGCCAATGTGGACTTTTACAGTGGCTTTGTATACAGTATGCTGGATCTTCCCATGGAGCTTTACACGCCTATGTTCGCCATTGCGCGTATTGTGGGATGGAGCGCCCACCGCATGGAAGAGCTGATTAACACGGATAAGATTATCCGTCCCGCATACAAAAACGTACAGGAAGCTGTGAACTACTGTGCGTTGTCAGAACGTTAGGGAGTGTGGAGTATGGCAGATATAGATGTGCACGGCGTTGGCCTGGTGTTGGAAGGCGGAGCCACCCGGGGTGTGTTCACTTCCGGGGTTTTGGACTATCTGATGGAACGGGAATTGTACCTGCCCTATGTGGCGGGCGTGTCCGCTGGGGCCTGCAACGCGGTGGATTATGTGTCCCGGCAGGTTGGCCGCACCAGAGACTGTATGATACACAACGAAAAGGAATACAGATATATCAGTTTAAAGCACACGCTGAAAACCAGGAATTTGTTTGATATGGATATGGTCTTTGACAAGTATCCCAATGAGATTTTTCCTTTTGATTACGAGACATATTTTCATTCGCCTCTGCGCTGCGAGCTGGCAGTGACCAACTGTCTGACAGGCAGGGCGGAATATCTGGATGAACGCACAGACAGAAAGAGACTGATGGACATCTGCAGGGCTTCCAGCAGCGTGCCGGTGGCAAGCCCTATGGTGTGGGTGGATGGAACGCCGTATCTGGACGGAGGGATTGCGGACTCCATTCCGATTATACGTTCTCTGAAGCTGGGAAATAAGAAAAATGTGATTGTCCTCACTAGGAGAGCCGGGTACCGTAAGCGCCCCATTCGCAAAAGCCGTCCGTTGTATATGGCTATGTATAAAAATTATCCCAACCTGATTAAGGCGGCGCTGCGCAGGGCTTATGTCTACAACAAGACGCTTTCTTATATTGAGAAATGGGAATCGCAGGGCAAGGTGTTCGTAATCCGGCCGAAGAGGAAAACGGTGTCCAGAACAGAGAGAGACTGTGAGGTTTTGACTGCGTTTTATCAGCACGGATACGATTTGATGGAGGAGAGCTATGAGAAGCTGTTGGAGTATTTGGAGCGATGAGAGACAATAAGGCGGGGATTCTGGCAAGTATAGGGCTTCTGACGGCGGCGGCCATCTGGGGTTTCGCCTTTGTGGTGGTGAAAAATTCCCTGGATGTGGTCCCACCCACGTATATGCTGGCTTTTCGTTTCTCCATCGCGGCTATTTTGCTGGCTTTGATTTGCTACAGGAAACTGCAAAACCTGAAAAAGGGCACGATAAGAAACGGCGCCGTTCTGGGATTCTGGCTCTTTTTCAGTTATCTGGTCCAGACCATTGGCTGTCAGTATACCACGGCTGGGAAGAACGCTTTTTTGACTTCCGCATACGTGGTTATCGTTCCGTTTCTTGGGTGGCTGCTTTTTCGGAAAAGGCCGGATGGGTTCTGCATGGCGGCCGCTTTTTTGGCGGTGATAGGCATGGGGATGCTATCCTTGCAGGGCGACTTGTCTGTGAACATAGGGGATGTCCTTACATTAATCTGTGCGGTGGGATTCGCGTTTCATATGATATACATTGACCGGTATGCCAAGAGTGGAGATCCGGTGGTTTTGACCGTTTTGCAGTTGGCTTTCGCCGCGTTGTTTTCCTGGATTCTGGCGCCGTTTTTGGACGGTGGCTTTCCGGTGGGGGCGTTTGAGGCGGATATCATTGGCGCCATGCTCTATCTGGGAATTTTCAGCACGATGCTGGGTTTTTTGCTCCAGAATGTGGGGCAAAAATATACGCCGCCCAATACAGCGTCTTTGCTATTGTCCATGGAATCTGTTTTCGGCGTATTGTTTTCCGCGCTGCTTTTGGGAGAGCGAATGACAGGGCGGATGCTGGCTGGTTGCGTTCTGCTGTTTATAGCTGTATTGCTGGCAGAAACAAAGTTGTCTTTTCTTTCGAAAATTTTTGTCGTTTTTTATCCAGATGATTATATGGATTCTGCGTATGAGATTGATTACGAAGGGCTTTACCAGGAAGGATACAGAGGCGTCCTTTTTGATATTGACAATACGCTGGCCACCCATGGAGGTCCGGCGGATTCCCGGGTTGTGGAATTATTTCAGCGACTTCGGCGGATAGGCTTTCGCAGTTGTCTGCTTTCCAATAACAAGCGCGAGCGGGTAGAGTCCTTTAATGACTCTATCGGCGGTTATTTCATTGAAGACGCCCATAAGCCCTCGGCGCGAGGCTACGAAAAAGGCATGGAGCTGATGGGCACGGCGCAGGAGAATACGCTGTTTGTGGGAGATCAGATTTTCACGGATATTTATGGCGCGAAAAGAGCCGGAATAAGGAATATTTTGGTAAAACCCATTCATCCAAAAGAAGAAATACAAATTGTTTTAAAAAGATACCTGGAGAGGATAGTCTTACATTTTTATAAGATACAGAGGGGGAAACTTTAAGATGAGACACATTGTACTGATTGGATTTATGGGCTCCGGGAAGACGAAGACAGGGAAGTGTCTGGCAGAAGAGTTGGGGTACCAGTTTGTAGATGTGGATAAGAAAATCACAACCGAAATGAAAATGAGCGTGACAGATATTTTCAGTCGTTTCGGGGAAGTTTTTTTCCGGGCGCTGGAGACCAAAGCCATTAAGGAGCTGCGGCAGTTGGAACAAAGCGCGGTGATCTCGGTGGGCGGCGGCCTTCCCATGCAGAAGCAGAACCACAAGTATCTGAAGCAACTGGGAGCTGTCATTTATTTGAAAGGCACCGTGGAAACGCTGAAGAAGCGGCTGGAAGGAGATCGGACCCGGCCTCTGCTGGAAGGGGCGGACCTGGAAGGGAAAATCCGTAGAATGCTCACGGCAAGAGAGCCGGTTTATGAAAAGCTGGCGGACATTACCGTTACCACCGGCAACCAGCCGCTACAGCAGTTGGTGCAGGAAATCGCGCAGAAGTGGAAAGAGTATGAAATCCAGTATTTACTGAATAGCAAAAGCCATGTATAATGAAATCGCTGTGATAATGATTCAGCGGTAGTGTTTCGTGGGGGCGCATGGGCGAAGAGAGGCCCCGCAGAAGATTAAGGAGGAGAGACAGATGATTTCAGCAGGAGATTTTAGAAACGGCGTGACGCTGGAGATTGATGGAAATGTAGTGCAGATTGTGGAGTTTCAGCATGTGAAACCGGGGAAAGGCGCAGCTTTCGTACGGACAAAGTATAAGAATATTATTACAGGGGCTGTTTTGGAAAAATCTTTCCGGCCCACAGAAAAGTTCCCTGCCGCACGGATTGAGCGCGTGGATATGCAGTATTTATACAACGACGGCGAGCTCTATTATTTCATGGATAACAATACCTATGAACAGATTGGTCTGAACCAGGAGACGATCGGGGAAGCGCTGAAGTTTATCAAGGAAAATGAGATGGTGAAAGTGTGTTCCTATAATGGCAACGTGTTTGCCGTAGAGCCGCCTCTCTTTGTGGAATTGGAGATTACGGAGACGGAACCGGGCTTTAAAGGGGATACCGCTCAGGGAGCCACCAAGCCAGCGACAGTGGAAACCGGGGCTACCGTTTATGTGCCGCTCTTTGTGGACCAGGGAGATAAAATCAAGATTGACACCAGAAGTGGAGAATATTTATCCCGGGTATAAAGTGGATGGACGCATGGCGTTGCTGCGTATGAAAAAAAGCGCGGCAACGTCTGGATTATGAAATAAATATAAACTTTTCTGCACGCTTCTGGACATTGAGGCGGCTTCATGGTATTCTATTGACAGAACATTTCTGTGTTATCCGCACATTCGTGCATAATGTTCCAACTCTTTAGTCGAAGATAAGATTTTTTTTGTAGAAAGGATGGTTGTTTGCATACGAAAAATTTAAAAAACGAGATACTTTTTCAGGTAATCAGTGCAACTAGAAACCGGGATTTGTTGGAGCAAGCGCCTCACGATGTATACTTAGACCTTGCCATTGTATATTTTTATATGGAGGAGGGAGCCGATTGTCGGAAAAGGGTTTTGCTGTTCAATAATGAGCAGATGCGCAGATACAGCGTGACGAAAGAAGAGTTGAAGGAATGGGCCATGGTCAATACGCCCCGTCTTCTTCCCGTGTCTTTTCATTCTATGGAGCATGTGATGCGGGAATTTCAGCTTTGGGACTCCATGGGGGAGGGAACCCAGTGGGCGCCTATGTATGTGCTTTCCAATGTGAAAATGTTTCTCGGCTCCGCTTGTCTTTTCTATCCGAAAGTTCTGTCATCCATTCGAAACACGGTGCAGGCGGATTTCTATATTCTTCCCAGCAGTATTCATGAGTGCATTATCTTACCCATGTCGGACGCATATACCAAGAGTGAATTAGAAAAAATCGTGTATGAGGTGAACATTACACAAGTTCCGGAACAGGAAATCCTGTCGAATTATGTATATATTTACCAAAAAAGCACGCAAAAATTTTCTAAATAATTGAAAAAATTCCGAATTTCTTTTTCTTAGCTTTACAAATGAATGCGGATGTGCTATTATACATTGAGTATAAATTGCAGATTGCAATATAGGCATCCGTAGCTCAGGGGATAGAGCAGTGGTTTCCGGTGCCACGTGTCGGGGGTTCGAATCCCTCCGGATGTGTTTCCTCGTTTTATTAAACAGATTGACGAAGTGTGTGTTTGAGATAGTTTATTGCACAATTTTACATGGAAGTTGTCCGTGGAAGATGGTTTCCAGGCACGCTCCAGGGTGAAGGGGGGAATGGCTGTGGATAATTTCAGAGAGTGGTTGTCCGATAATCTCCGCTATATCATATTAGTAGTGGTGGGGGCAGTAGTGGTGGTTGCGCTGTTCTTCGGCGTACGCGCTTTTACAAGTTCGGATAAGAAAGATGCAGCCTCATCGAATCAGGCGAATGCCCAATCAGGGAACCAGCAGAATTCTGCAAATCAGGCGGTGTCCGACAATGTTTCGGCGGACGCATTGGAAAAAGATGCAATTCCAGAAGTGAACGAGCTGGTGCAGGCATATTATAAGGCGCTGGGTGAGAAGAACATAGAATCGTTGAAAGAAGTTGTGAAAGACTTAGATCCTGCGGAAGAGAGTAAGATTGCCAATACGAAATATATAGAGAGCTATGAGAACGTAGAGGTGTACACGAAGAAGGGACTGGAGGAAGGAACATATGTGGTTTTCGCCAGTTTTGCCTATAAGTGTACAGATGTGGAGACTCCGGCTCCCGCATTGAGTCAGTTATATGTGGTGACGGATGAGGACGGCAAATTGTGGATTTCCGCAGAGGCAGTGGGTGATCCGCAGATTCAGGCCTATGTGAATACGATTATGAGTCAGGCGGATGTGATTCAGCTTCGCAATAATGTACAAGCCGCCTATGACCAGGCGCAGGCCAATGATCCACAGTTGAAAGCGTTTCTGGAGAGTTTAGGAGGCGAAGATTCCGGCACGCCGGTGCCGCAGCAGGCTGACAGCGCATCGGGGAATGATGCGGCAGGGCAGGATATGGCAAATACGAATACGGCGTCAGAAGGTACAATGACAGCGATTGATGATTGTAATGTGCGTATGGCGGCGGAATCTGGCACAGATATTGTGACGGTGGTGCCAGCCGGTGAACAGGTAAATGTGCTTGGCCAGGAAAATGGTTGGGTGCAGATTGAATACGGCGGCATTGTGGGGTATGTATACCAGGATTTGCTTCAATAGTGGAACATAAATGGAATTGATATTGAAAGAGGTATGGTGAGTTTTGCACCATGCCTTTTATCTTATATGAAATTTCTGTAAGCATTCCTTATAAGATAAAAGCCCTTTGGGTGGGGAGCGCACTGCGGCGCAAAAGAATTTTTCTTATTTAGGCGATTGTTTTTAGAAGGAGAGGCATTCGAATATATGGAGAAGAAACAATTTTACAAAATGGTAGCTGCATTGGTTTTGCCCATTGCTATTCAAAATTTGATAAATGTAGGTGTGACTTCCGCAGATGTAATTATGTTAGGCAAGGTAGGGGAGACGGTTTTATCCGCCTCCTCTTTGGCTGGTCAGATCTATTTTATTATGACGCTGATTTTCTTTGGGCTTACATCTGGAGCGGCGGTGCTCACGGCCCAGTATTGGGGAAAAGGGGATACCAGGACCATTGAGAAAGTGCTTGGCATTACCCTGCGTATTGGATTTTTGGTGTCCATCGGATTTACCCTGGCGGTATGGGCTGTGCCAGAAACTCTGATGAGGCTTTTCACTTCTGAGGAAGAAGTGATTGCGCAGGGAATTCAATACCTGAAGATTATATCCTGTTCGTACGTGTTTTCCGGCATTACGATTGTGTATTTTAATGTGATGCGCAGCGTGGAGCGGGTGGTAATCGCCACCGTGACATATTCCATTTCGCTGGTGATCAATGTGGTATGCAACGCCATATTTATTTTTGGTCTTTTGGGGGCGCCAGTTATGGGGATTCGGGGTGCGGCGCTGGGGACGCTGATAGCTCGGATTTTTGAAGTATGCGTTGTGGTGGTTTATGGGTGGAGATACAATGACGCGGTGCGTTTTCACTGGAAGGATTTGTTTGCCAGAAATCCGGTTTTACATAAAGATTTTTTGAAATATTCTATGCCGGTGATGTTTAACGAGCTGGCCTGGGGTGCGGGCATGGCGGCTATTACGGCTATCGTGGGACACTTAGGCAGCGCGGCGGTGGCGGCCCATTCTGTTACGCAGGTAAGCCGGCAGCTTGCCATGGTGGTGAGTATGGGCGTGGCGGCTGCGGCAGCCATAGTCTGCGGAAAAGCCATTGGAGAGGGCAGAGAGGACTTGGCGAAAATTTATGCGGCCCGGTTCACTAAGCTGGCAGCGGGCCTGGGCGTGGTGGGAGGCACGTTGATTCTATTCATTTCTCCGGTAGCCAGAGCGCTTTTGAATCTGTCCGATCAGGCCCGGTCATATTTGGGCTTTATGATGTTGGTGATGGCTGTTTTGACGTTGTTCCAATCTATGAATTGCGTCTGGATTGTGGGAGTTTTTCGTTCTGGCGGAGACACCAAGTATGGACTGTATCTGGATGGATTTTCCCTGTGGGGCGGGTCCATTATCCTGGGAATCCTATGCGCCTTTGTTCTGCATGTTCCCATGCCCTGGTTGTATGTGGTTCTCTGCTGCGACGAACTTCTGAAACTTCCATTTGCCATCCGTCGGTACAAATCTTACCGCTGGCTTAGAAATGTAACCCGGGCGTCTGTATCGGATTAAATTTTGAAGGAGGGCGTATGTTGAAGACGAAAGTGATTGCTATTGATTTGGGCGCTTCCAGCGGCCGCCTGGTGGAGTGCGCGCTGGAAGGAAGTCGAATGCAGGTAAGGGAAATTTATCGTTTTCCCAACGCCGGGATTCGTGTCCACAGCCGGATATACACGGATATTCTGTACATTTTTGACAACATTCTGAAAGGACTGCAAGCCTGCGCCAGGGAAGGTGGGCGTTATGAAGCGGCGGGGATTGACGCGTGGGGCGTGGATTTCGGATTTTTGGACGAGGAAGGGGATTTGCTGGGCAATCTCTATCAGTATCGGGACCCTCAAAGTGCGGATATGAGAGCCCTTTTCGCAGAGCGGTTTGGAGAAAAGGGGCTGTTCTATGAGACGGGCGTTCAAGATATGTGGTATAATACGGTTTATCAGCTGATGGGCATAAAATGCAGGAAAAAGGATGCGTTTCATTATGCATCCACTTTCCTGATGACGGCAGATGTTCTGGGATATTTTCTCACAGGGGAATGCAGCCTGGAGTATACCGGCGTATCCACAACCCAGATGTATGACATGAGAAAGAAAAAGTGGTCGGAAAAAATTTTCCGCCAGTTGGAGCTGGCTTCGGATAAGTTCCCGGAGGTTTTGCAGACGGGCGGGATAAAAGGAGCGTTTTGCAGACAAGTGGAGGAGATGACAGGCATCAATGAAGGGGTGAAGCTGGTGGCTACGGCACAGCACGATTCCGCCTCGGCGGCCTATGCGGCTCCAGCAAAAGAGTCGGCGTATCTGTTCATCAATTCGGGGACATGGTCGGTGATTGGGACCATTTTGGACGATCCGATTATCAATGATAAAGTCTATGACCACGGATTTTCCAATGAGGGCGCCGCTTTTGGGCGGGTTAAGCTGGTGAAGTCCATTATGGGGATGTGGCTGGTGCAGGAAATCCGCAAGCGTTGGAAGAAAAAAGGGCTGGATACGGATTATGATTTCCTGATGGAAGAGGCGGGCAAAGCCGCTGCTTTTTCCGGGTACATGGATGTGGACGATGAAACGTTTATCGCGCCTGCGGACATGGAGGAGGCCATCGCCCAGTACATAGCCAGAACCGGACAGAGGCAGCTACAGGGCCAGGGAGAATACTATCGTGCAATTATGGAGTCTCTGGCGTTCAAGTACAGGCAGGCGGTTATGGAGCTGGAGGAAATTTGTAATCGAAGATATGAGAGAATTTATCTGTTGGGCGGAGCTGTCCAGGACAAGGATTTCTGCCAGTACATAGCCAACGCCACAGGAAAAGAGGTTGTGGCCGGCCCGGTGGAGGCAACAGCTGTGGGCAACGGAATGATACAGCTTCAAGCCCTGGGCAAAGTAAAGGCGCGGGATGCAGTTGAAATCATTCGGGAATCTTTTGCAGTAGAACGGCATCAGCCTCGGGAAACGGAAGTTTGGAAACGAAACTATGAAAACTACCTCCGGGTAACCGGAAAATAGAAAGGAGTGGAGGCAAATGAACATGCATATGCTGCACCCAGCGGAACAGTTGGCGCGGTTTATACGGCGAGTATACGATCAGAGGCTGACGACGACTTCCGGGGGCAATTTATCCATAATGGACGACAATGGTGACATGTGGATTACGCCGGGTTCCGTTGACAAAGGGAATCTGACCAAAGAGGATATGGTCTGCATAAAGCCGGACAAAACGGTGATTGGCAGGCATAAACCCAGCAGCGAATACCCGTTTCATTTGAAAATCTATGAGACAAGAAAGGAGCTGCGGGCCGTTCTTCACGCGCATCCGTCGGCGTTGGTGGCTTTCTCCATCGTTCGGAAAATCCCGGATATGCGGTTAACGCCGTTTTCCTATCTGGAGTGTGGGAAAGTTGGTATGGCCAAATACGCCATGACGGGCAGCCAAGAGTTGGGAGAGCGAATTGCGGAAGTTTTCCGTCAGGGATGCGACGCGGCCATATTGGAAAATCATGGTGTGGTGGTGGGCGCCGAAACGCTATCGGATGCATTTGGCCGGTTCGAGATTCTGGAAGCGGCGGCCAGGACGCAGATACACGCGGCTTCCTTGGGCAAGCTTAAACCGTTGGATGAGGCGACGTTGAAGAGATGCCAAGATAAGATGGCGGCGCCAATGGAAGCTTTTCAGCCGAAGGGTTATTCCAGCCAGGAGAAAACGGCGCGAGGGGAAATCTGTTCCTTTGCGGCGCGGGCGTATCGTCAGGGACTGCTCACTTCCGTACAGGGTTCCTTCTCCCAGCGGGTGGGGGAGAAGCGTTTTGTGGTGACTCCCAGTCATAGAGATAAGAGCAGTCTGGAGCCGGAAGATCTGGTGGCAGTGGAAAATGGCCGGGCGGAGACGGGGAAAACACCCAGCCGGATGACGGCGCTTCACCGGGCGATTTACAAAGCGCATCCGGAGGTGAATAGCATTATCATGTGCCAGCCCCAGTATGCCATGGCCTTTGCGGTGACAGGGGAACCGCTGGATTCCAAAACCATACCGGAAAGTTATATCATGATGCGGGACATCCCTCGTTTTTCAGGGCTTACGCTGCTGACAAAGCCAGAGGAAATCGCCGGTATGTTCAATAAGAGCGTTCCCATCGTTCTGGTGGAAAATGACTGCCTGATTGTAACAGGGCCCACAATGCTCAATGCGTTTGACCGTCTGGAAGTTACAGAGTACAGCGCCATGTCCATTGTAATGTCAAAGAGTCAGGGAGACATTATTCCCATTGATGAAAAGGGATTGGAAGAGATTCGAAGAGGTTTTCATCTGTTGTAGATACGCATAACGACACAGACTCCTTGCTTCTGTCCAAATTCAGAGAGCAAAGGAGTCTGTGCCATCCTTATATTAAAAAAAGGAGATAGAATTATGAAAGGAGGGCCGGAAGCCGTTTTGCCTCCGGCTGAATGTGAAACAAAAAATGTTTAACATTTGGATGTATATTAATTTACCAGATATTTGTGATGAAAGTGTGAGCAAAAAATGAAATAAATATGAATATAAAAGAAATTTGTCAAGGCGAATTCTTTTCACTTTCGTGGCAAAAACCAAATAAAAGTGAAAAATAATTGAAAATGATAAAAAATGCGTGACCAATTTCGAAAAAAATGATAAGCTGGGCACAGAAGGAAGTTGGTGGCAGATAAAGAAAGGATGAGGTGAGAAGTTTATGGAAAAGCGTTTTGGCGTTTGGTTATTGGGAATTCTGATTTTGACATGCGTTTTTTCGCTGGAAGTAAGGGCGGCGGCCATTGATTATGACGGGCAAGAGCAAACGGAAGCGGTAGCCCAATATACCTGGGTGAATCCCTTGTATCCAGAGGCGGCGGAAACGGTTGGTCAGACGGATATCGAAGAGGAATTTCTGCAGGAGGACCGCGCTGGCAGCGGGTCCGGCGCATTTCTTTCTGTGGACGGGGCGGCGAAAAGCCTGCGTGATCAAATGGTGAACCGGAAAACGGTGGCGCTGGTGTATGTGCAGCCAAGCGGCGATCCGCAGCAGTTGATGCGCACAATAGTGGACAAAGCCATGTCTGTAGATAAGAACACCACCGGCCGGCAGGGAGATTATATAAGGTGGCATTTAGGCAGTTTGAACGCAGGGAGCACTCGTCACAGCGTGAATGGGCGGGTAATCGGATATAGCATTGTGTATGTGATGAATTTCTATACGGACAAACGGCAGGAGGATCAGGTGACGGCCAAGGTCAAGACGGTATTGTCATCTCTGGGCGTGAGTAAGAAGACGTCTTATGGCAAGGTAAAAGCCATATACGACTATATTTGCAAAAACGTGAAGTATGATTATGCTGGATTAAGTAACGATTCTTACGGTAAGTTTACGGCTTACAATGCGCTTATATATGGCCGGGCCGTTTGCCAGGGCTACGCCAATCTATTTTACCGAATGGCCATGGACGCTGGGGTTCCCACAAGATTGATACCGGGGTCTTCCAGAGGCGTGTCCCATGCCTGGAATATTGCAAAACTGGGGAACTATTATTATAATTTGGACTCCACTTGGGACGCTGGAAGCAAGAATTATACATACTTTCTAAAAAGCGACGGCAGTTTCCCGGATCACACGCGGAAAGCGGACTTTGCCACGGCAGCTTTTAAGAGAGCCTATCCTGTTTCACCGAAATCCTATAAAGCGACTTCGGTGTACAGCCTCTCAAAGGCCAAGGTTTCCGGAATCAAGGCGAAGACTTACACTGGGAAAAAGCTTACCCAGAACCCAACGTTAAAACTGGGCGGCGTTACGTTAAAGAAAGACAGGGATTATACGATTTCTTATAAAAACAATGTGAAGGTGGGCAAAGCGTCCGTTGTCTTCAAGGGGAAAGGAAACTATTCCGGCACGCTGAAAAAGACGTTTAAGATAACGCTGAAAAAAGGCGCGGTTTACACGGTCGGCGCTTACAAGTACCGGGTTACGAATATTGGGACAAATGGGAAGGGTGCGGCGAGCCTGGCCGGGTCCGTCAAAAAGACGATCTCTTCCGCGCATGTCTATAATGAAGTGAAAATTGGAGGAAAAACACTGAAGGTCACGGCCATAAGCGCCAATGCTTTTAAAAACAATAAAAATCTAGCAAAAGTGAGTGTTGGGGCAAATGTGAAAACTATAGGCGCCCAGGCGTTCTATGGGACATCCAAGCTGAAATCCATTGTGATTAGGGGTTCGAAGCTGAACAAGGTAGGGGCGAAGACGTTTTATGGTATATACAAAAAAGCGACTATAAAAGTGGGAAGCGGTGTGTATCACAAGTATAAGACGCTTTTGAAAAATAAAGGTCAGTCGAAGTCCGTGGTGATTCGAAGATAAACAAAATAAGGGGAGGCGCTTGGCTGGAGCGCTTCCCTTTTGCGTTGTTTAATCCAAACTGGCTTTTAGTTTTTCCATCATTTCGTCGATGTGTTGTCTCTCTATAATCAGAGGCGGCGCCAGCCTTAATACGTCGGAACCGGCGGAAATCACCAGCAGGCCATTTTCCAGGGCCCGGTTTATGACCTCTGCCACAGGACGGCCTTCGATGACCAGTCCCTGTAAGAATCCTTTTCCCCGGCGGGTTTTCACACAGGGGTATTCCTGGATAAGTTCGTCCAGCCTTTTTTCCAGATAAGGGGTCAGTTCCCGTACGTGCGCCACAATCTGTTCCTCTTTGTAAATGTCCAGGACGGCGGAGACTGCCGCGCAGGCCAGCGGATTTCCACCGTAAGTGGTTCCGTGGTCACCAGGAGCCAGGGAATTTGCGGCGGCTTTTGCTCCCAATACGAATGCGCCCACCGGAACGCCGCCTCCTAAGGCTTTTGCGCAGGTCATAATGTCCGGTTTCACGCCATGTCCTTGCCAGGCGAAGTAATCTCCGGTCCGGCCCATGCCGCACTGAATTTCGTCAAAGATAAGCAGGATATCGTTTTCGTCGCACAGGAGGCGCAGCCCTTCCAGGAACTCCTGGGAGGCGGGGTAGACGCCGCCTTCACCCTGGATGGTTTCTGTAATGATGGCGCACACGGAATCGTCTATCAGAGATTTTACGCTGTCCAGATTGTTGAATTCCGCGAACTTCACGCCGCCCATCAGCGGTTCAAAAGGCTCCCGGTAGTGGGCGTTTCCGGTGACGGAGAGGGCGCCTACGGTTCTGCCGTGGAAGGAATGGTTCATGGCGATGACGCTGCATCCAGCGTGGCCATTCTGGCAGAAGGCGTATTTCTTGGCCGCTTTCAATGCGCCTTCAATGGCTTCCGCGCCGCTGTTGGTGAAGAAGACTTTGTCCATGCCGCTGGCCTTAAGAACCTTTTCTCCGGCCTCCATCATGGGTATGTTGTAATACAGGTTGGAAATATGGGTGAGCTTTTCCACTTGTTCCTGCAAGGCTTTTGTATATGTTGGGTGATGGTAACCCAGGCAGTTGACGGCGATTCCTGCGGCAAAATCCAGGTATTTTCTGCCTTCTACATCGTACAGATATACGCCTTCTCCCTTTTCCAATACAATTTGGTAGCGGTTGTAGGTATGCAGGATGTTGTTTTCAGATTTTTCTATATAATCAGTTGTTTTCATGATAGTACCTCTTTTCGTCTTCCCGCAAAATAGCGGTTCCGATACCTTTGTTGGTGAAAATCTCCAGAAGCAGGCTATGGGGTATCCGGCCGTCCAGGATATGCACGCGATTTACGCCCTCGCAGATGGCATGGATGCAGTTGTTCAGTTTGGGAATCATGCCGCCGCCCACATTTCCCTGGGCGATTAGCTTTTCGGCTTCGTGGACATGCAGCTCGGAGATCAGGCTGTCTGGGTCGCTGGAATCCCTGTACACGCCTTCGATGTCTGTGAGGAAAGCCAGTTTTTCCGCATTCATGGCGGAGGCGATGGCGCAAGCGGCATCGTCGGCGTTGATGTTATACGTTTGGAAATCTTTGTCCATGCCGATGGGGCATACAATGGGAAGAAAATCTTTTTCCAGTAGGTCTTCCAGCAGCTTTGGAGCCACTTCTTCTATTTCGCCCACAAAGCCGATGTCTTCCCCGTCGGCTGTTTTCTTAGACACTCGCAACATGCCTCCGTCTTTGCCGCTGATTCCCACGGCTTTGATGCCTAAGGACTGCACCAGGGACACCAGTTCCTTGTTGACTTTGCTCAAGACCATTTCCGCCACTTCCATGGTTTCCGCGTCTGTGACCCGCAGGCCGTTTACGAAATGGGGTTCCATGCCCACTTTACCCACCCAGCGGCTGATTTCCTTGCCGCCGCCGTGGACGATGATGGGTTTGAAGCCCACCAGCTTTAAAAGCGCTACGTCTTCAATGACGTTTTTCTTTAATTCGTTGTCCACCATGGCGCTTCCGCCATATTTGACCACGACGATCTTCCGGTTGAAACGTTGGATATAGGGCAAAGCTTCAATGAGCACTTCGGCTTTGTCCAGATATTTTTGATTGACCATTTCTTATGTGTCCTTCCTAAATTTACTTATGAGCGGTAATCTGCGTTTATGTTGATGTATTCGTGGGTTAAATCGCAGCCCCAGGCTGTGGCCTGTTGGGAACCCATTTTCAAATCTGCGGTGATGGTTACGGTTTTCTCGGATAAAATCACCGTAGCCACATCTTCGCTGTAAGCGGCGGCTGTTCCGTCCTTCATAAGCTGTAGTTTTCCCGCGGCGCTTTCTATAAATAAATCCACTTTCTCCGGGTCAAATTCGGCGCCAGAGTAGCCCATGGCGCATAAGATCCGTCCCCAGTTGGCGTCGTGGCCATAGATGGCGGCCTTGGTCAGGTTGGAAGAGATGATGGATTTTGCCAGGGTGCGGGCCTGGGATTTCTGGCTGGCGCCGATAATTTTGGTTTCTAAAAGGGCTGTGCAGCCTTCGCCGTCTGCGGCAATGGATTTTGCCAGGGTTTCGTTTACGTAGCGCAGGGCTTCCAGGAAATCTTGGTAATTCTGGTTTTCTTCCGTGATTTCCGGGTTTCCGGCCAGTCCGTTGGCCAGCAGAAGCACAGTGTCGTTGGTGGATGTGTCGCCATCCACGGAGACCATGTTATAGGTGTCCGCTACGGTCTGGGACAGGGCCTTTTGCAGCAGTTCTTTGGAAATGTTGGCATCGGTGGTAAGAAAGCTTAACATGGTGCACATATTTGGATGAATCATGCCGGAGCCTTTGCACATGCCGCCGATATGCACGGGCGTCCCTTCCAGGGAAAAAGAGACGGCAGCTTCCTTTTTCACGGTGTCGGTGGTCATAATGGCCTGTGCCGCCTGTGTGGCCGCTTCCCGGCTGTCAGACAGTTCTTTGACCAGAAGGGGAAGCCCCTCCTTGATCTGTTCTATGGGAATCTGCTGGCCGATGACCCCGGTGGAAGCTACCAGCACGGAGGTCTCCGGGATGTTGAGAAGCTTTCCGGCTTCCCGGGCGGTCTCCCGGCAGGCGTTCATGCCTTCCTGTCCGGTGCAGGCGTTGGCCACGCCGCTGTTGCACACCACCGCCTGGGCGTGGGGCTGCTGGCGCACCAGTTCATGGTCCCATTTCACCGGGGCGGCTTTTACAATATTTGTGGTAAATGTACCGGCTGCTTTGCAAGGCGTGCAGCTGTATAGTAAAGCCATGTCTTTTTGGCCGTTTTTCTTAATTTTTGCCGCCGCGCTTGCCGCCTGGAAACCTTTTGGCGCGGTGACTCCGCCGTCAATGATTTGATAGTTCATGTTATTGCATAACCTCCTTTATTCTAAAACGCGCTTAGGGGAACACAGGCACAAGCTTAAGTCCCTGGGTTTCTTCCAGTCCGAACATTAGGTTCATGTTTTGCACGGCCTGTCCGGCTGCTCCTTTGACCACGTTGTCCATGGCGCCCATCATGACGATCCGGTGAGTTCTGGGGTCGATGGTGAAGTTTACGTCCACATAGTTGCTGCCTTTTACCCAGCGGGTCTGGGGGCAAATGCCTTTTTCCAGAACTCTTACGAAGGTTTCGTTCTGGTAATAGCGGTTGTAAATCTGGCGGATTTCCTCCTCCTGGATGTTTTCCTGTTCTTTTTTCAGAGAGGCATAGGCAGTGACCAGAATGCCCCGGTTCATGGGAACCAGATGAGGGGTGAAGTTTATGAGGATTTCCTCTCCCGCGGCCAGGCTGAGCTGGTCTTCGATTTCCGGGGTGTGGCGGTGGGTGGTCACGCCGTATGCCTTGATGCTGTCATGGACTTCGCAGAACAGGTTGTCTGTCTTGGCGCCGCGGCCTGCGCCGGAAACGCCGGATTTCGCGTCGATGATGACCGTGGACGGTTCCAGGATGCCTTCCTTTAACAAAGGATAGATGCTCAAGATGGAGCAGGTAGGGTAGCAGCCTGGATTGGCGATGAGCCTTGCGCCGCGGATCGGTTCCCGGTTTATTTCACAGAGGCCATATACGGCTTCCTCAATGAACTGGGGAGAGGGATGCTGGATATTATACCAGGCTTCGTATTTCTTCACGTCCTTGATACGGAAGTCCGCGCTTAAGTCGATGACCTTCGCTTTGGCCAGAATACTTTCGTTAATCAGAGAAGCGCACAGCCCCTGGGGCGTGGCGGTGAAAATCACGTCGGCCTGCTCGGCCATTTTCTCCATGTTGTCGTCCAGGCAGGCCCCTTCCACAATCTGAAACATATTCTGGTAAATCCCTGCATACGCCTGTCCCACATAGCTGCGGGAACCGTACCAGATGATTTCTGCGTCCTTGTGAGCGGTTAAGAGCCGGACCAACTCTGCCCCGGCGTATCCGGTGGCTCCGATAATGCCTACTTTTATCATAATAATGCACGCAACCTTTCTTTTTATTCAATGTATATTTACTAAAATACGCTTTGAACATCATATAATATTTTCGTTTGTTCGTAAAGGTGGAAATTGGGAATATTCATATGATTGCATAATTATACATCTTTTTGGGTGAATATGCAATAAATATTCAAAAAGATGAATAAAAAAGTTGGCATTATAAAATTTTAGTTCGTTAAAAAATGTTACCAAATTGTGACGGAATTTTCTTATAAGAGTTGAAAATAAATTAAAATAAGTGTAATATTGTAGAGTAAGGATGTAAGTATTTTCATAAGGAGGAGATGAACATGAACAAAGGGAAAGTTCTGTCTTTTGCATTAATTTTTGCATTGGTTATGCAAATATTTGCAATGCCTTTTGCGGTTACGGCCTCAGCGGCTCCCAAGACGGCAAAGACAGGTCTGCAGAAAGTGGGCAAGAAAACCTACTATTATAAGAGTGGGAAGAAGGTTAAGAATGCCTGGAAGACAGTCAAGGGAAACAGGTACTATTTTGGCAAGAATGGCGTGGCCTATAAAGGCTATAAGAAAATCAAAAAAGACTGGTACTACTTTGACAAAAACTGCCGGATGGTCCGGGAGAAAATCGTAAGGATTAAGGGCAATCGCTATTATTTCATGGATACTGGGAAAGCTCCCAAGCGGGCGGTGATGCTCAAGAACGGCAATGTGTGGAAGACCAATTCAGCGGGCAGGCTTATGAAGAATATCACTCGATATGCCAAGGAGAAAAAAAGCTATGACGCTTTTCGAAGCGTGGCGGGCAAACCTCTGAAAAGCAACCGAACAGAAAGTTGTCTGCACCTGGGTTCCGGCGGCTACGATGGACTCTATCAGTACGACAATTTCCAGGTATCCACCTTTGAACTCAATGGCAAACGGGAAATCCAGGCGGTCATGCAGTGGGCTGTAGATACGCCGAATGTATAAAAATGCAAAGGAAGAGGAGGAATGTAAGATGAGAAAATGGTTGAAATCTAAAGGAATCATGTTGACTCTGGCAGTGGCCTTGGCAGTGGGCGCGCCCTTAAGCGTGGCGCAGAACCCCGTGGAGGTGTCTGCAAAGGCTGTGAAAAAGGGTCTGAAGAAGGAAAAAGGCAAATTTTATTTCTATGATAAAGGCAAGAAGATTAAGAATCAGTGGAAAACCGTCGGCAAGAAGAAATATTATTTCAAAAACGACGGCGCTGCGGCGGTGGGCTGGAATAAGATTGGCAAAAAGGCTTATTACTTCGACGACAAAGCCGTTATGGTGAAAAAGAAAACCGTACATAAAGTGAAATTAAATGCCAAAGGCGAGGCTGCGTTGAGCGCTCGCGCGAAACTGATGATTAAAGCGCAGTCGGTGGCGGACAAACAGGCGAAACCCACACAGAGTAAAGCGAAGAAGCTGCAAGCATGTTATAAATATGTGATGAAATGCGGATACGCAGGCAAATTTGAATCTACAGACAAAGCGGGCTGGGAGGTGAAATACGCCCAGGATATGCTGCAGACCAAAAAGGGAAACTGTTATAGTTCCGCTTCCGCTTTCGCCATGCTGGCCAAAGTATGCGGCTACGATGCCAAGATTGTAAAAGGTGAAATGACGGTAAATGGAAATAAAGTTCCCCATGCATGGGTGGAGATTGGCGGTAAGGTTTACGATCCTCAAACGCAGAAAGACAAAGGATTTGACTTATACGGCAAGACTTATAAGAGCATCAGCCAGATAAAATACACGGTTAAGAAAAGAGTATAACAGGCGGGTTTAAAGACTTATGGTATTTAGCAGCGTAGTATTTTTATTTGCGTTTTTGCCAGTGGTTTTTCTAGTATATGGCGTTCTGCCGTCCCTGCGGTGGAAGAATCTGTTTCTGGCGCTGGCAAGCCTGGTATTCTATGCCTACGGCGAGCCGGTGTACGTGCTGCTGATGATATTCTCTTCGGCTATGAATTATGGGCTGGGGCTTCTGGCGTCGGGGAGGGGGAGGCGGGCGAAAGCCTCCCTGGCCCTGGCGGTGATACTGAATCTGGGAATCCTGTGCCTGTTTAAATACACAGGATTTATCCTGGAGAATTTGAACGGTGCGTTGGGGACGCATGTCCCCGTCCCGGCCATAGATATGCCTATTGGCATATCGTTCTTTTCGTTTCAGGCATTGTCTTATGTGATTGACGTCTACCGGGGAGACGTACAGTCCCAGAAGAATTATGGGAAGGCGCTTTTGTACATAGCTTTCTTTCCCCAGTTGATTGCGGGACCCATTGTGAAGTACCATGACATTGAGCGGGAGATTACCGACCGGAAGCAGACCAGTGAGGGCGTGGCCCGGGGAATCCGTCGGTTTATCATTGGCCTGTCCAAAAAAGCGTTGGTTTCCAATACAATGGGTCTGGCGGCGGACTATGTGTTCGGGCTTTCTCCTTCGGGGTTGAATATGGCCAGCGCATGGATTGGCGCAATCTCCTACGCCCTTCAGATTTACTATGACTTCGGCGGCTACAGCGACATGGCCATAGGCTTGGGGGAGATGTTTGGATTTCATTTCCGGGAGAATTTCCAGTATCCCTATTATGGGGACAGCGTACAGGACTTTTGGCGCCGATGGCATATCTCTTTGTCCACCTGGTTTAAGGAATATCTGTACATTCCTCTGGGAGGCAACCGAAAAGGAGCCATCCGCACATATTTGAATAAATTTTTTGTGTTCTTTTGCACTGGTCTCTGGCATGGCGCCCAGTGGACGTTTGTCATTTGGGGGTTGGTGCATGGGGCTTTTCTTATCTTAGAGGACACGATTCTTCCCATTAAGAAATGTCGCATTCGCTGGCTGCGTCAGCTCTACACGGTGTTGGTGGCAGTCTTGGCGTTTGTGATCTTCCGGGCGGAGAATATGGCGCAGGCGGGCGTAATGTTTCAGATGATGTTCGCCGGATTTTCATTTACCCCGGAAAATGTGAGTAATTGCGTGAGCATCTTAAATCCGCTGTATCTGGTCACGCTGGCTGCGGCGTTTGTTTGCGCTATGCCTGTGAAAAGGCGGCTGGAGAAGGTGGAGAGACTGCACGGACTTTCCTATGCAGTTTGCATGGCGTTATTTGCGCTGTGCGTGTGCAGACTTTCGGCGGACGCTTACAACCCGTTTATTTATTTTAGATTCTGATGGGAGGGGAAGAGTGAAGAAGACAGGTTACAGAATTTACGGCGGCATATTCTTCGCGCTGCTTCTGATTCCCCTTCTGGGGATGTTCTTTTACCGGGAACGGGATGTGAACCAGAAGCAGGCGCTGGCCCCATTTCCCCGCATCCAGACAGCCGACGGGGCCTGGAACGTGCATTTTCTGCCGGAACTGGGCGATTATTTCTCGGATCACTTTGCTTTTCGCTGGGAAATCATACAGGCCAATTCCCTGGTTAAGGGGAAGATCTTCGGCATGTCCGGGGAGGACTCGGTGATTCAGGGGCGGGATGGGTATTATTTCTATGCAAATTCGCTGGATTCCTATCTGGGGAAATCCTCCATGGATGAGCGGGAACTGTTTGGAACGGCTCGAATGCTGGCGCTGATTCAGGAATACGTGGAAGAGCAGGGCGGGTCGTTTGTGTTTACGGTGGCTCCCAATAAGAATACCCTGTATCCCCAGTACATGCCTTATTATTATAGGAAGATTCGGGAGACGGGAGAGCTGGAACGACTGCAGGCGCGGCTGGAGGAGCAGGGCGTGGTCTATGCGGATCTGAAAGCGGCTTTTCAGGCAGAAGAGGAAGTCCTCTACCATCGGCTGGATTCCCACTGGAATAACAAGGGCGCGGCTTTGGCCATGAGCGTTCTTTTGGACGAGCTGGGACAGTCCCATACCGATTATTCGGAGATTCCGTATCAGACGCGCAGGGACTTTGACGGGGACTTGTACGAGATGGTCTATCCCCTGGGAAATCAAAAGGACGAGAACATCTACTATGAAAAAGAATTTGATTTTTCCTACGGGGATGGTTTTAAGAGCACAGAGGATATGACCATTCATACGACCAATGCCGGGAAAGGGCAGACGGGTGCGGTGGTCTTCCGGGATTCTTTTGGAAATTCATTGACTCCGTTTCTGGCGCAGGAATACGGTCGGGGATATTTTGACCGGACGGTTCCTTACCGGGTGGACGCGCTGGAAGAAGAACAGGCGGACGCTTTGATTTTTGAAATCGTGGAACGCCACCTGGGAACTTTGGCGAAGGATGCACCCCGCATGCCTGCGCCTGTGCGGGATTACCAGGAATGGGGGCAGGAGGAGAGCGAAGGCTTCACCATGGAAGTGGAGGAGGACGAAGACTACGTGAAAGTCCAGGGAACGCTTGCCAAAGATAGTCTGGATGTGGAATCGGAGATCTATGTCCGCTGCATTTCCCCGGACCATACGGTGGTCTACGAGGCTACGCCGCTGAACCGCCAGGCTGGCGGACAGGGCGGTTACCGTTACGGGATGTATCTGGCGAAAGAGCAGTTGCGGACGGGCACATATATTATGGAAGTGTTGTGCAAAAAGGCTGGCGCATGGGTGACGTCCGGCTATATGAATTCATTTACGAAAGGGTAGGAGATATGAGAAGAAAATTAGCGGTTTTATGCATAGCCACGGCGATGGCGATAGCGGCGACTGGCTGCGGCGGCAAAGAAAAAGAGGAGGCGAAACCGGCGGCTACAGCGGAGCCGACACAAGAAACGGCGAAAGAGACAGAAGCGCCTAAGGAGACGGTTTCCGCCGACGCGTCAGCATCAGACAACCAGGACGACAGCGTATCCGGACAAGAGACGGCGAAAAAAGCCAAGAAGAAAAAGAAGAAAGCGAAAGAGACGGCTGCGGCGGAAGAAAACTCCAGCCCAGAAGATATAGCAGCGGCCAGAGCCAGGGCGCAGGCGGAAGAAGAGGCGCAGCGACAGGCGGCAGAACAGGCGCGAATTGCGGCAGAGGAAGCGCAGCGGATTGCCGATGAAGAAGAGGCGCGCAGAATTGCCGAAGAGGAGGCGCAGCGGATTGCTCAGGAACAGGCGGCGGCACAGAACATTCCCCAGGATGAGATTACCGATCAGGATATTCCACAAGATACGTCCATTACATCGGAAGAGGCCAAGGCAATCGCCCAGTCTTATGTGGGCGCAACCCTGGACGAACTGATGGGAGCCATCGGCGCGCCTGTGCGGGAGGCAGGCCGGATGCCCAGCTGTCAGGGAGACGGCACAGGAGAGGACGTCGCCTACGAGTACGACGGATTTACAGTAATGACCTATGAAAAAGATGGGGTTAGGACTGTGACGGGGGTGGAATAATTTCTTTTTGAACTGTAAAAGAAAAGTGAAAATAAGATGATTAAAAAATGGATAACGTATATAGCCTTATGTGGGCTATGCAGTGTGCTGGCGCCAACAGTGGCTTTGGCAGAGAGCCGGGCAGCTTATCAGGCCATAGAAGGCAGAAACGCGCAGGGACTTACGATTGTCACGAACCCACGCTGGGAGTATAATAAAGTCCGCAAGACTTATAAGCTGGTCAAGAAGAAAAATGCATCCGGAGGGACAGCATACTATAAATTAAGTGATGGAGCGCTACAGTTGGGAATCCAGGCGGGGTGTTATTATGCATTCGACGCGAAAGGGGATATGATTACCGGCGCAAAAGCTATCAATGGAACAAGATATTATTTTACGCCAAAATCCAGGGCGGCAAAAAGCGCCTATTCTGTGGCGCCGGGGAAGACCACATGGGGCATGGCTGTAAAGAACGACTGGGTAAAAGTGGGCAAAAGCTGGTATTATTTTAACAGCGTCGGACAGCAGGTTCCAGGCAAGAAAGGTCTACAAAGAATTCATGGAGCTTATTACTATCTGGACAAAAACGCTGTTCCCTGCGTCAGCAGATGGGTAAAGCAGAAAAGCGGCGCCTGGTGGTATTTTAATGAAAAGGGCAGATATGACAGCAAATGGATTGGACCCAGGAAAATAAACGGCTCGAATTATTACCTGAATAGAAAAGGGATTCCGTATAAGAAATGTTTTAAAACAGTAAATGGTAAAAAATATTATTACACCTCATCTGGAAAACGAGCCAGTTACACAGGATGGAAAACCATTCACCAGAAGAAATATTATTTTGGCAGTGGACATTATGTGATTTTGAAGACGGGCTGGCAACGGATACAGAAGAAATATTATTATTTTGGAAAAAAGGGTAATATGTATGCGAGAAGATGGGTGACCATTGGGGGAAAATTGTATTACTTGAAAGCAAATGGTCAAGCAGCCACAGGGTGGGTTGAAATGAGGGATACATATTATCATTTCACACAGCGCGGAGTGTTGGATCGAATTGAGTTTCAGATTCCCCGGGATGAGGTCATCGTGCGAGACGTTCCGGCAGATACAGAAGTTTCTGTGGAAGAGCGCAAAGCGATTGCACAGTCGTACGTGGGGGCGCCTCTGGAGAAATTAATCGGAGCCATCGGCGCGCCTGTGCGGGAGGCAGGCCGGATGCCCAGCTGTCAGGGAGACGGCACAGGAGAGGACGTCGCCTACGAGTACGACGGATTCACAGTGATGACCTATGAAAAAGATGGGGTCAGGACTGTGACGGGGGTGGAATAATTTCGCTTCCGGCTACGGGAAAGGAGATTAGAGATGATTAAGAAATGGATTGCCTGCATGGCCATATACGGCTTATGCAGTATAGCCGCGCCGGGTCTCGTCTCGGCGGACAGTCCCAACAGCGCGTATCTGGCAGAGACGCAGGCGATGACTGAAACGGGTGAAGATGGGGGCGGCAAAGAGAACGATAAAGAAGACGAGAAGATTCCAGCATACCAGGCGAAAGAGAGCAAAAACGCCCAGGGACTTACAGTAATCGCCAATCCTCGTTGGGATTACAACAAGTCAAGTAAGACCTATAAACTGGTGAAAACCCAAACCTCCACAGGCGCAACTGCCTATTATAATGCCAGTGATGGCGTGTTGCAGCTTGGAACCCAGGGCGGTTATTACTACGCGTTCGATTCCAAAGGAAACATACTCACTGGAAACAGAGTAATCAACGGCAAGCGCTATTATTTTACCACAAAGACCAAGGCGATTAAGACAAAAGCCAGCGTTGCGCCCAACGGCTCCACATGGGGCATGGCGGTGAAAAATTCCTGGAAGAAGGTGGGCAAGAGCTGGTATTATTTCAACAGCATCGGCCAGCAGGCCCTGAATAAAAAAGGGCTGCAAAAGATCAACGGCTCTTATTATTATCTGGACAGCAAATTCGTGCCCCGGGCCAGTAAGTGGGTGAAACAGAAGAATGGCGCCTGGTGGTATTTTAATAAAAACGGCAAATACAACAGCAAGCGGGTTGGATCCTGGAAAATCAATGGCTCTTATTATTTCCTGAACAAGAAGGGCATACCCTATAAGAAATGTTTTAAAACAGTCAAGGGAAAGAAATATTACTATAATGCGGCAGGCAAACGAGCCAACTATACAGGCTGGAAAACCATCAACAAAAAGAAGTATTACTTTAATAAGAAACATTATCTGGAAGTGAAGCCAGGCTGGCAGCTCATCGGCGGCAAATATTATTATTTCGGGCCGAAGGGTGGCATGGCGGCAAAAAAATGGTCCACCATTGGCGGCAAACGCTATTATTTCAAAGCCAATGGCCAGATGGCTACAGGCTGGGTTAAAATCAGCGGTACATATTATTATTTCAACGGCTCTGGAAATCTGGACCGCAGCACAATCGCCAAACAGGGAAACAACTATTATTTTGTCACATCCCAGGGAACGCGGGGAGCCAACATTCTGGACGGTGTGGGCGTGAATGCGGCCATGAACAGCGGAACGAAGCTTCAGGTCTGCTTCAATTACGTGGTGAGAAACTGCAGATACATGGGCGGACCGGTCTGGCCTCCCAAGGGCTGGGAGCCGTACCATGCCTATAAGATGCTTACAACCCGGTATGGGAACTGTTATGACTTCGCGGCGGCTTTCTGCTATCTTGCAAAAGCAGTGGGCTATGAAGGAATGATTTGCATCGCCGGGCAGTGCGCGTCTGCCAGCGGCGGACTTACGCCCCACTCCTGGTGTGAATTCAATGGAATGGTCTTTGACCCGGAGATCTCCTATGCAAATGGATTGTATCTCTTCAACGTGTCCTATGGCAATCTTCCATTCGCTTACGTACGGTAAGCAAATATCCAGGGCTGTTTTGGCTGTGGGAGTGTAAAAAAGAAGGTAAAGCGGTTTTAAACTGCCTTACCTTCTTTTTTATATATTTAAATGACTTTCGAGAGGAAGTCTTTTAGCCGCGGATTCTTCGGATTTTCAAAGAATTCCTGGGGCGGCGCGTCCTCCAGCAACTCTCCGTCAGCCATGAAAAGCACACGGCTGGCCACTTCTTTTGCAAAACCCATTTCGTGGGTCACCACGGCCATGGTCATGCCCCCTCTGGCCAGCTCGCCCATAATCTCCAGCACTTCGCCGACCATTTCCGGGTCCAGGGCGGAGGTTGGCTCGTCGAACAGCATTACGTCCGGATTCATGGCCAGCGCCCGCGCGATGGCGATGCGCTGTTTCTGGCCACCGGAGAGCATGGCAGGATAATCGTCCGCCTTTTCAGGCAGGCCCACCCGTTCCAGCAGTTCCATGGCCTGTCTGTCCGCATCCGCTGCGGAAACGCCTTTTAATTTTCGCGGCGCCAGCGTGATGTTTTCCCGGATGGTCAGATGGGGAAACAGGTTAAAGTGTTGGAATACCATGCCCATTTTCTGACGGTGTTGGTCGATGTTGATTTTCTTGTCCATAATGTTGGCGCCTTCGAAGATGACTTGTCCTTCGGTGGCTTCTTCCAGTCGGTTCATGCAGCGCAGGAAGGTGCTTTTTCCAGAACCGGAGGGTCCCACGATGAAGACCACTTCTCCAGGGTAAATATTGGTGGAAATGTTCTTTAAAGCGTTGACTTTTCCAAAGCTTTTTGTCAGGTTTTTTATCTCAATCAATGGTTTATCGGCGTTCACTGTTGCGCAGCCTCCTTTCCAGAAGTTTTATAAAATAGGTGAAAATCATGACCAGCGCCAGATAGATGGCGGCCACGGTCAGCAGAGGTATGTAGGCGTTATAGGTCTGGCTGCGGATGATATCCCCGCCTTTGGTCAGATCCTGCAGGGCAATGTAGCCGCAGACGGAAGTCTCTTTCAACAGAACCACAAACTCATTGGCCAGCGCCGGAAGCACGTTTTTCAGAGCCTGGGGCAGGATGATGTAGATCATGGTCTGCAGGTAATTGAAGCCTAAGCTTCGGCCCGCCTCGAACTGACCGTGATCGATGGATAAAATCCCGCCACGGATGATTTCCGCCACGTAGGCGCCGGAATTGATTCCGAAGGCCAGAGACGCAACCAGGATTTTATTGGTAAACGAGGCAAATATAATGTAGTAAATAATTAAGAGCTGAACCAGCACAGGGGTGCCCCTGATTACAGTCAGGTAAATCTGGCAGAGCGTGTTTAAGAACTTGAGGCTTCCGTTTTTCTCGTAAGTGGAGCGAATAATTGCAATTACAAAACCGATGAGGATACCCAGAAGCACTGCCAGCAGAGTAATTTTAAGGGTAACGGTCAGGCCGTTTGCGATGTATTTCCAGCGGCCCTTGCTTACCAGGTTGTCGTACAGGGCTTCTTTTAGACTGGGAGAGGATGCTTCCTGCTTGGCTGGCGCCACGCTGTCATCGTTATCAGCGTTGTCGTCGGCGTTGATGTAGGTTTCCTTAATTTCGTCCAGACGGCCGGATTTCTTTAAGTTGGCCAGAGCCGCATTGACCTTTTTAAGCAGCTCGTCGTTGTCTTTGGCAATGGCCAGGGCGTATTCTTCGCTGGTAAATTCTTCGTCAGTAAGTTTTAGACCTTCGTTTTGGCTGACAAAAACGGCGGCGGGTTCCTGGTCGATGATAACCGCGTCGATTTTATCGGAGAGCAGGGACTGAACGGCCTCGAAGCCTTTGTTGTAGCGTTCAATGGTAGCGTCTTCAATATCCGCGGAGTAAATGTCGCCAGTAGTTCCCAGTTGCACGCCGATTTTCTTCCCAGTTAAATCATCGGGAGTGGCAATGGGGCTATCCTCTTTGACGATGATTACTTGGGCGGAACTGGTGTATGGATCGCTAAAATTCACGCTTTTTAAACGATCTTCGGTGACGGTCATGCCAGCGGCGCCGAAATCGGCTTTGCCGGAGGTGACGGCGGTGATAATGGAATCAAAGGCCATGTCCTCAATCTGCAATTCCATGCCCATTTCTTGGGCCACGGCCTGGGCGATTTCCACATCGATGCCCACGATGTCGCTGCCTTCGTAATATTCATAAGGCGGAAATTCCGCGTTGGTGGCCATAATCAGTTTGCCGCCAGAAGGTTTCGCGTCGTCGGGTTCCTCTTCCTGGGAACCGATGTAAGAAGCCTTAATCTCATCCAGCCGTCCAGATTCTTTTAGTTTTCCCAGGGCTGCATTGATTTTTTCCAGCAGTTCGTCGTTGTCTTTGGCAATGGCCAGAGCGTATTCTTCTGAGGTAAATTCCTCATCGGTAAGCTTCAAGCCTTCGTTTTGGCTGACAAAAACGGCAGCGGGTTCCTGGTCGATGATAACCGCGTCGATTTTATCGGAGAGCAAGGACTGAACGGCTTCGAAACCTTTGTTGTAGCGTTCAATCTTAGCGTCTTCAATATCCGCAGAGTAAATGTCGCCGGTGGTGCCCAGCTGCACGCCGATTTTCTTGCCAGTTAAATCATCGGGAGTGGCAATAGGGCTGTCCTCTTTGACAATGATGACCTGAGCGGATTTGGTGTATGTATCGCTGAAGTTTACGCTTTTTAAGCGATCTTCGGTGACGGTCATGCCAGCGGCGCCGAAGTCGGCTTTGCCGGAGGTGACGGCGGTGATGATGGCGTCAAAGGCCATGTCTTCAATCTGCAGTTCCATGCCCATTTCTTCGGCCACAGCCTGGGCGATTTCCACGTCGATGCCCACGATGTCGCTGCCTTCGTAGTATTCATAAGGCGGAAACTCGGCGTTGGTAGCCATGATTAGTTTGCCGCCGGAAGATTTTGTATCGTCGGCTTCTTCCTCCTGGGAACTGGAATCAATATAGGAGGCTTTGATCGCATCCAACCGTCCGGATTTCTTTAATTTCGCCAGGGCTGCATTGATTTTCTTTAGAAGTTTGTCGTTGCCTTTGGCAATGGCCAGGGCATATTCTTCGTTGGTAAATTCTTCATCCGTAAGTTTGAGCCCTTTGTTTTGTTTTACAAAAACAGCGGCCGGTTCCTGATCGATGATGACCGCGTCGATTTTATCGGAGAGCAGGGACTGAACGGCTTCGAAACCTTTGTTGTAGCGTTCAATCTTAGCGTCTTCGATATCCGCGGAGTAAATATCGCCGGTGGTGCCCAGCTGCACGCCGATTTTCTTGCCAGTTAAATCATCGGGAGTGGCAATAGGGCTGTCCTCTTTGACAATGATGACCTGAGCGGATTTGGTGTATGTATCGCTGAAGTTTACGCTTTTTAAGCGATCTTCGGTGACGGTCATGCCAGCGGCGCCGAAGTCGGCTTTGCCGGAGGTGACGGCGGTGATGATGGCGTCAAAGGCCATGTCTTCAATCTGCAGTTCCATGCCCATTTCTTCGGCTACAGCCTGGGCGATTTCCACGTCAATGCCCACGATGTCGCTGCCCTCGTAGTATTCATAGGGCGGAAATTCCGCGTTGGTGGCCATAATCAGTTTGCCGCCGGAATTTGCCGAGACAATGGCAGGGCAGGCAAACAGGGCAATTCCCAGAATTGTAAAGGCTAATAGAAGAATCTGGGAAAGTTTTGCGTGTTTTTTCCTTTTCATTTGTTTCTCCTTTCCATTTACAGCGTACTTATAGGATATTGTATCATTTTTCGGGGAAATTACAATGAAGTATCCTAAATTTTTTCTTCCATGGAGGCGATCCATGTCTTGATTGCCTGTATAAGAATGTGCTGTTGTTTCAGGACGGTCATTCCGGTTTCTGGGATTACGGAAAGGTTTTCTTTGCAGGCAATATTTTCTTCTATTTGTCTTTTCAATGTCTTTGCATTGCTCTTAATGTTGTCCAGACATATCTTCTGGGCTTTTTTGGGCAGGCTGTTCAGGTTGACGATGACCGCGTTGAAGTCCAGGAAGATGTGGATGGGTTTTTGAGAAATTTCTGTCATTAGTTTTTCAAACTGGCGGTCTCCGGAATCGGTCAGTGTGTAGACGGCCTTTTCCGGCTTCTTTCCCTGGCGCGTTTGTTTACTGGTGATGAACCCTTTTTCTTCCAGTTGCAGGACTTTTTTGTATATGGATGGGGCGCTTTTTTTCACCCATTTGGAAATGGCGGTTATGGCGTTTCATCTGCACAAGAGAATTTTGGGGAAATAGTGAAATTAACTTTCGAATGTGCTATGATAAAAAATATGGAGCGTTTCTAAAATGGCGCATATTTGGCGACGAAAGGTGAGAACATGGAATTGCGGGTTTTGAAATATTTTTTAATAGTGGCGCGGGAAGAAAATATTACAAAAGCGGCTGCGCTTTTACGTATTACGCAGCCAACGCTTTCGCGGCAGCTTATGCAGCTTGAAAAGGAGCTGGGCGTTACGTTGTTTCGCAGAAGCAAACACCGCATTATTCTGACGGAAGATGGAATGCTGCTGAAACGCCGTGCTCAGGAAATGGTTTCATTGTCGGAGAAGACCATTTGGGAGCTTTCCCACAAGGCTGAATTGCTGTCAGGGGAGATTGCCATCGGGTGTGGGGAAACGAGGAGTATGTCCTTTCTGTCTGAGCGGATAAAGCTCTTTCAGAGGGAATGCCCCCTGGTGCAGTTTAGCATTTACAGCGCCACTGCGGATGATATCAAGGAGCGGATAGAGAAAGGCGTTTTGGATCTGGGGCTTTTAATGGAGCCGGTGGATATTGGAACATATGAGTTCTTTCGCATGCCGCAAAAGGAGAGATGGGGAGCGCTGGTCAGACGGGACTCGCCACTGGCGGCTAGGAAATCGGTCAGTCCGGAAGACTTGGCGGCTGTGCCTTTGTTGATGGCGAAGCGGGAGTTGGTGAAAAATGAACTGGCCAGTTGGTTTGGGGATTATTATGAGCAGCTTAAAATTCCCGCCACGTACAACTTGATTGTAAATGCGGCGATGATGGTGAAAAGTGGCATCGGCGCTGCGTTGTGTTTTGATCTCGGCGCTATTTATAAGGAAGAACTGTGTTTTGTGCCGCTGGAACCAGTATTGGAGACAGGGGCCGTGCTCGTGTGGAAAAAGAATCAGATATTGTCGGCGACGGTTTCGCGTTTTATCAAATGTGTTAAAAATGCTATGTAGACCTTTTGGGGTTTTCTTGTTGATAGTGTGGGCAATGGGAAAAAGGATGCGCTTTTGCTGACATGTGCGCGCTACAGCAATAAGTGACATCCCCTTTGAATTGGCGGTCTTTTGTCTTGAAGGCAATGAACTTCATTCTTTCGTTTATACCATGCCATTTTTAATCTATAGATGGGAAAATACATTTAGAAGAATACATAAAATTGGAATATGAAATAGGTGTTAATGCAATAAATTATTTTGTCAAAACTATATATAACCTTGCCTATCTATTTGCGCAACAGGAGGATGAAGCCCTATATAAGGGTTGATTAGAAAGTTAAAAAAGTGTAAAATAAAGCTGTAAAGATATTGCGCCTGGGGGTATATTTTTGAAAAGCAAATGACGCTAGGAACAGTCTTGGAAAATGGTATTGTATGGCGCAGGCGGATAAAGACTTGTAGAAAAGCTTCTACGTATGAGTGTTTCCGGTGGCGCGGATACCAGGAAACAATAGCGGATGTTAAATGAGGGAATCTATCCGGGGGATTTATTAAAATTGCAGTATCGGAAAGGAATGGAAGCGTATGAAAAGAAAAATTGAAAAGAGCATAGGCGGGAGTATGGTTGCGGCTTTGTTATCAGCGTCTATACCTTTGCGGATGGTAGGGAGCGAATCTGGATAACGGCGGCAACATAGCCCGCTATATTTGCCTTTTATGGGTATGACTCCTCAATCTGGAGCAACTCTCTCATATTAGCGCTCAATGGGCACAAATGTTGAATACATCTTGCGAAAAGCGATTTTGAAGCGCGCGTTAGGGTTATGAATAAAAATGTGAAATGATCTCTCATGGTGACCTTATAAGGATTTGCAGTGGGATATCAGGTATGGAGGAGATAGATATGTTTTGCGCTAAATGTGGTAAAGAATTAAATGATAATTGGAAAATATGTCCCAACTGTGGAAAATCCATAGACAACACAAATGCAAATAATACAATGCAGCCCACAAACCAGCCTGGCTATTATAATAATAGCGCCGGCAGTCCTGGCCCTGGTTTCCAGCCCAGGTACACCAATGCCAATCCAGGGTATTCCGGTAATCAAGGCAGGGGCGTGAATCCTGGCGCAATGAACCGCAATGGCAGTTTTAAGCCATCTCCCGCTGTGATTCTGTGGGGCGCGCTTGCAGGGCTTGGCGTTTTAGGCGCGGTGATTTTTGGCGGCATGAAGCTATCCAGCGGTAAGGAGGGATCGGTTGACACCATCGGCGACTACTATGTGACAGGTTGTAAAGACGTTGTGAAAGTGCGTGAGGACCCAGATGAAGACAGCGATGTCTTAACGAAGCTTTCCAATGGGGAAAAGGTTTCTCTAATCAGTAAAGAAGACGATGAATACTGGAAGATTTACATAGGGCCTGAAAAAGTTATCGGATATATGCCCAATTATTATCTGACAAATGAAAAAGACGCGGTGACGGACCCGGTAACCAAATATGTGAACATAGAGGATGGGGACACGATGACCATCCGGAGTTTGCCGAAAGAGGACGCATCGGCAGTGGGGATTTTGGAAAGAGGGCAAAAAGTCACATTGATGGCGGATATGTCGGGTGATTTTGATTATATTTATGCAAATAAGTCTAAAACATATGGCTATGTAGATAGTTCAAAATTATCCAGCGAAAAAGTAAGCGCAAAAAGCGCGGCCAGTCAGCCAACCGTCGCGCCTCAACCAGCGGCGCAAGCGCAGGCACAAGAGCCAGGAAAAGTTTTCGGTCGCGCGGCCGCGCCGGTCAACCACCTGGGGCAGTATTATGTGTCCGTCCAGAAAGGTTATCTGGCTTTGCGCAACGCGAAGGCGTTTGACACTTCAAATGAAATAGGGCAGATAAGTAACGGGGATTATGTCTGGGCAATGGAAACAGGCGGGACGTATTGGTACGTATATAGCCCGTCATTGGGAATGTACGGATATACCAATAGCGGATATCTTACGACAACGCCTAGCCGGACCCAGAGTCCAAGCGCTCGTTCCTATTTGGGGGTATACTACGCAAATGTGGCTTCCGGATATCTGGCCCTTAGAAATGACACGGCATTTGACGCGTCCAATGAAATCGGTAAGATCTCAAATGGCGCGGAGGTGGATGTTATTGATATGTCGGCAGGCCAGTATTGGTATGTGTATGTGCCGAGCCTGAACCAGGAAGGATATGTAAACAGCCAATATCTACGATAAGAGGAGCATCATGTGGAAAGAAAAAGTAAAAGAATTTTTTGTAAAATTAGCAATGTACATAGCGGCTGGCGCATTGGCGGTCGGTTTGGTCTTATTTGTGGTAAAAGCGCTTTACCAAAAAGGTGACGTGAAAACCGCTGAAGAGGAAAAGACCGCCATGGTAAATGTGATAGAAGGAAAAGAAGCGGCGCCAGTTGAAATAAAAGGCTCTATTTCCGATGATTCTCTCAAGAAAGATGATACCGGCAAAGCAAAACAAAAAAATGCATCTAAAGAGGAAGCCCCGATAACATTGGTTCCAGAAGTTTCCCAGGAGACAGCCAAGTCAGAAACGCCCCAGGAAACAGTGGGTTTAGAAGAACACCAGGAAGACTTAGCGCAGGAAGCGACTCTGGGACCGCCTGAGCCAGACGCCAATGGCGGAGGCGGTGACATGACAGCGTCGTTAGAAGCGCAGATACAGGATATGATTTCATCACAGTACGCGGCAGGAGGTTCAGTCGCCGTCAGCGCCGGACGCATATCCGACGGCGCCCTTTCATTTGTGAATAGTCATAGTATGCAGGCGGCCAGCCTGATCAAGCTGTTTGTCGCAGGGTGCATGTATGAGACAATGGCGGATGTCAGTCAATATGAGTCCCTGATAAGCGCAATGATTTCAGTGAGTGATAACACTGCCTGCAATTCCCTGGTAACAATATTAGGAGGCGGGGATGCACAGGCCGGGATGGCGGCAGTCAACGAATACTGCATGAACCATGGATTTGCAGAAACGCATATGGGGCGACTGATGCTCCAACCCAATGACCAAGATGATAATTATACATCCGTCCGTGACTGTGGGAATTTTCTTCTGTCCATTTATAATGGCGGCCTGGCAGGGTCGGACCAGATCCTCCAATATATGAAACAACAGGAACGCAGAGGCAAAATCCCGGCAGGCGTGCCGTCAGGGGTGGAAACTGCCAACAAGACAGGGGAGCTTGATTTTGTGGAAAATGATGCGGCAATCGTCTTTCATCCATCAGGCGCATATGTATTGTGCGTAATGTCAGAAAACCTCAGTGATGCATATACATCTAGACTATTTATAAACTCTTTGTCAGAAATGGTATATGGTTTGATGGGATAAACAAGCCTTAAGCAAAATAAGCTAAAGGAGATCCATATCTATCAAATCACAGCATTTAGAAAGCATTTCACAGCAAATTGCTTATTTCAGCGCTTAAAGCAGTCGAAAAAATTATGAAAAGTAGGATTTTGTGGATTGCACTGCTTGGCGCTGAGAACTAGAGCGTGTTTGAAAACTATTTTCTGCAAGACGCATTCAACATTTAGCGCCTATAGGGCATGCTAGGAGAGATTGAGATTTATTCCGGATTAAGGATTCATACACATAAAGGGCATAATATGATGAGATATGTTGATGGAATCTGGAGTAAATGTTCCGTAAAATGGGAGGTGCGGATTGTAGAAATGGGTTTTCGAATGCGCTCAAATATTGTAGTAAAAACGTACAAATTATATAATAAATATGGGTAGACATGAGAAATGTAAATGAGTGGAATAAAACAAAAGGCATCTAATCCCACCGCAGAAAAAACAAGACAAACGGTTGTACAGCCGTTTTCATGCATGGATGCAGCAGGCGGCCAGTTGGCGCATTTTCCATTAAATTGCGAAAGGAGAGCAGTCTGTTTTCAGGCAGTCACTTTTCACGTCGTATCCATTTGGTTACTTTGATGTTTTTCAAACGCGTTCTAGGAGGTAACGACATGATTCGCATTGCAATCTGTGATGATGAAAGACATATGTCCGACCATATCCGCGCAATGACATCTGATTTTTTCCACAGAAAAAATATGGAGACAGTCATTTGGCAGTTCTCCTGCGGAGAGGAAGTGTTGAAATGTGGGAAACAGATAGACATCTTGTTTTTGGATATACAGATGCGGGGGATTGGAGGAATGGAAACTGCAAGGAAAATGCGTGAACACGGGTTTCGTGGGTTTTTGGTTTTCATTACTGTCCTTAGAGAAATGGTGTTTCAGTCCTTTGAAGTACAGGCGTATGATTATCTGGTAAAGCCCATCGAAGTAAGAGACTTTGAAAAGACAATGGAGCGTCTTGTTGTTTCCATGCAAGATGCCAGCAAAGCCAATTTGCTTGTCCAAAAGGGACGTGAAAGTCGTATTATATCTTTGGAAGATATTGTTTTCTGTGAAATCATTGACCGGAAAATATATTTGCATTTATCCTCATCTGAGGTCATTGATTATTATGACCGGATTGAGAATCTGGAGACAAAACTGGATAGCAGATTTTTTCGGTGCCACAGAAGTTACTTGATTAATCTAAGGTATTTAAAAAGCTATAAACAGGGAGTGGCTTATATGCAAGGCAATAAGGAGATACCCGTATCACGGCTGCGGAGCAAGGAGTTTTCCAGCGTTATTTTACAGTATATGAAAAATATGTAGGGGTCCTTTGCGCATGAGGAGGACGTGAAATGGCTAATCGGATGGATTTTTTTAATGTATATATAATGGGAAGCGTTCAGATGCTTTTCGGGTTTTATTTTTTTGCCAGGTTTTTGCATAAGAAAGTAAGGTTTTATTTTTATTTTTTATTCACAATATGTGGAATTGCGGTTATACATTTTGTTCCGTCCGGCTCAATCGCTGGATTCGGGGCCTATGTCCTTCTGCTTACGGCAATCGGGGTTTTGATTTGCGTGTCAGATTGGAAGACCGCTGTTTTATACGCAGCGTTGGTTGTTGAGATTATGCAGCTCTGTTATGGAATTGTAAATTCTCTGTTGAGTATTTTCTACCCACTGATGTCCTCTTTTGACCAGATTGTCATTGGTATCTTATTTATGTTATCCGGGGAGCTGGCGTCATTGCTGCTGACCGGGTTTTGCTGCCATATGGTATATCGGTATTTTTCCCATTACGAAACCATAGAAAAGCAATATATGTTTTTGGTTTTCATCCCGCTCCTTATGATATTTATTATGGGTGAATACATCAATTCGTTCATATATGGCATGGTTGTCACGGACAGCAGGGTCACGTTATATACCAATCACTATCAAATGCTTGTGATGCAGCTTTTGGGAATGGCCAGTGTGTTCTGCATTCTGTTTGCATACAAGAAACTGTTGCAGAATTTTCGCCTTAGCACAGAATTGTCGTTGTTAGAGCAGCAGGAGCATTCCCTGAGTCAGTATGTTGAGGAAGCTAGAACCCATTATGAGAAAACAAAGTCGTTTCGCCATGACATAAAGAACCACATTATGGTGGTAAAAAAACTTTTGCAAAAAGGAAAAACGCAACAGGCGTTAGACTACATCGGAGATATGGAAGGCGTGGCGGAAGAATTGTCATTTCCATGTAACACAAACAATCCGGTGGTGGATATCCTGGCCGGGAACAAACTGGGAATTGCAAACAGTATGGGGATTGATGTCTACTGTTCGCTCGTTTTGCCCTGTCTTTGCGGCCTGCGTGACATGGATGTCTGCATTATCCTGTCAAATGCTTTGGACAATGCAATTCATGCGTGTAACAATATGGAACAGAGCGCAGAAAAATATATCCACGTGACGGGGCGCATACAGGGGGATTTTCTTTTTATAGAAATTGAGAATAGTTATCAGGGAGGGGGATTGGTGCAAAAAGGGACAGGTCTGTCAAATATAAAAGCGGTAACAGAAAAATATCATGGGGCAATGAGTGTAAAAACACAGGGTACGGTATTTGTTCTTAATGTCCTGCTTATCATCCCACAGCCTCCAGAAAGCATTTTGCGGAAAGTGGGTTAAAGCGTCGACTTAAGTGGCCGAAAAAGTAGTGGAGTAAAGAAGATATTCTGGGCCATAGAGAGATATTTGTTGCCAACAATTTTGTGATAGGCAGCGTCGTTGAGGAAAGAATACAATTTTTTTGTGAAGGCATATAGCCTATCAGGGAAGGGGAAATCATGAGCAAAGGGATTCTTTTCAGTTGAATTTTGAGCAGATACAGAATATTGGAGGAACGCCAATGGATCATTCTTTTTATTAAATACAAGGAAGAACTTCTGGAGTATGGCTATCAGGTGAGGAACATATCTATGAAGGAAACAACGGTTATCTTTCATAAGGTTGACGAATCGGTTTTCGTTTACCAGGAAGTTGGATAAAATGATAATTCATGCTATTGTACAAATACGCTAGATTCTATGGCGTGGAGAAGATAGCTTTATTATGTGAAAAGTAACTGTCATATGGGAAATGGGAAAGGAAAATGAAGGATGGAATATTTAAAAGAACATAAAAATGTAATAATTGTTACAACAGTTGCATCTTTTATAGGAGCAATATTAGGAATAATGGCTTATTATAATGGATGGCTTGGATAAAAATAAATCATAATTTACGGAGGAAATGGCCCATGGAGCTTGTGAAGTTAACGCACGACAATATAGAACAAGAGCATATCTGTTGCGCCATAGCGAACAATAGGGATATTCAAGTTATGTCAAAAAAGAATTGGCTCAAAGAGAGACTGGATGAGGGGCTTGTATTCTTAAAGGGAGATGTTCGCGGGAAGTGTTTTATCGAATATATTCCCGCTGAATATGCGTGGGTCCCCATTGAGGCGGAAGGCTATATGTATATTGATTGCCTGTGGGTATCTGGAAAATATAAAGGGCATGGATACTCGAACCTGCTATTGGATCGGTGCATTGAGGACAGCAAAAAGAACGGAAAAAAAGGACTTGTTATTCTGTCCTCAAACAAGAAAAAGGGATTTCTCTCTGATTCTAAATATATGAAGTATAAAGGATTTGAGTCAGTGGATACAGCGGAGCCTTATTTCGAATTAATGTACTTGCCGTTTGATGAACATGCAGAGAAGCCGCATTTTAGAAGCGCCGTGCATGAGCATGGAAATATGCCAAAAGGATTTGTGTTATATTATACGAACCAATGCCCTTTCACGGCGAAGTATGTGCCGCTGCTTCAAGAGATGGCGAAGACAAGAGGAATTGCGACCCATGTGGTGCACATTCAATCAAGAGAAGAAGCCCAAAACGCACCCACTGTGTTTACAACTTATTCTCTATTTTATGATGGAAAATTTCTAACTCATGAAATATTATCAGAGAACAAATTTGAAAAGATTCTTGTAGATAAGGGATTGTAGCTTCCAGTTTACATTATGTCCAAAAGAACAGACCTAGATGGAAACTTAGATAGCAAAACATTTCGGGATTTCTATTGCTTGGAGAAGGGGATAGCGGATTTTTGCAGGAAAATGCAAAAGAAGTATTTTACATTACCGAAGATAATAAATGGAAAATTCCACAAGGCATTTCATTATTATAGAAAAGCGACACATTTCGAACAAGTCTGCATATTGTATAAAAAGACTATGACTTATAAAGGTATGCAAAGATATGAGAGAATATGTCATTTTATCTATAGAAACCCATCTTTTTTTCGCCAGAATTATGAAAGAACATTCCTTTTTTTTGAGAGCATCGTTTCCAGACAAGGAGACTGCGCTTAGAAAACGCGCTGAATGGTTCCAGCAGGAGTTTGAGGAAGGGCTGCACAAAACGGTAAAACTTGCAAATGGAGTTGTTGGAGAAGCCGTTCTGGATTCTGGAGAAATCGTGACGGATTTCACGCAGATAGCGGAAAATCAGACTTGTAAGTTGACGGGAATTTCAATTAATACGGAGATTACGGAAGCGGAGAGCAAACTTCGAAGTGGACGGATTACCAGAGTGAGCCGGGAAATGGTTTACCATGTTAGAATGTTGAACCGGAAAATGTTGGAGCGATTAAACGGTCTAATCGCATTTAAAGAAGAAATTCTGCAAAAGGCGCTTAGTTGCAAAATATATACGACAAATTATCCGCTTTTGATTGAACATATTTTAAGGGAAGCCAGATTATACCGGCAGTTTATCACACAGCTTGAGAAAAAAGGGTGTATTGTGGCGTCGGATCTGAGGAGTAAGGAGTTATTCTGGAATCAGATTATGATGGAACATGCGCAGTTTATCCGGGGGCTTCTGGACCCAACGGAATGTGAGTTGATGCAGTCGGCGGACGGATTTGCCGAAGATTACTGCCGCCTTTTAGAAGAGGAAAAGGAACAGGGCGGCAGAAGATGTAATATCTGCAATCCAAAGAGCCTGCAATTAACAAAGGAATTTCGGCAATTTAAGGCGACAGGGACGGAAGGAATTATGGATTGTAAAATACGTTCTATTATTTTGCCGTTGCTGTCGGACCATGTGCTTAGAGAAGCCAACCATTATCTGCGAATCCTGGAACAGGCGCAAAAAGGCGGGAATTGTCATGGAGCTGAGTAAATATCGTCGGATGGAAAACGTCAGAACATTTTATTATAGAAGCAATTCAGATTCCCATTGTATATAACAAATATGGGGATTATGATTCAGACGGATTGCTCTATGTGCTTGAGGAGGACGCAGAACGGATTCGCAAAGAAGCGCTCAAGAGATTTGGGATGGATATTCCACAGCCATATGAAGAAGTGAGGCCATTGGTAATCAGGGTGAATTTGGGCGATACGGTGAAAATCCATTTCCGCAATCATTTGGGGCGCAGGCTTTCCATTCATGTGCAGGGTCTTTCCTATGACGTGAATACTTCAGATGGCGCCAGTGTGGGTTATAATGCGGATAGTACGACGAGTGGAGACATCTGCTACACCTGGTACGCTGAAACGGAGGGCGTATATTTGTTCGAGGATATGGCGGACCCCCGAAGCGCCGAAGATGCAACAAATATCCACGGATTGTTTGGCGCAATCATTGTAGAAGCGCCGGAGGCGAAATGGCTTGACCCGGTTACTGGGGAAGAATTGAAAAGTGGATTGATGGCGGATATTTATCAGCCAGGGAAACCAGCTTTCCGGGAATACAGTGTTTTTTTTCATGATGAGCTGGAGATTAGAAATAAAGAGGGTAACGAACCCATAGATCCCCATACGGGGCTTCCGGCATCCACAACGGCGATCAGCTATCGTTCAGAGCCTATGCGCAACAGAATGCCGCTTACGCATGATCCGGCAGATTCGGGAGAAGACGTTTCTATGAGTTCCTGGGTGCATGGAGATCCTGCGCCGCCTATTCTTCATGCGTATGTGGGAGACCCAGTAAAAATACGTTTGCTCCATGGAGGAGTGAAGGAAACACATGTATTTCATCTGCACAATCATCAGTGGAGGCTGGAGCCGGAGAACCCGGTATCTACGATTCTGGATTCAATTTCCATCAGTCCCCAGGAATGTTTTACGTTGGATATCCTGTATGGGGCCGGAAGTTTTAATCATGTGATTGGAGACGTGATTTTCCATTGTCATCTCTATCCCCATTTTATTGACGGCATGTGGACTTTGTGGAGAATTTATGATCGGTTCCAGGACGGAACGGGAAAATTGCCGGATGGCACACCGATTGCGCCGTTACAACCTTTAAAAGACAGAGAAAAACCGCCAAAGAAAGACGCCATGCATCCAGGCTATCCCAATTTTATTGAAGGAGAGTTTGGACAGCCGCCGCTTCAGCCACCACTGGGCGTGAAAAATGCCGAAGGGGATGTTACAAATCAACCAACGCCGCTGGAGCAGGCCAATTTTGTGAAAAATGCGGTCCCTGGCGCATTATATACGGATACATGCCCGTGTTGTAAGGATGGGCATGTAAAAATATTTGAGATTGCCATGGTACAGGCGAAAGTCACATATAACCGTTATGGATGGCATGATCCGCAAGCGCGCTTTTTTGTCCTAAAAGAGGAATTGGAACGGCATGGCGGCTTGGAAGCTTATATCCGAAAAGTGGAAAAACAGGAAATTATGGTGGAGCCCCTTGTAATTCGCGCAAATGCGGGGGATTGCATTGAACTTCATACCACCAATCTTTTGCCGGAATATATAGAAGGCAGTCCGTTCCAGCTGCGAACGAGAACAGATATTGTAGGGCATCATTTGCATTTGGTAAAGTTTGATACGATTGTATCGGATGGAGCGGCAAATGGCTGGAACAATATCGCGGGAGCCAGGCAATATGAGACCCTAATCGAACGTTTTTTTGCAAATGAAGAGCTTCGGACCGTGTTTTTTCACGATCATTTGTTTGCAAATGTTCATCAGCAGCATGGGTTGTTTGGGGCGTTGATTATCGAAGAAGCGGGCGCCACATTTCATAATCCCGAAAATGGGGAGGAACTGCATTTTGGTACGCAGGCGGTTATCCGAAGAAATGACGGCACGTCTTTTCGTGAATTTGCTTTGTTTGTGCATGATTTTGCGTTTTTATTTGATAAGAATGGAAAGCCGTTAAATCCACCGGCAGTTCCAGGTTCGCCGGATGATCCAGGGGTGAAGGGAATCAATTACCGTTCTGAACCAATGTTGGAGCGGTTGAGCAAGAAAGAAGACCCTGCATATATGTTTAGTTCTTTTGTGCACGGTGATCCATCAACGCCGATTTTGGAGACTTATCCAGGGGATGAGTTGATGATCCGTCTAATTGATGGGGCCCATGAAGAACAGCATTCCCTGAATATTGCAGGCATGTCATGGAGGAGGGAACTGGCGGATTTACAGTCGCCATTGGCGGCATCCCAGACTCTTGGGGTATCCGAGGCGTTTAATTTGAATGTTACGGAAAACTATAGCGCTGGAGATTATCTGTATTATTTTGGGGGAATTGATGATGCGTGGCTTGGGTTATGGGGAATCATCCGTGCGCATGGCAAATATAAGGACCATTTAAAACCATTATGCAGAGGAAAGGAGAGGATTCATCCGCTTCCTCCGTGTCCATCGAAGGATGACGTTATTCGGCGTTATGAGGTTGTGGCCCTGCATACAAAACTGCTGTACAATCGGTATGGCGATCACGATCCGGATGGACTGGTGTTTGTTCCGTTGCAGGATGTGGATCAGGCGCTTGCGGGGAAATGGATGCCAAAACCATTGATTTTGCGTGCAAATGTAGGAGATTGGATTGAAGTAGTCTTGCATAATGCATGGAGTCCAGAGAATCCCATACCTTATTTTTCATACCCAAGGGTGCCATTGGATCAGAAATATACGCCATCTATGAGGGTTTCGTTAAATCCACAATTTTTAGAGTACGATCCGGTCAGAGATTCCGGAATTAATGTTGGGTATAATGAACAAGAGCAGACGGTGGGAGTAGGGGAATCGAAACGCTATCTTTGGCATGCGGATCGTGAGTACGGCGCGTGCATCTTACAGTCTTTTGCGGATATGAGAAATCACCGTTACCATGGGTTGTTTGGGGCGGTAGTGGTAGAACCTGCGGGGGCGCAGTGGTATCGTAATTTTACGAATAAAAAGGACAGTTATGCGGAACAGGCAGTGATTACTGCGCCGGGATTGGAAAGTTTTCGTGAATTTGTCCTGTTTATACAGAATGGAATCCGGTTATTAGATGTTAACGGCAATCTGATACAGACTGCTGCAGAGGATAATGGAGAACCAGTAGATGCGGAAGATACGGGGGAGAAGGGGTATAATTACCGTTCCGAACGGTTTGCAAACAGGCTTGCTAAGGATTCCAGAACGTGGAAAGTGTTCAGCAGCAAAGTGCATGGAGATCCGGCTACGCCCATATGGAAAGCGTATCCTGGTGATCGGGTGGTATTTCGGACGGTGATGCCTGCGGATAAACCGAGAAATACATCGATTGCAGTCCATGACCATTTGTGGAGGGAACAGCCGCAGGATGCATTCTCCAGAATTATTCCATTACAGGGAGGCATCAGCATAGGCAATAAATTTGATATGGAATTACAGAGAGGGGCGTCGTGTCCAGGTGATTATCTGTATCGTTCAGGAAGCTTTGCCTGGGATGTGGAGTCTGGAATGTGGGGGATTTTCAGGGTAGTAAGAAAATCCTTTGGGTGTACGTGTAAAGGAATTTACAGGAAGGTTTTGCATCGTTTCCGATAAAATCTCCTTGCCGTTTAACATCCATGTCGCATACTAATTGCGGGGTCTCTTTACTTTTCAAGAAAATCCATGTATGATAGAAAACACACTCTGAATACATTTGAAAATTGGAGGAACCGTTGTGAAAAAGGCGGGTTTAAAAAAAATATATTGGATATTAATTGTGGAAGACGATGAAGGTTTGAATCAGGGCATTGCGTTGGCGCTTCGAGAGGAAGGAATTGCTTTCCATTCGGCATACACGCTGGCGCAAGCTCGGGAAATCTGGGAAAAGGAAGCGGTAGACCTGGTTATTCTGGATGTCAATCTGCCTGACGGCAGCGGTTACGATTTGTTGCGCCAGATTCGCAAAGGATCCGAGAAACCGGTATTGATGTTGACGGCAAATGATCTGGAGACGGATGAAGTCACCGGGTTTTCGTTGGGAGCCGACGATTATATCACTAAGCCATTCAGTCTAATGGCTCTTCGGGCAAGGGTGGAGCGGACAAGGAAACGTATGTCTGATTCGGCGGCGGCAGTGGATTATCAGGATGAGCGCTATCAATTTCGCTTTCAGGAAATGGTTTTCATGGCGGATGGAGTGGAAGTGGTTCTAAGCAAAACGGATCAGAAACTGTTGCGGCTGTTTACCGCAAATCCAGGGCAGATTTTGTCCAGGAACCGATTGGTGGATGCGGTTTGGACAGATGGTGCGGAGTACGTGGATGAGAATGCGCTTTCCGTAGCGGTAAACCGCCTCCGCCATAAATTAGAGGGAAAAGAGAAAACGTGCCCAATTCAAACGGTCTATGGTCTGGGGTATGTGTGGGGTAGAAAAAATGTTTGAATGGGGCGCGTCAAAAATTATGAAACGTTTGGACGAGATGCTGGAAGCTGGTATCAATGGGACTTTTGCGGAGGGCAGTTACGATGAAACGGAATTGTCCAGACTGGAATCCCGATGGAAGCAATATCTGACGATTTCCGAAAAATCACTGGGGCAGGCAAAGCGGGAGCGGGAAAATATGAAAAAACTGGTTTCGGATATTTCCCACCAGACCAAGACGTCTCTTAGTAATATCCTTTTATATGCGGAGTTGATGGAAGATCAGGCGGAAAGTGAAAGCGGGGAGAGATTGGCCAAGCAGATCGTAAGTCAGGCAAAAAAATTGGAGTTTCTTATACAGGCTCTAGTGAAAATGTCCCGTCTGGAAACAGATGTGTTGGAAGTTGTGCCCAAACAGCGTCCCATTCGATTGCTGGTGGAGCAGGCCGTGGAGAGTATTATGCCAAAAGCAGCCGATAAAGAAATGACGATCACCTGCTCGCTGCCAGAAAATGCACAAGCGGTGTATGATCTGAAATGGACAAGCGAGGCGCTTGGCAATATTTTGGACAATGCGGTCAAATATTCCCCCGTGGGCAGCAAAATCACGGTAGAGGGAAAAGAATTTGAAATCTACACATGCATTATGGTAATCGATCAGGGAATTGGAATCTGTGAATCTGAGAAAGCACAGATTTTTGGCAGGTTTTACCGGAGCGCGCGAGTACAGCAAGAAGAGGGCATTGGCATTGGGCTATACCTTGCCCGGGAAATCCTGCAAAAGGAAAATGGTTATATCAAAGTGCATTCCCGGGAAGGGGCGGGGAGCAGTTTCGGTTTGTATCTTCCGAAAGGGTAAAATCCCTTTGAAAAATCAGTTGTTTTGCATCGCTTCCCGTGCTAGGCGATCCGCCAAATCGTTATATTTATCCCCGGAATGTCCTTTCACTTTTACGAATCGGATATCCAGTTTGCTTTTTGCCTGTTCGTAGAAAGCTTTGTATTCTTTCGTTCCAGTTTTTTTAGCCTGCCACTCTCCAGTGCACCATTTGGCGATTCCTTCATAATCATGGAAAATAGTCACGCTTTTAATTTGACGCTCCAGGCAGAACTGGATTGCTTTCTGAGAGCCTTTAAGTTCTCCTGCCACATTGTGCATCTGAGCCAAATCCGGGTCGTTATACAGTTCTGACAAGTGGGTTTCCTGTCCATCATGAAAAATCACAACGCCGCAGGAAAACTGCTTAGTGGCCGCTTGGTAGCTTCCGTCCACATAGGCGACTGCTTCCGTCTGGACAGAGTCCTTTCCCACAGGCGCGTCTTGTACCTGAGTTGCGCCAGGCAGATTTATGTACGCTTCGGCCTCGGCGAGGGTTGGAAATCCCTTAAATACAGCGCCTGAAAAACCGCGAATCTGTTCCTGACATTGCGCCCATGTGTTGTAAATGCCAGGTTTGCGCCCATTGCGGACGGCATATACTTTCTTGGACATTTTATGTATCCTCCCTTTTTATATGTAGTTCTCTCAGAAATTTATCAACATTAAATATTTAGGTTCTGAGAGCGCATTATTATTTACCGATTATAAACAGTGAACAAATTCTTGTCAACTGTAAAAGAATCTTTGTTTATGTTGGTTAATTCATAAAATATTGTGGAAACATAAGGGAATCAAGAAAATTAAGAATGAATGCTTTTTGATAGCCACCGTACCGGGATGCCTGACAAATGCCCGCGAACCCGGTACAAAAACTGCATAAAAAATTACGCAGTCTGCATTACTTGTGGCTATGAAGGACGTTGTCCTGAATAGTTATACTTATTATATAAGAAAAGAGATTGGATTACAACCCATTATTTGAAAAAAATTTTGTTAAATAATGGAATCCGATTCATTTGACATTATTTCGCTCAAATATTAGAATGAGAGTAGTTTATCATGGAGTGGAGCGTTTAGAGAGTCTAGTGAAACGAAGGATAGAGGTGGGATTATGTATTGTGATGTATGTGGGAAGGAAACGAAGAGTACCGCTTTTTGTCCATATTGTGGGAAGCGTCTGGGTGCAGAGGGAGCTGCGCACCATTTAAAGCCGGGGACTGTGATTGGCGGCAAATATCGTATAGAGGATTTTATTGGAGAGGGTGGTTTTGGCATTACTTATATAGGAAGGGATACGAACCTGGATATGCCAGTCGCCATCAAGGAATATTATCCCTGCGGGTTTGCGGGACGCGACAGTAGCGATTCAAATTCGGTTCGGGTGACGGCGGCGGATAAGGAAAGTTTTTTTGAAAATGGAAAAAAGAGGTTTTTGCAGGAGGCAAGAAGTCTGGCTAAATTCTCCAAGGAGCCGGGGATTGTAACGGTTCGGGATTATTTTGAAGAAAACGACACGGCGTATATAGCCATGGAATATCTGGAAGGCGAGAACCTGGGTAAATATGCTGAAAGAAATGGCGGAATGGATGCCGATGAATTGATAAATCGCATGATCCCGCTGATGCGTTCTCTGGAGAAGATTCATGAGGCGGGCGTTATACATCGGGATATAAGTCCAGATAATATTATGTTTCAGAAAAATGGGACGCTTAAGTTGATGGATTTCGGGTCGGCCCGGTATTTTACCAACAACGAATCTGAAATGTCTGTGATTTTGAAGCAGGGTTTTTCACCAGAGGAGCAGTATCGGAAGAAGGGCGATCAGGGACCATGGACCGATGTGTACAGTCTGTGCGCCACAATCTATAGCTGTGTGACGGGCGTAATACCGGAAAGCGCGCTGGACAGGCTTCATAACGACGCGTTGAAGCCTCCTTCACAAATGGGTGTGAAAATCAGCGCTATGCACGAAAACGCGTTGATGACGGGATTGGCGGTTTTGCCAGAAAACCGCTGTAAAAGCGTTGCGGAATTGATGGAAAGGTTCGGCGTTGACGCTGTCCGGGAAGACGGCAAAGGAAAATCTGTCGATCCATATAAGACATATATGGCGGAGGATATGAGCCATGAGGGGCGGGGATATGAAGGCGAAAGCCAGCGGCAGCCGCAGAGAAACAGACCCAGATTCAATGTTACAGCTGTAGTCGTTGCGGCGTGTGCGTGTGGCGTGTTGGCCATGGCGACGCTGGCGATGGTTGTCTTTCCGAAGTTTCTGAAAAAAGAAACGAAACCAGAAGGCACGAAGACGGAAGAAGCGAAAGAAACTGTGCAAGCGTCGGCTACAGACAGCTCCAAGAAAAAGAAGAAAACCGCCGTGGCTGCCCCAAAAGAAACGGATATTCTTGTGCCGGATGTGATTGGACTGCGCTCCAGTGAGGCCACAGAAAAACTGGCCGGCGAGGGGCTTAAAGTCAACATCATCCAGGCGGAAAGTGAGTCGGTTGAGGCGGACTACGTGATTAGTCAGTCTCCAGTTGCAGAGAAAAAAGCCAAGCAAGAAGATGTGGTCACGGTGTATGTGTCCATATCCAGCCACGCAAGCGCGCCAGCGGCGGCCAGTGGGGAGGCGGCGCAGTCGGCTGTTGCCGCAAAAACGTTGTACTGCCGGGCCAGCGAATTTGCCACATTAAGGGCCAGCGCTTCCACGGGGGGAGCCGAGATTGCCAAGGTGGGCTGTGGCGAGGGAGTCCAGTATCTGGATGTGAATGGCGAGTTTTACTATGTGACGTATAAGGGGCAAAGCGGCTATGTTTTAAAGGATTTCTTTTCAGAAGATCCCAATGCGGCCATCAACTACAGTGAAAGCGCGTCTGTGCCCACGCCGGGTTACGCCACGTATTACTGCTGTGCTAGCATCAGCGCCACTTTAAGGTCAACGGCGTCTAGAAGCGGAGCGGACCTGGCCCAGATAAGCAGCAGGGAAGCGGTTCAGTGCGTTGGGGCTGAAGGAGAATTTTATAAAGTCATTTATAAAGGTCAGAACGGTTATGTTCTGAAGGACTTCTTCTCACAGGACCCCAATGCTCCTCTGAATTATGACAGTGGCAATGCCCCGTCATCCAGCTCGGATCCTGCAATCTATTACTGCTGTGCCAGTGAAAGCGCAACGCTGCGCTCGGCTCCATCCAGAAGCGGGGCGGAACTTGCCAACGTCAACAGCAGAGAAGCGGTTCAGTTCATCAGTGATGCTGGGGAATTTTATTATGTATCTTATCAGGGCCAAAATGGCTATGTGTTGAAAAATTATTTTTCCACAGATCCCAATGCGGAATTGAATTATGGAAGAAATTAGATGGCGTTAGGAGCGATAAAGTTAGAAATGAAAAAGATAAGCGTATTTCTGTTTATTATTTCTGTTATGGTCTGCGCTGGATGCGGTTCGGATGGGCGGCAAAGCCCTTTGGAAACGCCGGCGCCCACGTGTGTGGAGACGCCCACAGTGCAGCCGGCTCCAGTGGAATCTCCATTGGGAACATCCCCAACGGAAACGCCTGGAACTGCGCCAGCGCAGAGAGCCAGTCGGATAGAGCCGTTTCAAACCATATGTCAATATCCGGAGCTGCCCACAGGTTGTGAAATGACGTCTCTTACCATGGTGTTGAATTATAATGGGATTCCCGCTGACAAATGTGATATTGCAGATAATTATTTGGACAAAGGCGAAGTGGGAACGGTGGATTTCCGGGTGGCTTTTGAAGGAAATCCCAGAGACGAGAATTCCTATGGCTGTTATTCTCCTGTTGTGGTGGATACAGCAAACAAATATTTGCAGGCGGTGCAGTCAGATATGCGGGCGGTGGACCTTTCGGGAACGGAATTTGAGGAGTTATTCTCTTATATAGATGCGGGAGTTCCCGTTATCGTTTGGGGAACACTGGACTGTGCAGAAGGGCATTACAGCGTGACGTGGACTGTGAATGGAACGGATTTGACCTGGTATACGCCGGAGCACTGTATGGTTCTTGTGGGGTATGAAGACAAAATGGTGTGGGTTGCTGATCCAGTTTATGGAGACGTGCGCAGTTATGATAGAGAAATTTTTAAGAGTCGGTACGAGGTGCTTTATAGGCAGGCGGTGGTGATTGAGTAGGGGGGCAAGGCGGTATTTTGGAATGTTTTACTAAGATAAAAGAGTGGCATTGAAGTCTAAACTTCGATGCCACTCTTTTATAATTTGAGAGCCAGTGTTAATTTAATATATAATACTGGCTCTTTTGATTACTGTGTGCAAAATTAATTGTGAAAATTATCTTCTTAAAGTAAATGGTAAAGATATGTTATTGTTTAAAATAATAGTGTAATTACGAGACGTAATACCATTATTAATCACGTTATTAATATGTGCAGCTTTAAGTGTAAGCG
>CAJURH010000006.1:101917-102436 GCA_910588775.1 uncultured Lachnospiraceae bacterium
GTAATGTTGCAGTACTGCCAGCTTTATTTACAAATGTAATTGAACGAATACCAGTTGCGCCTAAAGTGCCAGAACCCAAATTAATATTAATTAAAACAGGTTGACCACTGCGCATCGTATAAGATGTTGATCCGTTAATCGAAGGAGATACATTTGCGGCGGTTAGTCTAATCTTTACCTGGGTTGATGCTAAATTGTTAAAACTAACAGTATAATCACGGTATAGGTTTCCGTTATTTATGAAGTTGTTAATATGTGCGGCGGCAAATGTTAAAGTACTTCCATTAAAAGTATACATATTCGTAGGCAATGTAGCAACAACACCGGATTTATTTACAAAAGTGATAGAATTAATATCGGTAGCTTTTAAATCGCCAGCGCCCAAATTCGCATTTACTGTAAGCGGTGTATTTCTTTGTATAGTATAAGATGTTGTCACAATGGATGGAAATGAGGCGGCATCGTCTACTTTTAAGGTAACTTTTAACGCTTTTTCTTCTTTGCCGTTTAATGTAATGG
>CAJURH010000007.1 GCA_910588775.1 uncultured Lachnospiraceae bacterium
TTCTAATCTCTAAGTTTTTCCATATCCTTTATATAGATAATCGCCCTTTTTATAAGTTCATTGCAACAAAATTTATCAGTGTTATTATCCACATGGCGAATTGCCTATTTTATAGAATTTCGTGAAATGTTACCCATATAAAACTAAATATGATAATATAAAGAACAATAGCATATCATTCAAAATATTTATTCCCTTCTTAAGATTTTTCAGAAGGGAAAGCGTCTCTCTTATCATTATAATTTGAAGCGCGTTCAACTAACATACCGCAAATACATAATATACCTAATAAGAATGATAATATTTTTTACTATTTTTCATTATAGTAATCGTTTCCTTTATATTTTGACTATTTTATTTTTCCTACACTTTTCCATACAGTATAGTATCCGTTAAAAACCTTATTGCTGTAATCCTCAACCCTTTTTTCATATATAAATCCCCCTTTAATATAATGCTAATATTTTATCATGAAGGAAAATTTTTGTCGAGTAAATGCAAACGGAGTTTGAGATTTTAAGGACGATCTGAGATTTTAGAATGATATTTTACATGGCTTATTATTATTGATGTATTATACAACTCAACTGAGTAGTATTGACTGAGAACCGTATGGTATTAAAGATAGATGGCCATTTGACTGATAGATGCGTTTTTATCATGTATACAAGAAATTATTCTCCCTTCTTAATTTTTTTGCCTTTTGCTTACTTTTTAACTCCACAAAAAAATAAAAAGCTGTGAAATCCCTATAATATAGGAATCACAGCCTCTCAAACAACTGGAGACGGTGGGACTTGAACCCATGACCTTCTGACTGCCAGTCAGACGCTCTCCCAACTGAGCTACGCCCCCTCAATCACATCTACTATTTTATACAATATTTCGCAAAAATGCAAGAGGTAATTCAAGTTTTTTTCTGTAATGAATAGGACCCCATCCCCAAACATATAATATCAGTAACATCATTCGCATGGAGTGTTGTGCTTGGCTAAAAAATTAGGATATATGCTATATGCCTGTACCGGCGTTTTCCTGCTGCTGTTGGGTTTGATCTGGAACGGAACGATTGTGAACCCTGCGGCCTCCTCCGGCTCCAAACTTAAAATCCAAAAAGAACACTCGCTTATAGCCCTCACCTTCGACGACGGACCGCATCCAGTCTACACGCCACAGTTGTTGGACGGTTTGAAAAGACGGGATATTAAAGCCAGCTTTTTCCTTATGGGGAAAAACATTGAGGGCAATGAACCCATCGTCCAGCGTATGTATGATGAAGGACATCTCATCGGCAACCACACGTTTGACCATGTGCGTTTAAGCAAAATATCCGAGTCCGACGCCTGCAATCAAATTACAAAAACTTCCAACGCCATTTACAAAATCACAGGCCAATACCCCACCTTTGTCCGTCCGCCTTTCGGAGAGTGGCGCAAAGGTCTGGACTGTGCCATTACCATGCTCCCTGTCTTCTGGGATGTGGACCCTCTAGACTGGAACTCCAACAATACAGAGCAAATTGTACGCAAAGTAATCAGCTCCATAGAAGAAGGAGACATCATACTGATGCACGACTCTTATGACACCTCTGTGAAAGCCGCGCTGCAAATCGTGGATATCCTGACAAAACAAGGCTACGACTTTGTTACCGTGGACCAGCTATTATTGTTATAAAAAACCCCGTCTAACACGGGGTTTTCTAAATCTATTTTTTAACTATGCAATTTTGCTCTTTGCCATCTCCGCCAATGCAGTAAATCCTTCCGCATCATTTACAGCCATCTCCGCCAGCATTTTCCGGTTAATATTGATATCTGCTAATTTCAGTCCATACATAAATTTGCTGTATGAAAGTCCGTTTAATCTAGCCGCCGCATTGATACGGGCAATCCACAACTGTCTGAACTGACGCTTTCTCTGCTTTCTTCCTGCATAAGAGCTGGCCAGAGCTCTCATAACAGACTGTTTTGCAATTCTATACTGTTTGGAGCGCGCTCCTCTATAGCCTTTTGCCAGTTTCAATACTCTTTTATGTCTTTTCTTTGCGTTTAATCCGCCTTTAATTCTCGCCATTCCCTGATTCCTCCTGTATTCTCTGAATATTTCCTATCTGTCAGATTCCTATAAATACGGCAGCGCCCGTTTCATAACCTTTGCGTTTGTAGGATCTGTAACCGTTGATTTTCTCAGGTTTCTCTTTCTCTTCTGGGATTTCTTGGTCAAGATATGGCTCTTATAAGCTTTATTTCTAACTAATTTTCCTGTACCTGTTTTCTTAAACCGCTTTGCAGCAGATTTACACGTTTTCATTTTTGGCATTTCTGAATTCCTCCTTGATCGTATCGAAATTTTCAGCGTTTCTCAGCTAAAAACATAGTCATGCTCCTGCCTTCCACTTTCATTCCCTTTTCCACAACCGCAATGTCCGATAAGAGTTCTGCAAAATCTTCCAAAACATGCTTACTGGCATGCATATGTGCAATCTCACGCCCCCGGAAACGCAGGGTCACCTTGACCTTATCGCCCTTTGTAATAAATTTCCTGGCTGCAGTCGCCTTGGTCTTAATGTCATTCGCTTCAATATTCGGTGAAAGACGCACTTCTTTGACATCGATGGTCTTCTGTTTCTTTCTGGCTTCCTTTTCTTTCCTCGCCATCTCATATTTATATTTACCGTAATCAATAATTTTACATACGGGCGGCTTTGCCATAGGAGCGATCTTTACCAAATCCAGTCCTGCATCCTGCGCCTTAAACATCGCCTCTTTTGCGGACATAATCCCCAGCTGCTCCCCTTTAGAGCCAATCAAACGTACCTCTTTGTCTCTGATTTGTTCATTAATCATTAAATTGCTAATTGTAGTGCACCTCCATACCTGAATTAAAACCATAAAAAAAGTGTAGACAGCATCACTATCCACACTTGCATTATGACCTACTAATCCAAATTCCGAAAGTAAAAAGACAATCGTCTTCCCTACTTGCTGCCAATCTGTGCCCCCTGGCACAAAACAACGGAAATTCCGGCCAACAACTATTAAAACCATTAGTCGCTCTTGCGCTAAGGTGAGAGTGGATGCTCTGCTTCATTTTCGTACTTGAATACATTAGCATATATTCCTTTGTGTGTCAAGAGAAAACTTTATATTCTCTTGACACTCTCCATTTATCTATACGGAAGAAAGGTAGCCTTATATTCCTCACGGATATTTTCTGGGACAAGGCTACCGCCTGTGGCCCATACGATATGCGCCGCCTTCCCCATCCGCCCCATAAGTCCATTCTCTTTCAGGTATCGAATGGACGCATGACTCTTATTTAACACAGCCGCCCCCTGAAACGCCGCGCAGGCGCTGGGTTCCAGAAATATGCCCTCTGTCTTTAACAAATCCCTCATATAATCGTACAATCTGGCGTCCTGCACGGTAAACTCCCCGCTTAGCATAGTATTCATCACGCCTCCCACAAATCCCGAAGGACGGCTCACCGCCAGTCCGTCCGCATGGGTCATCCCTGACAACCCTAAGTCCTGCACGGCGATACCATGATGCAACCCGGTGGCCATCCCCACCAGCATACAAGGCGCCTGGGTGGGCTCTGCAAAGAAGCAATGCACATTATCTCTGAACACTTGTTTCAGGCCGAAGCTTATGCCACCTGGCGCGCCGCCCACACCGCAGGGAATGTAGACAAATAGCGGATGTTCCCCGTCAACGACGATTCCCCGCTCTTTTAACTGTCCGGCCAACCGGTTGGCGGCCACCGCATACCCCAGGAAAAGATTTCTGGAATTTTCATCGTCCACAAAATAGCTCTTCGCATCCTGCTGGGACAACTTTCTCCCATTTTCCACAGCCTTCCCATAGTCCGACTGGTATTCCACCACTTCAACGCCATGACTTCTCAACAGATCTTTTTTCCACTGTTTTGCATCGGCTGACATATGGACAATCACTTTGTACCCAATGGCTGCGCCCATAATTCCAATGCTCAAACCCAAATTGCCTGTGGACCCCACCTGTATCGTGTAATTTCCAAAAAAAGCTTTTGCCTCTTCCCCGGCCAGAACTCCATAGTCGCCCTCCGGCTCCACAAGGCCATGTTGCAACGCCAAATCCTCCGTATGTTTCAACACCTCATAAATGCCACCCCTGGCTTTTACTGAACCTGCGATAGCCAGGCGGTTATCCTCTTTTAAGAAGAGCTCACCTTCCAGACGGCTGCCGTAAACCTGGTTCATATGTTCTTTCATGGCTGGAATCGGCGTAAGCGCAGACTCTATCAGCCCCTGACGATTTCTGGTTTTGGGAAAACGCTTCATAATACAAGGAGCAAAGCGCAAAAACCTTTTTTCGGCGTCTTCTATGTCTGACTTGGTAAGTTCCGCATTTTCCATGCTCTTTTCATATTTGGCCTTATTCGGATTGATCCAGACGGTCTCTTTTTCCTGCCGCACATCTCGCAAGACCGGAATCTTTTCTATGCATTTTTCCATTTCCGCTTTTTTCATGGTTCTTTTCCTCATCTAAAAATCAAAACAATCTAGAAAATCTCGCTTTTCCAAGACAGGGTATTTATGGTAATATATAGGAAAAGGGAGGTGTTTGAAATGTCTGAACAAAAAATGGCAAATCAAGAGAAACTGTCAAAATTTGGCGTCGCCGCCATTTTGTTGATGAGCAGCTTGACCGTTATGGTTGGAACGGCGGTCACTCCAGCGGTGGCGGATCTGGGGCGGGTTTACAACCTGGGAAATTACGCGTCCTGGCTGATTACCACTCCGGCCCTGGGCGTTGTGCTCACCACCATTTTGCTGGGCCGGATTATTGATAAAAAAGGCCCCTACTGGGTGGCGTTTATGGGCCTTCTCTGTTATGGCGCATTCGGCGTCGCCGGCGCATATATGCCCAATGTGGTCACCCTTTTGCTGGACCGGGTCCTTCTCGGCGCGGCCACTGCGGCGATCCTAAACGCCAGCGTAACTTTTATTTCGGCTTTCTTCAAAGGCGAAAAACAGTTGAAAATCCTGGCTTTGCAAAGTATGGCTATGGAGTGCGGAGGCGTGATCTACCTAAGCGTCAGCGGCATGTTGGCCGATATTTCTTGGCGCTGTCCGTTCTATATTTATGGCCTGGGATTCCTTGCTTTTCTCGGATTGGCCCTGTTCATTCCCAGAACGCCGGCAGTTTCCGATAACAACCGCCCCCAGGAAAATGATGGGAAGGCAGTCAGCAGAGGCGTTCCCATCCCCCTGACGCTTTTGATTTCTTTCCTGGGTATGCTGATGTTTTTCACCGCCATGGTGGCGCTGCCTCTGTACCTGCAAAACCAGCTTGGATATTCCCCCTCTTTCACTGGTTATTACCTGGCGTCCATCGACGTGGCGTCTGTGCTGGCCGCCGGATTTTCCCCAAATATCGTAAAACGGGTGAAAGAAAAAGGCTGTCTGACCATCGCCTTTTGCAGTTATGCCGTGGCGTTTCTGCTATATTTCCTGTTTACACAATCCCTCTTTTTGTGGATTGCGGCCTGCTTTGTGGGCATTGGCTTCGGCTTCTCCACGCCGCTGTACAACAACCTGATTATAAACAAAAGCACGCCTTCCAACAAAGGGATGAACATCAGTTTTTGCACCATGGCCATGTTCGCGGGACAATTTCTATCCGCTTTGCTGATTTCCATCTTCTCTGCAGAAAAACTTTTCCTGGCAGCATCGCTGATCGGCTTCGCAATCATGGCGTGCATTCTTCCTGTGGCAAAGAAATATAGTTCCAGGGAAATCTAGAAGTTGTCTGACTTTTTACAACATTGCTTTTATCTCCGGAATGGTTTTCCCCTGTGTGCGCAGTTCCTTAATACGCTGGATCTGCGCCACGCTTTCCGGACGTTTGTACCGCCTAGTTCGATTTTCACCGGCCTGTTCGAAAGCCAGCAACCCTTCTTCCGTATAAAATTTCAGCGTGCTGTACCGAACATCCGTCAGTCTGGCCAGCTCACCGATGGTCACGTATTTCGCCTGTTCAATGACTTCCATGCTTCTACGTCTGGACATATCGCTGCACCTACACCGTGCCTGACGCGGAGACGCACAGCACCGCCAGAAGTGTTTCGACGTGATCCACCATAGCTTTCACCAGTTTTCCATCTGGGGAATCCATCATGTTTCGCAGTCTCTTCTTCATCTCTTTTTGCTCGAATTTGGAAAAATACTGTTTCAGGCATTTCGCCTTTTCCAGCAAGATCACCAACGCCGCCGTCTCCTCGGCAACTTTCCCTTCCTCCAAAAGCTCCGCCCGCAGCCCTTCCACCACCGAGCGGATAGCCTCTGGCGCCGGCACATAGCCTTTCTTACTTCCCAACAACCCCACTTGACTCTCCTGGGCCAACCCCTTATCCACCAGGGAAGCGCCCACCGAGTCCAGCAACTCACGGTATCGTTTATCCGTAAGGGAAATGTGGTATGCTTCAAGAATCTTATTGAGTTTTATCTCTTTTTTGCAACGGATGCATTCATGGTTAATGAAATCATAAAGTGGTTTCAAATACTGCATACTAAACGGAAGCTCACTTGTTACAGACACATGCTTACCCTCTAGAGCGATGCAGCCCTCCATTTGCAGTTCTAGGATGCCAGCCGCCACGAAACAAACCATCTTCTCTATGCTAAATCCGGATATTTTCCCTTTCCCATCCACGGAACAAATCACATACTCCTGCGTAATAGACAAATCTGTCATCTTAAATCCTCCCTGTCCACTGACCATACAAGCAAACGTTACTTATTACTTACTACTTACGATTTAATTGTAGCGCTATTTGAAGATTTGTCAATGGGAAAATCTATTTTAAAATCTCCCGGTAAACCCGCAGCACATTTTCCCCACAAATTTTATCCATTTGCCTGGGCGAAAACTTCTCCTGCTCCAGCCGCCGCATCAATTTCTCCATATCTTCGGCCGTACGCATGTCCCGATTGCCCTCGATGCCATCGAAATCGCTTCCCAAGCCACAGCAGTCCTCCCCGCCCACCTGAATGATATGGCGGATATGACGGATGATCGCGTCCAGCAGCATGCCAGGCTCTCTCTTATGTTCCATGCACAGAAAATCCTCGCAGAAATTAATCCCCATCACGCCGCCTTTGTCCGCCAGGGCGCGTATCATTTCATCGGTCAGGTTTCGGCAAACGCCGCAGATTTCATGGGCATTGGAATGGCTGGCCACGAAAGGCTGACTGCTATGCTGCGCCACATCCCAGAATCCCCCGTCCGACAGATGGGATACATCCACAATCATCCCCAGCCGCTGGGCTTCCTCCACCACTTCCATGCCGAAGTCCGTAAGCCCCTGGCTGCTTCGCAGGGTCAACAGCGGATTGCCATGTTTATCTTTCTGCATATTGGGAAATCCGATTTCATTGGGGTAATTCCAGGACAGGCCAATCATCCGCACCCCCAAGTCATAGAGCTTCCGCAAGTTGGCCAGGCTTCCCTTTATAATCCCGCCCTCCTCGATGGTCAGCATGGCGCTGATTTTCCCCTGCTCCCGGTTTCTGCAGATATCCTCCCAGTTCCGAATGGGGAAAATCCCCTCCCCACAGTTCGTAAGCTCCTGTCCGTACAGCTCAATCATCTCCAGGGCTGTCTGAAAAGGGTCATCCACCTGCCCCATGTTCACGAAAACCGCGAAATTTTGCAGGCAGTAGCCGCCTGCCTGCATCTTATGTAAATCAATGGAAAGGCCGCTGGCGGACAAATGCTCCTCACGGCCGCTTTTCCTTTTCCAATACAATGCACTAACAGTGTCGCAGTGCATATCCACAATTTTTCCGTTATAATCTGTCATCTTTTCATCCTCCCACCATCACATCCAGTGCGCTGTACCTCCTCCATATACTCAATAAAATAAAAAACATCTGTATATGGATTGCATGCATGGGAATACACCGTGTCATGCACTTCCCGCTGCGCTTTATGCAACTGCCTGGCGCGTTTTACGGCCTCCTCTTGCATAGGCAAAATACATTCATAAATATCTACCGTTTCTGAATAATTGGGATATTGATCTTTCAACAGCTCTTTCAGACAATTCTTCATCTGCCCTGCGCTCTTTCCATAGGGCGCGCTGCGAAAATGCAGCACAAACCACACCTCAAAAGATGGATTGGAAAATACGCTGTACAGCCCCTGGTCTTTACATCCATCCAGCTCCTGAAAAACTTTTTTTATATCCGGATTGGAAGCCGGGTCTGAATCGAACACACAATATCCCCTATCGCCCAATTCTAAATTCAATTTTTCTTTCTGTATGTATTTTTTAGCAAACATCACAATTCCATATGCGTTCGTGTGTTTCGGATCCACGGATATGATCTCCACATTGTGGGTGCGGTCTTCAAAATGCCGCAAATAAATCTTTTCCGTCTCTCCTTCACAAAAAATATAAATTTTACATTTAGGTTTCTCTTTTGTTCTTTTCCCTTTTACTCTTTCTCCACGGGTACGCATATCTCATCCTTTCATGTAGGGAACGCCGCCATATCGTCCTTTTAAATATCCCAGCTCTAGATCCTCATCTTCACAGATACTATAATCATCCAAAAGCTTTACAAAGGTGGCTCCTGTCTCATCCTTGTCTACCAAATAGATTTGATCCGGATTCAACATATTCAATATTTTTGTATTATGGGTGGTGAAAAAAAGCTGCGCATGGCCAGGATTCATGACCGGAGATTTAAACATTTCCAGGAAATGCTGCGCCAGTTTAATATGATAACTCTTGCCCAATTCATCCTCCAGCATGAGTCCACCCTGCTCACATAAATAAAGAAATTCCGCCATGTTTTCAACAAATTCTTCCGTTCCGGCAGAATCCTCATCCAACGCAATATCGAATGTCTCACCTTCATAATCTTCGTGCACAATCCGAATATCCGGTCTTGTGTCCGGGAGAGAAAAATCCGCATTTTCCCCCATAATTTCCATCAACAATTTCTCTAAAATATCATGGGACTGTTTATCCATTTTTTTATTTTTAATGTAAATATCTTTGATATTAAAATCCGCTTTTTTCAGTTCATCCAACAGGACTTGTTTTCTCTTTTCCTTTTTTATAACTTCACCAACTGTGGTATATATGCTGTAATCCTCATATTGTCTGGCATGAAATTCAAACCACTGATACACTTCTTTTAACGGCGCATATCCCCACTCTGCCGCAACCGGCATATACAGTCGATTGGGATTTGTTTTCTTCGCTATTTCCTGCTGGACTTTTACGTCCGTATCTCCAAATTCAAACTGCCGTCTGCCGAATCTATCAAAAAACAATTTGGATTTTCCCGAGAAATCACCTGTCAGATATTCCTCCAGCACTTCCCGCCTGCTGACTGAAAATCCATAGACATATTTCACTTCATTTCTATAAAAAACAAACTCAAAAGATGTTGGCTCTTCATCCATTTCCTCTTCAAACGCAAATTTTTCCAAATTAATTGGAGAACTGCCTTTGCGCTTTATGGTATTTAAAATAAAACGAAATGCAAAGTTAAAAGATTGCATAATGTTCGTCTTTCCCGACGCATTGGGTCCCATTAATCCAATACATTTATAAAGCGGCGGAGAAATATTTTCCTTTTGAACCACCCACCCTGAATCCTGATATTTTCCATCCGCGCGAAAGTTGATTACAACCTCATCCCGGATTGATTTATAATTTTCAACTGTATATTGCACCAGCATGGCACACCTCTATTTTTTTCATTTATTCTATTCATTTTCTATAAAATCATTCCCCATATAACATCCCAATAAACGGCTATCTTTTCTCATCCTCCCGCCATCACATCCAAAATCTCCTGACTCTTTATCTTCCGATCCAGCGTCTGTCTCATCAGCTCCCCCACCGCCGCATCCAGCTGCGCCTGAATCCGTGGTTTTACCGCGAAGGCATATAGCTTCTGCAAAGGGGCATAAATTATATACTGCAAGGCATACACCGCCGACGCGTCCATGCCTTGCGCGTCCGGGGCATTCGGCGCGCAGGCCCGACACAGTATTCCATGCTTTCTGCAGGAAAATGCCGTCAGATCGTCTTTCTCGCCACAGGATGCACAGGCGCCCACCTGGGGATATTCTCCCTGGACGGTTAGTATACGCAGCTCGAACGCCCGACGAATCAGCCGATTGTCGATTTTGGGGTTCATCAGAGCTTTCAGCGTCAGATACAACAGATTGAGCATTTTGCTCTCATCGTTATTTTCCTGGCCATAATAATCGGCCAGTTCCAGAAAATAAAATCCGTAATAAATCTCCGGCTGGGATCGGGCAAGTTCTGTGAAATAGCTCCTCACGGACGCATACTGGAGATGGTAACTGTTTCTGCTCTCATTTAACTGAAAGGAGCCGAAGACAAAGGGCGTGGCCGCGGCCATCAGATGGCTGCCCGGCCGCCGGGCGCCTTTTGCGAAAACAGTCAGTTTCCCCCGCTCTTTGGTTAGAAGCGCCAGCCTTTTGTCATAATCACCCACAGGCATGGACGATAACACCATGCCTGTGACCATAATTGTATTGCTCAACCTTATATATCCTTCTTCTCATAACCGAAATTTTTCATCAGAAAATCGCTGTCCCGCCAGTTCTTTTGGACTTTCACCCACAGTTTCAGATTCACTTTGCGCTCCAGCATCCGCTCAATCTCAAAGCGGGCGTTGCTGCCAATTTTCTTTAACATGGCGCCTTGCTTTCCGATGATAATCCCCTTGTGGGAATCTTTTTCACAGATAATGGTCGCCTCGATATCCACCAGCTTCTTGCCTTTTCGCTTCTGCATCGTGTCGATAACCACCGCAATCCCGTGGGGAATTTCCTCGTCCAGCGCGTGGAGGGATTTTTCCCGAATCACCTCCGCCACAATCTGCCGGATGGGCTGGTCCGTCACCGTATCTTCGTCGTAGAAAAGCGGGCCTTCGGGCAGATACTGATAGAGGGTGTCCACCACATCCTGGGTATTGAAACCCTTCAGTGCGGACACGGGAATGATTTCCTCAAAATCGTGGAGCTTTCTATAAGCGTCGATAACCAGCAAGGTCTCCTCCCTTTTGATTGTGTCCACTTTGTTAATCACCAGCATCACAGGCACTTTCACATTTTCCAACTGCTCTGCAATGCTCTTGTCCCCCGGCCCGATGTACGCCGACGGCTCCACCAGCCACAAGATAACGTCCACCTCACGCAGGGTCCGGTTCACCACTTGCACCATGTATTCGCCCAGCTTGTTCTTGGCCTTGTGTATCCCCGGCGTGTCCAAAAATACAATCTGGCCCCTCTCGTCCGTGTAAACCGTCTGGATTCGGTTGCGGGTGGTCTGGGGCTTCTTAGAGGTGATGGCAATTTTCTGCCCAATCAACTGGTTCATCAGCGTGGATTTCCCCACGTTAGGACGGCCGATAATCGCCACAAATCCCGATTTCTTTTCCTTTAATTCTGTCACTTTTTCTCCTCAACCTTTTCCTTCCGTTAAATACTTCACGTCTGCAAATAATTCCTTTTCCCGGCTGATGGACTCTTCGCCGCCGATGACGCAGATGTAATCCTGGGCAAGAACCGCCTCCACCGTCTCCGCCAGCGCCTGAATGTCCGCCGGGGACGCGTCCAGAATCTGATTCCGCTCCTTTTGCAGCATTTCCTCCGTCACACCCATAAAGTACGCGGAAGTGGATATGCTGCCCTTCATCTGGGGCGTCATGGGCACGTCTTTGGCGCTGATGGCGCCGATGATGTACTTGGTCATCTCCCGCTCGTCTGCCTCAAATCCTCTCAGATATTCTGGGATTCCTCTGTACACTTCCAGCGTTTCCTTCAGGTGGGGATCCCGATAGGACACCAGGAAGGCTTCCCCGTTTCTGCGGAAACCGCTCATACAGCCGTAGGCGCCGCCTTTCACCCGAATCTGGCTCCACAGATAATCGTATCCTAAAATTACCTTTAAAATGCTCATGGCCCCGGTAAATGTATGCCCGGCTTTCTTAAAATTCCCGGCCTGGGCCACATACTGCACCTGGCCCGCTGTGCAAAATCCCTCGTTTCTCCAGGGATTTCCCTCTTCTTTGGCCGCCGCTTCCACAGGCGCCGCCTGCAAAGTCTCCCGGAAAGCTTTTGCCAGATCCATCACCCGCTGCCGCTGGCTCTCCTCTCCGGTGAAGCTGACCTTCATGTTCTCCGGCCGGAAGATATAGCCCATCAAAGCTTTCAGCTTCGCCGTCAGGTACCCTTTTCGGGCGTCAAAATCCCGCTCCAGCGCTTCTATGAATTTGTAAAAAGCGATTCCGCCGGTCTGCTCCGAAAACCACCCCATGGGTGAGAAATAGGACACCGCCCGCTGCACCGCCGTGGAATGGCCTGCGCTGGGCAGCGCCGCCTGCAGCCTGGATTTCAGACGGGCAATAATCTCATAGAGCCGCTTCGTGTCTTCCAGATTAGACGTATTCAAAATCTCCTCCATCATCTGGAACACAAAATCCAGTTTCGGATACAGGGCCTTGCTCTTTACGCCAAAGAGCGCCAGGTAGCCGTCTTCTTCCCCCAGCCGGTCATGCACTTCCGTGCCGCAGTGAATGCCACCGGTATTCACGTTAATCTCATTGAACAACTCCCCGTAGGTGAAGTTTTTGGTGTCCACATACCCCAACACCGCTTTCAAAACACCCACATAGGGAATCAGCTCCTGGGGAACCTGTTTCAAATCAAAGAAAACCGTCAGGTACCCAATGCCGTTGGTATCCACGTCATGATGAAGAAACAGCGTATCGTCTATGAAATATTCTTTGTTGTACAGAGGCGCCGCCTCCCGTTTGATGTCTTCCCGTTTCAGAAGCGGAATGCTGGCAATGGCCTCCGGCGTCTCCTCCTGCTCCTGGTAAGCCTCCAGCGCCCGGGTCCGCTCCGCCATCTTTTGTATCTCCTGGTGGGACATGCCCGCCTTCATCTTGGCCAGCTTTTCCTGCACTGCCCGGTCATCCGCCGCCGCCAGGCCCTTCTTGGGCTTCAAAGTCAGGGCAGTCACGTGTGTGTTGTCCAGCATGTACTTCTGAATCAGTTTTTCAAAATAATCCGTCTTGGCCTTTTCTTTCAAATCCTCGTAAATCTTCAGCTGCTTCATTTCCGCAAAAGGCATGTCGTCGTCGTACAGCCAGCTGCTGAACGCCTCCAGGCCGTACATCAGCCCCTTGGGATAAGAAGAAAAGTCCGCCTCCCGGAACCGGAATTCAAAGTAATTAATGCCCGCCTCCAGGGATTTCTTGTCCATGCCGTTTTTCACCAAATCCGCCAGCGTGTCCTGGATGGTCTGGATGAACCGCTCTTTATCCTGGCTCTCGGCATTCTTGGCCACAATAGAGAAATAGGGTTGGCAGATGCCGTCGTCAAAACTTCCATAAATATCCTTGCCAATGCCCGCGTCCAGCAGGGCTTTTTTCAGCGGCGCGCCTGGAGAATTCAACAGGGCGTAATCCAGAATTAGAAAAGACATGCATAAGGGAATGTCCAGGCTGCTGCCGATAACCATGTTATAAGACAGATACGTGTTGGCTTCCTCGTCCTCGTTGTCCAGAATCGGATAATCCCGCTCCAGGTCCTTGGCTTTCTCAAAGGGTTTTTGCAGCGGAATCTCTGAATCCACTGCAAGAACGTCGAATCTGGAGAGATATTCCCGGTCGATGAAATCTAGTTTTTCCACCATGTCCATGTCCCCATATAGATAAATATAGCTGTTGGACGGATGGTAATACCGCCTGTGGAAATCCAAGAACTGCTCATAGGTCAGATTGGGAATCTCCTTCGGGTCGCCGCCGGACTCCACCCCATAAGGCGTATCTGGGAACAGGGAGTTTAAGATCTCCCGATCCAAAAGCTCGTCCGCCGAGGAGAATACCCCTTTCATCTCGTTGTAGACCACGCCGTTGTAACAAATCTCCCCATCGGCGTCCTTTAGCTCATAATTCCACCCCTCCTGCCGGAAAATCTCTTCATGCTTGTATATATTTGGAAAAAACACCGCGTCCAGATACACATGCATCAGATTCTGAAAATCCTGTGGGTTACAGCTGGCCACCGGGTAAACCGTCTTGTCCGAATACGTCATGGCGTTTAAAAACGTGTTCAAAGAACCCTTTGCAAGCTCCACAAAGGGGTCTTTTAGCGGAAACCGCTCCGAGCCGCACAATACACTGTGCTCCAAAATGTGGGCCACCCCTGTGCTGTCCTTGGGCGGCGTGCGAAACCCGATGCAGAAAACCTTGTTGTCGTCGTCATTTTCCACCAGCATCACTCTGGCTTTGCTTTTCTTATGGCGAAGGAGAACGCCGTGAGAACGAATGTCCCCCAGGTCCTCTTCCCTCTCCAGTTCGTAAGCTGGTATCTTATCTCTATCCATTTCTTCGTCTCCCATCTATCCGTTGTCAATCATTTCCTGTAAGTATTCCCTCTGGGCGGGCATATAGTCATCAAACGCGTCTTTTGCCGCCTGGCGAAACAGGGACAGTTCCTCCTCCACTTGGGCAAACCGCACGCCCACATACAGACTTTCATAAATATCCCTGGCAATCTTCGCCTGTACGCTGTCCTCTTTCATGGGGACCATCCCCATAAGCGTGGAGGAATAATTGCGGTCCATGGAACAAAGCCGTATATACACATATGCCCCATGGTAAAATTCTCGGTACAAAAGCTCTCTGGCCTCCCGCCCCTCTTCCAGAAACTGGGCAATCTGAAGCTCATCCAGAATCCGGCGCACATCCCGCCTGGCTCCGCGGCCGCCAAAAAAACTGTTGGCATACTGAGCCGCGAACTTCAGGGCCATCCACAATTTGACATATGCGTCTGTCCACTGCCCGTCCTTTGCACGGGCGGGTTTACTGTACCGAAGGTCCAAGAGACGCTGACGGATGCGGTTGGCGGATGTGTCCTCCGCCTCCACAAGGATTGCCCGGCGCATGCCTGGGTCCGTCTCCTGGTAATAATTATCGGGAAAATCTTCTCTCGTCTTTCTTTTTTCCATCGTCATCTCTGATTGTTCGTATACTGCAGCTCATTTTCCGCCATGGCCAGCGCCGCCTCTATGACCTTATCCATGTCCATATAGCGGTACATGCCCAGCCGCCCGCCAAACAAGACATTTGGCTCGTCCAGGGCCAATTTCTCATATTTGTTGAAAATTTCCGTGTTCCGGCTATCGTTGACCGGGTAATAAGGCTCTGCGCCCTGCTCCCATTCGTTGGGATATTCCCTGGTGATGACCGTCTTGGGCTGCGTTCCGAACTCAAAATGCTTATGCTCAATAATCCGGGTGTACGGCGTCTCGTAATCTGTATAGTTGACCACCGCATTGCCCTGGTAATTGGCCATAGGAAGCGTTTCCGTCTCGAAACGCAGCGAACGGTATTCCAAAGCCCCATAACAATAATCAAAATACTCGTCAATCATGCCTGTGTACACAATTCGGTCCACCTGGGAAAGCAGCGCTTCCTTTTCTGCAAAAAAATCCACGCCCAAGCACACCTGCACGCCCTCCAGCATCTTTTTCACAATCCGGGTATAACCGCCTTTGGGAATTCCCTGGTACGGATCTTTGAAATAGTTGTTGTCATAGGTGTACCGAAGGGGCAGCCTGCGGATGATGAAGGACGGAAGGTCTTTGCAGGGCCGCCCCCACTGCTTGCGGGTATAGCCCTCAATTAATTTCTCATAAACGTCTTTGCCCACCAGAGCCAGCGCCTGCTCCTCTAGGTTCTTCGGCTCCACGATGTGCATCTGGGCAATCTGCTCCTGGATCTTGGCCTGCGCCTGCGCCGGCGTGGTCACCCCCCATAACTGGTGGAACGTATTCATATTAAAAGGCAAATTATACAATTCATCCTTATAAATAGCAATGGGTGAATTGACAAAATGATTGAACTGGGCAAACTGGTTCACGTAATCCCACACCTGCGGATTGGACGTGTGAAAAATATGCGCCCCGTAGCAATGCACCTGAATCCCTTCTGTCTCTTTGGTGTAAATATTCCCCCCGATATGGTCCCTCTTGTCGATCACCAGGCAGGTCTTACCCCGCTGCACCGCCTCATGGGCAAACACTGCGCCAAAAAGCCCCGCCCCCACGATCAAATAATCATACCTCTTCATAGCTGTCACCATCCTTTTCTAATGGGTTTTAACGGTATTTTACCCAATTATAGCAAACTTTAACTTCACTTGCAATTCACAGAAAATAAACATTGGGTTTCCTGGGACGCATTTGACTATACGTCTAAGTTTGCGGTACAATGGAAAAGAATAGCAGATTTACCAACGAAACAAATTGGGAGGAACCTTTGAATGAGCGAAAAAAACGGCGTAATTTATATTTTGACAAACCCGTCTTTCCCTGACTATGTGAAAATCGGATATGCGGACAACATTGAGAAACGGCTGCAACAGTTAAACCGCAGCGAGTGCATCCCGTTTGCCTTCCGGGTCTACGCCACTTACCAGGTGAACTCCCGGCTTTCCGACTTGAAAATCCACGCCATCATCGATAAGTTGAATCCAAACCTGCGCTCCATCGAAAATTTCAACGGACACAAGCGCGTGCGGGAATTTTACGCAATGTCCCCAGACGATGCGTATTCCATCTTGGCCGCCATCGCAGAGATTCACGGCTGTGAAGACAAACTGAAATTAATCCCGCCCAGCGCCGACCAGGCGAAAGCCGAAGATACCGCAGAGGATATTGAAGAACAGAAGAAAGAACGCCTGGCGCCTTTCGCGTTCTCCCTATGCCAGATTCCCGTGGGCGCCACCATCGAATACTGCAACCGCACCGACGAAAAATCTGGTCTTACCTGCACCGTGGCAGACGACCACAATGTGGAATACCAGGGCAAAAAGTGGTCTCTGTCCGCGCTAGCCACCATGCTCACCCAGAGCAAATGGGGCGTGGCCGGCCCCCGCTATTTTAAATACAATGGCGAACGGCTCAATGACATCCGAAAACGCCTAGGCGTTTGATTTTGAGAAAATCATACTATGACAAAGGAGAATTCATCTGATGAATTACATACTGCTTGGAGATCTATTTTTCCTGGCCGGCTCCCTGCTGATGGTCTGTACTGGCTTTATAAAAAAAATTTGATCTCTTATTTGTTCAAACTGCGTGGGTATTTACCGCATCCATAAATCCGCAAGTCCAGATTGAGAAATCCAGGGAAAACCACAGTCTACGACGTTTTATTTGATAATATATGCATCCACGATCTGACCAATATAAGCCGTATGGGCATCCCGGTTGGCCATGGGATTTAATCCGTCCACGTCCGGCGGATACATGGACGCGCGGATATCCTCCGGAATCAGCGACAGCTCCTGCCTCTGTTTATAAAGGATCTTACACTCAAGCGTCAGCGGATATTCCTTCACTCCCGGGGCGTTTATTTTTTCCGGCTCTTCCAATGTAAGTTTGGCTTCCTTCACTTTATCAATGTCGCGCCCCGACCGCATTCCGCAGATTTTCCCAATCTGAGGCACAGCTTTATCCAGGGGAATGCTGACGGAAAACTCCCCGGTCTTGTCAAGCTGCCCTTTCGTGTAGCGGTTTTCCCGCACATACACCGTAAACGCTGGCAGGCCCCACACCGTTCCCAGAGCGCCCCAGCCGATGACCATGGAATTAAACTTATCGCCATTGGTGTTGAGCAGAATGCCCTTTGGCAGCGCCTCCATAATTTTCTGCGCATATTCCGTAAGATTGATTTTCTCTTTCATTGCATACCTCCATCTATTCTTTTTTTAACACGGCTGGGAAATATCCGCTATGGCGCAATTTGCAGCGGCCACCAGATCGTCCGGAGACAGTTCCACCTGATAGCCTACTTTCCCGGCGCTCACATAAATCTGTTCATAGTTCCCCGCCGTCTCGTGGAGAAAAGTGGGAAACGTCTTTCTCATGCCAATGGGCGAACAGCCCCCGTGCACGTATCCGGTCAGTGGCAAAAGCTCCTTTTGCTTTATCATGCAGATGGACTTTTCGCCCGCCACCTTAGCCGCCTTTTTCAAATCCAGCTCTTCTTTTACCGGAACCACGAATACATAATATTGTCCGGATTTCCCCTGGGTCACAAGGGTTTTGAACACTTTATCCGCATCTTCTCGCAAAAGCGCCGCGATTTCTTCGCCACTCATGGAGGCGTCGGCCTCGTAGGCGTGACTGACATAGGCTATCTTTTTCTTTTCCAGAACCCGCATCACATTTGTTTTGTCGCTATTTTTCATATTCACTCCATTTTGAAAAAATCCATTACAGCCTGAGCATACCACAAATGCGCCATCATTGCAAAGATTGAAAAACTTTTGACAAATCTCCCCAGCATCCTTATACTATATAGATGGTAAAAACAATACATGAAAGGAACCCCAACAAACCCGAAGAAAGGAACCAGGAAAATATGAAAAAAATACCCCATAGAATCTATCTAAGCGAAGACCAGATGCCCACAAACTGGTACAACTTACGGGCCGACATGAAAGAACTGCCCGATCCCATCATAAATCCCGCCACTGGAAAACCAGCCACGGAGGAAGACCTTTATCCAGTTTTCTGCAAAGAATTGGCCCACCAGGAGATGGACAGCGCCACCCGCTACGTGCCAATCCCGGAAGAAGTCCAAGAATTTTACCGGATGTATCGTCCCTCTCCTCTGATCCGCGCCTACAACCTAGAAAAAGCATTGGACACTCCCGCACGGATTTACTATAAATTCGAGGGCAACAACACTTCCGGCAGCCATAAACTAAATTCCGCCGTAGCCCAGGCGTATTACGCTAAAGAACAGAATTTAAAAGGCGTGACCACCGAAACCGGAGCCGGACAATGGGGAACGGCGCTGGCCGAAGCCTGCTCTTTCTTTCATCTGCCCCTGACCGTCTACATGGTGAAATGCTCCTACGAACAAAAACCCTTCCGCAAATCCGTCATCCAGACTTTTGACGCGGACATCATCCCAAGCCCCAGCGACACCACCCAGGTGGGCAGGAAAATTCTGGCGGAAAACCCAGGCACCACGGGAAGCTTGGGCTGCGCCATTTCTGAGGCCGTGGAAAAGGCTGTATCCACCGAAGGCTACAAATACGTGCTGGGCTCGGTGTTAAACCAAGTGCTGCTCCACCAGTCCATCATCGGCGAGGAAAGTCTGCTGGCCATGGAAATGATCGACGAATACCCGGACGTTATTGTGGGCTGCGCGGGAGGCGGCTCCAACCTAGGCGGCTTAATCGCGCCGTTTATGCGGGATAAGCTGACCGGAAAAGCCAACCCCAGAATCGTTGCCGTAGAGCCGGCTTCCTGCCCGTCCATGACCCGTGGCAAATACGCCTATGACTTCTGCGACACTGGAAAAGTAACGCCTATGGCCAGAATGTACACCTTAGGATGCGATTTCATTCCGTCCGCCAACCACGCCGGAGGACTGCGCTACCATGGCATGTCTCCCATCCTATCCAAACTGTACCACGACGGATACATGGAAGCCGTTTCCGCCGAACAGACCAAAATCTTCGAGACAGCGGTGCAGTTTGCAAAACAGGAGACGATCCTTCCCGCGCCGGAATCCGCCCACGCCATTTACGGCGCCGTCCAGGAAGCCCTCAAGTGCAAAGAATCCGGTGAGGCCAAGACCATCCTCTTCGGACTGACCGGGACTGGATACTTTGACATGGTAGCCTACCAGTCTTATATGGACCACACCATGACCGACTACATCCCCACCGACGAAGAGCTGGAAACCAGCTTCGCCAAACTGCCGAAAATTCCTGGCATTCAAGAATAAATCGAAAAAGGGGACAGCGTTTTTTTTGGAATGCTGCCCCTTTCCTTTTTCACCTTCAGATAATTGCGAACCCGCCTATTTCATCTTATAGACGTAAGCGCCTCTATCGGATGTTTCTTCGCCGCCTTGTGGGCCGGATAAACGCCGAATAACAGACCCACAGCCGCCGAAAAGGCCACGGCGCCGGCCAACACGCCTCTGGACAACTGAAACGTCTCCTCCCACACAATGGAAATCCCCTGCACAATCACCCAGGACAAGCCCACGCCAATGCCGCATCCCATCAGGCTGATCAGCAAAGCCTCCATCATAAACTGCATCATAATGCTTCCCTGGCTGGCCCCGATGGCCTTGCGGATACCGATTTCCCTTGTTCTCTCCGTCACAGACGCCAGCATAATATTCATAATGCCAACGCCTCCCACCAGTAAAGAAATGGCCGCAACGCCGCCCAACAAAAGGGCAAAAGTATTGTCCACGCTGCCCATGGTTTCCATCAGCGCAGACTTGCTGACCAGGGTAAACGCCTCCTCATCCTGGGAAAATCTTTCCAGCAGCAGCCTTTGCAGAGCCGCCTTCGTCCCATCCGGATTTTGCTCATCCGCGGCTTTCACAGAAAAACTGGTAACGTCTGAACCCCCGTCCGCCACCCGCATAAACGTTGTATAGGGGACATACGCTTCCAACCGCTCTGAGACGTTACCCGTCACGCTCTCCTCCTGCTCCAGCACGCCCACCACCAGAAATTGCCTCCCGTCTATGCCCAGGGATTCCCCTACAGCCTGCGCCGCGCCAAAAAATTCCTCCGCCGCTGCCTGATTAATCACCACCACATACGTATGATTATCCACATCAAGCGATTTCAGAAATCTTCCCGCCGCCAGCGTAAGTCCCTGGATATCTCCATAAGCCGCCGTCGTGCCGTACAGCGTGACTCGCCCGCTGACGCTTTTGTATTCCCCGCTGGCGCTGGCCTGACCAAGAGGCGCCGCCAAAGAAATCTCCTCCAGCGCCTCCACCTGCTCCATATCTTTTAATTTCATTGGATTGCCCTTGTCATCCACAATATTTACCGTCAGCAGATCGCTGCCCATGCTGGCAATCTCATCCGTCACAGACGCGGAAGCTCCGCCCGCCAAGGATACCAACACCACCAGGGATACCACTCCGATAATGATTCCCAGCATAGTGAGAAAAGAGCGCAGTTTGTTGGACATTATGGCGTGCGCCGCCATTATCACCGATTGAAAAAATATCATCGTCCCCATCACTGTCCTCCTCCCGGCCCGCCTGGCGCCCCCTGGGGCATGGCGCCGTCTGGCATTTTGCCGCGGTTTCCATCGGGACTAAACAGGTCGTCCCTACGGTTTCCCTGGTCGCTTTCCTGCGGCTGGCTCTCTGTTTTCTTATAGTAAATCGCATCGCCTTCGGCCAGCCCGCTGACAATTTCCACCTTTTCCCCATCGGACAGTCCCGTCTCCACTTGCACCTCACCGGAAAGGGTATCGCTGGTCTCATCATACTGGGTGTAGACAAATGTCTGGGGTCCCCGCTCCTGCACCGCCTCAGCTAAGACGGTTACCACGTTCTCCTTTTCTTCTGTGACGATGGTTGCGGACGCGCTCATGCCCACGCGCATGAATGCCTCCCTGGGAAGCGTTACCTCCACCGTATATTTGGCGGACCCGTCACTGCCGGACGCGCTGTCAGAAACTTGGGTCACCTCACCGGTAAATTCCTTTCCCTCCGCCGCGTCCATGGCAATCTGCACCGACTGTCCCTCCTTTACCGAGAGAATGTCCAGTTCGTCTATCTCCACAGAAAGAATCATGGAATCCTGGACGGCTATGGTAAATCCCGTCACCTGATCTCTTAAGCCCTGAATGTCCGGCACACTGTAAGAGTCTACGGATGCATCCGTTTCCGAATCCCCCGTCGTAGCCAGTGCGCTTTGCTGCGCCTCCAGTTCCTGGCTGTTCTCCTGAACCGTATTTTGCTGGATCATGTTTTGCTGGCCTGTGTCTGGCTGTGAGCCGGAACTCTGCCCGCTGTCCTCCCGGATCTCATACTGCGCGTTTACCTGCTCCTCTGTGTACGCCTGCCGGCTGGCCCCGCCACCGTCGGTATATTCCTGAACGCCGTTTTGGTTGAAGGAAATGTCTGCGGTTAATTTCTGAAAATTTACCGCGCACGCAGCCCTGACGGTTCCTGACATGGCCATCCCGGTGGCTGGTATGCCCGCGGTGGATGCGTCCTCCTGCGAACCGCCACTGGAAGAAGATGCAGCCGTCACGCTTCCCGGACTTAGTTCTACGCTTTCAATCACCCCGTCCAGAGGTGCGGTAATGGCATAATCGTCGGCCATAGCCAATAGTTCCTGTAATTTCTCCTTATAAACGGTGCGCACCGCCAGCAGTTCCTGACGCTGGGAAGACACAGGCGCATCGGTAAGGGTGATCAGATTCCCCTTTGCCTCCACCCACTGATTTTCGGCCACATGGATGGCGGCCACCTCCCCGGCTGTGGCGGTGATTTCCAGAGGCTGGTGAACGTAAAGCGTCCCCTCACCCACCGTATCCCCGCTATCGTCCAACACGGTCACCGTATCACCCAGCGCTGTGCCATCGTCTGTGAGCGTCACCGTCACCTTTCCACCGGAGCAGGTTTTCACCGTACCGCTGACATTCGTTCCGTCGGAACACGCCACCATCACGGCGCTTCCCGTCTCCAGCTCAGCCCCTGTCTCCATCTGGACTGCCATTTTCCCATCCAAAGACAGCAAAAGCAATGCGCCCTCCGCCACCATCGCATCCGCCACCGAATCTCCAGTTTCCACATAGATCTTCTTCACGCGGCCCGCCACTTTGCTGGTCACATATTGTGACTGGTCCTCCCCATCGCATTCCTGCACCTGTTCGTCCAGTTCCGCAATCACGCTTTGCATTTGAGCAATCTGCGCGGTAAGCGCCGTCTCATCCACCGTAGCCAACATATCCCCAACGCTAACCGTATCTCCGGCCTCCACGGCTATGCTCTCGATGGTCAGTCCCACCGGAACCTGTATTTCCTGCGCTTTCGCGCTTTGCAGTTGGCCGCTTCCCACAATGGTGGTGGAAAGGGTTCCCAGGCTTGCATTTACCTGCATCGCAGGCGCCACAGCGTCTCTTCTGGAGTCCCTTGCGCGAAACCAGAGATAAACGCCCCCGGCTGCAAAAATTGCCAACAACAAACTTACGCCCGCCCAAGCCAGACGTTTCTTCCTTTTTCCATAAATTTTTCTTTTCATCACGTCCCCCACAACATCTTTTGGGCCAATTTTAATGGAAAAATGTGCCGAAACTGTGATGAAAACCCGATTATTCTGTGACGAGAGAACTCTCCCCGGTTGCGTAATCAATGGAGACGCCTGGCTGTACGTTGTACGCATACACGTTGAAGAGAACGCCTGCGCCCTCGTCTTCCACGGACATAGCCTCCATCTGCACGCCGGAAGCCACTAAGTTTTCTCCTTCAAACACAGGCGTAACCCTATAAAGCACATGATTGTTTGTCTCCTTTACATAATCCGCCACCTGATCTTCAAAGGGCAGCATCCCTTCCACATTCAGATACCGGGTGCCTGTGATCAGATTTCTCTCGTTGGCGTTTTCCGCCGTTAACTGAAAACCGATCAAATGGCAGCGATTGTACAGATATCTGCCTTCCACATGGCTGTAGCGAACCGAATGCCATCCGGTGGGTTTTACCCGGCCAATGGGCGCCCGGTTTTCCTGGGGCATGGTCTCTGTCCCCACGTTGGCAAAAGCCACGCCGCACCGGCCCAGATTGTCCAACTCACTATAATTTTCAAAAGGTTCCCGGGCTAAATCGGTCAAATCCTCCTGGGAAAAATCCGGCTTGTTGTTCTGCAACGTCACATAAGCCTCCCCCGCATACTCCGGAATCCCTTCCACAGACAGATTTTCCCGACCTGGCGAAGACGCTTGACCTGCCGGAAAATCGTGTTCTCTTGCAAACTCTCCCAAAAACAGACAGCACAAAACAGCCGCCAGCCATATAAGGCGTTTCTTCTTCATATGTTTCTCCCCTTTCTAAAAACGAAAAGAACTCTGTAGCAGGTTACATTTCTGTAAGATAAAAAAACCCTATCCGAATTACACGACAACATCGGACAGGGCTTTTTTCCTCAACTTTGTTTTTCTATCTTCTGCTTAGCGCTTTCCTGGCATCCGCATCCAGGGGGCACGCTACATCCACTGCATCCGCAACCACAGCCTGTTTCCCCTTTTCTCCGCCTGGATACATGATACCACAAAACGGCGGCCAGGCAAAGAACGATTACGAAAACAACGATTATATCTCCCACGAATCCACCTCCCAGTTTCCGTGAGCGCTTTTTTTGATTCGACTCACTTCTTAAATTGAATTTTTTATTGGAACTCTTCTTTGCAGCACGCCTCGCTGCACTTCTCCCTGCCTTCCGGGCAGGACAGTTTAAACACAATCTTCCGATCTACAATCCCAATTTCCTCCAGCGTCTTAATCATTCGGTATACGGTGGCCATTCCGATATCCGGATCTTTCTTATGTACCTGGTAGTAGATTTCTTTGCAGCAGGAGCAATCATTTGCCAAAATCGCCTCAATTATAAGCCTGCGCTGATTGGTAATCCGGTATCCCTCGTCTCTTAACTTCTGTAATATTTCTTCTTTTGACAAAAACTATTCCTCCTTGTGGCGACTCTTTAATAAAATAATGAAAACAGATGATACACTGCAAAGGACACCACATAAGCGGTCACCATCTGATAACCAATGGTCCGTAGCGTCCATTTCCAGGAACCCATTTCCCGTTTGATGGCGCCCACCGCGGCGAAACAAGGCATGCAGAGCAGGTTAAATGTCATGTAAGCCCACGCCGCCGCCGGGGTAAACACCGATGTAATGGCCGGAAGCGCCTGCTCCCCCGCGCTGACCGCCTCCACCATCTCATCGGATACGCCGCCAAAGAGCTGGCCGAAGGTGGCCACAATGTTTTCCTTGGCAATCCACCCGGTCACAACGCCCACGCTGGCCCTCCAGTCAGCAAATCCCAGAGGAATGAACACTACCTTAATCACGTTTCCAATCGAAGCCAGAAAGCTTTCCTCCATGGGGCACATGCCGCTGAAGTTGAAATTGGACAACAGCCAGATAAATACCGTGGAGCCGAAGATAATGGTTCCGGCTTTCACAGCGAATCCTTTTACCTTTTCCCATGCGTGAATCAGCACGCTTTTTAAAGTGGGAACCCGGTACGCGGGCAGCTCCATAATAAAGTTGGAAACCCCGTTTCCTTTGATTAATTTGCCCAGCAGGAACGCGCTGAGCACAGCCACCAAAAGCCCAATCATATAGATTCCAAATACAATGGTTGTCTTGTTGCTGTCTGTAAACATGGTCACCGCGAACATCATGTAAATGGGCAGCTTCGCCCCACAAGACATAAACGGCGTAATCATCATGGTAATCTTGCGGTCTTTATCGTTTTCCAACGTCCTTGAGGCCATCAGCGCCGGCACCGAACACCCGAAACCCATCAGCAGCGGGATAAAGGAGCGGCCGGAAAGACCAAAATGCCGGAAAATCCGGTCCATGACGAAGGCAACTCTGGCCATGTAACCGCTGTCCTCCAGAAAAGACAGTAAAAGAAACAGCACCAACACCAGAGGCAAGAAGCCTGCCACCGCACCCACGCCGTTCATGCAGCTAAGCGCCAACCCCAAAGCCCAGTCAGACGCGCCAATGGATGTAAGGCCGCCCTCCACCAAACCAGTCAACGCGTCCCAGGCTGTCTCCACAATCCCTGCCAGCCACACACCGGGACTTTGCAGGCCCGGAACAAACAGGAAATTCTCACTGAACGTGGCCGCAAATAACAGATACATCACCAACGCGAATATGGGCAACGCCAATACACGGTTGGTCATGATTTTATCCAGCTTGCTGGAACCGGTTTCCGCGTGCCCCTTGTGCGCCTTTTTTACCGCTTTGCCAACTACGTGGACAATGTACTGATACCTTTCGTCCGCTATAACCGCCTCTGCGTCTCCATTGCACTTGCCATCCAGCCTCCCCACGATTTCCTGAATCATCTTCGCCCGGTCTGGCTGCAGGGATTCCAGAATGATTTCGTCCCCCTCCAGTAACTTAATCGCCGTCCAGCGGCGGTCATCCTCCGTGCCTTCGGTCAAATACTCCATCACTTCCTGGATGGCTTCTTCAATATCGTCTCGGAATATGCGGATTTCTTTTGGCGCTTTCTTCTCCTTTGCCACCTCTCGGGCCACTTCCATTAATTCCTTTAATCCTTTCCCTGTTCGGGCCACAATAGGCGTCACCGGAACCCCCAGAATCTCTGAGAGCATTTCGCAGTCGATGGAATCCCCGCGGCTTTCCACCTCATCCATCATATTTACGGCGACCACCGTGGGAATGCCCGTCTCCAGGATCTGCACGGTCAGATACAGATTCCGCTCAATGCTGGCGCCGTCCACAATGTTGATCACCGCATCGGGCTTTTCTTTCACAATATAATCCCGTGCCACAATCTCCTCCGCCGAATACGGGGAAAGGGAATAGGTCCCCGGCAGATCCAGCACGTGGATTTCCTTATTCTTCCTGTAACTGCCCTCCTTCTTATCAACCGTCACACCGGGCCAGTTGCCCACATGCTGCTTGGACCCGGTCAACTCATTAAACAGCGTTGTTTTCCCACAGTTTGGGTTTCCCGCCAATGCCACTGTATAAGACATCCTCCTTAATCCTCCTCAAAAAGTTAGTCACATCTAACCCTCGTCCTTTAAAAAAATCCAGTTGCCCAGATTTTTTTATTCTACTACGATTCGCATAGCCTGGTCTTTGCGAAGACTCAGCTCATAGCCGCGTAAATTCACCTCTATAGGGTCTCCCAGAGGCGCCACTTTCACTACTTTTATCGGGGTGCCTGGCGTCACGCCCATCTCCATAATCCTTCTTCTGACTGGCCCTTTCTCTCCAAGGGACACAACTCTTCCTTCATCGCCCGGTTTCAAATCTCTCAATGTCATTTTATCATCCTCCTTGCCTGTCTATATATGCCGTCTCAATTTATGCCACGGAAATCTTTGTGGCCAAGCCGCGGTTCAAAGCAATCCTTGCACCTTTGAGCAACAAAATCAATCCACTGGGATTCTCCCCCACCACGCGTACCTGTTCCCCTACGGTAAACCCCAGATTCTGAAGATGCTTCTTCATCTCTTCCTTTACGCATAGTCCTGTGATTGTTCTTGTCTCTCCAATTGTAACCATTGCCAATGCCATAATGATCTCTCTTCCTTTCTACGCTATCCGTCTCGTTGTTTCTCATTATTTTCCTAGAATTGAGAATAGCTATCATTTAGATTAATCCTAGTATATTAGTATTAATTAATTTTGTCAAGAGTTTACTTAATAATATTTCTCAATAGGAAAAATTACCAACGCTGCGCTGACATATTTCGTTTAAGCCATAGAGGAATGCCTGAAAAAGCGACCGCCGTTTCCAAAAACAGCCGCCGCCTTCTTTATTACATAATTAGTCCACAGACTTGCGAACTCGTTCAAACTCGTCCAGGATTTCCTGGGATGGGGCCTTCGTGGCCAGACTGCAGATTACAATCATTAAACTGCTTAAAGCAAAGCCAACCACCAGGGAGTACAGTCCAGTGACGCTCCCCAGCGTCTGTCCGCCACCCAGAGGAATGTAATCCCAAATAACAACCGCCAGACCGCCTGTGATGATTCCCGCCACGGCGCCGGCCAGATTGGTCCGTTTCCAAAACAGTGACAACAACACGATCGGTCCAAAGGCAGAGCCTAAGCCGGCCCATGCGTTAGAAACCAGACCCATGATGCTGCTGTCCGGGTTCCACGCGATGATAAAGGCCAGAATTGCCACAACCGCCACGGTCACCCTGCTGACACGTAGAACCTTCTTACTGTCCGCCTCCGGATGAACATAGCTGCGGTAAATGTCTTCTGATACGGAAGAAGCCGCCACCAGAAGCTGAGAATCCGCCGTGGACATAATGGCCGCCAAAATCCCACATAAGAAAATGCCGCCTATGAAAGGAAGAGCCAGATCCTTGGTAAACACTTTGGTAATCATCTCGATAAACACACTCTCGGTGGACGCCGCTCCGTCGCTTCCAAGAATCACCGGATACAGATACGCCCGGCCCAGTACGCCAATAACGCAGGCCGCGCCCAGTGACAGGGCCACCCATACAATGGCAATCACCCGGGATTTTCTCAGTTCTTTCTCATTTTTCACCGCCATGAAACGGGTCAAAATGTGGGGCATTCCGCAATACCCCAAGCCCCAGGCCAACTGGGAAATGATGTCAATAGCGCGATAGGGCTCCCCGCCGTTGGAAAACAGGCTCAAATACGCATCCGCTCCCCCGGCCACCCCGCTTTGCACCAGCATATCGCTTAAACTTCCATCAAGAAGCGTCCAGGCCACAATGGGAACGGCCAGAAGTCCAATCAGCATCAGAGTTCCCTGGATAAAGTCCGTGGTGCAAACCGCCATAAAACCGCCCATAAATGTATACGCCAGAATAACCAGCGCGCCGATGGCAAGCGCCAAATGATAGTCCAGGCCAAATACAGAGTGGAAAAGAGTTCCCCCTGCAGCCAGCGCCGAAGCTGTATACACCAGGAAGAAAACCACAATCACCACAGAAGAAACCAGAAGCAAAATCCTTTTCTCATCCCGGAAACGGTTTTCAAAATAAGCCGGCAGCGTCAGGGAATTATTCGCCTCAATGGTATACCGGCGCAGCCTTCCCGAAATAAAAATCCAGTTACAGACCGTACCGATGAACAGGCCGATGGCAATCCAGGACTGCCCGGTTCCCATGGCGTACACCGCGCCAGGCAAGCCCATTAGCAGCCAACCGCTCATATCCGAAGCCTGCGCGGAGAGAGCCGCCACCCATCCCCCCAGGCCGCGCCCGCCCAGGAAATAATCCTCTGCGTTGCTGGTTTTCTTCATGTACACAGCGCCAATGACCACCATAATCACCAGATAAATAACAAAAGCCGATAAAATAATTAATGTTGTGCCTCCACTCAAATCTTTCTCCTCCTTCTCTTCCTCTTGCCCTTCGGCAGATAAACCCGCCGTATGTAGGCAAATGTTTTCTCTTCCCCTTGCTGCGCCAGCATCGTAAGCAGCCCCTCCAGCTCGCGCTTGGTTTTCCTGTGTATGAACCAGAGACGGTCCTTGTTCTTCAGGTAATACTCCAGCGGGGCCGAATCCGTATACGTATCTCCATTGTAATTTCTGCAGGCGCTGATCCGGTCCATAACCATCTCCGCGATATACCTGCGTGGCATGGGAACGCCGGCAATCACTGTTTCCGTCCCTATCGCATAGTCCACCCAGTATTCAAAGTGATGGCGGTTTCGTCCTTTATGATGCAGCCACGCCGTGGACACGCCCCTCGCCTCCCGTTCCCCGTTGTTGGGACTTCTAAAGCCTTGGTAATATTTACACCCCACCAGAAATTCCGTGGGCGAATATTTGGACAGGTCATGAAGCAGGCCCTGCTTATACAGGCCCACTCGAAAACAATACTTCATCACCATCCATTTATGACGGGTTATGGTCTTAAAATGCTTCCAGGGATGCATGGCGTGACAACCTCCTTTATTCTCACATTGAAACAGACTCACTGTCGGCGCACAGCGCCACAATGGTGCGGGCCGGAACCAGGACAAAATCATCCTCGAACCGCGGTTTCTCCTGCTCTTCCTCCACACAGGTCTTAAGCGCGACCGTCCAGACCATTTTATCCGGGAGATGGGGAAGCGCCAGCCGCTGGGATTCCCAGTGAAGATTGCAAGCCAGATAGAGAAATCCCTGCGCCTGGTCACCTTCACTGCCATAGCCCTCACAATACATAATTCCAATCTGTCTGCTGACCGGCTCCAGATCTCCGTACCAGGCCCTCTGGCCGTGGTAAGAAATGTCCGGATACCCCAAGGATCGGTAATCCACGCCCTGGGGCTCCTGGCGCATGTGAAGAGTCTTATGGCTTTTTCGAAATGAAATGGCCTCTTTTACAAATTCCACCAGATCTTGGTTCCGCTTCGCCCGGCTCCAGTCCACCCATCCAATCTCATTGTCCTGGCAGTAGGCATTGTTATTGCCCTGCTGGGAATTGCCGAACTCATCCCCGCCATAGATTAAGGGAACGCCCTGGCTGAACAGCGTCATCAGGAAAGCATTCCGCACCTGGCGGGCGCGCAGCATGCGAATGGATTTCTTCCGGGTCTGCCCCTCCACGCCACAATTCCAAGAATAATTATGGGTAACCCCATCCTGATTTCCCTCCATATTGGCTTCGTTGTGCTTGCGCTCATAACTTACCAGATCCTGCAAAGTGAACCCATCCTGGCTGACCATATAATTGACTACCGCGTGCCCTTTCGGATTCCTGCGCATCCGGTTCAGCGCCGGCTCCAGAGAATCTTCATCCCCTTTCAGCCATCTGCGCATATCCTGCTTAAAGCCTTCGTTGCATTCCGCCAGGTTTTTGTCCCCGGGCGCCCATTGTCCGTCTGCCTCACCTGCATCCACCGCGCCGAACAGCAACTTTGTTTGGCTTAGCAGAGGGTCCCCCGCCAGCAGATTTCTGGGAACCCCGTCTCCAATCAGATGAAAACCATCCACATGGTACTGCATTTTCCAGTGACGGATCACAGCGGCAGCCATTCCGGGATTGCACCCCACTGGGAAATAAAACTCCATGATGCATTCCAGGCCCGCCTTGTGAAGGGCCGCCACCAGATCCTGAAATTCCTGTATGGGATCTGCACTGTGGCTATACGCCGCCTTAGGCGCAAAATAATACCCCCTCGTATAGCCCCAGAAATTCAGCGCGAACTTGTCCTTCATTTTATAGACATACTCCAGAGGCATCTCCTCTGGCGCCATAACCTCTCGGAATTCATAGGCGGGCATCAACTCTAGGGCCGTGATTCCCAGATCCCGGAAATAGGGGATTTTCTCCTGAAGCCCCGCAAAAGTGCCCTTACAGCGAACCCGGGAATTCCTGTGCATGGTGTAGCCGCGCACATGCACCTTGTAAATCACCGTGTCTTCATAGGGCGTCCATGGACGGCTTTCTTCCTCCCAGGACAGTCGGCTGACCGGAAAAATGCCGCAGCGCACTTTATGGGGCTGACTGGGGTCCGCAAGCTCACCGAACGCCCCCGTTCCCCGCAGAACCGCCGCATAAGCGTCCTGCGACACCCGCTGCCCAATACGGTAATTGTATTCATAATCTTCCAGATCGACTCCTGAAACGCACACTGCGTACACACTGCCCGTCCTGTACTGTTCTGGCAAGGCAAATTCCCACTGGGGTTTCAAATCCCCCTTTTTATAAATCAATAAACTCACTTCTTCGCCATCCGGCGCGCACAGGGCAAAATTATACCCATCCTCCATCCTCGTAACTCCCAACACTCTGGGGTTTCCCTTCTTCAAGCTTAACTTTTGATCCTCCATACGGGCCTCCTTATGGCAGTTACTTTTGTTTTTTATAAATCCAGCGTAAGCTCCACGGGGCAATGGTCGGACCCCATAACTTCGCTTAAGATTTTCGCATCCTGCAAAGCTTCTTTAAGCTCCGGCGACACGCAGAAATAGTCGATGCGCCATCCCGCATTCCGGGCACGGGAATTAAAGCGGTAAGACCACCAGGAATAGGCTCCCTCCAGGTCAGGGTGAAAATACCGAAACGTATCAATAAATCCGCTCTCCAGAACTTTGGTAAAACACGCTCTCTCCTCATCAGAAAAGCCGGCGTTTTTGCGGTTGCTCTTGGGATTTTTCAAATCAATCTCCTGGTGGGCCACATTCAAATCTCCACAGAAAACCACTGGACGCCTCTCATTTAACCCCTGCAAATACTGAAGAAAATCCCTCTCCCAGTCCATCCGGTACGAGAGCCTGGCCAGTCCATCCTGGGAATTGGGCGTATATACATTCACCAGATAAAAGTCCGGAAACTCCAGGGTAATCACCCGGCCCTCCTGATCATGCTCCTCTATGCCAATGCCATAATCCACACGCAGAGGTTCCTCTCTGGTAAACACCGCCGTGCCGGAATAACCTTTCTTCACCGCACTGTTCCAATACTGATTGTACCCCGGCAATGACAGCTCCACCTGGCCCCCCTGGCATTTACTCTCCTGAATGCAGAAAATATCCGCGTCCGCTTCCCTGAAAAAATCTTCAAATCCCTTCTTCAGGCAGGCACGTATGCCGTTCACATTCCAAGAAATTAATTTCATATTCTCCTCCACTGGTAAAATTTGTTACAATAATATTATAGATTTTTTCACTAAACCTTGCAATCCCCTAATTTATCTGTTAAAGTTAATGTAAGAATTAATCTTATAGAAACAGATATTTAAAAAGCGAGGAAAAAATATGAGTGAAGAAAATAAAATCCAAAACCTGGGCGGAGACGGCTGCTCTCCTGTAGACTGCGCTTCCTGCACCAGCAACTGTTCATCCAATCCCAACCTGGGCAATTCCAATTCTCCCAGCACCATTACGCTGACCATGGAAGACGACACGGAAGTGGACTGCGCCATCCTTACGGTATTCCCGGTGGACAAGAAAGAATATATTGCCCTCCTGCCTTTAGACAACCAGGGCCACAACAAGGATGGCGAAGTATTCTTATACGCATTCAGCAAGACCGAGCAGGGTGACCCCATTCTGGCCAACATCGAAGACGACGGAGAATACCAGGCGGCATCCCAAGCATTTGAACGAATTCTGGAAAACGCCCGGAAAGAAGAGGAAGCCGGCGTTCCAATCGAATAACGCAAGTTTTCAAAAAAGGGGGAGGACATCCCCCTTTTCGTCTGCCTTCCTACTGTGAAAAGGTAGTGCTCCCCAGCCCGCCGTTTCTTATGCCAGACGCGTCGTCGTCCACCGTAATGCCGTATTCCAGGAAAATCCCCTGCATGAATCCGGTTCCGGCCGCGATGGTCAGCGTTTTGCCTTCCCGGCTGTCGTTGGTGATTTTCGCCTGAATATGCCCTTCGTTATCGGAATAGAAATAATCGCTGTCGATTACCCCCACAGTGTTATCCAACTGCATGCGATACTTAAATCCCAAACCGCTTCTTGGATAACAGGTCAACACCCAGCTCTCGTCCATCTCCACCCGGATTCCTGTGAACACTTTCGTCCCTTCCCCCGGCTGCAAAACAATATCCACAGGCGCATAGAAGTCGTAACCGGCGCTGCCCTTGGTGGCCCTTTGGGGCAACTGGATTTTCCGATAGATTACCTCCAGATCCTCCCGGCTGCCATATGCATTTTCCCAGTCTTCCCGAAAACGCTGAAAACTCACTTTATGAAATTTCCCGATTCTTTTCATGGCGTCTCCTCTCTTCCAGCGCTTTTAGACAATCGCGAAACATTCATTTCGTTAATCTAAGTTTGTTCCACAATCGCAAAGCTGTATTTCAATCCAGGAGAACCACCCTTCCCTGAAGGATGGATTTTGGCACGTGAATTACCCTCTGGTTGCTGCTGCCCACCCATTTTAAGTTCTGTTCCATCTTATCCACCTGGAACTCCCCGTCGATCAGCACATCCAGATACTGTACAATCTCCTGGCTCTGAATCTCCTCCCACAGATATCCCGTGTATAGCCAGATGGTCTTGCCCGGATATTTCTGGCGGATTTCCCTGGCCAGAGCCGTCACGTCCGCAATATTGAAGACGTGCAGCGGATCACCGCCGCTGAAGGTAATCCCAGAAATGAAATCCTTGTCCAACTCCCGGAAAATCTCTTGGCGCTCCGCCTCTGTGAAAGGAAGGCCCCCATAGGGGTCCCATGTAACAGGGTTGTGGCACTGGGGGCAGCAATGGCTGCATCCCGACACCCACAGAACCACACGCAGCCCGTAACCATTTAACATATCGTCCTTGGTAATATTATGGTAACGCATGTCCTCTACCCCTCTATTTTCAGAAAAAAGCCGCCGCATGTGACAATAACCCGCAGCAGCTTTCTATAAATTCTTATGTCTCCATAGGAACATCCTTCATGCTGAAACTGATTCTGCCCATCCGGTCTTTCCCCAGGCAGACCACTTTCACCTTATCGCCCAGCGTCAGCACATCCTCCACGCGGTTGATCCGCCCTTTGCTGATCTTGGAAATGTGAACCATTCCCTCTTTGCCCGGCGCAAATTCCAAAAACGCGCCGAATTCCTTAATGCTGACCACTTTGCCCACGAAAATCTGTCCGGCCTCAAAGTCTGTGGTGATAATCCGCACCATCTCCGCCGCCTTATCCATGCTATCCTGCTCTGTACCGCAGATGGAAACCGCGCCTTCGTCGGAAATGTCGATTTTAACGCCTGTCTCGTCGATAATCTGGTTGATGGTTTTGCCTCTCTGGCCCACCACGTCGCCGATTTTCTGTGGGTCGATCTGAATCTGGATAATCTTAGGCGCATAAATGCCCACAGATTCCCTGGGTTTGGCGATGCACGGCTCCATAATCTCGTTGAGAATATATTCCCGGGCTTCCTTGGTCCTGCGGATGGCTTCCTCCACAATGGGCCGGGTCAGGCCATGAATCTTAATATCCATCTGAATGGCTGTGATGCCATCATGCGTGCCCGCCACTTTGAAGTCCATGTCTCCGAAGAAATCTTCCAGGCCCTGAATATCGGTGAGAACCACATAATCGTCGTCCGCGTCCCCGGTCACTAGCCCCGTTGAAATCCCCGCCACTGGTTTCTTAATGGGAACCCCTGCCGCCATCAGAGACAATGTGGAGCCGCAGATGCTGGCCTGGGATGTGGAGCCGTTGGACTCAAAAGTTTCCGAAACCGTACGGATGGCATAGGGAAACTCTTCCTCCGACGGAAGCACTGGTATCAATGCCTTCTCCGCAAGAGCGCCATGGCCAATCTCCCTGCGTCCCGGCCCTCTGGACGGACGGGTTTCGCCCACCGAATAAGACGGGAAATTATAGTGGTGCATATACCGCTTGGAAGTCTCCATCTCATCCAGACCGTCGATTCTCTGGGCGTCCGCCAGCGGCGCCAGAGTGGTAATCGTACAGATCTGGGTCTGTCCTCTGGTAAACATGCCAGAGCCGTGAACTCTGGGCACAATGTCAATCTCGGCCGCCAGCGGACGGATTTCATCAATGGCTCGTCCGTCAGGACGCTTGCGGTCTTTCAAAATCATCTTGCGCACGGTTTTCTTCTGGTACTGGTACACCGCGTCCCCGATAAACGGCAACCATTCCTCACGGTCCGCCCAGGCTTCTTCCAGGCGCTCTTCAATGGCCCGGATATTCGCCTCCCGCACCTGTTTCACATCGGTGAACACAGCCTCTTCCATCTCCTGCGCCGGAATCAGCTCCATCAATGCGTCCACAATCTCCTGGGGCACTGCGTAACTGTCATAGCTGTGCTTGGGCTTTCCGACTTCCGCAATGATTGTATCAAAAAAGGTGATAATCTCCTGATTCACTTCATGAGCTTTGTAAATGGCCTCAATCATCTGATCTTCCGGCACTTCGTTGGCGCCTGCCTCAATCATAATGACTTTCTCTCTGGTGGAAGCCACTGTAAGCTGCAGATCGGAAATATCCTTTTGCGCCAGGGAAGGGTTCACAACCAGCTTCCCGTCAATCAATCCCAACTGCGTGGCCGCACACGGCCCGTCAAAGGGGATGTCCGAGATACATGTAGCCAAAGCTGAGCCCAGCATGGCCGGAACTTCCGGATTGCACTCCGGGTCCACCGACATGACCAGGTTATTCAAAGTGACGTCGTTCCTGTAGTCTTTCGGGAACAACGGCCGCATAGGACGGTCAATGACTCTGGATGTAAGCACCGAATGCTCACTTGCTTTTCCCTCCCGCTTATTGAACCCTCCCGGTATCTTACCCACCGCGTACATTTTCTCTTCGTATTCTACACTCAATGGAAAGAAATCAATCCCTTCCCTGGGCTTCTCGGATGCAGTGGCAGTAGACAGCACTGTGGTATCTCCGTAAAACATCAAAGCCGCCCCATTCGCCTGTCCGGCTACGCGGCCAATATCGATCCGCAGCGTCCTCCCCGCCAATTCCATGGAATAACTTTTGTACATATACTGGTTTCCTTTCTAACTATGTTAAAACAGGGGCGGATGGACCCGCCCCTGAACTGCACACATACCTTATTTTCTCAGCCCTAACCTCTCGATCAGCGCACGGTATCTCTCAATGTCCGTTTTCTTTAAATAAGCTAACAATCCGCGTCTTTGACCTACCATTTTCAAAAGGCCCCGTCTGGAATGATGATCCTTATGATGCACCTTCAGATGCTCGGTTAATTCCTGAATCCTGGCTGTCAGAACCGCAATCTGCACTTCTGGTGATCCGGTGTCTCCTTCTGTCCTGGCGTATTCTTTCATGATTGAAGCTTTCTTTTCCTTTGAAATCACTTGAATTTCCTCCTCTATTCTTTGGAGCGCCGCTCTTTCTCGCCGCTGCCCTTTTTTGTTTTGGCCGCATATTAAGAAATGGTCGGAGTATCCGATTTCTGAATATGGGCTGTTTCACACTGTCCCAGTATAACATACATAAAACTTTTTGTAAACTATTTTAATATTTTCCTTTTCAGTTGGGAAAAAGCATTTGCAATTTTACTGGGTCTGAATACTTTTTTTATAATGGCCTCGCAGGAGACGCCGCTCTCGTATCCCAGATATTTCTCCTTAAACGCCGCGATTTTCCCACTGCACTTCTCCATTTCCCCTTCTATATTCTTCACCGCCTGGATGACGCCCTCTGTGTCGAAAACAATGGGTCCAGGAGCCTCTTGTTCTATATCCACATATAGCCCCCTTAAGTTATCCCGGTACTCCGCCAAATCATACATGTAGAAAATCATCGGACGGTCCAGCAGAGCGTAGTCGAACATAACGGACGAATAGTCGGTAATCAGCATATCCGAAATAAGATACAGATCTTCCACGCATTTATAGGCGTGCAGGTCGAATACGAACTGGTTATCGGCCTCAATCCAGTCCTCTGGCGCACATAGATGGTGAAGCCTCACCAGAACGATATACTGTTCCCCGAAAGCCTCTCTTAACTTCTCCAGGTCAAGACGCATGTCAAACGTTCCCTTCGTCCGCCAGGTGGGCGCGTACAAAATAATTTTCTTATCCAGCGGAAGTCCCAGATCCTTTTTAATATCCAGAATCTTGTCTTTGTCTGTGTTGAACAGAACATCCGTCCTCGGATAGCCGCATTCTAAGATCTCTTTTTCGAACTGAAAACAGTCATAGGCTTTTTCTTTCATAAACCGCCCCTGGACAAGAAGGTAATCCCACCGGGAATTTTTCTCGATATAACGGATTCGACTCTTCTCATTGGGAAAATCAGTTTCCACATCCAAACCCAAGGTTTTCAGGGGCGTTCCATGCATGGTCTGGATCTCAATCTGGCCCTCTCTTTTCACATATCCTGTCTCGAAGTTCACGTTGTTTACAAAATATTTGGCCGTGGCAAGGTAATGATAGTATTCCTGGGAACCTCTTCGCACCCGTATGCCGTTTCCCTTGATGGGCATTCTCTCATCGTTCAGAGACCACACACACTTGTACATGGGATAGTGCGCGTCCACATACTCATACAGATGCTGGGGATTGCAACTATATTTCCTACCCCACATGGACTCGAAGACAATACATCTGTTATCCAGTTTCTCCGTCCGGTACTGGGGATAATTCCTGGCCGTGAGCGCCTGCCTTTTCTGATACGTGTCCTCCTCCTGGGGCCACAGTTTGGAACTTCTCAACCGGATGTTGGCGCCGCCCGCTCTGTAACAGACCAGCTCCAGTGTGGGGAATTTCTTTTCAATTCTATAAAATTTCCTGCTGTACAGCAAACTGGCGCCCAGCTCTCTATCCGCGTCCTTATATGCCACGAACACATCCCGTGTGCTGGCGAAAAGATTCCTGGTAATCTTTTCATCGTCAAAATTGACGGAAAACTTACAGTAGGCTTTGCCGTCTTTATGCGTACATTTGGATCTGGCCAGGACGGTCTGCCCGCCTGTGATGACGTCTTGCACATAGAGAATGGCTCTCTGCGCGCGGGCGAAGTCTGTTCCATCGGTCAAAACCGCCGTCCGCAGCTTTACCACGCCTTCTTCCGTCTCCTGCATCTTATTTAAGAGGGTAATGGCGTCCTGCGTAGCAAAGCGCACCTGATGACTCATGCCGGTTACGAAGATAACCGCCGGACCTTCCTCGTTTTTAATGGAAACCTTTTTGTCTCTGCAAAAAAGCGGTCCCTCGCTGCCTTCTTCTTCCTTTACAAACAAACTGTAATTTACACCGCGCGCAAAATCACTCAACGGCGCCAGAAATGCCTGGCCGTCCTCCGTCTTAAAATACAGCGGGCTGTCGTCCGTCTGCTCCTCTCGCCTGGCCCAGACCTTCTCGGCCTTCTTTTCCAGGAAAATCGCTATATTCGCCCCCTCAACGGCCATGTCCTGCACAAAGCTGTTTCCCCCTTTTAAGAAAAGGCGGATCTCACCTGACGGATCGTAATCAATCTGCGCATATTTATCCTCCAGAACAACCGCGTAGCCGATTTTGCGCTTGTACATGCTGTCCAGATAAAAACTGCCTGCGGAAACTCTGTTCTCGTAGACAATGAAGATTTTGTAAAAACCTTCGTCCTTCCTTGTCAGGTCGAATTTATCCAAGTCCAATTCTATCTCAAATCCGGCGCCGTCGTAATTGTATTTGCTCGTAATGCCTGTAGCCACATCAAACAGCGTCCCTCTGCTCTGGGTGGCCTTGCCGTCCTCCACAGGCGTCACTGGCAGCGAAATCCTCTCCGCCGTATATTCGTTTTCCAGAAACGCCTGAATGGACTGGCCGGACGCGTCCTCTATATTCAGTCTGTGTTTGTACACATAAGCATAAATATGAATCTTACCCTCTTTTATCTCAACCCGGTCAATATATCTTTTCGGCTCAATCTGAATGATTTCATCGGTTATGTCCCGGTCCTTAAGCGTGAAGAGGCTGTCGTCCGCAGTAATCTGAAACTTCCCGTCCTCTTCTCTCACCTGGGCATTGTAATAGCCGTTCCGTTGATATTCTGTCAGCTTTATCAGGTTGTCGATATCATAATTTCGCATATATTCGTATTTCTGCCGGTAAATCAGCCGTATCCGTTGAAAGGAATCCTTATCTATGGCCTTGTCTATATATTCGTTTATGGCCATAAGCATTTCCTCCACCACTTCATGGGACATGTAGTCGAATTTGTTGAGGAAAATCATCAGGTCCACTTCCAGCGCCTTCTTCTGCTTCATCTGGTGAAGGGCAGGCTCTTTCACGTTTTTTTCAAAAAAATCGTCCAGCATTTCCAGTATTTTAATCCGGTCAGTCAGATTCCTGGTCTTGTCATAATTTTGCGTGATGGACTTACTTACGCCGTCGCGAACCCGCCAGAAATAATAAGTGTTCTCCACAATCGACACATTGTTGGCCAGATAGTGCATAGGGATTGTAACCGGAATGTCCTCGTACAGAATGTTTTCCGGGAAGGCGAAATTATGCTCCAAATAAAAGGAACGCAGAATCAGCTTATTCCAGGACGTGGTGTCGTAAATCAGATTTTGATTCTTGGTTATATGCGTATTGGTCCTCATATTGTGAAAGGCCAGTCGATGCAGATTGGACGCCCAAACTTTCTTTGTGTTAAAACGCACCACGTTGCATATGGTCAGGTCGCTGCCGTTTCTCTCTGCGTATGCGAACATCTTGTCATACATGTCCAGAGAAACCACATCGTCCGAGTCCACAAAGGCAATGTATTTTCCTTTGGCATGGGGAACGCCGTAATTTCTCGCATGGCCCAGACCGCCGTTTGCTTTGTGATAACAGTGGAAATGGGGATATTTCTCTGCGTAAGCGTCCGCTATTTCCCCGCTTCTGTCTGTGGACCCGTCATCCACCATGATAATCTCAATATTTTCTTTGGTCTGATTCAGTAACGAATCCAGACATTCCTCCAAATATTCTTCCACATTGTATATGGGTACAATCACACTTATGTCTATATTATTCTCTGTTTTTTCCATCTTACACCTCATAAATATAGGCTCGCCGCTCTAATTTTCCGCATCCTCCATGATGGAAAACGCAATGTTGGTGGCGTGATCGGCGACCCGTTCCATACCGGAAATAATATCCGAATAAATCATTCCCGCCGCCGGCGTGCATTCATTTCGCGTCAGCCTGTTCACATGCTCCTGCTGCAACCTGCGCTCCATTTCATCCACCTGGTCTTCCAACTCCAGGATCTCCTGCATATGCTCCTGGTTATTGTTGGAGAACATGTCCAGTGAATAAGTGGTAATTTGAATCACCATGCTTAGCATCTGGGTAAGCCCCGATCTAGCCTGCTGGCTAAAATCCAGATTCTGCTCCATGCGCATCTGCGCCGCATCCGCTATATTCTCCGCATGGTCTCCAATCCGTTCAATGTCGTTGACCACGTGGAACAGACCGCCGATGCTCTTGGCGTCATCCACCGGAATGGTGGTCTGGTTTAACGCCACCAAATAGTCCGTAATGGATTCATTGAGCGCGTCAATATTTTTCTCCACCTCATAGACTTTGCGAATTTTCTTTTCATCCATGTTCAGCAGCGCGTCCATGGCCCTTTTCAAATTCGTCATGGCCATATAGCCCATCCGCTCCAGCTCCCTGGTGGCGTCAAACACCGCCGTCGTGGGCGAAAACACATTCTTCTCGCCAATAAACTCCAACTGGGAGCCTTTTTCCATGGACTCGTCCCCGCCTGGCACAATCCGGTACGTCAGCTTCACAACCCACTGGATAAACGGGAACAGTAAAATCACTTCCACCACTTTGATAATCGTGTGAGCGTTGGCCACTTCCCGCGCCGGATTGTAGCCGGAGATGCGGCCGATGAATTCTGTAATCGGACCCAGCGCGACCGTCAGGAACACCATAATGGCCAGCGACCCGAATATGTTGAACAGAAAATGAATCCAAGCCGCCCTTTTCGCATCCTTCTTGCCCCCCAGACTGGCCAAAAGCGCGGATACGCAGGAACCGATGTTACATCCAAGAATAATGAAGAAACAGATCTGGATTTCCAAAAGTCCCTGGCTTGCCAAAAGGAGCACAATCCCCACGGTAGCCGACGAGCTCTGCAAAATAGCCGTAATCACAAATCCCACCAGAAGAGCCAGATAGTGGTTTTCCAGAGATCCCAAAATCTGCGCGATGGCTGGCGACTCCTTCAATACGGCCATGGAGCTGGACATGGTGGACAACCCCATGAACAAAATTCCAAAACCCAGAATCACCTCACCAAAACGGACTACTTTCTGATTCTTACAGAACATGCTCATAATCACGCCGATCATCACAAACATCGGCGCCCATTCCGACAGATTAAACGAAATCAACTGGGAAGTCACTGTGGTCCCAATATTGGCGCCCATAATCACGCCGGCTGCCTGCATCAGGTTCATCAAACCGGAATTTACGAAACTGACCACCATTACTGTGGTGGCGCTGGAAGACTGGATAATCGCCGTGAACACAACGCCCACCAGCATGCCTACGAATCGGTTTTTCGTAAAAAATTCCAGCACGCCGCGCATTTTGGCGCCCGCCACCTTTTCCAGACCGTCGCTCATTAACTTCATTCCATATAAAAAGAGTCCCAAACCACCCATTAAACCTAGAATAACGCTAAACGCAGACATAAACTCCCTCCATTCTCGTGCGAGCCGCACATTTATCCCATGGCGTTTTTTGCAAAAAACTCTTTTGCCTGTAAAACATCTGTGTTTAATAATTGCTCTTTAAGCTGCTGCAAGGAAGCAAATTTCCTCTCATAACGCAAAAAATGACAGAAAGCCACTGTGGACTGCACACCATATAGGTTCTCATGACAGTCAAATAAATATGTCTCCACCCCCAGAAAATCTTCTCCACCCACGGTGGGCTTGTACCCCACGTTGGTAATCCCCAGATATTCCCTGTGGGGAAACCGGGAACGGGTGGCGTAGACTCCATTGGGCGGCATCAGTTTTTCCTTGGGCGGAATCAGATTGGCAGTGGGTATGCCGATGGTATGTCCCAATCCGCGCCCGTGGACCACTTCCCCGGTGGTGGAAAAAGGATAGCCCAACAGAGAGTTCACTTTCTCCATGTGGCCTTCGTTCAGTTGTTCGCGGATATAGGTGCTGCTGACGGGCCTGTCCCCGTCCCGCTCCTTTTCCAAGACTTCCACCTGGAATCCGTACTTTCGTCCCAGCTCCTGCAGACAGGCCACGTCGCCTTTTCTCTGATAGCCAAACCGAAAATCCGGGCCCACCACTGCCCAGGCCACATGCATCTGCCTGACCAGAACTTGCTTGGCAAACTCCTCTGGAGTCATATGCATCAGCTTGAAATCCATGGCGCATTCCGCCAAAGTATCCACGCCCATCTCCTCCAAAAGCCTGTAGCGCTCTGCCCCCGTCAAGAGCTTCCTGGACGGCGTTTCAAAGGCACAGACCACTGTCTCATAGCCTTTTCCGCCGATTTCCAAAACCCGGCCAATTAATTTCCGATGCCCACGGTGCAGGCCGTTGAATTTGCCCAGAGTGACCACGCTGGGTCCCCGCAAAAACAGTTTTTCTCTTTCCTTCACATATTTCATGGCCATCTCCTGACTACAAAAACATTTTCACCGGAAAGTATTTCCCTGTGCCCGGCCTTCTCTGGTAGATTCCCTTGAAAACCCGCTGGCTGTCGTAGACGCGCACCCATCCTTCTCCCTCCAAGCCGCACGCTTTTAACAAAAGGGGATTTCCGTTATTCAACAGACGGTCCTCCGCCGCGTCGCATACGGCTTTGGGGTAGTTTTGCAGGGCCTGCTCAATGGTCACAAGACATGCATCCAACCGCCCCTCGTCCCGCAACGCCTCCACCTGCGCAAGGGTTAACGCCTGGTCAATGGCAAACATGCCAGACCGGGTGCGGGTCAGCTCTTCCATACAACCGCCGCAGCCCAGGCGGCGCCCAATGTCGTGGCATAAGGTACGTATATACGTCCCCTTAGAGCAGGTCACTTCAAATGAAACCCGTGGAAGGTTCATCGCCTGCACGGTAATCTGCCGGATGTGAACCGGCCTGGGCCGCCGTTCTACTTCTATGCCTTCCCTGGCCAACTCATACAACCGCTTTCCTTGTACTTTGCAAGCGCTGTACATGGGAGGAATCTGCATAGAATCCCCTTCAAAATCTCGGAGACAGGCATATATTTCTTCTGGCTGAACCAGAGCCGGATTTTCCTCCAGTGTTTTCCCAGAAATATCCTGGGTATCCGTCACTCTTCCCAACAGGAGCACAGCCCTATATGTTTTCTCTCTATCCGTCAGCAGATCGCAAAGCCTGGTTGCTTTGCCCAGGCAAACGGGCAGAACTCCTGTAGCGTCCGGGTCCAGCGTCCCGGTATGCCCGATTTTCTTTTGTCTTAAGATGCCCCTTAATTTGGCCACTACATCGTGAGACGTATAGCCTTTTTCTTTCTTTATGTTTATAATCCCATCCAGCATCTGTCTCTTGCCATCTCCATAATTACAACTGTTCCTCTATCTGCAACGTAAGATTATTAATCACATCGTGGGCCGTTCCTTTGATTTCGCAGCCTGCCGCACGGACATGCCCGCCTCCGCCAAAGTAGGCGGCCACACGATTCACATCCACTTTTCCACTGGACCGCAGACTGACTTTATAATTCATGCTCTCCAATTCGTACAAAAACATGGCCACTTCCACGCCTTTCGTCGTACGCAGCTGGCTGATAATCCCATCCAGGTCGTGCCCTTTGACCCCATAGAAAATCAGGTCTTTTTTCTTAAGCACGCCCACAATGCAGGCCCCGTGCAGCAGCATAATGCTCTCTGCCAGCACACGACCCATCACCTGATTCTGAATGTACGTCTTCTGGTAAAAAGACTCTTCGATAATTTTGTGAAATTCAATGCCCGTTTCCATCAGACTGGCCGCTATGCGCATGGTTTCCGGCGTGGTGGCCGGATATTGAAACACACCGGTGTCATGGACAATGCCCGTGTAAATGCAGGCCGCCGTCCGGGCGCTGATTTTCTCCGGGTCCAGCAGTTTATACAACACTTCCGCCGCAGAACTTGCCTGACCCTGTATCCAATTCACATCCGCATATCCGGCATTGCTCACATGATGGTCGATGCACACGGTTTTCTTCGCCCGGGCAAAACACGGGGAAATCACGCCCATGCGCTCCAATGTGCTGGTATCCAGCGCAATAATCAAATCGTATACAGCGTCCGGGTTGCATGACGTCTGCGCTTTCTCTATGCCCGGAATATACGAAAAGACCTGTCCGGGCTGTTCTAAATATACATCTGCGGCGATGGCTGGGTAATTCTCCTCTATATAGTTAAACAATCCCATACAGGAACCGATACAGTCCCCGTCTGGCCGGATATGCCCTGCAATCGCCACCGTGTTTACCTGTTCCAGAACCTCTTCTATCCGATCCATGCAAATTTCCTCTTTATATATTAATTTCTTATAATTGCGAAATGCCCATTTCGTAACCAAAGTTTGAACAAAATAGATAAATAAGGAGCGAATAAAAGACGGTTTTGAGCTCCGTTTTATCTATTTTGAACAAACGCGAGCGTATGAAACATTCGTTTCGCAATTGCTTGACATTTATTCCTTCTTTATCACTTCATCTATTTTCTTGGACATGTTGACTCCGTATTCAATGGACTGATCCAATATAAATCGAATCTGCGGCGTAATCCGCATATTCAAGCTACCCGCCAACTGGCGGCGGATGTAGCCTTCCGCGCTCTTTAAGCCGGCCATGGTGTCCGCCTGCGCCTTCTCATCTCCCAACACGCTGATATACGCTTTGCAGGTTCTCAGATCCGGCGCCACTTCCACAGCCACCACCGAGGTCATGGCGCAGATGCGGGGGTCTTTAATCTGATTTCGAATAATCTCACTTAACTCCCGCTGCACCTCTCCATTGACGCGAACGCTTTTGATGCTGTTTTTTCTCATTTTTCCCTCCCATGGCGCACTGACCTGCGCTTATCTTGGCACTTCCACCATAATATAGGCTTCCACCTGGTCTTCTTCCATAATATCGTTAAAATCTTCCAAGACAATGCCGCATTCATACCCGGCTTTGACTTCTTTCACGTCGTCTTTGAAACGCTTCAGAGACGCCAGCGCGCCTTCGTAGATCTGCTCGCCTTCTCTTGTAATTCTTACTTTACAGTTTCTCTCAAATCGTCCATCCAATACATAAGATCCGGCAATGGTTCCCACTCCAGACGCATGGAATGTCTGGCGCACCTCTCCATGGCCAATCACCTGTTCTTCAAATATCGGATCCAACAAGCCCTTCATAGCGGATTCCACATCTTCAATGGCCTGGTAAATGACTTTATACAGGCGCATATCCACGCCTTCCTGTTCGGCGATGGCCTTTGCCTGGGTATCCGGTCTTACGTTAAATCCAATGACAATGGCGTTGGATGTGGACGCCAAACTCACATCGGACTCGTTGATGGCGCCTACGCCGCCATGGATGACTTTGACCACCACTTCCTCGTTGGTCAGTTTCAGCAGGCTTTGTTTTACAGCTTCCACCGATCCCTGCACATCCGCTTTGATAATGATCGGCAGTTCTTTTAAGGTGCCAGCCTGAATCTGGCTGAACAAATCGTCCAGAGACAATTTCGCCTTGGTGTCTTCCAGCAGATGTTTCTTATTCTCGGATACGAAGGTCTGGGCAAAGGATTTTGCTTCTTTATCGTTGTCAAAGGCGATTAAAATCTCGCCGGCGTTGGGCACATCATTGAGACCCAGTATTTCCACAGGCGTGGAAGGCCCAGCTGATTTCACCCGTCTTCCCTTGTCGTCCATCATGGCGCGGACTTTTCCAGAACAGGAGCCTGCCGCGATGAAATCACCCACATGGAGCGTTCCTTTCTGAACCAGGATGCTGGCCACCGGGCCTTTTCCTTTGTCAAGTTCCGCTTCGATGACAAGACCTCTGGCCTTTCGCTTGGGATTGGCTTTCAGTTCAGCCACTTCCGCCACCAGAAGCATCATCTCCAGCAATGTCTCGATGCCTTCCCCTGTATGGGCTGATACCGGAACGAAAATGGCGCTGCCGCCCCAGTCTTCAGGAATCAATTCGTATTCGGATAATTCCTGTTTCACCCGCTCCACATTGGCGCTGGGCTTATCAATCTTGTTGATGGCCACAACAATCTCAATGCCAGCGGCTTTCGCGTGGTTGATGGCTTCCACGGTCTGGGGCATTACGCCGTCGTCTGCCGCCACAACCAGGATGGCTATGTCCGTGGCGTTGGCTCCGCGCATACGCATGGCTGTGAACGCTTCATGTCCCGGCGTATCCAGGAAGGTAATCTTCTGTCCGTTGACAGTGACAATATACGCGCCGATGCGCTGGGTGATGCCGCCCGCCTCTTTGTCGGTCACATTGGTATTCCGGATGGCATCCAAAAGGGAAGTTTTGCCGTGGTCTACATGACCCATTACGCAGACTACTGGCGGTCTGGGAACCATATTTTCTGTATTTTCCTCTTCTTCCCGCAGCAGTTCTTCAATCACATCCACTTTCTCTTCGGGCTCAGCGATGATGTCGTAGCCCAGGGCGATTTCCTGCGCCTTCTCGAAATCAATCTCGTGATTCACAGTCACCATCACGCCTTCCAGGAATAACTTCTTCACGATGACGGAAGGCTGCATCTTCATCTTCTCCGCCAGTTCCCGGATGGTCATTTTCTCTGGAAGCGTGATTTCCTTAATCTCCGGCTTCTTCTCCTCGGGCCTCTGCTGATTATTGGGCTTTTGCAGCGCTTTGGGAAGACGCATGTTAGGCCTTCTTCCCCCGCCCTGGTTGGGACGGCGACTCTGCGTGCTGTTTTTGTCAAATTCTTTCTTTCCCTTTGTGCGGTCTCTCTCTTTTTTGCTTTCTTTCAGGTTCTTGGACTGGGCTTCCACCGTGAGCATATCCCTGTCTCTACGCTCCTGGCCCGGCCTTGCCGTTCCTCCTTTGCCTTTATTAAACTGCCCGGAAGGACGGTTTTGTCCTGGTCTCTGGGAATTGGAACCCTGATTCCTTCCCTGACCCTGGCTCCTTCCTGGCCCCTGATTCCTTCCCTGGCCTTGATCACGGCCCTGACCCTGGTTTCTTCCCTGGCTCTGGTCGCGGCCCTGGCTTCTCCCCTGGCTCTGGTCGCGGCCCTGGCTTCTCCCCTGGCCCTGGTCGCGGCCCTGATTTCTTCCCTGACCTTGGTCACGGCCCTGGCCTGGACTTCGCCTCTGACCCTGGTCACGGCTTTGATTTCTTCCCTGGCCGCCGCGACCCTGCTGGCCATGGTTTGCATCACTGCGCGGACTATGATCGCGGCCCTGGCCCTGACGCGGAGATCTACCCCCGGACTCCTGCCTTGCCTGACCGTCTCCGGCTGGTTTCGCCTGCTGTTTCGACGGGTCTTTGGACTGCTCTCCCTGCGTGCGGCCCTGGCTTGAGCGGTTCTGTGACGGCCTGCGCTCCTTCTTCCCACCGTGCTCTTTGCCGCCATCGCTGGCGTTTTGGGCGCGGAACACTTTTATAATATTTTTCTTCTTTTTTGGAGCCTCGCCTGAAGAAGTTCCCTTACCCAGGTTCTTTCTCGCCTCGTCCGCCAGACTTTCCTCCACTGTGCTGGCATGACTTTTAATATCTGCCCCTTTACCCCTCAAATACTCAATCACTTCTTTATTTTCCCTGCTCAGTTCCCTGGCAAGTTCATACACTCTCATTTTTGGCATACACATTCCTCCTTCTTCTGGCGTTGGCCTACTGCATCCAGCATCGCTTTTGCAAACCCTTCGTCCAGCGCTACGGCGCTGGCGCGAAAATCCTTGCCAATGGCTCTGCCCAATTCCTCCCTGGTTCCCGTAAACAAAATCGGAACCTGGTAATAACTGCATTTATCTGAAAACTTCTTCTTGGTATTGGCCGAGGCGTCCTCTGCTACTATAACCAGATACCCCTCACCGGACCGAATCGAATTTTCCACTATATATTCCCCGCTGGCAAGCTTCCCGGCTCGCGCCGCCAGACCAGCCAAAGATAAAACCTTATTCCTCTGCAAATCCTATCCACTCCTTTTCCAAACTCTCATAGACTTCCTGCGGAATGCTCATCTGAAAAGAACGCTCCAGGGCTTTGCTCTTCCTGGCTTTAGTAAAACACTCAAAATCCCGGCACAGGTACGCCCCGCGTCCGTTTTTCCTGCCTGTAAAATCCAACAGCAGTTCCCCTTCCGGGGTTCGCAAGATCCGCAGCAGCTCCCGCTTGCTTTTCATTTCCCTGCACCCGATGCACTGGCGCATGGGAACTTTATTCTTCATAGTCAAATCCCCCCTCTTCCAGCTCCAAAAATGCTAAATCGGCAAAATCGGATTCCGGGTCAAACTCATCTTCGTCTTCTTCTATATAAAGCCCTTCCGCGCTTTTGGCGTCGCTTTCTTTCTCATTGTAAAAACCTTCAATCTCATCCTCGTACAGAGCTTCCCTGTCGTCTTCATTCTCCTCCCAGTCGTCTTCTTCAAAATCCTGGGATAATTCTTCCGGTTCTGAATCCAACGCCACGTCCTCAGACTCTTCCAACTCTTCCTCTTCCAAACTCAAATCCTCTTCCTCGAACTCTTCCAGTTTTGGAGTCTCTGCCTCCGGCTCCTCCTCGAATTCTTCTTGCTCTTCCAAAGATTCTTCCTGAGTCTTGGCTTCCAGTTCCAAATCCTCCTCTGGCTTCGCTTCTAATTCTTCCTCTTCCAAGGATTCTTCCTGAAGCTCTTCTTCCAATTCTTCCCCTTCGCCATCTGCCTCGACCAGTTCCACTGCATCCTGAAGCGCCTGCAACTCTTCAGACTCTCCCAACGCCTCTGCCGCCAGCTCCTCTGGAGCCTCTTCCCCGGCCGCGCCAGATTCTTCGCCTTCTTCGTAAGCGTACAGCTCACCGGACTCTCTGGCCTGAGTCTCGCTCTTAATATCAATCTTAAATCCAGTCAAATGCGCCGCCAAACGGGCGTTTTGTCCCTCCCGTCCAATGGCCAGCGACAACTGATAGTCTGGCACAACCACCAGCGCCGTCTTCTCGTCAGGATCTGCGTACACGGCAATCACCTTCGCAGGGCTTAGGGCGTTCTCAATTAACAAAGCCGGATTCTCGCTCCAATTTATAATATCAATTTTCTCCCCACGCAGTTCCTCCACGATTGCATTGACCCTGGCGCCGTTCATGCCCACACAGGCGCCCACCGGATCCACATCCGGATCGTTGGACCACACGGCAATCTTACTGCGGGAACCAGCCTCCCGGGCGATGCTCTTAATCTCCACAATGCCTTCCTTGACCTCCGTCACTTCCGACTCCAGCAGCCGTTTCACCAACTCTGGATGGGTTCTGGAAACCAGGATTTTCGGACCTTTCGTGGTGTCTTTCACTGCCACAATATACACCTTAATCCGCTCTGTAGGCGTGAACTTCTCTCCCTTTATCTGCTCTCCCTCAGTGAGGATGGCATCCACTTTTCCCAGGTTGACGCTGACATGTTTCCCAAAATAGCGCTGCACGATTCCCGTGACTACATCCTTTTCTTTGCTATAATACAGATCAAAAAGGACTTTTCTCTCCTCTTCCCGGATTTTCTGGAGGATCACGTTTTTCGCATTCTGGGTGGCGATTCTGCCAAATTCTTTGGACTTGATTTCCACGCGGACAATATCCCCCAGCTGCACTCTTCCGCTTTTCTTCTGGGCGTCCACCAAGGAAATCTCCATCACCGGATCTTCCACCTGTTCTACCACGGTTTTCTCCGCATATACTTTGAAATCACAGGTATCCGGATTGATATGCACAGTCACATTGTCCGCCTTACCGAAATGGTTCTTGCAGGCCAGAAGCAACGACTGTTCTATGGCTCCTAGCAATGTGTCTTTGCTAATATCTTTTTCTTTTTCCAGAATATTCAACGCTTCCATTAGCTCTATGTTCATTTTTTCCATTTTCCTCCTTTTTTAAAAATCCACGGCCAGGCGAATCAGCGCCATATCTTTTTTCAGGAATTTCATCTGCTGGCTGCCTTCCCTCTCAATGGTCACACTGTTATCATCATATGCGCATAAAATCCCGTAAAATTCTTTTTCTTTCTCAATGGGACGATAAGTCCGTATTTCCACTTTGCGACCTAGGCTTCTCTTCAGATCTTTCTCCTTTTTCAGAGGCCGGTCAAGCCCTGGAGAGCTTACCTCCATAATATAACTTTCCTCGATAAAATCCGCCTCGTCCAGCTTCTCATTAAACAGCCGGCTGACCGCCTCGCAGTCGTTGACCGTGACGCCACCCGGCTTATCTATATAGCTGCGCAGATACCAGTTGCCGCCTTCCTTGACATATTCCACATCCACCAGCTCGAAGTTCATCTCCGCCAAAATAGGCTCCAGCAATTCTGTCGCTTTGCTTTCATATATTTCATGTTTACTCATGTATTTCCACCGCCTTTAGCACAGGAAAAAAATGTCCTGTCCGGCATATTTTCCCTTAAACACATGATAAGAGTGGACTCAAAGTCCACTCTTATCATGTCAACATTTATAAAGTTCTTATTTATTATAGACCCTAATTCAACAAAAGTCAACCCCCAGACCTATTCGGAGCGTTCTTTCTGAATCACGTCCTGATAAGCAAAGCAGTCTTTCGCCACCACGCCGCTCATTGCCAGCAGACAAATCAGGTTGGGAATAGCCATCAGACCATTCATGGTATCGGAGAAATCCCACACGATGCTCAGTGTCTGCGTCGCCCCGATAAAAGCGATCAGAGAGAAAAACAGACGGTAAGGCTTGTTGGCCTTGGTGGAACCTACCAGGAATTCCAGGGACTTCTCCCCATAGTATTCCCAGCCCAGGATGGTGGAAAACGCAAACAGCATAATGCCGATGGATACCATCCAACCGCCGAAAGTTCCCAGCGCAGCCTGGAAAGAAGCGATGGTCAAAGACGCTCCAGTAAGCAGCTCTCCATTCACCTCAACGCCCAGTTGTCCAGAGCAGGCGACTACCAGTCCGGTTACGGTACATACTACGATGGTGTCAAAGAAAGTACCAGTCATATTGATGTACCCCTGTCTGGAGGGAAGGTCTGTCTTAGCCGCAGCGGCCGCGATTGGGGCGGAACCCAAACCAGCTTCGTTGGAGAATACGCCGCGGGCAACGCCCCAACGCATCGCTGAGAGCATGGAAGCGATAATTGTGCCGCCCACGCCGCCAGATACAGCCTTCATGCTGAATGCCATGGAGAAAATTTCCGAGATGCCGGCGGGCAAATTCTTGGCGTTGATGATGATTACGATAATACCGCATACAAAATACAAAACTGCCATAAAGGGCACGATTTTCTCACAAACTTTGCCGATGCTCTTAATGCCGCCCAGCAACACAATCAGAGCAAGCACAGTGAGCAGCACGCCAGTTACCACGTTGGGCACGCCAAAGGTGGTGTTCAGAGCTTCCGAAATGGAATTGCCCTGGGTCATATTGCCGATGCCGAAGGAAGCCATCACTGCAAAGAACGCAAAAGCTACGGCCAGGATCTTGCCCAAAGCCGGAATGGGGAATGCGTTTTTCAATACGTACATGGGACCGCCGGCCATCTCGCCATCCTGGTTGGTCTCACGGTATTTTACAGCCAAAAGGCTTTCTGCATACTTGGTGGACAATCCGAACAGAGCGCTGATCCACATCCATACAATGGCGCCAGGACCACCCAGCACCATAGCCGTGGCCACGCCCACGATATTTCCAGTCCCGATAGTAGCGGCCAGCGCCGTCATCAGTGACTGGAACGGGGTAATGTCACCTTCGTTTTGCTCCTGCGTCTCTTCCGGTTTCTTAAATACGGATTTCAGCGCGTAGCCCAGATTCCGCCAGGGCAGAAACTTCAACCGAATAGTGAGGAACACGCCGGTTCCCACCAAGAGAACCAGCATAACCGGCCCCCAGACAAAGTTATTGACGCTATGTAAAATATCTTCAAATAATTTCATTTTCTAACTCCTCCCTCTTGATGGCGCCCACAGATCCGCTTATCTGCCGCACCGATAGACCAGATCGTCCCATCTGCGGTCCACTTCCTTTTGGAATGCTTCAATCAGATATTCATTTTCTTTCTTAAACAGATGTTTGAAGCGTCCCTGTTTTATCAAGAAATCTTCGATGGGAAGCTTTTTCTTCGGCTCGTAGTTTAGCGTCCATTTGCCCTGTTCCACCTCGAACAGAGGCCAGTAATTGGTTTCCACGCCCAAGCGGCAGATTTCCATAATGTCCGCCGTGGGGTACTGCCATCCTCTGGGACAAGGCGCCATGATATTCAGGAAGGCCGCCCCTTCGGTGTAAATGGCTTTCTCGGATTTCACATGGAGGTCTTTGAAGTTTTTCCAGAAGGTGGTCTGCGCCACGTAGGGCACGTCGTGCTCTGCGATAATAGCCGCCAGGTCTTTCCGGTTCTGCGGCTTTCCGTTGCTTACGCTTCCCACCGGAGTTGTGGTGGTGTTGGCGTACATGGGTGTGGCGGAAGAACGCTGGATGCCTGTGTTCATATAGGCGCCGTTGTCGTAACACACGTAAACCATGTCATGGTTTCTCTCCATGGCCCCGGACAGGGACTGTAAGCCGATATCGTAGGTTCCGCCGTCGCCGCCAAATGTGATGAATTTGTATGTATCGTCGATCTTTCCTCTTTTTTTCAATACGCGATAAGCCGTCTCCACCCCGCTTAATGTGGCTCCGGCGTTCTCAAACGCATTGTGTATATAGCTGTCCTCCCAGGCTGTGTAAGGATACATGAAAGTGGAAACTTCCATACAGCCTGTAGCGTTACCGATTACCGCCCGGTCGCCTTCGTGAAGCCCCCGCAGCACGTTTCTCGCCGCGATGGTTCCACCGCAGCCTGCGCACATCCGGTGGCCACCGGCCAGACGCTCCGGTTTATTCATTGTCTCTTTAAAATTGTAGCCCATGATTTCCTCCTCCTGACGCACTTACTGCGTCATCCAGGTAGATTTGGAAGTTTACTTCCAAACTTTTCCCCGTCTTTTCTACTCTCTCAATCCCAGATAACGATATGCGTCCGCGATCTGTCCCGCCGCCGCATCTTTTTCCAACTGTCCAAATACATCTTCTATCTGGTCTACGCGCACATCCCGGCCACCCAGACCATAGATATAATTCACAGCCAATACCTGGGATCTGGCCCGGTACAAAGCCGCCATCACTTCCGAACCCAACGGTCCACCCTGGGAAGACAGGCTCTCGGCCCGGTCCATAATGGCAACCGCTTTCACATGGGAAAGCGCCTGGGCAATCTCTTCTGCCGGGAAGGGCCTGAACAGACGAATCTTCAGAAGGCCCGCTTTCACGCCTTTTTCCCGGAGTGCGTCCACCGCGTCTTTGGCTGTGCCCGCCGCGGATCCGATGATGACCAACGCGTAATCCGCGTCGTCCAGGCGGTATTCCTCGAACAGACCGTATTCCCGGCCAGAGATTTTCGCAAATTCTTTGGCCACGTCCAACACTACCTGTTTCGTATCAGTCATAGCCTGGGCATGCTGTTTCTTGGCTTCCATGTAATAATTGGAAACAGCGTAAGGACCCACCGCCATGGTTTCCCGGTTATTCAGCAAATAATGCTCGGGATTGTAATCTCCCACAAACGCCCGCACGTCTGCATCGTCCAGAAGCTCGATGTTTTCCACCGCATGGCTGGTGATGAATCCGTCCTGGCAAATCATAATGGGCAGGCGCACCTTTGCGTTCTCAGCAATGGGATAAGCCTGGATAAAGTTGTCATAAGCTTCCTGATTGTTTTCCGCGTAAATCTGAATCCAGCCCGCGTCCCTGGCTCCCATACTGTCGGAGTGGTCGCAGTTGATGTTAATAGGCCCGGAAAGCGCCCGGTTCACCAAAGCCATAGCGATGGGCAGACGGTTGGAAGCCGCCACATAAAGCTCTTCCCACATCAGGGCCATCCCACAAGAAGACGTGGCCGTCAGCGTTCTTGCGCCCGCCGCTTCCGCTCCGATGGCCGCACTCATGGCGCTGTGTTCGCTCTCCACCGGGATGAATTCCGTGTCCACCTGGCCGTTGGCCACAAAGGAGGAGAAATACTGGGGTATCTCTGTGGAAGGCGTGATGGGAAATGCCGGCATCACATCCGGGTTGATCTGGCGCATGGCGATGGCCACGGCCTCATTTCCTGATAAACGGTCTCTTTTTCCCATATCTATTTTACCCCCTCCATTTTAATTGCGCCAGCCGGACAGGCATTTACGCAAATGCCGCAGCCCTTGCAGTGGCTGTAGTCGAAGTCTCCCCGTTTCTTATCCTTCACGGGAATGGCGCTGTCTGGACATACCGGCACGCACAAAAGGCACTGGTTGCAGTCCGCCTCTATAAATTCCGGCTTCACAGCCGTCCATTCTCCGGTGGGAAACTGAGCGGAAGTTCCGCCCTGATAGATCTGCATTCCCTCCGTCAAATCCTGCCAGCCACAGGTCTCATTGATTTTATGTAAATCCATTACCGCACCTCCTGTAATGCCATTTTCAGCGCCTTCATGTTGCCCTCAATCACTTCCGGCTTGGAAGCGAATTTGTGCTTAAAGGAGCTCTCCATCTCCCGCAGAAACACATCCTCCTTCATGACGCCGCTGACTTTCACAATCGCCGCCAACATGGGCGTGTTGGGAAAATATTTGCCCAGCGTCTCTAAAGACACTTTCTTAGCGTCGATGGCATAGATCTTCCCTTCATATCCCTGCAGATGCTTTTCCAGCTCTTCCTTGGGCTTGTCCGTGTTGACGACAATGGCCCCTTCCTTCTTCAAACCTTCCGTCACATGCACCGTCTCCAGCAGACTTTCGTCCACCACCACCACAAAATCCGGCTCGTAAATATTGGAATGTACCCGGATTTTCTCAGAACTGATCCGGTTGTAGGCGGTAATGGGCGCACCCATCCGCTCCGGCCCGTATTCCGGAAAACCCTGCACATACTTTCCTGTCTGGAAAGCCACGTCCGCCAACAACAGAGCCGCTGTCTTCGCGCCCTGGCCGCCTCGTCCGTGCCATCTGATTTCTACCATATCTCTCATGATCTTCCTCCAATTCCTGCGCACTTTTACTGGAGTGACGCTCCAATTCAGCTACATTACTTCATTGTAATAAAATTTCTGCAAAATTACAAGTTTTTTTTACTATGGGCATTTACTTTACAGCTATTGCCTGCACTGTCACAGCCACCTTATCGCCTGGCCGCTTTCCGATCTTGGCGCGGATATCCTTTCGTATGCCGATGATATAGCAGATGCTGCCATCCGGATTTTTCACTCCCATATTGACAACGCTGCCGTCGTAAGGCTCGCCGTCAAATGTGACATGAACCTTCACCCGTCCCCGGCCAAACTCGGCCCGAATATCATAGGGAAAAATCACATAGGCGCCGCCTTTTGCTTTTGCCTCATAAATCTCCGACTCAAATTCATACAATTTCTCGTTCATTTCTCACACCTCACGCACATAGTTTTCTAGACAAACGCAAAGCTTTTATTCCGCCGCCAAAGTTGCGCAATCTATATAATTTGTACAGACTGAACAAACCCGTCACCAGGATTCGAACTTTTGTCCCATCAGTTTTCCCATTTACCGTCCGTTTCATCCCTCTTATCCGGCATTAAAATAAGCTTTTAACGAATCGCTAAATTCTTTTAACTCTTCTTTCTTCTCCTTTGAAAGACCGTTGTATGCAACATTATAAACGGCGCCTTCCAGCGCATATAAATGCACAAGACAAACCTGGGGATACGCTTCTTTTAGTCTCAAAAACGCCTGTTTAGATCCTAACGCAATAAGTTTCTCGGACGAGTCGACGCCAACCCGCGTCAGCTTCCTGGCCATTTCCTTACCAATATTCATCATTGCCGTTAATTCTAACATATTTTTTCTCCTTGAATCTCTTTTGACAAGATGCATCTTTTATGTCAAACTTGCTATTTTATAATTATATCATACAAAATCATACAAAAATAAAAATCTATGTAAAAGATTCAGATATGCCGCTTGCCTCCCTGCCAACTATGATGTAATATAGAATAAAAAGACGCTGCAAAATGTTGCATACATTTTACATAAAAAAGTTTTCAAACACCCTTTAGAAAATTGCAAAATTGTTACCGCAAGAAAGGAGCGAATTATGAATTCCATCGTTCAACCCGGCTACCAAACGAGAACCTGCGGCAATTTCGTAAAATCCTCTAAAACAACGCAACCTGGCGCACAAAACAGCCGTTTTTTGGATATGGCCATACAAGCCAGCGAAAAGAAAGCAGTCTGGCCCGCCGCCCTCCAAAACAGTCTCACAGGCACAACGTTCACGCCTATAAATTTAACTGTGCACTCCGCCAGAGAGTTCCAGACAACAAGCGCTGAATCCACCGAAGCTCCTTCTTTGGAGACAATGCTAAAAGCCAAATATCCCAATCTGGTCTATCACGTATTCGACGCCAGCGGCGATTACTGGAAAACAAGGAACGACTACCCCCACTACCTGTTGTACCAGTCTGGGGACAAAGCGGCCAAAACTCTGGAAAACTGGCAGCCTGAAGGCGCGAATCCTTTTTATGGCTCTGTGGACGGCAGATTTATCGCCCCAAAAGAAATTCACGCCTTAAGCAATGTCCCGCCTGGAAGCAAGGCTGTGGTCATCCATCCCACCGTGCAAAAACGCATGGAGCAGGACCCAAAATACGCCAGCGAAATCTTCACAAGAATCGATACATGGTTTGCCTTCGACGTAGCGAGAAACGAAGCCATTTTGCCTGGCTGCACCGTGGGCATGTCCCAAGCCGTGGCCATTGGCGAAGACGGAAATATCTGCAACGCCGTATCTTCCAGCAGCGGCGGCGAATTCACTTACAGCAGCGATGAGATGGTGCGGGCCTACTATCTGCGAATGGCAAAACGGGCGGATTTCATGCGGTGGCTGACAAAAAAACAGCGCAGCGACAGCATCCGTGACTCCGTACAAGAGGCCGATTTGGCAGAGGCAAAATCTCGTCTTGCCAAAATGATGGAGGATGAGCGACTACAAGAAATTCTCGGTGAAAAAATCGCAGGTATTCCCACAGAAACCGTGCTCTTCATCACAAAGACCCAGGTGTGGGGAAACTGAATTTTCGAAAAAAGCGCCTTGAAAACAGGAAAATTTCATTCCGTCAAAAGCGATTTTATCCATATAAATAATGACAGAATGTATAATTTATGATAAAATCTGTCTGAAAGAGTTTTAATAAGGGAGGGATGTCAAGATGAACGAACCAAAAATCGACCGCGATCTAATAAAACATATTTTAGCTCTTTTGGACATCCCTGAATATGAACATATGGATACAAATATTAAACAGGCAAATTCCACAACTTCATTGGAGCCTTACAACATAATGACCGCCCGTCAGGTGATAAAATTTATGGACGAGATGCCTGGCGGATTCTTCATCTACCATGCCGACGACAATGAAGAGATTATTTATGCGAATAAAGCAATCCTGCGCATTTTCCAATGTGATACGCTGGAAGAATTTCAGGAACTGACTGGAAATTCCTTCAAAGGGCTTGTCCACCCCGATGATCTGGAAATGGTTGAAGAAAGCATCAAAAAGCAGATTGCCTCCAGCCAGTATGATCTGGATTATATTGAATACCGTATCATCTGCAAGGATGGTTCCATCCGATGGATTGAAGATTACGGTCATTTTATACACAACGATTCCGTAGGAGATATTTTCTACGTATTCGCCGGCGACGCAACCGAAAAGAGAAAACGGATGCTGAGCGAGAAAACGAAAAACGAGCAAAAACTGCAAAGCTTAATGAAAGCTTATGACCATGAGCGCAAACTGATCAACCAGGAACACTTGCAGCGTATGGAGGTCATTGAAGGACTCAGCGTAAACTACGATTCCATCCTCTATGCGGATCTGGACAGGGATAAGATTCTGCCCTACCGCTTGAGCAGCCGGACAAAACAGCAGTTTTCCCAGCGGTTCCAGGTGCGTTTCTTCTCCTGGTATGTGACGGATTATGTCAATGTCTGGGTCCATCCAGAAGACCGCGCCATGGTTTCTAAGGTCACAGACCCAGCATACATCCGAAGAAAACTATCGGAAAATAAGACCTATTATATAAATTACCGGGTCATTAACGGCGAGAAAATCCAGTATTTACAGCTTCGGCTTGTAAACGTGGGCAGCAGCCAGGACCATATTTCCCAAATCGTTATGGGATACCGGAGGGTGGACGAAGAGATTCGGCGGGAAATGGAACAAAAACAAATATTGGAGGAAGCGCTGCACAACGCGAAACTGGCCATCACTGCCAAAAACACCTTCCTTTCCAACATGTCCCACGATATGCGCACTCCTCTAAACGCAATTTTTGGTTTTCTGGATTTGGCAAAAAAGCACATAGACGATAAAGAAACCCTGCATAATTATTTGGATAAAATTGACGCATCCAGTAAGCAGCTCCTGAATCTGATTGATAAAGTCTTGGAAATATCCTGGACAGAAACCGATGATGTGCGTATCCTGGAAGCGGAATGCAACCTGGCCGAGATTTTGCAGGACGTGCAGAATACCCTGGCCTCCCAGGCCGCTGAAAAGAACATCGCATTCTCCCTGGACGCCACAGGACTAAAGCATTGCAATATATACAGCGACCAGGACAAACTGCGGCAATTATTGCTCTATCTGACCAACAACGCCATCACATATACAAACATAGACGGTAAAGTTGACCTGATTGCCACCGAATTGGAAGAATTGCCCAACAACTACGTGACCTGTCAATTCATAGTCAAGGACACTGGCATTGGCATTAGCAAAGATTTCCTGCAGCACATTTACGAACCGTTTGAGCGGGAAAAAAACACCACCTTCAGTGGCATTCACGGCACCGGCCTGGGCCTTACCATCGCCAAAAATATTGTGGAAATGCTGGGGGGAGATATAAGAATAGACAGCGCTGTAGGCAAGGGCAGCGTCTTTACCGTCACCCTTCGTTTCCGGATACAGCTTCACGCCCTTCCCGCTCCTTCAGACGCAGAGGCTGCGACTGTATCGTTACAGAACAAAAAAATCCTTTTAGTGGAAGACAATGAGATTAATCTGGAAATCGAAACGGAGATACTGGAAGACTTAGGATTTCTCATCGACACGGCTGAGGACGGCAGCATAGCCGTTGAAAAAATGAGAAACGCCACCCCCGGCGACTACGACTTAATTCTTATGGATATTCAAATGCCCGTCATGGACGGACGGCAGGCGGCAAAAGCCATCCGCAAACTTGAGAATCCAGAGCTGGCCAACATCCCCATCCTGGCTCTGTCCGCCGACGCTTTTGAAAGCGACAAGCGCATGTCCATCGAATGCGGCATGGACGCACATTTGACCAAACCCATTGACGTGCCCCAACTGCTGGACGCAATTACCAAAACCCTGCAGGAGCGCAGCGCAAGAAAGGAACCAAACCACTTATGAAAAAAATTCTAAATGAGCGCAGGCTGGCGCCTATACTGGTCACTTTTTTGCTTTTGGCAAGCGCGGTTTTCATTTATCGAAGATTCTTATTCGGGGACGAACTCTGGGTGTTTGTGGGACTGGACATCGGATCCGATACGGTGCAGCAGTATCTGCACCATTACAATACCATAATAAATCACATCCGAGAGGGCACATTTTCATTCTGGGATTTTAACAACGGCTTTGGGACAAATATGTTCAATCTGAATATGTTTGACCCCGCTTTGATCCTTGTGTATGCCCTAGGCGTCCTCTTCGGACCAGAGCATATAGCCTGGTATCTGGTGTATATGCAGATCGGCCAAATTACGCTGGCCGGTCTGGTTTTCTATCACTATTTGTCCTGTTTTTCTTTTTCTAAGAAAACCAAATGCATCGCCGCCTACATATATGGACTGAACGGATTCCTGCTGGTATGGGGACAGCATTACCAGTTCGGCATGGCGGCGGTCATCCTGCCTCTTCTGCTTTGGAGCGTGGAGCGCTGCCTGCGCAGACAGCGGTTTCACCCGCCCATGGTTCTGGCTGTCTGGCTGGCCGCCGTGTACAGCGCCTACCTGGGCTATATGATGTTCGTCTGCCTGGGGTTCTATATCCTGGTGCGGCTTTTCGGCATGGGAAAAGGCTCTGCCAAGGGAAAATGGCGGATGCTGGGAATCCTCTATGGCTCCATGCTCTTAGGAATCGGCATGGGCGCTGTCGTCCTATTCCCTTCCGCGTTCACCATTTTCGGCATATCCGGCCGGCTGGAAAGCCAGGCGGGTCTATTCGAGCGAATCGGAAACTCCCTGCTGCCCTATAAAGGCATCCACTATAAGACCTTGTTTTACAAATTCTTTTCCAGCTATCTGGAAGGTCTGACCCAGGTGAAGGAAACCAACGTGCTGTACACAGGCGCCATCAATTATTACGAAGACCCCAACGTCTTCTGCTCCACTCTGTTCCTGGTTCTGGGATGCCAGTACGTTTTCTGCCTGCCCCGGCTGCCCATCTCCAGAAACCAAAAACTCCTGCGCAGCGGACTGCTGGGCCTTTTAGCCTTTTGCCTGGCTCTGCCATTTTGCGGTCTGGTGATGAACGGATTTTCCACCACCATCAACCGCCACACTTTTCTAATGATGCCCTTCTTCTGCCTGATTATCGCGCAGATGACGGACGAAATCCTGCGCAGGCAAATATTCAGTTATATGGGATTTGGCGTGGCCCTTTTGCTGCTCAGCTTTGTCCTTATGCGGAAATATCCGGCCATCACCTTCCTGTCCCACAAACAAAACCTGCTGACGCTGACCGTAACCGGAGTCTGCATGATTGGCGTACTGCTCTGTCTTGCCAAATGCCGCAAACGGAACCTGCAGAATATTTTGTGCGGGCTTTTGCTGTGCCTAACAGTAGTCAACATGGTATCGGAAGGCTATACTTCCACCCTGGAGCGTCTGACCCTGCGAAAGGACAACGCCCAATATTTCGGCGATTTATACGATCCGGACGTGCAGAAGGCCCTGGCCTGGCTGAAAAAGAGGGACCCCCAGTTTTACCGGGTGGAGAAAGACTTTGACGCGGGGTCCATCTGCATGGACTCCTTAAGTCAGAGCTATCGGGGCGTGAGCACCTACAACGCCACCATAAACCGGAACATTTTGGAATTCACAGCAACGCTTTACCCCAATTTCTGGTTCGGGGACCAGAATCACTATCGGTTCCGCATGGTCAAAGAAGAGCAAGAATTTGCGAAGCTATGCGGAATCCGCTACCTTCTCTCCCGAGGCGGAGAGGAAAACGATCCCTTTGACAAAAGCGGCTACCGACTACTGCAAAAATTCGGAAAAATCCAGGTCTACGAAAATAAGGACACCGTCTCCCTGGGCCGCTTCTATACCAATGCCGTCTCCCGCCAGGATTTCGACTACTATTTAGAGGAAAACGGACGACAAAAAGCCCAGGACTACATCCTGGATTATCTGGTGTTAGAAGGAGTGGGTTCCAAAGATTCCACTTATGGACACGCAAAAGCTTCTTCCGAAGCCGTGGTTATAGATGCGCCAAAAAAGGACAACCACCTGCAAGGCGTTGTACAGGCGCCCCAGGACGGCTATGTGATGTTCTCCATACCCTATGAAAAAGGTTGGAAAATCTACGTAGACGGCGAAAGACAAGAAATCCGAAAGGCAAATCTGGGATTTCAGGGAATCGCGGTGACAAAAGGGGAACATCAAATTGAATTAAAATACCAGGCGCCTGGACTGCTCCAGGGCCTGGCCGTCAGCATCGTATGCGGTTTATTGTTTCTTTCTCTGGTATATCGTCTTTATTATAAGAAGAACGCCGCCTAAAATTAACAGAGACAACACGCCGATAATCACGTAATAGATAACCCGCTGGTCATCGCCTGTAGACTGGACTTTTGACAATTCTTCTTCCAGAGAGTCTTCCGCAGGCGCAGCGTCCGTCTCATTGGCGGATGCTGCGGGCGCAGCCAAGGCGGTTCCCACCGGGACCCCTTGGTACAAATACTGGCTGAACACCAGATCTTCTCTGGGCGTGTCCTGACTCTCTATGTCTTTCGCTTTTAACCCCGCAGGCACATAGGCGTATCCCCCTTCTTTTGTCTGGGCCGGATCGGTCATCTGTAGTTTCTGGAACTTTCCATAACCATAGTCCAAAAGCTTCGCCGTATCGTCCACCACATCCGCTTCCTGGGACTGCATCACCATACAGATTAACGTAATGTCGTTCTTCTTACATGCCGTCAGCAGGGTATTTCCCGCCTGATCGGTGTTCCCGGTCTTGCCGGCGAATACTCCCTCATAATGATAATGTCCCGGCATCAACATGGCATGGTGATTTCCCAGCTCCCGCGCCTCTGCGTGGTAATTGGTGGGCGGTATCACATAGGACTGGCTACCGCTGATGGCGCAGAACGTCTCGTTACGGATAGCCGCCTGCAGGATTTTCGCCATGTCATAGGCGGATGTGTAATGGTTGTCGTCATGCCAGCCGTTGGCATTGGCGAAATGGCTGTCTGTGCAGCCCAGCTCCTGGGCCTTCTGGTTCATCATCTCCACAAATTTCTCCACGCTTCCAGCCACGTGCTCCGCCACCTGACTGGACACCTCATTGGCGGACGACAACATCATGGCGTAGAGACACTGCTCCATGGTCAGGACTTCCCCCACTTGCATCCCGATATTGGCGCTGTCCGCCGTAACCTCCCGCGTACCCGTCTCCGTGAAAACCACTTCCTCTGACAAATCGCTGTTCTCTATGGCAAGCAGCGCCGACAGAACCTTGGTAGTGCTTGCCGGATACATACGCTGGTGCATTCCTTTGTCATAGAGTATGGTATTGGTGGAATCCTCTATGAGCACACCGGTGGTTTCCACAATCTTCGGCGCCTTTGGCCAGCCGGGAATCTGATCCGAAGAGATTGTAGCCCCTTTTGAAGACGCATAAATCCCCTGGGGCCATCCCCCCGCCGCCAGAAGGACCGCCAGGAAAACAAGCATGCCTTTTAAAAGTTTTTGCATCTGCCCTCCCCCTCATATATTCATTTACTCTAAAAGCCCCAGACAAATGGCAGCGTGAATGGGCGGATTCACTTGCCCAGACACTCTGACATTGAACGGGCTAGCCTGTACGAACAAAGCAGGATAATAACCCGAATTGTTCATACAGATATGATTGCAAAAATGTTGCGCACGAAACAATCAACTTCTATAGACGGACATATCTGCGGACACAGACTCGTCCGTTTAAGAAATCAGTTTCAGATAGCGTTTCAGCGCGTCCTGCCAGGACGGAAGACGCTTAAATCCTGCCGCCTCCAGCTTATCTTTGTTCATACGGCTGTTGTGTGGACGCTTGGCTTTGGCCGGGTACTCGTCAGCGGAAATCGGCGCCACTTCCATCGAAATGCCTGCCTGAGCAAATATTTCTTTGGCAAATTCGTACCAGGTGCAGATGCCCTCATTGGTGGCATGATAAACGCCGTAACGGTCTGTCTCCATCATATCCACCACCAGCACAGCCAGATCCCGCGTATAGGTGGGGGAACCTATCTGATCATTTACAACTGAAACTTTATTAGTTGTTTTCGCCTTATTTAACATAGCTTTAATAAAATTATTGCCGCTTAAGCCAAACACCCAGGCAATGCGCACAATGTAATATTTCTCCAGATATTTTTGCACCGCTTTTTCACCCAGGAATTTGCTCTTTCCATATACGTTCAGCGGATTGCAGGAGTCTTCCGGCTCCCAGGGACGCTCGCCCTCCCCGTCGAAAACATAATCCGTGCTGATATACATCATGGGCAGATCCAATTCCCGACAGACTTTCGCAATGTTCTCTGTGCCGTCTGCGTTGACCCGGCAGCACAAATCCGCATCATCCTCCGCCGCATCCACTGCCGTATAGGCCGCGCAGTGGATGACCCCGTCCAGGGGCTTTTCACGGATCGTCCGGTCCACCGCCTGCGCGTCGGTGACATCCATTTCTTCCACATCCACGCCCACGCCTTCATGACCCCGCAGCGCCAGTTCTTCCATTACGTCATGACCCAGCTGCCCTTTCACACCAGTAACCAAAAAACGCATCGCATTTTCCTCCTTATGCTTTATTGCTTCCCTCCTGCTCACAGCCGTTTCAGCGAGAAATCCTGACTGTCCAGCGTCAGGTTGGGATTGTAATAGGGATCGCCTTTTCGCAGGATATCCGGCCAGCGTTTCTCAAATATGGCAATCTCCTGGTTGAACCGCGCCACCTTCTCTGGCGTGTCCTCCAATCCCCGGGATTTGGACTCATAGTGATACAGCTCGGCATAGGGATTGTAGACAATCAGTTTCCCCGTCCGCCCCACTTTCAGGCAGAAATCAATGTCGTTAAAGGCCACCGCCAGTTCTTCGTAGAAACCGTCCACTTCCTGGAACACTTCTTTTGGGACCATCATGCAGGCCGCTGTAACCGCGCTGTAGTTCTGGGCGCTGATAATCCGGTGACAGTAACCGGAGTAACCCCGAAGCTGCTGCACAAAGCAGTGGCCGGCCACGCCGCCAAAACCGATGACCACCCCGGCATGTTGTATGGTGTCGTCCTCGAAATACAGCCTGGCCCCCACAGCGCCCACATCCGGCCGCATACAGTAACCCAGAAGTTCCTCAATGCAGTTCTCACTGATTACTTCCGTGTCGTTGTTGAGAAACAGGTAATAATCCCCCTGGGCGAACTGCACCCCGAAGTTATTGATGGCCGCATAATTAAATTCCCGCTCCCAACGCACCACTTTAGCCCTGGGACAAGTCTCTTCCAGCTCTTTATAGTAGGTGAATGTTTCTTCCTTTTCACTATTGTTCTCGATAATGATATATTCCATGTTGGAATAGGACGATTTCGTCTCCAGGGAATGCAGGCACCGCTTCAAATCCTCTATGTGGTCTTTGTTCGGGATAATCACCGAAACCAGTGGGTCCGAGTCCCGCAAAAACCGGGTGCGGTAAAGCCCCAGATATTCGCCTTTGAATACTTCCGCCTTTATGCCAATCCGGTCGTAATGCGCCTGCACTGCCCGCTGTCCTGCGTCGAAGGCGTACAGCTTGCTCTCGGGATTTTCCGAAGTGGATTCTTCGTGACTCCTCCAGTGGTACAGAACCTTGGGAATATGACAGATCTTCTCCATGCGGGCGGACTCCTCCACCGCCTCCGTGCAGCGCAGAATCAAATCATAATCCTGGGCGCCGTCGAACTCTGGCCGCAGCAGTCCCACCTGATCCAGAATCTTCCGACGCGCCACGAAGAAATGGCAGATATAATTGACCGTGCACAGCAGATCCTGGTTGAAATCCGGCTTCATGTGCGGCTGGAAGAACTTATGGCCGTCCATGGACATTTTGTCCTCGTCGGAGTAGAACATCTGTATCTCTTGATTCTGATTCAGCGCTTTCACACATTCAAAAAGCGCGTTTGGCGTAATCTGGTCGTCGTGATCCATAAACGCCACAAACTCCCCCTGGGCAGCTTCGATGGCCGCATTGGTGTTCTCCGCGATTTTCAGCGGTTCCTGCTGATGCAAAACCCGGATGCGGGAGTCTTTTTGCCGCCACTGCTCCAGGATATCCCGGATGGGAGAGTCCGGCCCGCTTCCGTCGGACAGGCACAGCTCCCAGTTATCGTAGGTCTGGGCCTGCACGGAAGCAATCATTTCCTCCAGATAGGGAATCGGCGTCCGGTACAGGGGAACCACAATGCTTATCAGGGGCCGATGGTCAAAGGAAGTCTTTCTCTGCCGCTCCAGCTCGGCGGGGCTTGGCAGATGCTTTTCAATCCATTTCTGGTACACAATGGGCCGCTTAGAAATCTTGGCCAGCTTTCCCGCCCCTTTGAAAACCAACGCTCCCAGCCCGTGGGCCTGGTAGTAACGCAACGCTTTTTTGCGGTACTTATTGAGCTTTTTCTGTAAAATCACCCGGCGGTTTAGGCTGACCCGGTGGACCGCCTTTCCCTTTCTGGACTGGAACACCAGGTAGATCCAGTCTCCTTTCAGCCCCTCCAGTTCCACGAAGAACCCGCATTTTCCCTGGATGGAACATTCCTTGAACATTTCCGCCACGTCCACGCGGGTATTTTTCTGGATGTTGCAGGGAATCTGCTTCTTATCCTGGTCAAACACCCGCACCGACACAGCCGTTTCGTCCACTGCCCAGCCCCGAAGCTGGCAGCTTTTCTTGGGTCCAATGATTTCTTCTTCCATATAATACTGGGGCCTTCCCATACGGCCTGCCAGCTCTGCGGCCCGAATGGTAAACCACCGGATGCGCTTAGAACCCCTTACCGCATAAATGGTTAGTTTCTTATAAGACTTCACATCCGGTGGAAGCTTAACGCTTAACGTCACGTTCTCCCCCTTCACCAGATCCAGATCTTTAAACCGCTCCAGAGCGCTGGTATGCTCCCAGGGCGCAATCTCTGCTTTTAATTTCTTCTCGTCCAGAATGACCAGCGGATCGTGCTCCTTGGGCCAGTTTCCCTGCAGCAGATATTTCTGGGGGTCCAGCAGGTCAAACCGTTCCCTTTTTACCTCAAAGAACTCTCCTGACATACCGTTTTTCCTCCGCTTTCTTTTCGTATGCTACCTTTCTTTCAACACATCGTCCATATCCGGCAAAGCGCCAGCTTCCCCCCGAAGACGGCAGTCGCCGCTGTCTAAGGTCAGATTCACATTATAATAGGGATCTCCGTTTCTTAGAATCTCCGGCCACTTTGCGCTAAACAGATTGCTTTCTTTCTTGAGCCGCTTCTTCTTCTCCGGGGTATCCTCCGCGCCTCTGGACAATGATTCATAATGGTAAGCTTCCACAAATGCATTATAAACCACCAAAAGCTCCAGTTTTCGCACCTTCAGGCAGTAGTCCACATCGTTGTAGGCCACCTGGAATTCCTCTCCAAAGCCACCGACTTTCTCGAATACGTCTCTGGGCGTCATCATGCAGGCCGCCGTAACCGCGCTTAAATCCTGTGTGGAATTGGATTTTCCCGCGTAGGTCAAAACGCCGTTTTTGGCGCCACAGAGCACATGTCCCGCCGGGCCGCCCAGGCCGATGACCACTCCCGCATGCTGAATGCGGTTGTTGGGGTACAGAAGCTTGGCGCCACAAACGCCCACGTCTTCTCTCTGGCAGTATCCCAACATTTCCTCCATCCAATCCGGGGTGATAATCTCTATGTCGTTGTTTAGAAACAGCAGGTATTCCCCATCCGCATGGCTGGCGCCGAAATTATTGATGGCCGCATAGTTAAATTCCTTTTCCCATTTCAGAACTTTCAGATTCTCATGGCTGTCCTGCAGCTCTTTGTAATAGGCGAAGGTCTCATCTTTTTCGCTGTTATTTTCCAAAATCAGAATCTCGAAGTTCTTGTAAGTGGATTTCTCATAGATGGAATCCAGCGCCCTCTTTAAATCCGACTGATGGTCCATAGTGGGAATCAGAATGGAAATCTTAGGCTCGCCTTTCACCGGAAACGTGGTGCGGTATCTGCCGAAATGCTCGGTCATGGTCACTTCCGCTTCTATGCCCAGTCTCTGGTAATGGGCGCGCACCGCCTCCTGTCCAGCTTTGTAGGCGTACATTTTACTGGAGGGGTTGCCCGCCGTGGAGGCCGGATGGGCCCGCCAGTGATACAGAGACTTTGCCACGTGACGAATCTCCCTGGCCTGCTCACAACAGCGTAAAATAAAGTCATAGTCCTGGGCGCCGTCAAATTCGCCCCGAAACTGCCCAGCCTGGTCCACCACCGTTTTGCGCACCAGAAAAATATGGCAGATGTAATTGTTGCTGCGCAGCAGATCCAAGTTGAAGTCCGGCTTAAAATGGGGATCATACAGATGCGTGCCGTCCATGCTCAGCTTATCCTCATCGGTGTAGACAATGTCCACCTGATCGCTTTCATTCAGCGCCTTTACCATCTCAAAACAGGCGTCCGGCGCCACCACATCGTCGTGGTCGCACAGCATGATAAATTCTCCTCGCGCCATGTCCACCGCCGCATTGGTATTGCCGGAAATCCCTTTGTTCTCCTCCAGTTTCCGATAACGCACCCTTGGATCTTTTCCGTAATTTTTCTGGATAAATTCGCCTACCTGTTTCTCCATGCTCCCATCCGCCAGACACAGCTCCCACTGGCTGTAGGTCTGCCTCTGAATGGAATCCACCACTGCCTTTAAATATTTTAATGGCGTGTTGTACAGCGGAATCACGATACTGATTAAGGGACTGTAGTCAAATTCATGCTGCCGCTGCTCCCGAAGCTCCTGACGGCTGGCGCTGTGTTTCTTCAGCCATCCATGCTGCCCAAATGAATCCGGGTCCACTTCCTGGCTCACATAACGGATAAAATTGGCCATGCCGTATTTGCGGATATAGGCCCGGTTCTTCTCCCTGCGCTCTTTTCTGAAAACGCGTGCCAGCCGTCCCCGCTTGGAATCCCGGTAGTACATTTCCTTCAAATTAATCCGGCAGTTCTTCCGGGTCAGATGGTTTTCAAATGTCAACACCACCCAGTTTCCCGGAACCTGGGACGCAGTTAAGGAAACCTCAAAGCCATGGGCAGCGTCGTCCTTTAATTTCCTGGCCTTGTTCAGATCCATGCGGACCACCCGCTCCATGTCAAATGGGATGGGATTCTTCTTCTCATCCACTACGGATATTTTCTCTTCCTCAAAGACGTCCAACACCCATCCCTGCAGGAGAATCCGCCCCTCCCGGGGCCGGGCCACATCCAGCTTGTATTCCAAGGTCTGCTTATTGTACGCTTTCTCAATCTCCGCCGTGGCCTTCTCCCACAGGACCAGCTTTTCCTCTCCCCGCACCGCCAGCACCTGGAGAGACTGGTATTTTTCCCAAAGCTTATCCACCGCCACAATGGTCAGGGCAAAGCCCACTTCCGGGGAAATTCCCGATAGTTCCGGAACATTGTGAATCACGTCCGGCCGTTTCTTACGCTCTTCCACAAAAGGCGCCGCCTGACCGTCCGCCAATACCTGCACGTCAATGGGCGCCGCGTCGGGAGACGCCCGCCAGCCCTCCAGCGACAAATCAATGGAATCCCCCTGCCGGTACTCCTCCACGTCTATGCTTGCGTATATTTTCTCCATAACTATTTCTTCCTTTCAACCATCCTGCGGTACGCCCGGTAAGCTTTCCATACTTTTGTATCTTCCATATCACGAATCTGCCTGCGGTATTTCTCCCGAATCACCGCCTGTTCCCGGGTCTTATAAAGCAGCTTTTCCACCACAAAGGAGTCCGCCTGGTAAATCCGCAGGGAAATCTGAAGCTCCGCGGCCCCCGGCTTTATTTCCTGTATCAAAAGCTGGGGGTCTTCCTGGGCAAAATACACCGCGTCAGCCTCTGCCCGGACTCCGTTGGCCGTGAACTTCGCCGGAATCTCCCGCCCGCCTTCGCAGACAAAGTTCAGTTTCTTCAGACAGCAGACTCCCGGCTCCATGCCAGGGTCCAGACGAATGCCCTGCACATCCGAAGGGATGTCTATCACCGTTTCAATGGATCCATGCTCCATACTCAGACGGTAAGAATCCGCGGCCGAATACCCGAATCCCCGATCGTAAAACACCTGCAAAGTCTCGTTACTCACATGGTAGCGCTCCCGCTCCAGCATTTCGTTAAGCCTTAGCTTCCCGGCGGCAAACTCTCCAAACACCTCATGAAGGGGCACATGGGCGCGATTGATATACCTCTGGAAAGACTGTTCCATCTTCTCATAAACCAGAATTTCCTCCGGCGCAATTCCCGCCCAGGAAAACAAATCAAAGCCCTCCAGAACCGCCCGGCTGCCCTTGGTGTGGATATAATAATGAAGAATCCGGTAAACCAGATAGGAAACCGGAACCGGAAAGTCAAAACACCACTCGTAGTCGATGACCGTCCTTGGCTCCCCCAGGATTACATTGCTGCAGATCAGGTCAATATCCGTCACCGCCATACTCTCCATTCCCTCCGGCAAATCCGCCTCTCCAAACACCTCCCGGAAAGAATCCGTTGGGACAAACGGATGGCCTTGGGCCGGTCTGCGCGCCGTTTCCACAAAATCTTTCAGCTCCTGCGCCGCCTCTTCCGGCTGCCCGCCGTCCAAAAGCGAATCCAATCTCTCTTCCAGCATTTCGCCCTGGACGTATTCCAGCTCCACTCCGCCATCTTCCAGATTTCGCCCCTGATTCAATACATAACCGTATTCCCGGTAGACCTCATCCAACCTTTCTTTCCAGCGCCTTAAATTCTCCAGATGCGCATGGGCCTGCGGATGCATCGGCGTTTTTTGCACGACGCGGCTGCCGTCCTCGTCCTGCCAGATGTCCGTGCGTATAGAGAAACAGTCCGCCCGGTCGTTGGAATATTTCGTAAACACTATTTTTTTCATGACTGCTCCTCCTTCTCTAAAAGAACCAGGAAGGAATTGGCAAACTGTGGCAGCAGACCGTCCTGAATCAACGTGTCCAGCGTCCGCCCTTCCGAAAACGCCAGCATCCGCTCCCGGTCGTAATTGGGAAAATTCTCCCCGATTTCCCCGGGCTTGGGCAGATATGCGTCTGAGTAAATCACCATGGGCAGCTTATAATCCGGAAACGGATAATAAAACTCCGTCCGAAAATCTCCCGCCCGGCGGATAATCTCACACAAACCCGGCCTGGAAAAGGTGCGCACATGCTCCGTATTGGGATACCCCTCCAGCCCCTCAAAATATTCCCCCACATGATCCTCGGTAAATCCAGACCAGTATTTCAGACCGATGCGGTTTTCAATAGCAATCACAATCTGCCCGCCGGGCTTTAAATGGCTGGCCGCCTGCCGAAGCATCTCCACATAAGGGTCATCCCCGCCTATATAACCTTTGGCATACTCAAACACGCCAATCAAAGTGATATAGTCAAATTCCTCCAGTTCGTTCTCAATATCCTGGTAATTGCCCACCTGGATCTCCACATTGTCCCGCTTCTGATTCCTGTAGGCGTTGATCTGACTGCGCTTTTTGGACAGTTCCACACAGGTGACGCTGCCCGCCATCCTGGCCAAAGATCCGGTGATGGCACCGCAACCGGAACCGATTTCCAAAACGGCATGCTCTTTCGTAATGGGCAGCCAGCTTACGATGTTCTGCCGAATTTCGGAGAAATGATACAGCACAGGCCAGCTTTTCTTCTGGGCAATAACCTGATTATATTCCTCTTCTGTATGATTCCGGGCAATGGAGAGAAGCTCGTCCTCCACGTCCCCATCGCTGTATAAGTCCTCTTCGGGATACCATTTATAATGCAGGGTCACACCCCCGATTTTCTCTGTCAATTCTTTCGTTTCCATATTTTTTACTCCATTTCGTCCAAATCCAGCGTGTAAAAATCCATGGCAAAACCCAGGAACCGAATCCCAAAAGGTATACCCTCTGGGCATTCCGATAGGGCCATGCGGCCGCTTCCATCCTTTTACTCCACCTCAATCTCCGAATTCATATCATAAAATCCAATGGTGTTCTTGGTGGAAACCACTGTCAAATTGCAAATATCGTACAAACGGTGGTACACATGGAAGTCTCCGTCCCGGTAGCCTGTGCACCCCAGAGAGAGCAGATATTCGCCCCCTTGCAAATCCACTTTCTGTCGGAAAGTCACCACCCGTTCGTCCCCGGCTTTCTGAGGCGGTATGGCGATGTCCTCATACATGGTGTTGGTGCCAGAAACTTCCGTCCCCCGCAGGTTCTTAATGGTATAGGCGAAAATTGGCTCCTGCACGGGCGCGAAAAAATGCACTTTCATGCGTATCTGGCAATAGCTGCCCTTGTCCACCGCATTGGTAATCATCCCGTCCTCATCGACAATGGCAAAATCTATAATCTCCGCTTTCTTCTCCCCGTATTCCAAAAGCTGGGGATTCACCTGCAGATGGTCTTGCCAGCGGTCCCCCGCCTTGGAAAGCTCCACCCGCTCCTCTTTGAAATCATCCTCCTGGGGTTTCTCCTGCCCCACCAGGATTTTCTTATACAAGTCCACAATCTTCTTGGGATCGCCCTCGTCCACTTTCACACCCTGGTTCAGCAGCACCACTTTGTCACAGTATTTACCCACGCTGCCCAGGTCGTGACTCACCAGCAGAATGGTCTTGCCCATATCCTTGAATTCCTCGAATTTGTGATAGCACTTCGCCTGGAAGAAAACATCCCCCACCGAAAGCGCCTCGTCCACAATCAAGATTTCCGGGTCAATATTAATGGCAACGGCAAAAGCCAGCCGCACGAACATACCGCTGGAATAGGTCTTCACCGGCTGGTGGATGAAATCGCCGATATCCGCAAATTTCAAGATATTGTCCAGCTTCTGGTCGATCTCCTCCCTGGAAAACCCTATCATGGTTCCATTCAGGTAGACGTTCTCCAGACCAGAATACTCTCCGTTGAACCCAGCCCCCAGCTCCAGGAGAGCGGAAATGCGCCCGTTGACTTCCACCTCTCCGGCCGTCTGATTTAACACCCCGGTGATAATTTTCAAAATCGTGGATTTCCCTGAGCCATTGGTTCCGATGATGCCCACCGTCTCTCCTTGTTTCACCTGAAAACTCACATTGTTTAAGGCGTAATGCTCACGGTAAAGCTTCTTCCTGGTAAGCCCCAGAGATTCTTTCAGGCGGTCCATCGGTTTATTATACAACTTGTAGACTTTCTGCAGATGGTCCACCCGAACAGCTAAATCGCTCATCGCTCCTCCTTTGCTTTTGTAAATAATAGACGATTGAGAAAGATTATTCAAATATTCACGTGTTTGGACAAAACAGACAAAACGGAACTCAAAATCGTTGCTAATTCGCTCCTTATTTGTCTGTTTTTCCCGAACTCTGGCTGAGAAATAAGACACCTTTTCGCAATCGGCTATTCGTTTTTCCCTACTGCTGGCTTGGTTACTCGGATCGTTTACAGCACATCCGCAAAATGAATTTTCAGCCGTTTGAACACAGTGGTTCCCAATCCGAACAACACAATGGTCACCACCCAGAAATAAACCGTCATGTCAAAATGCTGCCAGAACCATACTTTCTGGTAAAAGGCGTCCCTATAACCGGACACGATGTAATACATGGGGTTTAACTTAAATACCCAGTGATACTTCGCCGGAAGAATATTCAAGTTCCACATAATCGGAACCATCCACACGCCCACCTGCAGCACAATGGTGATAATCTGGGACAAATCCCGGAAGAAAATCACAATGGCGCTGGTGGCATAACAGATGCCCAGCACAAACACAAACATGCTGCACGTATAGTAAAAAATCTGTAGCTCATACAAATCCGGATAATAGCCATAGCAGCTAAATAAAATCACAGCAAACAACACAAAAAAACCGTGGACGAACAAGGCGGAAATTAATTTCACCATGGGCAGGATGCTGATCTTAAACACTACCTTTTTCACCAGGTAGCTATACTCAATCAAAGCCCCGGTGCCGCTGCTTAAGGCATCCTGAAAATAGAACCAGGGGATAATTCCCGCAATGAGATACAGCACAAACGGCACATCGCCCATATCCCCCGCCCGCAAGCCCACCTGGAACACAAACCAGTACACCAGCACAGTCACAATGGGCTGGACAAACGCCCAGACAATTCCTAAGTAAGAGCCTGCAAACTTGGTCTTAAAATCGTTTTTCGCCAGGTTCAAAATCAACTGGCGGTTCTGGAACACCTCAATGGGCAGCGCAAGCGCCCGCGCCCGCATTTTCCAGAGAATCAAGAATGCCAGGTCAAAAAACACAGCCGCCGCAATGTTCTTCATCCAGTCAGACCGACGAGTTTCCGCCTCTGCCAGGGGCCTAAAATCCGCCATGCTGGCGGATATCACCAGATAAGCGTCGTCTCCCTCTCCGTCAAAAGCCACCGCATGGCCTTCTTCCTTAATCCCGCCCGCCTGCTGCGCCTGTTCCGGCTTCAGAAACCGTTCCAGCGGAACTTCTATCTCCCGGCCTTCATAGGACAGGACGGCCTCATAAATGTTCCACTGGGCTGGACTGCTCCCAAAGTCCACCCGCAGATACTCCGTCTCCATGCCCACCGGAAATTCCAGCGTGACTTTCTCCCCCGTTTTTTTCAGAGGGGCTTCCACACTTCTGCTGGCTCCGAAAGCTTTCGCCTCGCTATAGAACACCTGTACATTCTGCGCCACATCGCTTTGAAGCGTCAAAGAGAATACCGCCTTTTGCGCCAGAGGGGAACGATGGGTCAGGAGAATAACATTTAAGGCTGCCACAAACAGGCATAGAAGCCCCAGCAGCCCTGCTTTTTTCTTCGACATGTTCCGCTCCTAACCCCGATGGGCCTGGTAACTTTTCAGCCCGCCCCATTTCTGGTCCTTTTCCGAAATGGTCAGCTCCATCCCCTGCGAAATGGGCCAGGTGACGCCAATATCCGGGTCGTTGTAGGCCAGTCCGCCTTCGTCATTGGGATGATAGAAATCTGTACATTTATAAGTAAACTCTGCCGTCTCGGAAAGCACCAGAAAGCCGTGGGCGAAGTTCTTCGGAATGAAAAACTGCTTTTTGTTCTCCGCCGAGAGCAACACCCCGAACCACTTGCCGAATGTAGGGGAACCTTCCCGCAAATCCACCGCCACGTCGAACACTTCCCCCTGAATCACCCGCACAAGCTTATCTTGGGGATGGTGGATCTGGAAATGCAGTCCCCGCAGCACGCCTTTTTTTGACATGGACTGGTTATCCTGCACAAATTCCAGGTCTATGCCAGCCGCTTCGTAATCCCTATAATTATATGTCTCCATGAAATACCCCCGCTCATCCCCGAACACGGCGGGCGTAATCACTTTCAATCCTTCAATCTCACATGTCTCTACTGTTATTTTTCCCATTTTCTTCTGTTTATTCCTTTCAAAGCCCTTCGGACACTTCCAGCAAATATTTTCCGTAAGCCGTCTTTAACAAAGGCTGGGCCAGCGCCACCAACTGTTCCTTAGTTATAAACCCGGACCGGAAGGCGATCTCCTCAATGCAGGATATATAAAGTCCCTGCCTTTTTTGCACCGCGGCCACAAAGTCCGCCGCGTCCAGAAGGGAATCGTGGTTCCCCGTGTCCAGCCAGGCGAATCCCCGTCCCAGCGTTTCCACCTGCAGATCGCCTCTTGTAAGATACGCATTGTTCACAGATGTAATCTCAATCTCCCCCCGTGCAGAGGGCTTCACCTCTTTCGCAATGGAAACTACATCATTGTCATAGAAATACAGCCCTGGCACCGCGTAATTGGACTTGGGACGTTCCGGCTTCTCCTCGATAGACAGGGCTTTGCCGTTATCGTCAAACTCCACCACCCCGTATTCCCTGGGGTCGCGCACATAGTAGCCAAAGATGGTGGCTCCCTTCTCTCTGGAAGCCGCCCGGCGCAAGACGCTGGAAAAACTCTGTCCGTAGAAAATATTGTCCCCCAGCACCAGCGCCACCCGGTCCGAACCAATGAATTTCTCCCCAATGATAAATGCGTCCGCCAGCCCTCTGGGCGCTTCCTGAACGGCGTAGGACATGGAAATCCCCAACTGGACGCCGTCCCCCAAAAGCTCCTGAAATACAGGCAAATCCCTGGGCGTGGAAATCACCAGGATTTCCCGGATGCCCGCCAGCATCAGTGTGGACAGGGGATAATAAATCATCGGCTTATCGTATACGGGCAAAATCTGCTTGGACGCCGCTTTTGTCAATGGATACAGTCTGGTTCCGGCTCCTCCGGCCAGTATGATTCCCTTCATTTGTTCTTGCCTCCCGCTTATAGCTGATACATCTCTTCGTAATATTTCTGATAATTTCCGCTGGTTACGTTCTTCATCCACTCCTCGTTCTCGAAGAACCACTGAATGGTCCGGCGGATGCCATCCTCGAATTTGGTGTCTGGCAGCCAGCCCACTTCTTTCTTGATTTTATCCGGCGCAATGGCATAGCGGCGGTCGTGGCCCTTTCGGTCCTCTACGTAAGTAATCAGGCTGTCCTGCACCAACTCCCGGCGGCTGTCTCCTTCAGGCAACATCTCCCGCAGAGTGTCCAGGATAATGTGGATAATCTCAATATTCTGCTTCTCGTTGTGGCCGCCGATGTTGTACGTCTCGAAGAGCCGCCCTTTTTCCATCACCATGTCAATGCCTTTGGCGTGATCTTCCACGTACAGCCAGTCCCGCACGTTTTTGCCATCGCCATAAACCGGAAGCTTCTTGCCTTGCAGCGCGTTGTTGATAATCAGCGGAATCAATTTCTCCGGAAACTGATACGGCCCGTAATTGTTGCTGCAGTTGGTAATATTGGCCGGGAATTTATAAGTGTCCATATAGGATTTCACCAACATATCCGAGGAAGCCTTGCTGGCCGAGTACGGGCTGTGGGGCGCGTACGGAGTCGTCTCGTAAAAATATCCGCCGTCTTCGTCCAGAGAGCCATACACTTCATCGGTGGACACATGGAGAAATTTCTTCCCCTCCTTAAATGTGCCGTCCGGCAGTTCCCAGGCCGCTTTGGCACCGTTTAGCATCACCAAGGTTCCCAACACGTTGGTTTTGACAAAAACTTCCGGGTCCTTGATACTTCTGTCCACATGGGACTCCGCCGCAAAATGCACCACCCGGTCAATGTCGTTTTCCTCAAAAATCCGGCTCACCATGTTCCAATCACAGATGTCCGCCTTGACAAATGTATAATTTTCCCGAGCCTCCACGGATTTTAAATTCTCCAGATTACCCGCGTAAGTCAGTTTGTCTAAATTGATTATGCGAATCTCATCGCCATATTTCTGAAACATATAGTGAATAAAATTGGAACCTATAAAACCAGCGCCGCCGGTTACCAGATATGTCTTCATCTTCAAACCTCCGATTCGTCTTCTTGGCAGTTCCTTAAAATGGTTATAGATATACTTGTCCATTATATCATTGCCTGCTGCATGCTTCAACCAATTTTTTCCTGGCAGAGCATTTATAGTAGTCTTTCCTATACCGCATTTTGGGAATCTACTTACAGTATATCCATTTCCATAAAGAAAATCAATCACATCGCCAAAAGGCGCCGGGATTGCTTCCGACGCCTCTTACTCTCATTTGGTTTTCACATTCTTCGTCTTTGACCAACTGGAATAATACTTTTTCCCAGAAACGGTTTTATATGTGCGTATGCGCGCATAATACCTTTTCTTGGCTTTAAGCTTTGGAATCGCTTTGGAAATTGTCGCAGACTTCTTGACTGAAACCAATTTTGTCGTCCCTTTGGTAAATTTCTTGCTGGTGGAATACTGTATTTCGTAACCCGTCGTCTGGACGGCCTGCTTCTTCCACTTTAACGCAATTCGTTTCTTGCCTCCCGTCAGCTTACGGATGGATGTCCCTTTGGGATTGATCTTGAAAGTTATGTCTTTTGTTCCAGTGTAGCCGCCTTTGCCTTTAATCGTAATAGTAGCCGTTCCCACATTTTTGTTATTTTTATATGTGAGTGTATAATCTGTATTTTTCTTCAGGGCTTTGTTCGCCAGTTTCACGATTGGCGCAGGGGCCTGTTTCTTTCCCGTATATACATACGCGGACTTTACTCCAGCAATCTCTACATTCTTAATGGAAACCAAAACTGTGACTTCGCACTCCGCAAAAACGCTTCCATCTAAGGTTGTGGCGCGGATAACTGCGCTTCCGCCTTTATGCGCCGTAACCATGCCATTGGTGTCAACAGTTGCAACCGCGTCGTCACTGCTGCTCCAGATTACGATATTGTCCGTCGTGTTGGCCGGCTCAAATATAGCCGTCAGATTATGCGTCGTGTTCTCCTTCAAGCGAACGGCTTCATCGCTCAGCCTCAACCCTGTAACGGGAACGCCTCCCTGGGCAATGTCCGCGAGGGCATCCATAATCGCGCCGCCACCGATTGCATTGAGAGAAGAAAGGCTTTTCGCCTTTTTCGCCAAACAACTCTCCAACGAAGCGTATGTGGCAAATGTCCAGCAGGAACCATAATTCCCCTGGTCTTTGACTTCAGTCACGGAATTTTCCTGGCGAAGGTCATATTTAGCTGGAAGAATCACGCCTTCCACAAATGAGACGGTGTTTTCTCCCATGCCGATGATTACCGGAATATCACCCAGGGCGGCTTCCTGGCCTTCTCCATCCGCCCCGGCTCTTGGCTCCATCCTCCACCTGACAAATTCCTCATTGACGGCAATGCCGGACTCCAACGCTTCCTCCAATGTGTAGACTTTGTCGCTGTCATATGCGCGCGCCTGCTCTTCTATGCCCTCAAAAAGCTGGGAGGAGCGGGATGCAGCCCCATTGTCCGTAAACGCCTTGATGCAGAAATTGGCATTTGCTGTGCGCCTTGTTAAATCATTCCATTGCATGCCGTCTGAACTGTAATAACTCTCATCCGCATTGGCGCGCGCCTGACTGGAATAACCCTGTTGCGGATATTCCATGTATACCCAGGATGTGCCGCTGCCCACGCTGAGTTTGACGATGACCGCAAAGCGCGTTCCCTTTTTCAGCAAAACGCTTTTATTGAATGTCACCGTGTGGTACCCCATATCTTTGATAGAACCGGAAGCCACCGCCGTCCCTTTCGCCTTTAATGAAGAGCTGTTCTTATAATCCGTCACCACATACACTTCATAGAATGTATTTTTGTCGTGCGTGTAGAAGGACGCCGCCCGCAGCGCTTCATCTTGTTTCAGGGAAGCCCCTTTCTGAGGAAATACATTGGCCGCGAACGTGGTGTTGGCGTATCCTATGGAAGAACAGGCTCCCAACGGGTCGTACTGGTAAATCGTATTATAATTTGTTTTATGCTCGATGGAGGGAACTACAGCCCCGCCGCCGCGTTTTCCAAAATATTTGTCATAATAAGAGATATAGAAGTATCCGTTTTCGCCGCTGTTCGCGCCCCAACTGTTTTTGCATATGAACGCGCCATTTCCTGGCGGGGTTTTGGTGAAATTATTCCTGGAATAATTGTCGTCCCAGCCCACCACCGCAATGGCATGACCTCCCTCATACAAAGTAGGGGAACTCTCCGGATAATAGTAGTTCTTCCTGGCGCGGTCATAATGATTCCAATCCACCATGAACGATTCATACGCCGCGCCGTAATTCATAATCGCCGCCTTAATCTCGCTGTTATCCGACCAGCTCACACGCTCTGGAAGCCACAGCATTTCCTGGACATGATAGTCCGCGTCTATCTCGCGGTAAACGCCCTTTGGAAATGCGGGGTAAGGGTCGTTTTGCTCCAGCACGGCGCCATCCCAGCGGGCCAGATAAGCGGCGCTCATCAAAATATTGCCGCCTTCTTTGAAATCAAATCCATCTTGCGCGCCCTGCGCCGAATTGGAAGCCATGTTCCACTCGGAAAAATCAAAAGCGCCTTTGATCGCAGGCGATGGAGTGGCTTTCACCTCTACCGTGCAGGCAGCGCTGAGGCCATTGGCCTCCGTGGTGGCGGTAATCACAGCCTTACCGCTGTTTTTGGCCTCCAGCTTTCCGCTGCCATCCACTTTGACGATATTTGCATTTGAGCTTGACCAGAGCGCTTTTCGATTGGTTGCAGTGGCAGGCAGAACCGTGGCCATAAGCTGGTGAACGTCTCCTTTTTCCATGGACAGATAAGTGGGCGACACCGTAATGGAAACCGGATTTTCTTCCGAAGTTGTGGTCAGAGATAGCACATGGCCGATGCCCTCGCCCGCTTTGTTGAACGCTTTGGCATAGTAATAATAGGTGGACGAAGGCGCAAGATTCTTCAGCGTCACCTTAAAATCAGCTCCCGCGCTGACCGTATATCTGGACATGGGCGTATATTTATTCCAATAGACAAACTGCCGGGTCAGATTGCCGTCGCCGCCGTTATTTTTAACCGTTCCGGTCAGTGTGGCTGTGTTTTTCTTGATACTGGACGCTTTGTTGGTGGTGACTGTGGGCGGGACAATCTTCCATGTCCAATGGGCGTACAGTGTCTGCTCTGCCGTTATATCCACGATACTGTCTTTTGTGATTTTCTCTCCCCCACTTTTTGCCGTATACCACCCGTCAAAAGCATATTCCGTCCGAGTAGGCGTAGGCAACGTTCCATAGATCTCTCCGTAAACCACGGTTTTGCTGGATGGCGTCACTTTCCCTCCATTGGCGTTGAATTTTACCGTATAGCTTTTCCGGGACTCCTCCAGCCAATGGGCGTACAGCGTATGGCTTTCCGTCTTCTGCACCCGGCTGACGCTGGTGATTTTCGTCCCACCGATTTTAGCTGTATGCCACCCGTCAAAAGTATAGCCTTCACGTTCTGGAACAGGCAGCTCACCGTATATGCTGTCGTAAACCACCATCTTGCTAAGTATGGCCACTTCCCCTCCGTTGGCGTCAAAGTATATCTGATAACCCTGGTGGGAAATCTCCGTCCAATGGGCGTACAGCATTTGGTCTTCTGTAAGCTCCGCCTGACTATCGCTTGTAATCTCCACGCCTCCGCTTGCCTTTGTATACCACCCGGCAAAAGCATAGCCTTCACGTTCTGGAATAGGCAGTTCGCCATATTTCTCACCATAAGTCACTGTCTTGCTGGATGGCGACACGCTTCCTCCGTTGGCGTTAAAGCGCACGGTATATATACGGGCCGCCATGGTCCAACGGGCATACAGAGTATGATTGGCCGTGGTCCATATCATACTGCCGCTGGTGATCTTGTCGCCTCCGTCGTATGACGTGTACCATCCCTCAAAGTGATAACCTTCACGGGTGGGCGTGGGCAGCGTTCCATACGCGCTTCCATATGTCACTATTTTGCTGGATGGGGACACGCTGCCTTCACCAGCGCTGAAATACACCGTATAAGGCCGTCCTGTCCAATGAGCGTACAAAACATGGCTAAGTTCCGTCTGCACCAGGCTGCCGCTGGTCACCCTATCGCCCCCAGTCTTTTGCGTATACCATCCGGCAAAATCATATCCGGTCCATATCGGTGTGGGCAGATCTCCGTACTCGCTTTTGTAAGTTACTGTCTTACTGGACGGCGACGCCTCTCCTCCATTGGCGTCAAAGCGCACCGTACAGGACCGCCCCGTCCAGCGGGCGTACAGCGTATGACTGGCGGCCGTCTGCACCTGGCTGCTGGCCGTGATTTTTGCGCCTCCGCTCCTCTCTGTATACCATCCGTCAAAATTATAACCTTCCCACGTGGGGACGGGCAGTGTTCCATACGCGCTTCCATATGTCACTGTTTTGCTGGACGGCGACGCCTCTCCTCCATTGGCGTCAAAGCGCACCGTATAAGACCGCCCCGTCCAATGGGCGTATAAGGTATGGCTGGCCGTGGTCCATAGCGTGCTATTGCTTGTAATTTTCGTTCCCCCGTCGACGGATGTATACCATCCGTCAAAGCTATATCCTATGCGCGTGGGCGTGGGCAACGCGCCATACGCGCTTCCATATGTCACTGTTTTGCTGGCCTGGGACACGCTCCCTCCATTGGCGTTGAAATACACCGTATATGCAGGCGTAGAATCCTTCACCGTGACACGAATGTTCTTCCGATCATACACCTTCTGATCGGACGTTCGTTTCAGTAATACGGTTATGGACGCCGTTCCCTCTGAATCGGCCGTTATAGTCAGAGGCGACGTATTCCCATTCCATCCACCCCATGAACACGATACGCAACTGCTGTCTTTATCCCAGGCCAGCGTGTATGGGCCGTCTATATTATTGACCGTACAGTTGACGGTCTTGCTCTTGGCGCCATATAAATCCAGGCTGATACTGGATGAAAAAAGCGTCACTTCCGGCACGTTAACGCTCCCCGACAGTTCCATATCATAATTTCCCCTGGACGATATCACCCATTTGTATGTATATACGCCGTAAGATGACAGCGCGCACATATATCCCACATACCGAAAATAAGACAGTTCCGGATAGCGCGTATAGGAGTCATAATAATTCCCGTTCCGGTAGATGGTCAGCGCCGCTTTCGTGACCTCGATGTCCTGGGTCACATGCATGTTAAACCACACGGCCTCCCCCTTTGCGCAGTTGGCCGTCCCTTCTGGCAAACTAGTCACGCTGGCGTTGCCGGTCACCGCGCTATAGGACACATTTGACGTCGCCGTGCCTCCTGCACGGGGTTCTTCATCCTCAGCATCCGGGATTTTCACAATCTCCCCGCTGGAGGTTTCCGCGTCCGCAGATTCCCCGCTGTCTCCGAAAATATTTTCCTCTTCGGAAACCTCCTCCGTAGATTCTTCCTCTATAGTCTCCTGCGCTGCCGGTTCATTTTCCATCGGCATAATTTCCTCATTGACCGCAGAGACTAATACTGGATGCGCACTCATAACCAAAACCAGTAAAAACGCCAATACACTCTTCGCCTTTTTCATAACCTCTCCTTTCCAAGATTTGTTCTTCTCTGATTCGCTCCTTATTTATCTATTATGTCCAAACTCTAGATATTGAAATGAGCGTTTCGCAATCGTCAGCCATTCAAAATCCCTTTCCCGCCCCAACAGCAAATTTTACAAAATCCACGCAATTCCTTTTCCAGTTTCTACTGATTTTATTATAATTCACCCACATCCTCTTGTCTACTTTCTTCCATAAAAGCTACCGGAGCAAATTCACCTGAAACGCCGCCCAAAACACAAACAAATGCAAAACGACCGCCCCAGCCAGCAGCGCTTCGTCCAGCCTGCCCCGGAACACCAGCTTGCGATTTCTTAAGCACAAAAGCAGCACAGGCAGCGCCGGAAGAAAATACCGGCCCTGAACTCCATCAATAAAGTCGGCCCCAGCGGCCGTCCAAGTGAGCAAAAACACGCTGAATATGGCCAGAATCGTCACCACCGACGTTCCCACGGCCAGCAATCTGTCTCTGGTCTGCATATAAGGCTTTTCCCTGACCATCTTCACCGCCGCCAAAAGCAGCAAAAGCCAGAAGCCGTACACCAGATAATCCGGAATCTCCGTATCCAGCCATCCCAATTTTCCGCCTATCATCGTAGACAGGTAGAAATCTCCCTGGGAGCGCAGGCTCTCCGCCAGAAGCCGTACGCCCATCAGCGGATTGGACAACAAATCCCGAAAAGCGATCCCCTGCCACTGGCCCTTGGCCGCATGAAAAGAAGTTCTGGTCAGGTAATAAATCATGGACGATAGCCGCACCGCCAGAAGAGACGCCAGTCCGCCCCCCAGCACACAGACCCTGCCCGTCCACATGTCTTTCACAGAAACGCACTTCGCAGCGGGAATAAGCAGGCACAGGGCAAACAACGGCCAGTATACGATTTTCAGAGGCGTAACCCACACGGCGATGACGGACAAAAGCCCCCAGTCTTTCCAACTCACTGGACCGTCCCCATAAATGCAATGCCATGTCTGGCCCACGAACAGATACAAGAGCGCCAGCATCATACTGTCGTAAGAACAGGAGGCGGCCAGCTCCAGCGACATGGGCAGCAGCGTCGCCAAAGCCAGCAGCACCTTCGCATAAGGCATCCGCCGCACCGCCCAATAACAGCAGACGGCATAAAAGAGCAGCGCGCAGAAACGGGTCACCAGCAGAAGCGGCACGCCCCCCAGATGCAACAGCCTGGACAAGAGTATCCCCGCAATCTGGGGCAGATAGGCAATGGGCCAGACGCCATTTAGCGTGCGGGATGCGAAAGCGGTCTTCTCCCCGTCCGCCGCCACAGTGGCAAAATTCTCCCAGAACAACTGGTAACTGTACGCGGTGGGGTTTTTTTGCGCCTCGTTATAAACCATATCTTCTGCACGCACGTAAGCATAGCCGTTTTCATCGGCGCCCGTCTGCAAAAGAATTTTGTTGGCATATGCATAAGCCGTCCCAAAATGCGCAGGCTCATCTGGCGCCGAGTACGGCGGCATCACAAACATATAGACCGTCCCCAGCAGCAAAATCAGCGCAAACGCCGCCCGCTCCACCGGAATTTTCCTCCGCTTCACATAGATCTGCGCCACATACAAGCAGAGCGCCCCATAGATAAGCCCGGTGCAAAGAGCTAAAAAGACAAATGAAAACCGAACCCCCGAATAATCCGAATGGTACACTTCCAGCAGCAAGTCCGTGGATTCCCGCCCGGTCTGCGTCAGCGCTCCTTCCCTGTATAAATCCTTTTCCGTCCGGTACAAGGAGAAACTGTTTCCCGGCGTCCCGTCCGGCGAGCGAACCTCCAGGCAAAACCGCTCTCCGCCCTCTTTCACTGGAAGGGGCGACTCCAGCTCAAACCTGTGGGCCTGATTATCCTGGATTTCACTGCCCTGAAGCGTCCAGCTTCCAAGCCTCCCGCCGTCCGATTCCCGGTAAAGCTCCACCTGCGCCCGGCTTTGGCTCATCTTGCCGTAAGTGGCGAATTCCAGGGAAAAGCCTGTAATCCACCCGTCTTCCAACCAGAAATCCTGCGTCAGAACGCCGCCTTTTACCACCTCTTTTGACAATTCCCGATTCCCCCAAATCCGCAGAAGCGCTCCCGGATGTTCCTGCATATGCATGGCATACTTTCGATGCGTCAAAAACATGTTTAACAAAAGCACAGCCCCCACCAGCAAAATTCCCACATACAAAACCCATTTCTTCTTCAACTTATCACCCTCCGCCAACGAAACTTTCCAAAAATATATTCTACTATACTACATTCCACCTACAATGTAAAATGCCTCCAAAAAAGAACCAGTGGAAAAATGCCCGCCGATGTGGTAAAATCAAAAAGCTAACATCTAAAAAACTGAAGACAAGGAGCGGTAATCTATGAGCAAACCGAAATCTTTTCTACTATATATGTTATCTGCGCTACTGTCTGCGTGTCTGCTTCATCCCGTCCTGCCCGCACAGAAAGTCTCTGCCGCAGCGAAAGCCACCGGAGCCAAAATCCATTTTATCAACTTAAACGCCAACAACGACGCAATTCTTCTGGAGTGCAACGGCGCCTTTGGCATGGTGGATTCCGGCGAAGACAACGGCTACCCCAACGGGAAGAACAAACGCTATCCCTGGCGGGCCGGCATTGTAAAAGGGAAGGGCCAGGGGCAAAACGTCATCAACTACCTCCAGTCGGTGGGTGTGAAGCGGCTGGAGTTTTACATCGGCACTCACCCCCATAGCGATCACATTGGAAACGCCCACCAGATTATCAAGAAATTCCGGCCCAAGCGGGTCTATCTGCGACCCTATAAAGACTCTTACATTACCAACAAAACACGCCTATGGGATAATCTGTACGTATACGACAATGCATTAAACGCCGTAAAGGAAGTGAATCGACAGGCGGCAAACGCCGAAGACGGTATAACACTGATCCAATATTTCAAAAAGAACGCAACCTACGTGGACCCACTGCGAAAGCTAAAGAGCAGTTCCAATGCCACTAAGAAGAAAACCAAAACCCGCGCCTACAAGTCCACACCCGTCTTCTCGGCGCCCCCGGACGCTTCTCCCAATGAAGAAATTCCAGCCCAGGACTTGGAAGAGCCAGAGACGGAAGATTCCCAAGAAGGCGAAATCACTGTATCCGACGCGGCGCCCGTCACAGACATGCAAGGAGCGCAAGGGATTTCCCAGGAGGAGACGGTCATCGACTATACGCCTATGATTGTCAACGATACATACGACGCGGCGCCTTTGCCCCTCACCGGAAGCTCCAGCCCTCAGACGGCTAAGCCGAAGTTTACGCTGGGCGACGGCATGACCATCGAGATTCTCAATTATGAGGAAAAATTATCCGCTCCCGACGCCAATTATTTCTGCCTGGGGGTAAAAGTCACCGCCAACGGCTCCACCGCTTTTCTCTCCGGGGATATCAACAACTACCGGGGCGCGGAAGACCGTCTGGCCAGCCAACTGGGCCATGTGGACATTTTAAAACTGGGCCACCATGGCTACTACGGCTCCAACACCACTGGATACTTAAAGCGATTAAGCCCGGATATCGCCGTTCTCACCGGCACAACCGGACAGATACGTCAGCAGATGTGGGACGCGCTGGCCTCCACCAACACCCGGACTTACATCACTTCTCTGTACGCTGGCAGCGCAGGAGCCACCATTGTAAATATGAACCGCAAAGCGTCCACCAACATCGGACAGAGCCGCACCCTGGCAAACAAAATCGTATCCGGCTACTCCGTGGGCCTAAACGGCTATCTCTATCTGAAAAACGGCCGGAAAGTAGTGGGCGGCGGCTTTCAACGGGTAGGCCAATCCGGCTATTATTTCCCCGCCGGATCCGATAAACCGCTGACCGACCAATGGCTGAAACACAAGAACAAATGGTACTATCTCGGACCGGACGGACGGACGAAAACCGGATGGCTGCATCTGAATAGTCACTGGTACTATTGTAGCCAGGACGGCGATATGCAGGTGGGATGGATCAAAAGCAAAGGGAAAAAATATTATCTGAATTCCAAAGGCCGCATGATCACCGGCGACAAGAAGATTGGCAAACACTGGTATTATTTCCGATCCGACGGCTCCATGCTCACCGGATGGCTAAATAACCGCTACTATTACGACGAACAGGGCCGCTGGGTTCCCAGCCGCAACAAATCGGGCTGGCAAAAATACGAAGCTGGCTACAAATGGCGATTCAAAAGCGGCTCCTTTGCAAGAAATACCTGGAAAACCATCAAAGGCAGCAAATACTATTTCCACGCCAACGGCTACCGCGCCACAGGCATAACGAAAATCAAAGGGAAAAAATACTATTTTAATTCCAGCGGAAAACTGACCAGCGGGTGGCAAACCGTCAAGGGTAAGAAATATTACTTTACGCCCAAAGGCATGCGCACAGGTTTCCAAACCATCCACAAGAAGAAATACTACTTCCGTCCCGACGGTTCGCTGCTTCAGAAAAAGGGACTGAAAACCATCGGCAAGTACACATACTGCTTCAACGCAAACCACACCGTGGCCACAGGCTGGAAGACCATCAATGGCAAAAAATACTACTTCACCCCAAACGGCACAATGCAAACCGGGTGGCAAACCATCTCCGGGAAAAAATATTGTTTTGCCTCAAACGGCGCCCTGCGCACCGGATGGCAGACCATCAGCGGACGAAAATATTATTTCGCTTCGGACGGAACCGTACGCACCGGGTGGCAGACCATTTCCGGGAAAAAGTATTCTTTCGCTTCAAACGGCGCTATGCGCACCGGATGGCAGACCATCGAAGGACGAAAATATTATTTCGCCTCGAATGGCGCTATGCGCGCCGGATGGCAAAGCATCGACGGGAAAAGGTATTATTTTGCCAAAAACGGCATGATGCAAACCGGATGGCTGACTACATCCGGGAATAAATATTACCTAGATGCCGACGGATCCATGCTGACTGGCTGGCAATCTGTGGACGGAAACCAATATTACTTCGACAGCCAGGGCGCGGCCATGCAAGGATTCCAGTCTGTAGACAACTGCCACTATCTCTTTGACCAGTCTGGAGCGTTGCAGCAGGCGCCAGCGCCGGGATGGCACAGCTTCAACGGAACGGATTACTATTATTTCCAGACTGAAAGCGCCCTGTACGTTGGATGGCTTCCCCTGGAGCAGCCTTCCGCCGACGGAGAGCTGAAAACCGTCTGGCGTTACCTGGACCCGCAAACGGGAACTCTGGTCACCGGACTTACAAACCTGCCTAGCTGGGACGATCCAGCAAATGGGGAAACTTATGACTATTACTTCCTGCCCCGTCCTTCAGAAACGGAAAACGAGGAGATGACCTGGGGCGCAATGGTCACCAATCAACAGATAACCATCACCCAGGAAGACGGCGCATGGACCTATGATTTTGACGAAAACGGCAGGGGTTCCCTCCACATGGAGACGCAAAACGCCCCCGCCCCGGAGCCGGAATTTTCCGCTTCGGAAAACAGCCTTTTACCGGAAAGCGAGGAAGAACAATATGCCCATTAAGATACAAAACGACCTGCCTGTGAAAGAAATTTTGGAAAAAGAAAACATTTTCGTAATGGACGAACACCGGGCCACGCACCAGGATATCCGGCCCATCCAGATTCTGATTTTAAACCTGATGCCGCTAAAAGAGGACACGGAGTTGCAGCTTCTGCGCTCCCTGTCCAACACGCCTTTGCAGGTGGACGTGGCTTTCCTGCGAACCAGCACACATCAGTCCAGGCATACATCCGTAAGCCATTTGAACAAATTCTACCAGAGCTTCCAGGAACTAAAGAACCAGAAATTTGACGGCTTAATTATCACCGGAGCGCCTGTGGAACAGATGGAATTTGAAGAGGTGGACTATTGGGACGAACTGGTGGAGATTATGGAATGGAGCACACAGAACGTGACCTCCACCCTGTTCCTGTGCTGGGGCGCCCAGGCGGGCCTGTACCATTTCTTCCACTTGCCCAAAACGCAGTTAAAGCAGAAATTGTTCGGCCTCTACTGGCACCGGGTGGCCAACCGGAAAATTCCACTGGTGAGGGGATTCGACGACATTTTCTTGGCCCCCCATTCCAGACACACCGATGTGCCTATGGAATCCATCCGGCAATGCCCGGACCTGACGGTGCTGGCCGAATCGGAAGAAGCGGGACTGTTCCTGGCCATGGCCCATGAGGGACGGCAGATCTTCGTTATGGGCCATCCGGAGTACGACCGCATGACTCTGGATACAGAATACAAACGGGATTTGGGCAAAGGGCTTCCCATCCAAATCCCGGCAAACTATTACAAGGACGATGACCCGGCAGGCACGCCCAATCTGTTGTGGCGCGCCACGGCCAACAATCTGTACACCAACTGGCTGAATTATTACGTTTACCAGACCACGCCCTACGACCTGGACGGCACGCCGTTTTAAAACAGACAGACAAAAAGCCGGCAGATAATTATTCCATCTGCCGGTTACTTATGTCACCATCAAAAATAATACTCCTCTATATCCTTAACAGATATGCGAAAAGAGGACGTGGTTGTAGGCGTCCCACAGTTTTTTATGTATGTAAAAAAGCGATCGCTTTCCAATATTTGTTTTGCCTCTTTTAAACTCATTCCATTGTCAGGATGGACCTTTATATATGTTCCTGCATATGGAATTGCATAGTCTGACACTTCGTAGACAACAACTTTGTTTGTTACAACCATTGACATAATTAATTTAGAACCTATAATATCGTTTATGGCCTGACTCCGTCCGTATTCAAACCATTTTATGTTTTCACTTGATTTACGGTTTAAGAGCTTTTCTTTATATTTTATCAGATGCGAATAACATTCCGGAAATTCAG
>CAJURH010000008.1:0-78888 GCA_910588775.1 uncultured Lachnospiraceae bacterium
GCGCCTGCATATTGTTTCCCAAACCATAGTGAGCCACCGCACTGTAGTAATACCACCTGGCGGTTCTGGGGGAAACCCGCGACAGCACACGAAGCGCTTCCTGGTAACGGCGTTCCCTCACACAATCCGCGGCCTGCTGTAGTCCAGCTTCCTGCTGATAGGAGCCGGAATTCTGTCCTCCATACGAAGCGCCTCCCGAGAAGCCCCCCTCCCGCTCATGCATAATCTGGTCATAGGCTTCCTGCACCTCTTTGAACTTCTCTTCCGCCAGCCCGGCCAACGGATTGTCCACATAAGAATCGGGATGATATTTTCTGCTCAGTTCCCGATAAGCCCTCTTTATTTCATCGTTGGACGCCTTTGGGGAAACCCCCAGCGTCTCATATGGATTGGTTATCATAAATGCCTCCATCTGTTCTCTTGTCATTTATCAGTTTACGGTACTTTACCCAAACGCCCGAATACAAGATATTGCGCAGAATATCCGCTTCCCGCAGACAGGGAAGCTGCTCAAAGGCGCTGCTGCATTCTGAGATCATCATTTCCAGCATCCGCTGGCAGCTCTTTGAAAACGCTTCCGGCCTATTGTCCGACTCCCAGATTTTCTGCAGCGGATTGTACAGCCCCTTCTTCACATCCTTGGGCAAGTCCTCGAAAGCGTCCAAAATATAAATAAATTTCCCCAGATAGAAACCCATCCGGCGCAGCCTTTCTTCCCACTCATCCTGCCGGAAGACAAAGAGTTCCTCCATCAAGCGTCCAAAACACCCGGCGGCCGCGTCCACGTCCTGAATCTTACGCTGCTCCAGCGCCCGCAAGGCCCTTAACTGACGCTTGAACGCGCCCGCCTGCCTGGGATATTTCGTTTCCAGCTCCCTGGCCTTTCGGTGAAACAGGTGAACCCCCGTAAGGCCCGGCAGACTTTTCTCATCCTGCCAGTCATCCACAAAGTGATAATATGCCAGTAGCACATTCATATCCGCCCCATAATCGGTCATGGAATTTCGCAAAACCGGGATTTTTTTCACCGGATGCACCAGGCAGCGGCGGGTAGTCAGCGCAGTCTCTTCCTCATACAGCGAAGTCAGCAAAATCACTGCGAATGTCATATCATAAGTCAGCGCCATTTGCCCCCGGACGCCATATTCCTCCCGCAGCCGATGACAGAGGCCACAGTAATACCCTTTGTATTGATAATAGTCCCGGATCTTCATCTCCGGTTTATCAATAACCACATATCCAAACAATAGTCGCTCCTTCACAAATAAAATTAAACCTTCTGTCCATTCTACCACCACTTTTTTGCCAGGTAAATATTTTTTTCCATTCTTTTGGCTATATGTTATAATATCTTTAAGCATTACTATATGCCAGCTAATTTTGGGAAAGGAAAACAAGAGATGACAAGAGAAGAATTTCAGAAACTGTGTGAGAAAACCGTCTTACTGGACGGCGCCACTGGCTCCAACCTGATAAAGGCAGGTATGCCACAGGGCGCATCACCGGAATTATGGGTGTTGGAACATCCGGACGCCATCCACCAGCTACAATCCGCGTATGTAAAAGCAGGCAGCCAGATTATTTACGCGCCAACGTTCGGCGCCAACCGGATCAGCCTGAACCGCCACGGTCTGGCAGACAGAATCCGTGAACTAAACCTGACTCTGGTTCGTTACGCCAAAGAATCCGCGCAGGATCAGGCGCTGGTGGCCGGGGACGTGACCACCACAGGCCAACTGATGGAACCTTTGGGCGACCTTACTTATGAAGAAGCGTTTCAGGCTTATCAGGAACAGATCTCCTTGCTGGCAGAAGCCGGCGCCGATCTAATCGTGGCGGAGACCATGATCCACATTGGGGAAACCTGCGCAGCCCTAAAAGCCGCCCGCTCTGTCTGCAACCTGCCCGTTATGTGCTCCATCACGGTAGACGCCAACGGAAATATACTCACCGGAGGCACGATTTCTGAAGCCGCCGCCAAACTGGAAGACTCTGGCGCCGACGCGGTGGGAATCAACTGTTCCGTGGGTCCCGAACAGTTGAAAAACATTGTCCATGACATCCGCCAGGCTGTATCCATCCCAGTTCTGGCAAAACCAAACGCAGGAATGCCTGTGGTCAACGCCGACGGCCAGGCTGTGTATCCGATGGAATCGGAAGTCTTCGCCCAGCATATGAAGACTCTGGCAGCACAAGGAGCCTCTCTGCTGGGCGGTTGCTGTGGGACTTCACCAGCGTTTATTTCAGCTTTGAAACAAATTCTCTCCCCACTTTCGTCTCCCGAATCTTCTTCCTGACCGGAAGAATACAGGCCGGAACCACGGAGAGCATGTCCACGCCAATGCGCAGAAATTCCGCCGTAAGCTCCGTGGCGGCTGCCAGCTCCCCACAGATTCCCACCCAGCAGCCCTCCCGGTGACCTTCCCGCACAACCATGCGAATCATCTTCATAATGGCCGGATGGTTTTCTCTATACTGTTCTTTCAACTGGGGATTCTGACGGTCCATGGCCAGCGTATACTGGGTCAGATCGTTGGTCCCAATATGAAGGAAATCCAGTTCACGGGCCAACTCGCGAGCCATCAGCACAGCGGCGGGGGTTTCCGCTACAATCCCCTGCTGAATGTCCTGGAACGGAATCTTCTGGGCGCGCAGGCTTTCTTTCACCTCGCCGACTATTTTCTGAATCTCACGCACTTCCTCCACCGATGTGACCATTGGATACATGACCGCCAGATTTCCATGGGCGCTGGCCCGGTAAATGGCCCGAAGCTGTTCCTTGAACATCTTCTGGCGCTGTAAGCACAACCGGACTCCTCTATTCCCCATGGCCGGGTTGATTTCTTCGGGAAGGTTCATATAATCTTCCTTCTTGTCTGTGCCGATATCCAGCGTGCGGATGATCACCTGCCGCTCTCCCATGGCCCGCGCCACTTGCTGGTATGTCTGGAACAATTCCTTTTCTGTGGGATAACTCTCCCTCCCCAGATACTGGAATTCGCTTCGCAAAAGTCCAATGCCCTTTACATCGCTTTCCAAAGCGACGTCCAAGTCCTCCATACTGCCGATATTGGCATACAGACGCACTGGATACCCATCGGCCGTGATATCTTCTTCGTGCTTTAACGACTGAAGATATTCCCGCTCCTGGCGTTCCTGTTCCCGCCGCTTCTTATATTTCTCCAGAAAAGCTTCATCCGGGTCTACATACGCTTTCCCCTCATAGCCGTCTATAATGCAGACTCTGCCCTCCCATTTGGCATGAACGGGTATATGAATCAGCGCCGGCACGTTCATAGCCTTAACCAGAATCGACGTATGGGACAGAGCCGAGCCGCTGCGGGTGAGAATCCCCAGGACTTTACTCTTATCCAGATCCATCACCTCGCTGGGAGACAGCTTCTCCGCCGCCAGGATCACCGGCTCTTTCGGTGTATACTTCTCTCTGGCCAAACCGCCCAGAATATATATAAGCCTGTCGGCAATTTCCCGGATATCGTTCATCCGGTTCACCACCGCCTCGTCCTCCAGACTGGCAAAGGTGGAAGTCAACTCATCCCTTGTTGTGGCCACCGCATAGGAAGCCGTTACTTTCTCTGTGCGAATCATGCTCTCTATGGCGCTGGAAAACCCTGCGTCCGCCAGGACCTGAAGCTGCCTTTTAAATAATAAAACCTCCCGTTCCTGGGTGTTGGCCACAGCTTTCCTGTACAGCCCGGTCAACTCTTCCACCGCCTGTTCTTTCGCATTTTCATACCGGGACAATTCTCGCTTCACATCCGATATGGCATTTGGATAACGGAATTGCCCCTGATCGTAATGATATCGAATCGCGCCAATGGCTATCCCCTGAAAAATAGCCAGACCTTCGTAGATTTCCATTTTCTCTCACTCCCAGGTTTTTAATCGCAGGCCGCCCTGAATTCTGTCCAGTTTTTATTATAGGCCGCGTCCGCTTCCTCACTTACATTCTGTATAATCTCCCCTTTGCTCACCGAATCCGGCACCGCCAAATCTGAATTTTCCAGAAATTCATCCGACTTAGCATTGGTGGAATAATACCCAATCTCATCAAAACATTTGGCTCCCGTCTCCGGCTGGAGAATGTAATCCAGGAACTGATGCGCCGCGTCGGCGTCCGGAGCGTTGGACGGAACGAATCCAGCCATAATGCCAAATCCCAGACCTTCTTCTGGATATACAACTTTCAAATCTGGATTCTCCGACAAGACCTTGGTAACCTGTGAAGTGTATAAAAAGGCCACACTTGCTTCCCCGTTTAACAGAGCGTTCTGGGTGTTGTCATCCTGAATCATGCGCACGTTGGGCGCCAGCGCCTTTAATTTCTCCCCGGCTTCTTCTATCACGGAAGCATCCTCCTCGTTCATGGATTTTCCCATGGACAAAAGGGTGATTCCATTGATGACGCGATAATTGGCCGTGAGCGCCACGCTGTCTTTCAGATTCTCGTTCCACAAATCCTCATAGCCCTTTATCTCAAAATCCACGGCTTCCGGGTCATACACGATAAGCGGAATGCCCGCCCCATAGGGAACGGTGTACTCGTCATTCTCATCGTAAAATTGTCCCTGATACAGAGGATTGATGTTCTCAAAATTCTTGATCTTGGATTTATCCAGTTTCTGTGCCAGCCCTTCTTCAATCACAGACTCAATAATATAGTCATCAGCGATCACCAAATCGTAGTCGCCACCGTCCGCCTGGGCCAGCTTCTCCAGCATGGTTTCGTCGGTGTCAAAATTAGAATAAATCACCTGGATTCCCGTCTCCTCCTCGAAGGAATCCAACACTTCCTGAGGAAACATACTGTCCCATGTGTACAACACCAGCTCTCTGGAGTCTTCCAACTCTCCCTTCTCCTTACCGCCGCACCCAGAAAGCAGGCAAGACGCCGCCAGACAGACCGTCAACGTAATTCCCATCCATTTTCTTCTCATTTCCATTCATACCTCCTTTTTTTTATCAAAAACCCTTACCCGCCGAATCAGACTATAACCCGCCAACGCCAGCAAAGTGATGGCCAGCATAATGGTGCACAGAGCATTGATTTCCGGCGTAACGCCGAATTTCATCTGGGTATATACTTTTACCGGAAGGGTATTAATCTTCGGACCATTGACAAATATGCTGATAACCACATCATCCAAAGACATGGCGAACGCCAGCAAAGATCCAGACAAAACAGCCGGCGTAACAAGCGGTAACGTAATATCAAAAAAAGTCCGGGCAGGCGATGCGCCCAGATCCATAGCCGCCTCCTCCAGAGCCGGGTCCATGCCGGCCAACCGCGCTTTCACCATGGTCAGAATATAGGGGACGCAAAAAGCCGTGTGGGCCAGCGCCAGAGTAGCCATGCCAAAGGGCAGACGAAGCACGGCAAAAAAAGCCATAAAGACCATTCCAAGAATAATCTCCGGAATCATAATCGGAAGGGTTGCGATGTATTCCATGACGCCTTTCGCGCGGGCATTGGCTTTGATAAGCCCCATAGCGCCCATGGTTCCGATTACCGCAGCCGCCAGACAACTGATTACCCCCAGCAGCAGACTGTTCTTCAGCGCCTCCGCCATGGATGCGTCCTGAAAAAGAGCCTGGTACCACTTCAGGGAAAAACCTTTCCACACAGCCGTGGAGCTGGACTCGTTAAAGGAATAAACCGCCACAAAACCAATGGGCAAATAAATAAACAGCAAAACAAGCCCCAGATAAATTCCTGAAAGTCTGACTTTATGTTTCCTCAATACAGTCCCTCCAATTCACTCACATGGGTAATCCGGCGGTAGAGATAGATAATCAGCGTGGTCAAGATAGTAAGCGCCACCGCCAGAGCCGCCGCAAAAGGCCAGTTGCTTCCCCTGGTCATTTGATCCTGAATCAAGCTTCCCACTAGAACAATCTTATTTCCCCCAAGAATGTCCGCAATGAAGAAAAGACCCATGGACGGAATAAACGTGAGAATCATGCCCGACAGAAGTCCCGGCAGCGTCATTTTAAAGGTTACGCTGCAAAAAGCCTGTATCTCGTTGGCGCCCAGATCTCGAGCCGCTTCCACCAGGGACCAGTCCATCTTTTCCGCGCTGGAATAGACCGATAAAATCATAAAAGGAAGCAGCGTGTAAATCATGCCCAGCAAAACCGCTGGATAACTGTACAGCATCTTCAGCGGCTCCTCGATCAGACCCAAGTTCAGCAGAACGCCGTTTAACGCTCCCTTGGTCTGCAAAATAATAATCCAGCCATACAGACGAATCAGACTGTTGACCCAGAAGGGAATCAGTAAGAGCAACATCAATCTGTTTTTCCACCGGCTGTTTAACCTGGCCATAAAATAACCAAACGGGTATCCCAAAAGCATAATGGACAAAGCGCTGGTAAACGCCAGCTTTAGGGATTGCCGGAAAGTTTCCAGATACACTGGATCGAAAATCTTCTTATAATTCTCAGCGGTGAAACGCCAGATAACTCCGTATCCTTCCTTGTTGGAAGCAAAGCTGATGGCCACCATGTAGAGCAGCGGCCCCACCACAAAAAGCAGCGTAAAAACATACAAAGGCGCTAAGGTAAAGGTCCAGCGATTCCATTTTCTTCTCATGACCCGTCCTCCCGGTCCACCAAAACCCCATCGCCGCTGTCCCAGCAGAAAGTAATCCCCTGGCCCGCCTCCACTTGGGAATCCATGCCATACCGACTGGATACCAACTGTTTCCCATCCGGCAAGGCAATCACCATCCGAAGCATGCCGGCGGCGAAGGTCTTCTCCACAATTTTCCCTCTCAATCCGCCCTCACCCTCTTTCGTCAACTGGATATTCTCACTGCGGACAGCCAAAGTCACTGGATCTTTCGCCTTTAACTGGACTCCGTTCAAATCCACCAGCGCTTTTCCGCCGCAGACATCCACCACAGCCTGGTCGCCGGACACATGGTCCACCTTCCCGGTTATGATATTGGCGTTTCCCACGAAAGTGGCCACATAGCTGGTTTTGGGATAATTATAAATCTGATTGGGCGTTCCAACCTGTTCGCACACCCCCTCATTCATCACCACAATCCGGTCTGACATGTTAATGGCTTCCTCCTGATCATGGGTGATGTAGATAAAGGTAATCCCCAACTTTTTCTGCAAACGCTTCAACTCCATCTGCATAGCGCGGCGAAGCTGCAGATCCAAAGCTCCAAGGGGCTCGTCCAGAAGCAACACCCGCGGATTGTTCACCAATGCCCGGGCAATGGCCACCCTCTGGCGCTGACCGCCGCTTAGCTGAAAAGGTTTCCTCTTCTCAAAACCCTCCATCTGCACCAAGGACAGCATCTCCTTTACCCGCTCACGTATCTGCTGTCTGGGCGTTTTCTTCAATTTCAATCCATATCCAATGTTATCGGCCACATTCATATGGGGAAACAGTGCGTAGTTCTGAAATACCGTGTTCACATCCCTCCGGTTGGGCGCCACATTCGTCACATCCACGCCGTCCAACAACACCTTGCCTTCGTCCGGTGATTCCAGCCCGGCTATAATCCGAAGCGTGGTGGTCTTCCCGCAGCCGGAAGCCCCCAAAAGCGTGATAAATTCTCCCCGCTCTATTTTCAAATCAATGCCTTCCAACACTTCCACGCCCTTAAAATGCTTTTTGATACCGATCAATTCTAATATAATCTCCGCCATCTATTTCTCCCGTTTTCGGATAATTTTGCCGCTCCTGGCGTCCATGTATTTCCCATTATCCACCACACATTCCCCGTCCACAATCACATGGAAAATGCCCAGTGGCTTCGCATCCGGCTTTCCTCTGTGCGGATAGTCCGCCCGGTCGCATACTTCTTCCAGAGAAAAAACCGCCACATCGCCGTCCATGCCAGGCTCTATGCAGCCTTTTCCCTGGAATCCAAAAAGTTCTGCTGGCAAAAGCGTCGCTTTGCGCACCGCCTCTTCCACCGTCAAAAGCTTCTTTTCCCGCACCATCTTGCGCAGATACCGTGGAAAAGACCCGGCAATCTGAGGATGTCCTTCCCCTTTTGCATAGCCGCAAGTGTCGCTGGAGGGCATGGCGTAGTCTTTAACCAGACATTCATACACCTCCCACTCCTGCCCTTCGAAGAAAATCACCGATTCGTGAGGACAGCATTCCTTCATATGAAAGAACAATTCTTCGTCCATCACCCGTCCGGTATAACGGCCAGTGGCAACCACCATCTGTTCCCATTTCCAGTGGTTGTTGCAGATATTCTCGTATGCAAAAGTAGTCGTGTCAAAATAAGTGGCCCAGTTGGTGTACATGCCGCTGTCAATATGGATGGAAAGTCCCTGTGCGCGGGCCCGGTCCACCATCCGAAGCGCGTCTTCCACCAGACCTTCACAATACTGATACACAAAATGAGAAATCAATATATGCGCTTTTGTCTCCTGCGCCACCTTGATAATCTCAAACAGGGAATACAGATCCCCTTCCGTCAAAAGCCGGGTGTGCACCGGACAGATTCGGTGATATTTGGCCGCAATTTTGGCCAGAGCCGTCACTTCCTCTATCGCGCATCCGGGCACATAGTCAAGCCCGAAGGATATTCCGCAGGCTCCCTGTAAGAGCGCCTCCTCAGCCAGAACGGCCATCCGGACAATCTGTTCGTCATCCGCTTTCTGATAGGGGTCTTCCACTCCCACCGCCTGCCGCAGATTCCCATGTCCTACTAACATAGCCTGATGGATTGGAAACCCCTGCCTCTCCTGCTCCTTAAAAAATCGCCCTAAGTCCGCGGGGCTGCATCCGCAATTCCCCCCTACGGTTGTGGTAACTCCCTGACAAGCTGAAAGCTCTGCTGGATATACAACTCCGTCGATGTGACCGTGCACATCAATAAAACCGGGCGATACGTAACATCCGGCAGCGTCAATAATTTTCTTTCCCTGCAAAGGCGTCTCAGACAACGCTGCAATCTTTGATCCATTCAAGCCAACATGCAGTTTCCTGCATTTCTTGTTACGCGTATCGATTACAAGCCCATGATTAATAGCTATCGTAAACATAGGCGCACTGCCTCTCTTTCTACCTGTCCCCTATAATTTTCTGGACAAAATCCACATACCCTTCCCGGGTGAATGCCGGCTGAAAATTCTCCATCGCCTGCCTGGCCTGCGCCGCCTGGTCTTTCAGCAGATAGTATACTGTCAGCGCCATCAGTTTGGCTGGAGCCACTACCGCCTTATCCCAGTCCGTAATGGCAAAATCCTCTCCGTGCAGACCGCCGCGAAAACCTGCGTATGTAAAATTCACCACAGGCATCAAGTGGGTCAAATCCCCCACATCCGTGCAGGCATTGTTAAAATCCCCCTGGGACACTTCCCGGAACGTATAGTCATTCAAACAACGGGCCGCCCTTTTTAACGCCTCATCCGCTGGACGGTAACGCACAGGCAGATACCCTTGCAGTCTTTCCCGGTGAATCCGTCCCCCGAAGGCATAGGCCGCACCCTCAAAAGCTCTGGTCACTTTCTCCCGTGTGGCTTCAATGGTCTTCAAGCTTGCGGCGCGGACCTTGCTCTCCACCACAACCCGGTCTGGCACACAATTTAACGCGCCTCCGCCTTCCCGAATCAGCGTGTGCAGCCGTATATGGTCTTCCTCCCGAAAGGTTTCCCGCATGAGCCCGATCATATTATAAGCGCTGTTGGCGATGCTTAAGGCATTCACCCCTTCCCAGGGCGCCACGGCGGCGTGAGCCGCTTTCCCCTCCACAGTAATCAACTCCGAGGAGAATCCATTGCAAGCCGGATTGCCCAGATAGAAATCCTCTTCCACCGGAACCATGTGCACGTGGGTGGTCAGCGCAATATCCGTCTGGTCAAATATGCCTAAACGAATCAGCTCGCCCTTTCCTGTGCCGGCAAATCCCACGCCTTTCGCTTCCAGCCATCTCCTCTTTTCGGCATCCACGTACTCTTCCGCAGGCGTGGCCAGAAAAGACACAGAGCCATCCAGACATTCCTGCACAGCCGGATCGCTTAAGGCCACCGCCGCTCCCAGCATCACCGCCAACTGCACGTGATGCCCGCAGGCATGGGCCACGCCCGTCTCCTTGTCCGCCATAGGATGGCTGGGGCACAAAATGCCGTCCAGCTCGCCAATCACCGTCAGATGAGGACCATTGCTGACAGGCAAAACTGCCCGCACTCCGGTTCTTCCCAGCTCACTTTTGGTCTTAAGCCCCAACCCTTCCAGAAAATCTTTGACCTTAGACGCGGTTCGAAACTCACAAAAACCCGCCTCCGGGTGGCGATAAATATCCTCTGCGAAACCAATCAGATCCCTGCGGTAACGCTCCACAGATTCCATAATCCTTGTTTCCATCTTCTATCCATCCGTCGCTTTTGTATTTTAGCCATAATACCTATCATACCATAAAAATCCTGTTTGGCAAACAAAATTTTTTCCTGCAACGATTGGGAATATAATAGAAAAATCCCTTTCCCTGTGTTAAAATACTCTACAAAATACACTCTAATAATTCAAAATTTATAGGTGCGCAAATGACAGGACTCGGAACCATAATAAATAGCGCCAGCATTCTTGCAGGCGGTCTTATCGGACATTTTACAGGAACATTCTTTAAAGATGAGCAACAAAAGGCTTTGAACACGGCCTGTGGCATAAGCGTTCTATTTATTGCTATCGCTGGCGCAATGGAAGGAATGCTAAAGATAGAAGGCAATCAACTTAGCAGCGGAAAATCTATGCTGGTTGTACTTTGCATTGCAGTTGGAACAATAATTGGAGAGCTTATTGGCATAGAAAAAGGATTTGAACGCTTCGGTGAATGGTTGAAGGAAAAAACTGGCAATAGCGGCGATATTGGTTTTGTAAACGCTTTTGTAACAGCATCTTTAACCGTTTGTATTGGCGCAATGGCGATTATCGGATCTATACAGGACGGAATCTCCAACGACTATTCCACTCTCGCGGTGAAATCTGTCTTGGATTTTATCATTATCGCAGTCATGACTTCATCCATGGGCAAGGGCTGTGCCTTTTCCGCTATTCCTGTATTTATCTTTGAAGGATTTATAACCATATTTGCACAATTAATATCCCCTATTATGACAGAAACGGCCATTTCATACATATCGTTAATTGGTTCTATCCTGATTTTCTGCGTGGGACTGAACCTGATTGGGAGCAGAAACATACGTGTGGCAAATATGCTTCCATCCGTGTTACTGGCAGTTTTGGCGGCGTACTTGCCGTGGAACTTCTGAGAAATTTCAACTTGAAGGAGACATAAGAGCGTGAACCATATGGAGACTGAAAAGTATTTGCAAAACGCTACGATACGTCCAATCAGCGCATCCGATAATCCGTTTATTGGAGAAATTATAAAAAACAATTTGAAAAAATTCCATCTGGACATTCCCGGAACTGCTTATTTTGATCCAGAGTTAGATTGCCTCAGCGAATATTACAATGCCTCTCCTGGTAAAAGGGCCTACTTTATCGCAGTAGACGGCCATGACGTAATAATTGGCGGAGTCGGAGTTGCGGAATTTACCACATTTAACAACTGCGCAGAAATACAGAAGCTGTACCTCACAGACGTCGCCCAAGGAAAAGGCATGGGAAAAAGACTCATGCAGACAGCCGAAAACTTTGCCAGAAAAGCCGGCTATCGGCTTCTATACCTGGAAACGCATACGAATCTGGAAAAAGCTATCCGGTTGTATGAAAAAATCGGTTTCTACAAGATTGATAAACCTAAATCCGCGCTCCACAGCGCAATGAACCGATTTTATGTAAAAGAACTTTAGACTCCCATAATTATAGTAAAATAGCAGCCATCGCTTTCACCGCGACGGCTGCTGTTTTTTGTTAATCACAGGTAATCCAATACCCATTACTTAGAGGATTACATTGCGCGGACAAGCCTCTTTACACTCACCACAGTTGGTACACTTGTCATAATCAATATGCGCCACGAAATCCGTAACCTTGATAGCGTCATGGGTACAGGTCTTCTCGCACTTCTTACATCCGATACATCCGATGTCACAGCTAGCCGTAACCGCTTTTCCTTTTGCATGGGAACTGCAGTTTACAAATGTCTTCTGATCGTACGGAACCAGTTCAATCAGCTGTTTCGGACACTTAGCGATACATTTGCCGCAAGCTTTACAAGCCTCTTTATCCACCACGGCAATGCCATCGATAATATGTATGGCGTCAAACGGACAAGCCTTTACGCAAGAGCCAAATCCCAGACAGCCATAATCGCACTTCTTCGCTCCACCAGAGGGAACGAATGCCATCATCTCACAGTCCTGAACGCCTGTGTATTCATAATTGTCTTTGGCAATCTCACAATTTCCACCACATTTTACAAAGGCCACTTGGCGCACGCTCTCGCCCACTTCCTGGCCCATGATGGCGGCAATCTCGTTTGCCGCAGCCTCGCCGCCTACCGGACAGGCATTTACTGGAGCCTCGCCTTTTGCAATGGCCGCCGCCAAACCGTCACATCCGGGGAAACCGCATCCACCGCAGTTGTTTCCCGGCAAAGCTTCACGTACAGCCACTTCTTTCTCATCTACTTCCACGGCGAACTTGATACCGGCAATCCCCAGGAATACACCGATGAAGAGTCCGGTTCCGCCTACTACTAAAGCCGCTATTATAAATCCCATCTCGCCGCCTCCTTATATCATTCCTGAGAATCCGAAAAATGCGATTGCCATCAGACAAGCTGTCAGCAACACATGGGGGAATCCCTGAAATGCTTTTGGTATGTCGTTAGTTTCCATTTTTTCCCGCAGTCCGGCCAGGATTACGATAGCAATACCAAAGCCGATGGCTGTCGCCAGACCGTTGATGGTACTGCTCAAAATACCGTATTCTTTCTGCACGTTCGTGAGCGCCACACCCAATACCGCACAGTTGGTGGTGATCAGAGGCAGGTACACGCCCAAGCTCTGATACAGAGACGGCATAGCCTTCTTCAGGAACATTTCCACAAACTGCACCAGGGCAGCGATGACCAGAATAAACACGATGGTCTGCAGATAGGTAACGTTAATGGGCACCAGGATGAATTTATAAATCAAACTGGCCACGAAAGAGGACAGCGTGATAACGAAGACAACCGCCGCGCTCATGCCTGTCGCCGTATCGATCTTCTTGGAAACACCGAAGAACGGACACAGACCCAAGAACTGGCTCAGCACGACATTGTTCACCATGGCAGAGCCGATGGCTATGATAAATAATTCTTTCATGATTATTTTCCGCTCCTTCCTTTACACATAATGTTTCCGCAGCTTGAGCAGCCTTCTCCGCAGCTAGGATTACTGGGATCGATGCCCCTCTTAGCGGCTCCAACCTTGAATTTGTTCTGGAAGGCAGCCATAAATGCCAGCACCAGGAAAGCGCCAGGAGCCAGAATGAAGATGGACACAGGCTCGTATCCGATTCCGCCCAGGATATTCACGTTGAATAAGGTTCCAGCGCCGATGAACTCACGGATCAGACCTAAAATTGTGATGGACAAGGTGAAACCAAGGCCCATACCGATGCCGTCGAAGACGGACGGTATAACTTTATTCTTGGATGCGTAGGATTCCGCACGGCCCAGGATGATACAGTTTACCACGATCAGAGGGATATAGATACCCAGGGCAGCGTTCAGGCTAGGGATAAAGCCTTCCAGCAGGAACTGTACAATCGTAACGAAGGAAGCCACCACTACGATGAAAGCCGGCACACGCACTTTATCCGGGATCACTTTACGCAACATGGAAATCAGCATGTTAGACGCGGTTAAGATAACCGTGGTCGTCAGGCCCATGCCTATGCCATTGATGCCGGATGTGGTAACTGCAAGAGTTGGACACATACCCAGCATCAAGCTGAATGTGGGGTTCTCCGCAATAATACCATTATATAACCGTTCAGCAGGAGTATTTTTCTGCATGATTAATTTCCCCCTTTCTCATAGGTAAATGCGCAAAGACCAGCATTTACCCCGTTCACCATCGCATTGGTGGTGATGGTGGCGCCGCTTATGGCGTCAATCTGGCCGTCCTCGGTGGCGCCATTCTTCGTATACTCGAATTTCTCCACATTTTTCTCTGCAAACTGGGCTTTGAATTCGTCCGTATCCGCTTTCATGCCAAGACCGGCGGTTTCAGCGATGGACAAGATGGAGATGCCATTCACTGTGTTGTCTTCCTTCACGCCCATAGCGAACTGGATGTCGCCGCCATAACCTTCCGAAGTGGTTACAGTAAAGGCATAGCCGATGGGGCTGCCGCTGGCATCCTTGGCCTGCACTACTTCATCAATATTCTGGGACGGATAGCCGCTCTCATCCAGGAACGCTTCGATTTCTGGATCTTCTTCCGCCACAATCGTCTCAAAACTGTCTGCGTCTGCAAATACAGCCTTATATGCTTCATCTTTTGCCAACTGCCGCTGCTGGGCAATGGGCTCTGCCGTAATTCCCTGCACGCCGCCTAAAGCCAGCCCGGCAATCAGGGTAATCAAAGTGATAGCGATGGTATCTTTTACAATGGTGTTTTTCATGCCTTCTGCCCTCCTTTTCCCAATGCTGTGGGGATGGTTACGCGCTCGATCAGCGGAATCAACAGGTTACAGAAAATAATCGCATAGGATACGCCCTCTGCGGAACCGCCGAAGATACGGAACACTGCGGTCACAATACCTAAGATACAGCCGTAAACAAGCTGGCCTTTCTTGGTGATTGGCGTGGTTACATAGTCAGTGGCCATAAACCATGCTCCCAGCATCAAACCGCCACCGCACAAATGCGCCGCCACGTAATTTATGTCAAAACCGCCTGTTGCCGCAGAATAGATCGCTACAAAAACAGTAAAGCTTCCTATGTAAGTAAGGGGAATCCGCAAATCAATGACCTTCATAAACAGAAGGAAGGCCGCGCCAATCAAAATGGCAATTACGGAAGTCTCGCCAATGGTACCCTGGATGTTACCTACGAACATGCTCATCACGTCTACGCTTTCACCAGCTTTTAAGTTCGCAAGAGGAGTGGCCGCCGTCACAGCGTCTACCACAACTTTGCTGGATGCGCCAGCGGGAAGCGAAAAGTCTGTCATCTTTCCTGCAAAAGAAATCATCAGGAAACATCTACCTGCCAGCGCCGGGTTCATGAAGTTCTGGCCCAAGCCGCCGAAGAGCTGTTTTACAACCAGGATGGCGAAAACGCTGCCCAGCGCCGGAATCCATAGAGCGATTGCCGGAGGCATGTTAAGGGCCAGCAAAATACCGGTAACCACCGCACTGTAGTCACCCACGGTCTGGGTTTTCTTCATTCCTTTGTTGTATAACCACTCCGTTGCCACAGCGGCAACTACGGATATAATAATAATCAATAATGCATGCAGCCCGAAGTTGATAACGCCGAATATGCTGGCTGGCAGCAGGGCAATGACTACCATCAGCATCAGATTGCTTGTGTTCACCTTAGACTTGACATGAGGTGAAGATGATACGTTTAACAAATCACTCATTTTTCTTATCCTCCTCTACCCATTCTTTTTCCGATTATTTAAGACCATCATACGCATGGACTTGATGGACTGAGTCAAGTGCCGTTTGGCTGGACAGGTGAAACTGCAGCATCCGCAGGCTACGCACTCCATGCCTTCCCATTTCACGAAAGCCTCTTCATTCTGATGATCCGCATATGTAGCCAGTCTGGAAGGCACCAGACGAGCCGGACAAACCGTTACGCATCTTCCACAGTTGATACATGCTGTTTCGGCAGATGCAGATACCTCGTCTTTTGTCAGGCATAAAAGCGCAGAGGAACTCTTGGTCACTGGCGCCTGCATGGAATACAGACTCTGTCCCATCATCGGCCCGCCGGATATGATTTTCGCCGGTTCCTGTTTGAACCCGCCGGCTTCTTCAACCAATTCCTCGTAAATCATTCCAGTGCAAACCGCAAAGTTCTGCGGACTCGCAATGGCGTCCCCTGTAACTGTAACCACTTTGTGAATCAATGGCCTTCCCAAAACCACTGCCTTATAGACAGCCACTGCCGTATCAGAGTTATCCACCACACATCCAGCGTCTGCAGGCAGCATGCCGGAATTCACTTCCCGTCCAGTAGTGGCGTAGATCAGAGAACGTTCTGCACCCTGGGGGTATTTTGTCTGCAAAGCTTTCACTTCGATTCTAGGCTCATTCTTCACCAGTTCTTCCATCTTCTTAATGCAGTCGGGCTTATTATCTTCGATGCAGATAAATCCTTTCGCATGGTCGAACAGATACAAGATTGTTTTCAGTCCGGCAACCACCAGCTGCGGCTCTTCCATCATTCTTCGGTAATCCGAAGTCAGATATGGCTCGCACTCTGCGCCGTTGATCAACACATATTCAATTTTATCCGGTTCCTTCGGTGACAGCTTCACATGGGTGGGGAATCCTGCACCGCCCATACCCACCACGCCGGCTTCCTGGATACGCTTAATCACTTCTTCTTTTGTCAGGTCTTCTACCTTTTCTACGCTGGAAAATTCCACTTCTTCATACTTCTGGTCATTTTCCACAACAATGGCCGGTACCATTGCGCCGGTCACCGTTAAATGTGGCTCAATCGCCTTCACAGTTCCGGATACCGATGCGTGAACCGGTGCGGATACAAAGCCGCCTGGCTCTGCGATTTTCTGCCCAACCAGCACCCGGTCCCCTTTTGCCACTAATGGTTTGGCGGGGGCTCCAATATGCTGGGATAACAGATAGACTAAATCTCCCTTGGGCGAAACTGACTTGATTGGCTTGTCCTTAGATAAGTCTTTTCCATCATAAGGATGAACACCACCTTTAAATGTCAAAAGTCCCATTGTTACTCCTCCTTCTCTTGCCTTACTGGGCGTGCTTGAAAAATCATTCATGCCTCCCCATGACATAAATCATTTTTCAAACACGCCCTAGCCTCACTCCTATAACTATACTAAAAAATAAGAAAAAAATCACTATATTTTTTTTATTTTTTGCTATATAATTTAAAAAAATTTTATAAAAGGAGCAATTTCCCCATGATCTCCCAAAAAAATTACATGAATTTCCCAAATATAGATATTCCTTTGCTAGAAATTTTTTCTAAAACATCCATCCAAAATCTGCTGGCTCTCCACATAGAAACCACTGGATTTTCCTGGAAAAAATCCATCGTCTTTCTGATTGGCTTTATGAAAATGGATGCAGAGAGCGGGCAGTGGTTTCTGGAACAATGGCTTCTGAACGATCCAGCCATGGAAAAAGAGCTTTTGATAAAATTTTCCAACCGGATAAAAGAAAATACCTGCCTGCTCCATTATAATGGCAGCCAGTTTGATCTGCCCTTTCTGGAAAAACGTTGCAAACTCCAGGGAATTCCCGTCACCTGGCAAGACTGCGGCCAGTTGGATTTATACCAGACCCTGCGCCCCTGCCAAAAGCTCTTTGGACTGGATCGCATGCGGCTTTGCGATTTGGAAAAGTATCTGGGCATCCCCCGTCCCGACGGGCCGTCCGGAAAAAAATATATTTCCACTTTTCAGGCATACGCCGCTGAAAAACGCCCGGCTCTGGAAAAAACCTTATTTCTCCACAACCAATGGAATCTGTCCGGACTACTGCAATGCGCCAGCGCGCTGGCCTACCCCGCCCTTGTTCAGGGGAATTTCCAGTTAGAGCTAAGCCGGATCGTCCAGGATTCGCTCACCTGCCATCTACGGCTTCAGGCCACCCTGCCCAAACCTTTTTCACTGGATTACAGCCCAAAGCCATGGGTTGTCGCCGGATCTGACCGCCAGGCGCAGGCCACATTTCCGCTGGAAAACGGATGCCTGCGCATGTATTATCCCAACTACAAAGACTACTATTATCTCCCAGCCGAGAACACGGCCATACACAAAAGCGTTGGCGCTTATGTAGACAAAAAGAACCGCACGCAGGCCACCAAAGAAAACTGTTTCACACGTTTTCCCTGTACCATAGATTTTATGCAGAATCGCAGACAAATAGAAGATTATATCCGCCACTGCCTGCTCCTGTGATTTCATAAATCAAACAAAACAAAGGCTGTCGCGCCAAAAGGATTCACTCCCTTGGCACAACAGCCTATTATGTTTAAACGGAACCCGTAACTGTCCGTTTCTTCATAATTCCTATTCTTCATTTGTTGCAGCAGTTTCCTCCTGCGCGTCCATTTCTTCTTCCTGAGAAGCTGGCTCTTCTGTGCGCATGGCATCTGTCTGAAGCGCTTTAATGCTCAAACTAATCTTGCGATCTTCACCGTTGAAATCAACCACTTTCGTCTCAACTTCCTGCCCAATCTCCAGAACATCTGAGGGTTTCTCCACATGTTCTCTGGAAATCTGAGACACGTGCAAAAGCGCGTCCACGCCTGGCTCCAGTTCCACAAATGCGCCAAAATCGGTCATTCTGGCCACTTTGCCCTTGATCACTGTGCCGATGGCATATTTCTCCGCTGCCGTCAACCAGGGATTCTGGTCCTCGAATTTCAAGCTGAGGGCAATCTTCTCCCCTTTGATTTCCTTTATCAGGACTTTCACTTCGTCGCCGGCCTGGAACACCTTCCTCGGATTTTCCACTCTGCCCCAGGACATCTCAGAGATATGGAGCAGTCCGTCCGCGCCACCTAAGTCGATAAATACGCCAAAATCGGTTACATTTTTCACAATGCCTTCCACAACATCTCCAGGAGCGATGCGGGCCATCAGCTCTTTCTGCTTCTCGGCTCTCTCCGCCAGCAGAAGCTGCTTTCTGTTACCGATAATTCTTCTTCTCTTGGGATTGAACTCTGTGATTACAAACTCAATCTCCTGATCTGCATATTTGGTCAGATCCCGCTCGTAGGTATCGGATACCAGGCTGGCTGGAATAAATACGCGCGCTTCGTCCACTACTACACACAGACCCCCGTCAAGGACTTGTGTAACTGGCGCCTTCAATACTTCCTCTGTCTTATAAGCCTCTTCCAGACGCTTATTGCCCTTTTCCGCAGCCAGTCTCTTGTAGGTAAGGATCACCTGTCCTTCCCCGTCGTTCACTTTCAGCACTTTCGCCGACATTGTATCCCCTACATGGACAGCCTCGGTCAAGTCAATGGACTGATCATTCGAATATTCGTTCTTTGTAATGATGCCGTCCGCCTTACATCCAATATTAAGGATAATCTCATTGTCCTTTACATCGATTACTGAGCCTTCTACTACTTCGCCGTTTCTAACTGTTTTAACTGATTCACCTAACATTTGTTCAAAACTTAGTTCTGACATGTTCATAAACCTCCTCAATAATTTTGTTTGGGGTAGACGCCCCTGCTGTAATACCTACGCAACTACTGGATCGAAACATTTCAGAATCCAAGTCAACAAGTGTCTGTATATAGTAAGTATTTTCACATTCCTTTTTGCAAATCTCATATAGTTTCTGGGTGTTGGAACTCTGCCTGCCCCCAATGACCAGCATAGTGTCTGCCTCACTGGCTATGGCTTGCGCCTCCCGCTGCCGCTTTTCAGTAGAATCGCAGATTGTATTTAGAATGATACTATCATACCTCTTTTTTTCCAGAATTTCAACTAAATCTTTAAATTTGTTGTAATTAAATGTCGTTTGGGAAACTACGCACATTTTTTCGTGCGATTTTGCCATAAATTCCTCTAAATCTTCCTGGTTTGACGCCACACAGGCTTTCGAACTGCACCATCCGCAGATGCCCTGCACCTCTGGGTGATTCCTGTTCCCGAAGATCAGAATCTCCTTTCCCTGCGCGCTTTCTTTTTCAACAATCCGATGAATCTTCAGCACAAAGGGACAGGTCACGTCCTCACACGCCAAGCCCCGGGCGGCTATTCTCCCATAGGTCTCTTTTCCTACCCCATGGGAGCGGATGACTACCGTGCCCTCCTTCACCCGCTCCAGCTCTTCACATCCCGAAAGCGTTTGAACGCCTTTCCTCTCCAGGTCTTCCACCACTGTCTCGTTGTGAATGATGGGACCCAAGGTGTAGATGGGGCCTTTGGCCTCTGCGGCCAACTGGTACGCCCGGTCCACCGCCCGCTTTACGCCAAAACAAAAACCGGAAGTCTTGGCAACCTTCACTTTCATAGGCCGGATTCCCTGTTTTTTCTGTAAATGGAGAGAATCTCCTCCACCACCTGGTCTATGGTCATTTCGGAAGAATCCACCAGCACAGCGTCTTCGGCCTGCCTCAAAGGAGAGTTTTCCCGGTTTTTATCCTGTTCATCCCTTTTTTGGATACTTTTTTCTATTTCCTCCAACGAGCTGGAAACCCCTTCCCGTTGCAGCTCCTGGTATCTGCGCATGGCCCGTATCCGGACTGAAGCCGTTAAGTAGATTTTCACCGCCGCATCCGGCAGCACTTTCGTCCCGATGTCCCGGCCATCCATGACAACGTCCGCTTCCCGGGCCAGTTTTTGCTGAAGAGCCACCAGCTTCTCGCGCACCTTTGCGTTTGGCGAACTGGCGGAAGCCATCTTTCCCACTTCCTCCGCCCGCAGATACGCCGTGACGTTTTCCCCGTTTAGGATTACCTGCTGCTCGCCGCTTTCATAGGCAATGGCAATATCCGCTTGTTCACAGATTTCTTCTATTTTGGCCGTGTCCTGCGCCTCTATGTTTTGGCGCAGCAGATAAAGCGCCATGGCGCGGTACATGGCCCCGGTGTCCACATAGATAAATGATAATTCCCGGGCCACCCTCTTGGCTATGGTGCTCTTTCCTGCGCCAGCCGGCCCGTCAATCGCAATATTCGTCGTCATCACTTTTCAATCCTTTCGTCTTACGCATTCGCCGCCGCCCATGCAGTTGACCAGGCGATCTGCAGATTGTACCCTCCGGTCAACGCATCCACATCCAGCGCCTCACCTATAATATATAATCCCGGAACTTTCCGTGACTCCATGGTGGACGGGTGAATCTCCCGGACGGACACGCCGCCTTTGGTGACAATCGCTTCCTGGAAACCGGCCACCCCTTCGATGGTCATGGGAAAAGCTTTGGTAACCTCCAACAGTTTCCTGCGCTCCTGCCTGCTGACTTCATGGACCGGCTTATCCGGTATGCCGCTTAACTGAATCATCACCGGCGTGAGCGAAGCCGGGTACAGACTGTCCGCCACGTTTTTCAGCCGCTTATTAGGACTTTTCTCAAACTCCCGCAACAAACGGGCGTCCAGCTGTTCTTCAGACAGCGCCGGTTTCAGATCGATTCTCGCCGTCAGAGGGGTTTCCCGCAGCTTCCGGCCAATCACCGCACTGGCGGATAATGCCACCGGGCCGCTGACTCCGTGATGGGTAAACAACATCTCCCCGAACTCCTCATACAGACATTTCTTACCCGCCCACACAGAGAAACGGATATTTCGAAGCGACAATCCCTGTAATCGCCGCACATACCCTTCCGGGACCAAAAGGGGCGCCAGAGACGGAATGGGCTGTATAATGGTATGGCCCACGGATTTGGCAAAAGCATAACCGCTGCCATCCGCCCCCGTGCTGGGATAGGACAAACCGCCCGTGGCAATCACAACCCTGTCGCCTTCCATGGTCGCGCCGTTCTCCAGCGCAATCCCCTGGACGCGCGTATCTGCCGCCAGAAGCCTCTTCACCCGGCTTTTCAGATGTATCTTCACCCCCAGTTCTTTCATCTTGCGCTCCATGGCGCGAATCACATCTGAGGACTTGTCCGATTTTGGAAAAACCCGGCCGCCCCGCTCAACTTTCAGCGGCACGCCCAGATTTTCAAAGAATTCCATTATTTTCCAGTTGTCGCATTGGGAAAAGGAGCTATACAGAAATTTGGGATTGGACACCACCGCCCCTAGCAAATCCTCTGTCTTTTCACAGGCGTTGGTCAGATTGCAGCGTCCTTTTCCAGTGATAAATAATTTTTTGCCCAATTTTTCATTCTGCTCAAAGACGTGGACCAGGCATCCCCGCTGGGCAAAGAGGATGGCGGCCAGCATCCCCGCCGCTCCTGCGCCCACCACCAATACTTTTTCCTCTGCCATATTAAACCGGATACGCTCCGTTCTCCCCGTCCGCCACAGAGGCGTCCACTTTCTTCTTCTGCGCCTCTCTGTACTGGAAAAATTCTTTTGCCACTTGGGGGAATAGGGCATAGGTCAGTACGTCTTCATCCTGTTCTTTGTAAATCTCGATTTCTTTTTCCAGCGTCTCCAGCTCGTCGGGAATCAGATCTGCATAACGGCAGGTGACGGGCTTCGTATCCCCGATGCATTTCTTCTGCACTTCCGGATCGAAAGGCTTCACCGTCTGGCCGTATTTGCCGCTTAGAACATCCTTGGTCTCCTTCGTCACCATCTTGTAACGCTCGCCTGTCAGAACATTGAACACCGCCTGGGTTCCCACTATCTGTGAGGACGGCGTAACCAGCGGGCATTCACCCAAATCTTTGCGGACTCTGGGCACTTCTTCCAGCACTTCGTAATACTTGTCTTCCGCGTGTTGTTCTTTCAACTGGGAAGTCAAGTTGGAGAGCATGCCGCCCGGCACCTGGTACAATAATGTCTTGATATTCACGCCCAGATTCTTGGGATTCAGAAGGCCCGTCTCCAGCGCATCGTCCCGAATAGGCCGGAAATAATCGGCGATTTCAGCCAGCAAGCTCTGATCAAATCCCGTGTCGTAAGGGGTTCCCTTAAATGTTTCCACCATCACTTCCGTGGCCGGCTGAGACGTTCCCAGCGCAAAAGGCGACATGGCCGTGTCGATCACGTCCACCCCGGCCTCCACTGCTTTCATATAGGTCATGGACGCCACGCCGGAGGTATAATGGGTGTGAAGCTGTATCGGCAGATCCACCGCCTCTTTTAAGGCGCCGATCAGCTCTGTGGCCTGGTAGGGCAAAAGAAGTCCCGCCATGTCCTTGATGCAGATGGAATTGGCTCCCATATCTTCAATCCGCTTGGCGATGTCCGTCCAGTACTCCAGGGTGTACGCATCCCCCAGCGTATAGGATAGCGCCACCTGGGCATGGCCTTTCTCTTTATTGGCCGCTGTCACTGCCGTCTGCAGATTGCGCAGATCATTGAGACAGTCGAAAATACGAATGATATCAATGCCATTGGCCACTGATTTCTGTACAAAATATTCCACCACGTCATCGGCATACGGACGATATCCCAAAATGTTCTGGCCCCGGAACAGCATCTGTAATTTCGTTTTCTTGAATCCGTCCCGGAATTTGCGCAATCTATCCCAGGGGTCTTCTTTCAGGAAACGAAGGGACGCGTCAAAGGTGGCTCCACCCCAGCATTCCACAGAGTGATACCCCACCTGGTCCATTTTATCCACGATGGGCAGCATCTGTTCCGTGGTCATTCTCGTGGCGATTAAGGACTGATGAGCGTCGCGCAGAATCGTCTCCGTAATCTTAATCGGTTTTTTCTGATTTTCTGACATATATTTTCCTCCTCACAAACCTACACACCAAAGATAGCCATGAATGTGCCCGCCGCCACCGCTGTTCCAATTACGCCCGCCACATTTGGTCCCATGGCATGCATCAAAAGGAAATTGGTGGAGTCGGCCTCCGCACCCACTTTCTGGGAAACCCGCGCCGCCATAGGCACCGCAGACACCCCGGCCGATCCAATCAGCGGATTTACTTTACCCTTGGTTACTTTGCACATAATTTTCCCGAAAAGCACGCCCGCCATGGTTCCAAAGGCAAACGCCACCAGGCCCAGCAGCACGATTTTCAATGTATCCATATTGAGGAAATTCTCTGCGCTGGTGGAAGCTCCCACAGAGGTTCCCAGCAAAATCACCACTATATACATCAGCGCGTTGGAGGCCGTCTCTGTCAACTGGCCCACCACGCCGGACTCCCGGAACAGATTTCCCAGCATCAGCATACCCACCAGCGGCGCCGTGGTGGGCAGAATCAGGCAGACCACAATGGTAATCACAATGGGAAATAAAATCTTCTCCAGCTTAGACACCGGCCGAAGCTGTTCCATCTTAATTTTCCGCTCTTCTTCCGTAGTAAAAAGTTTCATAATCGGCGGCTGGATAATCGGCACCAAAGACATATAGGAATATGCCGCCACCGCGATGGGACCCATCAGCGCCCCCTGCCCCAGTTTTCCGGCCAGGAAGATGGATGTGGGTCCGTCCGCGCCGCCGATGATGGAAATGGCGGCTGCGGCTTTCCCGCTAAATCCCATGAAGATAGCCAGGAAATAGGCGATATAAATGCCAAACTGAGCGGCCGCCCCCAGAAGGAAGCTTTTGGGATTGGCTATCAGCGGGCCGAAGTCCGTCATGGCCCCCACGCCCATGAAAATCAGCGAAGGCAGTATACTCCACTCATCCAGCAAATAAAAATAATGCAACAGTCCACCTACCCCATTGGAAGACTCTTCAATTCTCATCATAATATCCGGATAGATATTGACCAGAAGCATGCCAAAGGCAATGGGCACTAGCAAAAGCGGTTCAAATCCATGCCGAATGGCCAGATACAGGAAAACCAAAGCCACCAGGATCATGAAATAATTTCCCCCTGTCAGGCCAAAAAACGCAGTCTGATGGAGCAGGTTAGACAAAGTTTCTGTAACATAAGACATTTGACTACCTCCCCTTCTAATTCATGGACGCTAAAGTATCTCCATTTTCCACCGAATCGCCAACGGTTACGTCAATGGTGGCGATGGCGCCATCCTGGGGCGCCACCACAGGAATCTCCATCTTCATGGATTCCAGAATCACAATGGTGTCTCCGGCTTTCACGGCCTGGCCTTCTTTCACCTCGATTTTAAACACCTTGCCCGGCACCGACGCGGTAACCTTCACTGCGCCGCCTCCGGCCGTCTGTTTGGGCGCCGCCGCTTTGGGCGCAGGCGCAGAGGCAGTGGCCGCAGCGGTTGGCGTGGCTTTGCCTTCCACTTCTTCCACAACCACATCATATGCTGTTCCGTTTACGGTAATTGTATAATTTTTCATCTCTTAATTTCCTCCTAGTTTTACCATTTTTCTTTCCTGCGGTTAGCCTTACGGATGGAACGCACCACAAAACCGTCGGTGGAAGTTCCCTCATAGGCGGCAATCGCCGCCGCGATCACGGCAACCAGCTCCCCGTTATCCTGCTGAGCAACCACGGGCTGAGGACGCATCTGCGCCTGCGCCGGAACCGGCCGCTCCTCTTCTTTTCGCGGCTTTTTCCCAGCTCCTCCAATAAACCGGAACATGGAAATCACAAACGTCAGAAAAATCAACATGGCGAATACGATTCCCATCCCCATCAGCGTGTTCATCCCCGCCCTTTGCAAAAGCACGGACATGGGGTATTGCACATCAAGGCTAAAAGATGTGGGCATGCCTGTCTTATCAAACAGATAGACAAACTCCGCCTCATATTTTGAAAACTCTCCAAGCATTTTCACCGAATAGCCATCGGAAATAATTTCAATCTCAGGTTTTCCCAGATTCTTAAAATCTCCCAGTTCATCCCTGCTGCTCTCCCATGCTTCCATGGTCATTACTGTAAACGCATCCCCGGATTCCTTGTATGAATCAATCTCATCCTGGCTTAACTCCATGACGGCCTGGGACAAACTCTCCGCCGTATTGGTCAAATTGTCCCTCATGTTCGCGTCGATGCTGTCTTTGGGCGCAGCGCCTGCCTGAACTGCCACGCACATCCACACGCCTAGCGCCAGCAGGGCTGTCCTATAGATTCTCTTCCATATCTGCTTCATAATCTCACCCTACCTCGTCTATACTGTGCCATGCTTCTTGTCTGGACGCCCTTCCCGTTTGGTGTAAAGCATCTCGAAAGCTCCGATCACGTGTTTCCTGGTATCTTTGGGTTCAATCACCAGGTCCACATAGCCCCTTCTGGCCGCTGAGAGCACATTGGACTGCAGGGCCTGGTATTCCACGGTCTTAACTTTCCATGTATCCGCGTCGGCCTCCGGATACATGATCTTAGCCGCCATAGACGCCTCCATTGCGCCCACCTCAGCGATGGACCAGGCATAGACCATATCCGCGCCGATGGACTTGCTGTTCATAGCCACATAGGCGCTTCCATAGGCCTTTCCCACGATTACGTTCACCTTGGGCACGGTGGCGTTGGCAAACGCATAAGTGAGACCGCCCACCGCTTTGGCCATATGTTTCTCAGAACATTTGGTGGCTTTAAAACCAGCCACATCTGTCAGAGTCAGCACCGGGATATGAAATGCGTCGCAGAATTTCACCAAATCCGCCGCCTTCTTCGCCCCTCTGGCGGAAAGAACGCCGCCGAAATCCTCCACGACCTTTCCCTCTTCATCGCAAATGACTCTGCGGTTGGCCACGCATCCCACGGTACTGCCGTTGAGCCTCATAAATCCGGTCACCACGTCTTTTCCGTAAGCCGCTTTCGTCTCCATGAATGCACGATTGTCTCCAATTCGGGCCAGTACGATCGCGGCGTTCCCCGCGCAATCCTCCAACCCTGGACAAGAACGGTTCAAGTCATCTTCGCAGGGCTGATAGGGAAGGTCGTCCTCATTGTTGGAGGGAAGAAAAGTTACCAGACGCTGTATGCACTCCAGAATCTCTTCCTCTGTCCCCACGCCGTCCACCAGCCCGGTCTCCTCGCTCTGGAACTTGGCGTCCGCCGTATCACATTTGGACACATGATTTCCATCCAAGGCATTGGGCGCATTTACAAACAGTTTACCTGTATCCTGAACCATAAACGTGAAATCCGACAAAGCCGGAAAAAGGGCCATCCCACCTCCGCAAGCGCCGAATACGCCTGTAATCTGCGGAATCACCCCAGAGGCCATTGCCTGCCTGTGGTAAATCTGCCCTAGACCATGCAGTGCGTCTGTGGCCTCCTGCAAACGCACGCCGCCGCAATCTAAGAGACCAATGATTGGCGCGCCTGTCTTCATTGCCAGATCGTACAGATTGGTGATTTTTTTGGCATGCATTTCACCCACGGTCCCGTTTAACACAGATACATCCTGGCTGTATACATACACCAGTTTTCCGCTGATAACGCCATATCCGGTTATCACGCCATCTGACGGCGTATCTGTGTCAGCCAGGTTGAAATCCGTATTTCTGGCAGTGACGCCGCCGCCGATCTCCACAAAACTGTTCGCATCAAGCAAAGAATGGATTCTTGCACTTGCTAAACTTTGCGCTGCATTACTCATTCTTTCAGCCCTCCATTTTCTATTTGAGTTAAAATCTAACAAATTTACATTATTTTTCAATTATAGCGTGTTTTTATGCCACTTTCAATAGTTTTGTTGCCAGAAAAAAGCTGCAAAACAATTGTTTCACAGCCTGGAAAGATCTTCATAAAAAAGAAAACATTGTTTGCCCGCATGTTTGGACGCATACAGCGCTTCATCCGCCCGGGCGGCCAATTCTTCGTAGACGCTGCCGTCCTCGGGATAGCAGGCAATCCCCATGCTCATGGACACCAAAGATTCCTCGGACGCGCCCATGCATGCGCCATAAAGCTGCATCGCCTGATTGTACGCCTCTTTCTGGCTGGACACATTGCCCAGAAACAACAGGAATTCATCTCCCCCGATCCTGGCCGCCACCCCTTGCCCATGAGTCATTTGCAGCAACCGCTCTCCCACGGCTTTTAACAATTCATCTCCCGCCGCATAGCCGTAGGAATCGTTCACTTCCTGGAAATCGTCCAGATCCATGTAGAACAAAAGCCCGCTTTCCACTTTCTCCCCGTCCAGCAGATCCGTAATTTTTTCCCTGGCCGTCTGCCAATCATACAGGCCCGTCAGAGAATCCTGTCCGTTCATACGATTACCCCCTTGGACTTCCCGTCCATGCCCATCTATAAAGCGCCATGAAAATATTTTCCAAACACCCTTTCACAACACCAGGTATAATCTGCTTTTTCTATTGTTCCCGCAGTTATGACAGGATATTCTTTTAATAGTAAATCCCCCAAATAATACCGGATGTTTCCCACCTTTTTCCCCCGCTTCACCGGAGCTTTCAGGGATTTGGCATAATTTTTCTCTATACGCACATTCTCATCTTCCCGCATCAGAATGCGTAAGCTTTCCTTGGGCTTTTCCACCCGAACGTTCACATAGGCCGTGTCCGCCCAGCCCCGGTCCGTGGGAATGCCGTCTTCCACGGCAACGGCGCCCAGATCCGGAATCTTTTCGGCTTCCCGATATTCATAATGGCGCAGACCATAGCTGATCAATTTGCGGGTATCGCTCCATTTATAACTTTTATGGCTTGGCCATCCGCAGGCCAGAAGCGCTACGATAAATGTTTTGCCATCCTGACGAACCGCACCCACATAGCAATATCCGGCGGCGTTGGTAAAGCCCGTTTTGCCGGACAGCGCGCCTGCCATCATATCTAGCAGCGCATTGGCGTTATGGACTGTGTAATTCCGGGTGCCCTGCACGTCGCTGAAACTGTAGTTCCTGGTCTGGGTGATGCGTAAAAAAGTCTCGTTTCGAATGGCGTAGCTCATAATCCGCGCCAGATCCGCCGCCGTGGTTCCATGCGCTCCACCCTCGTCCGACGCGTCCAGACCGTTTGGCGTCACAAAATGCGTATTGGCGCATCCAATCGCCTTGGCTTTCTCATTCATCATGTCCGCAAACCCTTCCACGCTGCCCCCGATATGCTCGGCGATGGCCACCGCGGAATCGTTATGGCTTTGCAGCATCAGCGAGTAGACCAGATCTTTCAGATAATACTCCTCTCCCTCCCGAATATTCAACTGCACATCCGGCATGGAGGCCGCATAGGAGGAAACCCGCACAATGTCATCGCCGGGAGCGTTCTCGATGGCCAACATACAGGTCATGACCTTGGTGGTGCTGGCCATGGGCATAAAGTCATACCCGTTTTTCTCGTACAACACCCTGGCCGTATCCCCATCCATCAAGACCGCGCTCTGGGCATAAAGCTGCCGGAGTTCTTCTGGCGCTTGTTCGTCCCCATAGGCCGCCACAGGGCAAAACACCGCGGCCAGAGCAAATAAAAAAACAAAAATTTTCTTTCTCATATCCTACCCTCACTTAATACCCACTTCCTGTGATATTAAATGTATGTAAGGGTTTTCCAAATTATGAGTGGGAATTATAATTTCTCTCAAACCTGTCCGGCAGATCTTCCTCCTCCCTGGCCACGCGCCAAAAATCTTGCAGCATTTGCGCGGCTTCTTTTTCCGCCTGTGCAAATAACTTTTCCAGTTCTTCCAAATACGGATGGCATCGGGGGGCACAGGCCGCTTTCATATAATTGCCCCCCACATGTTCATATTGCCCCATCAGCTTCAGAAACGGAAGGATGACTTTTTGCTTTCTGCCGTTGTCGTCATAGACCATGGTGTTTGTGATAAAAATCATATTTCGCAGCGCGCTCTCTATTTGACAGACTGTGATTTCCGGAAAAACTTTCTGGATGACCCGGGCATTTTCCCTAGATGGGCGAATACAGCGGGCAGCCGGATAATACCGGTATGGGTTGAGACCCGCCTTCACCATCAGCCTCCGGTCCAGCTCCTTTTCAATCTCTCCATGACTCACTTCTTTTACCACTGTTCCATCAATATACGGATGACAGACGCTGTCCAGCACGAAATGGCAGACAAATCCCAGTAAATAGGCCAGCAAGGCGTCATCTTCACACGCCAAAGCCGCCCCCTTCTCAAAAAAAGGGGCGGCAGTTTGGGCGTGCAACCGGACTCCAAACTGATTTACCCGGTTCTTACCAAAGCCATAATAAAACAAAATATCCGGCCCGTGCAGGCCAATACGATACAGCTCTCCATGTTCTTTTATTAACTGCCGCATATCCACGGGCAACTTCTTGTATACGTTCTTCCCAAATAAATCGTGTGTAAATGTCGTCGGCATATCCTTCCCCCTCTTTCGAAATTATACATCCAGCTTCAGCTGGACTTCCTCTTCCGCTTCCGCTTTAAAGTCTTCCATCTGAACCGGATTCATGGCTGGCAGCTCATCCAGCGCCTGCACCCCGAAGGAGCGCAGAAACTCTTCGGTGGTCCCGAATAAAATGGGCCTGCCCGGCGCATCCAGCCGCCCCACCTCTTTGACCAGATCGTATTCCACCAGTTTATTGACGGTATGGCTGCATTTCACACCACGGATTTTCTCAATCTCCGCTTTTGTAACCGGCTGTTTGTAGGCGATGATAGAGAGCGTTTCCAGCATCACATCGGTCAGCGCGGCTTTCTTCGGCTGTATGGCAATATTAATTAAGTATTCATAACATTGTTTCTTGGTGCACATCTGATAAGCGTCCTCCAGCTCAATGATCTGCACGCCGTATTCGTCGCCCTGGTACCGCTCCATCAGATTCTGCACAATCTTCTTCGTGGTGGGCACATCTTGCCCGATGGCCTGGGCCAGGTCTCCCGCCTCCACAGACTCACCCATGGTAAATAAAATCGCCTCAATGGCCGCTTCCAGACGCTTCAACTGCATTTCCATCAACTCCCCACCGCTTCTATCTGTATCTCATCAAATGTATGTTCCTGAATAATCCGAATGTCTCCCGTCTTCATCAACTCCAGAATCGCCAGAAAAGTGACCACCACCTGCATTTTGCTGGCCTGTCGCTCCAGCAGACTGAAGAAGCTGAAACGCCCATGGGCTTTCGCATACTCCCGCACGTAACGCAGCTTATCCGGCAGGCTGGCCTCTTCCCGCTCGATTTTGCCAAACTTGCTACGAATAGGGTCCAGCTTATCCTCCCTCTTTCGCATCACCGAATGGAACACCCCGTTTAACTGGGATAACGTCACATCCGCCAGCAATTCATTGGGACTGACCGGCACGCGGTACCCGGCCACCTCAGGCGGTATAGTCGGCTTCTTGTAGAAATTCTTCCCAGCGGTTTCCATCCGCTCTTTCAGCTCATAAGACATATATTTGTACATTTTATATTCCAATAATTTCTCCACAAGTTCCACCCTGGGGTCTTCCTTCTCCTCCTCTTCCTGCACAGGCGCAGGCAGGAGCATCTTGCACTTAATATCCATCAGGGTGGCCGCCATCACCATAAACTCACTCACCACGCCCAGGTCTTCCCGTTCCATCTGACGGATGTATTCCATATATTGATCTGTAATCTGCACAATGGGAATGTCGTAGATATCCACCTTGTTTTTATCAATCAAATGAAGCAGCAAATCCAGCGGCCCCTCAAACACCGGAAGTTTTACCGGAATCGCCATTACACATCGCCTCCATGCACAATTTCAATCACTATCAGTTCCCTGGGATTGTGTATCCGAAACCTCACAGTATGCTCTCCAAGCCCCGGGCTGACCGCCATGTGCTGGCTCCCTTTGGAAAACAGACCACAGCAATACGGAGGAAACAGACGAAAATTAGGCGCCACAAGCCCCCGGTTCTCAGAAAAACGGCATATGCCCCCATGGTAATGCCCGGATAAAATCAAATCCGCTCCCCAGGAAAAATACGCCTGGGCAAACTGGGGATTGTGGGCCAGCAAAATGTTGTAAGCTTTTGCGCCCGGCTTCCCAAGAACGCCATCCAGATAGCCATCCTCCATCACGACGCGCCTTAATTTCCGGTAAAACCGTCGCTCCCCGTCCCAGCCCCACAGAGCCACGGGAACGCCCGCTCCCACATCCACCGAAACTTTCTGATTGCGCAGGAAGCAAACGCCTTTCCCCTGCAGGCGCTGGTAAAATCGCGGAAACGTATCCCCGTATTTCTCTGGGTCCTCCATCAGACGTCCCTCGTGGTTTCCAAAGGCATAATACACGGGAAATTTTTTCACAAGAGAATCCAATAGCTCATCCGCCGCTTCCAGCCGCGGATTGGGTTCCCCAACCATCATGTCGCCGCCCACCAAAACCAGATCCGGCCGGGCCTCTTCCACTGCCTGGGCCAGACGGCAGTTGCCCTGACCAAAGCGCATTCCATGGAGATCGCTTAAGAACGCCAGACGGATGCTTCCTTGCCGCCCAACCTTCTTTGACAAAATCCGATATGTCTTCATTTTAAAATTTTTCATAGGATACAGTCTATCATGTTCCAGACAACAATTCAAGTTTTTAGATAATCGCCAAACACACGTTTTTTGTTTGCTGCATCCGCATATTGCATACAGAGAAAAGCGCCCACTTCCATGTGGACGCTTCTGGAGCGTGTTTGAAAACCGCTTTACTTTTCCCTTAAAACCATCTGCATACAGATATATTTCAGATAATCCCAATACCCCGAAGCCGCCACATCTTCCGCCGCCACGATTTCCACGCTGCCCACTTCTTTCCCATCCAGCAGGTACACGGCCTTTCCGGTCACATCTCCGGCCTTTATGGGAGCTTTCAAAGTTTTTTTCATATGTATCTCTTTTTTCATGTCGTCCATGGATTTCCCCTCGGTATCCAGGTAATAAAACGTCTCGCTGAATTTACAGGAAACGCTGCCCTCTATGGTTCCCGTCACCGGCGTCTTCTTCAATTTTTCTTTATGCTCATCCACGAACATGTTGCATTTGCCGAAACCATAATTTAACATGGCCGCAGCGTCTGCAAAACGCACTTTGTAATCTGGAGCCGTCATTACCACGCCAATTAGCGTTATGCCATTTCGCACGGCCACCGTGGACACACAGTATTTGGCAATGCTGGTGCTGCCGGTTTTCAGACCCACGCAGCCATCGTAGCTGCGAATCAGCTTATTGGTGTTGGTCAGGCCAAATTCACTGCTGCCACGCTTGGTCACATGGGTGATGGTATCCATCCATACAGAAGAATATTCCAGAATCTTCGGATAGCGGACCACCAACTCTCTAGACATCAACGCCACATCGTAAGCGCTGGAATAGTGGTTCTTGGACTCAGTCAGACCACAGCAGTCTTCGAAATGAGTATTCTTCATACCCAGCTCTTCGGCCCGCTGGTTCATCATCTGCACAAACGCTTCCTCACTGCCGCCGATACGCTCCGCCATGACCACGCTGGCGTCATTTCCCGAGGCGATGACAATGCATTTGATCAGGGTCTCCACCGTCTGCTTCTCCCCCTCTTCCAGAAAAACCTGAGAGCCGCCCATAGACTTGGCGTAAGCGCTGGTGGAAACCTCTTCCTCCATGGTAATTTTCCCATCCTCCAGGGCATCGAAAATTAGAATCAAGGTCATAATCTTCGTGATGCTGGCCGGACTAACCTGCACATCTTTCTCTTTCTCAAATATAATTTTCCCTGTGGCCGCCTCCATCAATACGCCATGGGGCGCCGCAATCTGAACCGCCGCGCCGCTATCAACGCTCTTTTGCCCCTCTTCCTGGCTTTGGGGTTCCCCATATGCATCACCAGGAAATAACAGAAGCCCTCCTGCCATGCAGATGATGGCAAGACCCACAATAAACAGGTAAAAAAGCCTATTTCGCATATTTTCACACTCCATTTCCATCCTACTTTTATTGTAAGAGGGAAACCGGACAATTATGCAAAAAGTTTGAATGTCTAAAAAAAGTATTGGTCTTTATAAAATTTATCCTTCTTGGCCGCATACAGGCTGCGCCCCAGATCAATGGTGAATACCAAAAAGGCTAGATTGCCCAGGAAAATCCCCACACGGTAGGGGTACGCATTCACCAGCCGGTCCACCATCCGGTGCAGAAATCCAAACAAAAGAATGGTGTAAAGCCCCCAGGCAAGGGTGCTCTCCAGACATACGATGCCCTGGTAATTAAAAGGTTTATCCTCATAATCCCACCAGACCGCTCCGAACAGATGCTGCATCACCTTGGCCACCAGAAATTCAAAAAATGTGGCGATTAAAGCGCCCAGAATATAAAGAGCTATGTAATGGCCGTCAAAAGGCCGCAAAAGGAAATAGACCCCCAACGCGCCAAATCCATAGATGGGACAAAAAGGCCCTTTGACAAACCCCCGGTTGGTCCAACGGCGGTTGCAAAACGACATATAAGCCGATTCCACCATCCAGCCCAGGATACTGTATACAAGAAACCATTGGATCAAATGATAAGCGTCAACGCCCAAAAACTGCCTGCTCAACATAGGCCCTCCTTTTCTCAACCTGTCATTGGTCCTAGAATGTGTTTGAAAACCGCTTTATGTAAACTGCATGTCACAATTTGTGGAAGATTTGTTCCAAATGTGGAAAGCGTAGCGGGCTACGCTGACCGAATGCGGGGCAAATATGCCGCAAAGTGGGGCTTGCAGTTGGCTTAAATGGATTTTCAAACATGCTGTAGAACATATAAAAAACACTTTATGTCAATCGCGCGTCACAACATTGGCGCGAACAGCCGGAGAACGCTTTGCACCGCCCTCACAACCATATTCCGGTTTTTGCAAAATTCCAGCGTAATCTGCTGGCATGCTTTCTGCGTTTCCAGATAATCCTCCCGCATATCGTGAATGACCTGACAGCGGTACAGCCATACGCCATTTTCAAAGTGAAGATACAGACTGCGGTAATCCATATTGATGCTGCCAATCACGGCCAATTCATCGTCACAGACAAAAGACTTGGCGTGGAGAAATCCCGGCTGATATTCGAAGATCTTAACCCCCGACTCAATGAGCTGCTCATAATAAGACTGGGTTAGCAAAAACACGATCTTCTTATCCGGAATGCCCGGTGTCATAATGCGCACGTCTACGCCGCTTTTGGCCGCCAGACACAAGGCCGTTATCATCTCATTGTCAATAATCAGATAGGGCGTACAGATGTATACATACCGTTCCGCCCGGTTAATCACATTTAAATATACGTTTTCTCCCACAATCTCGTCGTCCAGAGGCGTGTCGCAGTAAGGATGCACAAAGCCATCGGTCTCGAACGCCTCCGGACAGTGTTTGTGAGGCATATAATCCGAGAACTGCACTGGCATCTTGGTGATCACAGACCACATTTGCAGAAACATCACTGTAAGGTTCCAGACCGCTTCCCCTTTTAACATAATGCCCGTGTCCTTCCAGTGGCCAAACCTCTGACGCAGGTTGATGTATTCGTCCGCCAGATTGACGCCGCCTGTAAAGCCTGTATAGCCGTCCACCACGCAGATTTTCCGGTGATCCCGATTATTTAAGATTACGTTTAACATGGGCCGAAATGGATTGAACGCAGCGCACTTGATGCCTTTTTCCTGCAACTCTTTATAAAAACGGTGGGGCAGGGTGGTGATGCAACCGAAATCGTCGTAAATCAAACGCACATCTACCCCCTGGGCCGCCTTTTCCTCCAGAATATTTAAAATGGAATTCCACATCACGCCATCGTTGATGATAAAATATTCCATGAATATGAAGCTCTGGGCCTTTCCCAACTCCTGTAAGAGCATGGGAAACATATACGCCCCTTCTGAATAATATTCTGCAATGGCGCCTTCCTGGAGAGGAAACTTTGCACAGTCCCTGATATACCTGGACTGGTTGGACACGCTCCTGTTTATCTCATCCAGCTTCCTGCGGGTGTCTGGATTCTCTTTCAACAGATCCTGGCCCTCTTCTAAAACCTCCTCATATTTCCGCTGCATGGCAGACGCCACCCTTGAAGTGCCAAACACAGCGTAAAGGCAAACGCCAAAAATAGGAGTCACCAGAATCAAAATTGTCCAGGCCAGCTTATACGACGGATTGATCCGCTTATTCACCAGCCACAAGACAATCACCACCGCCACTGTGCTGAGCAAAATACGGTTCACCTGAGACATATTATTCAGAAACCAAACCAGCGTCAGCCACCAGACCATCTGCAAAAGCAACGCCACACTGACATAAAACACGCGGTTAAAAAGAATTTTTAATATTTTCTTCATAGTAATATATGGACCAAGTAAAAAACCCCTGTCACAACGGCAGGGATTTTTGCGCACATTAATTATATTTACGTTTTCTGGCAGCTTCAGACTTTTTCTTACGGCGTACGCTCGGTTTTTCGTAATGTTCTCTTTTACGAATTTCCTGCTGAATGCCAGCCTTCGCACAGCTTCGCTTAAATCTGCGCAAGGCGCTGTCTAAAGTTTCGTTTTCTTTTACGATAACATTTGACATAAACTCACACCTAACCTCCCTCCAGTTGTAGATTGTGCTTAAATACAACTGTATGGGTATTTTATTGCACAAAGAATATTATAGCAGATATTCTCCATCCGTCAACTCATTTCCCATAATTTTATAAATTTTTTATAAAGTTGTATTCTCGCTACTGCTGTAACAGCGGAAGGATTCCCTCTGGCACCTGATTGGCCTGGGCAAGCATAGCCTGGGCGGACTCTCCGAATATATCGTTCTTCACCCGCCGCATTTCCTCTTTCGCCATATTCACATCCCGAATGCGGCTTTCTGAAGCGGAGATATTAGAAGACATCTCGTTGAGATTGTTGGAGGTGCATTCCAATCGGTTGTAGTAAGCGCCCACTTTGCCCCTGGCTTGGCTCACATAGTCCACCGCCCACTCAATTTTGGACAAAGCCTCCCGCGCCTGTTCTGCCGTCTCCACAGAGATATCTTTGATCCCTAAGTTGGCCGCACTCAGATCCGGAAGTTCCACTTTCAACTGGCCACTGGCTTCCGAACTCTCCGATATCTGCAAAGTCAGAGATTCACCGCCTTTGAAAAGAGCGATTCCGTTAAACTTGGTGGTATCCTCAATGCGCTGCATCTCATCCCGAAGCTGGTCCACCTCTTCCTGAATGGAACCTCGATTTTCTTCGGAATATATGCCGTGGGCCGCCTGGACCGACAGCTCCACCATCCGGTTCAGCATACAGTGCGCCTCCTCCATAGCCCCTTCCATGGTACGCACCAGGGAAATCCCATCTTGCGCATTATCGAACGCCTGGTCAAGCCCGGTCACCTGCGCCCGCATCTCCTCCGAGATGTTTAACCCTGCCGCGTCATCCGCCGCCCGGTTAATTCGGTAGCCGGAAGCCAGTTTTTCCAAGTTCTTCTTCTCCAAATTATTATTGGTCCTCAAAGACTTATGTGAATTTAAAGCCTTGATATTGTGTTGAATCTTCATGTGTCTTGTTCCCTCCATCCTCAAAAGCCATCTATCCTCAAAAATTGGCCGGATGCGCCAAATTTTATTATCTCAGTTAATTTATTATCGGCATTTCCTGGCAACTTCATAAGATGTAAAGAATATTTTTCTCCAAACAAAAGCTCAAAAAAGACGGCGTCCCATTGATAGAACGCCGCCATTTTCCATCTATTTTCCGGCTGTCAACTGTTCTTCCAGAACCGCTTTCGCCTGAGCCGCCGCTTCTTTCACCTTGGACGGATCTTTTCCTCCGGCCTGGGCCATGTTGGGCCGGCCTCCTCCACCGCCGCCTACGGTCTTGGCCAGCGCTTTCACCAGATTTCCCGCGTGGGCTCCGGCTTTTACAGCCTCTGGAGTGGCCATCACCAGAAGGTTCACCTTGCCATCCTGCACGGAGAGCAGGGCCACCACGCCTTCACCTAGTTTGCCCTTAATCTGATCGCCCAGATCCATCAAACCGTTTCGGTCCACGTTTTCCACGCAGGCTGACAAAAGCTTCACGCCTGCCACTTCCGTCACCTGGTCCATCACGTCTCCCAGAGAATTCTGGGCCAACTGGCTTTTCAGAGATTCGTTTTCGCTCTGCAGGGATTTCAAGCTGTCCATCAGGTGAACCAGTCTGTCCTGCAAATCCGCAGGTGAGGATTTCACCGTCTTCGCCGCCTGACAAAGCTGTTCTTCCAGATTCTGGTAATAGGCCAGCACATGGCTGCCTGTGAGGGCTTCAATCCGGCGCACGCCAGCGGAAATGCCCGCCTCGGATATGATCTTAAAGAGCATAATCTCTCCTGTGTTTTTCACATGGGTGCCGCCGCACAATTCCTTGGAAAATTCCCCCATGGACACAACCCGGACTTCCTGGCCATATTTCTCATCAAACAGGGCCATGGCGCCGGATTTCTTAGCCGCCTCAATGTCCATAATGTTGGTTTCCACCATAAGAGCCGCCTGAATCTGCTCATTGACCAGCTCTTCCACCTTGGCCAGTTCTTGCTGGGTCATAGCCTGGAAATGGGCAAAGTCGAAGCGAAGCCTGCCGGGAGCCACCAGGGAACCTTTCTGTTCCACATGGGAACCCAAAACCATTTTCAGAGCCTTGTGGAGCAAATGGGTGGCGCTGTGGTTGCGGGCCGTATCCTGCCGTTCTCCCGCGTTCACTTCCAGACTGGCGGACTCTCCCTGGCGAATCAGACCAGAGGTCACCTGACCCACATGGCCGTATTTACCGCCTCTTAACTTGATGGTTGCCGTCACCTTAAATTCCCCGTCTTTGGTCCGGATGATTCCTCCGTCCCCTTCCTGACCGCCCATGGTGGCGTAGAAAGGCGTCCGCTCCACGAAAACCGTGCCGGACTGACCTTCAGACAGCCCTTCGGCAATCTCGTCTGTGGTGGTGAGCACTGTAATGGGAGACTCGTAGGTCAGGTTGTCATAGCCCACAAATTCTGTGGTCACCGACGGATCGATGTCGTCGTAAACCGTGGCGTCCGCTCCCATGTAATTGGTGGTCTCATGGGCCTGCTGAGCCATTTTGCGCTGCTCATCCATGGCGCGCTGGAAACCCTCCTCGTCAATCTGGCAGCCTTTTTCCTCCAGGATTTCCTTCGTCAAATCCAGGGGGAATCCGTAGGTGTCGTAGAGCCGGAAAGCGTCCGCTCCGGCCAGAACCTTTGTTCCGGCTTGTTTCATCTTCTCTTCCAAATCGGCCAGAATCCGCAGACCCTGGTCGATGGTCTTGTTGAATTGATTTTCCTCCTGGGTCAGCACATGGAAGATAAACTCTTTCTTCTCTTCCAGCTCTGGGTACCCGTCTTTGGAGCCTTCAATCACCGTGGCGCTAAGCTTCGCCAAAAACGTGCCTTCCACGCCCAGAAGCCTGCCATGACGGGCCGCCCGGCGAATAAGACGGCGCAGCACATAGCCCCGGCCTTCGTTGGCGGGCATTACGCCGTCGGAAATCAAGAAAGTGGCGGAACGAATGTGATCCGTAATCAGACGAATGGAGACATCGTCCTCTTCTTTTACCTTATAGGGATGGCCGGTAATCTCCGAAACCTTTTCCCGCAGGGCCCGCACCGTGTCCACATCGAAGATAGAATCCACGCCCTGAACCGCCACTGCCAGCCGCTCCAGGCCCATGCCGGTGTCGATATTCTTGTGCTCCAGTTCTGTATAGTTGCCTTCTCCATCATTGTCAAACTGGGTAAACACATTGTTCCACACTTCCATATAGCGGTCGCATTCACAGCCCACCGTGCAATCTGGCTTGCCGCATCCATATTCCTCGCCCCGGTCATAGTAAACTTCCGAACAGGGGCCGCAGGGTCCCGCGCCGTGCTCCCAGAAGTTGTCCTCTTTGCCGAAGCGGAAGATTCGCTCTGGGGAGACGCCGATTTCTTTTTCCCAGATGGCAAACGCCTCGTCGTCGTCCTGGTACACCGATGGGTAGAGCCTGTCCGCCTCTAAGCCCACCACTTCCGTGAGAAATTCCCACGTCCAGCCGATGGCCTCCCTCTTAAAATAATCTCCAAAAGAAAAGTTCCCCAGCATCTCGAAAAAGGTGCCGTGCCGCGCGGTTTTTCCCACGTTCTCAATGTCCCCGGTGCGGATGCATTTCTGACAAGTGGTCACCCGGGTTCTGGGTGGAATCTCCACCCCGGTAAAATAAGGTTTCAATGGAGCCATGCCGGAATTAATCAGCAACAAGCTCTTGTCGTTTTGAGGTACCAATGAGAAACTTTTCATGGCCAGATGCCCTTTGCTCTCAAAAAAGTCCAGGAACATCTGACGCAGCTCATTCACGCCGTATTTTTTCAACTGTCCGCCTCCTATTTTTTGGTGCACGCTCGGATTCTTCCCCGCATCCGAAGATTCCGAGCATATATTGGATACACGCTGTACTTTATATTATTTCACAAGAATCTTTCTGAATTTCTTCTTTCCCCGTTTCAGCACCAGACCGTCATCCGGAATGGCTGTGCGCTCCACCTGATGATGGATATCCGTAATCTTCTGGCCATCAATGGACACGCCGCCCTGCTCAATGGCTCTTCTGGCCTCAGAGCGGGAGGGAACCAGATCGGCTTTGCACAGCATGGTGATTACATCCACCTTGTCTTCTTTGAAATCTTCCGCCGTCAATTCTGTGGTGGGCATGTCCTGGGCGTTTCCGCTGCCAAATAAGCTGCGGGCGCCCTCCTGGGCTTTTTTGGCCTCTTCTTCTCCATGCACCAGGCTGGTCAGTTCATAGGCCAGGATTTCTTTGGCCTGGTTCAACTGGCTGCCCTCCCAGCTCTCCATCTCCCGAATCTGCTCCAGGGGCAGGAATGTAAGCATGCGGATGCATTTTAACACATCTGCATCGCCCACGTTTCTCCAATACTGATAGAAATCAAAGGGCGAAGTCTTATTGGGGTCCAGCCACACCGCGCCAGACTGGGTCTTGCCCATCTTCTTGCCCTCGCTGTTGAGCAGCAGGGTGATGGTCATGGCATAGGCGTTTTCTCCCAGTTTGCGGCGGATTAGCTCCGTGCCGCCCAACATGTTGCTCCACTGGTCGTCGCCGCCAAACTGCATGTTGCAGCCGTATTTCTGGTACAATGCATAGAAGTCATAGCTCTGCATAATCATATAGTTAAATTCCAGGAAACTTAAGCCCTTTTCCATGCGCTGCTTGTAGCATTCCGCCCGCAGCATCCAGTTTACGCTGAAATGGGGCCCAATTTCCCTAAGCACGTCCACGTAGTTTAAGTTCATCAGCCAGTCCGCGTTGTTGACCATCAGCGCTTTGCCGTCTGAGAAATCAATGAAACGGCTCATCTGCTTCTTGAAGCATTCACAGTTGTGGGCGATGGTTTCCGGGGTCATCATCTGGCGCATGTCGGTCCGGCCGGAAGGGTCCCCCACCATGCCCGTGCCGCCGCCTAAAAGGGCAATGGGTTTGTTCCCGGCCATCTGCAGCCGCTTCATCAGGCACAAGGCCATAAAATGTCCCACATGCAGACTGTCTGCAGTGGGGTCAAATCCTATATAAAATACTGCTTTTCCATGATTGATCAGCTCTTTGATTTCCTCTTCGTCGGTCACCTGCGCGATCAGTCCCCTGGCTTGCAGTTCTTCGTACACAGTCATGGTATTTTCCTCCTTGTATCTCCCATATAACATACGAACTCCCATTATATACCATCCGGTATTTTTCAAGTATACAAACCGCTTATTTCTTTGTCAAGCCTTTGACCTTGGAAAATTCAGCTAATCTGCCATTTTGTATAGCTGCCGTTCTCGTCTTTGCCCACGAGAAGCTGGTCTTCGATTTCCTGTTTCAACTCGGTCACATGGGAGATAATGCCAATTAGCCTGGAGCCCCCGGCCATTTGCCGAAGCGCTTTCACCGCCTGTCCTCGGGAGTGTTCATCCAGAGATCCGAAACCTTCATCGATAAATAGTATGTCCAGATTCACCGCCGCCGAACTTTCCTGAATCTGGTCCGCCATTCCCAAGGCCAGCGACAGAGCCGCCATAAAGGATTCACCGCCGGAGAGCGTCCGGACTTCCCGTTCTTTTCCGGTCAGCGCCTCGTAAACCATCAGATCCAGGCCCCGGTTCTTGCCCTCGCCCGCTTTGTCTATGTCACACATCCGAAGCTCAAACTGCCCCGCCGACATGTCCTGGAAACGGTTGTTGGCAGCGCACAGAATCTGTTCCAGGTAATACCGCTGCACATACGTCTCAATGTCCATACGCGAACCGGACACTTTGCCGGCAAAACGATTATACAGGCTCTCCAGCTTCGTGCATTCCTGGACGATTTGGCTGCGCTTTTCCATTTCCGGCTTCAACGCACGGTAAACGCTGGCATTTGCGTTGTAATCTTTTTCATACTGATTATATTTTCTCTCGGCGTCTTCAAGTTTGCGCTCCGCTTCATCCGCCTGGGCCTTTAATTGCTCTATATGTGGCCGCTTGCGCCCTTTGACCCTTTGTTTGGCCAGTTCATATTCGCTCTCTGCCTTTGTCTTTTTCTCTTTATATTCGTCGATTTTCTCCTGAAGCTGCGCTATCTCGGTCTTCCTATATTTTTTTGTAATGTCTTTCCACTCGTATGCGGCAAAACCTCTTTCGGCCATTGTTTGTTCGTAATCTGCCTTTCGCTGGTCGCACTCTTCTCTCTGCGCGGGAAGCTTTTTGCCATAATCTTCCATCAATGCCTCCGCGTTTTCTTGGGCCGTCTTGGCTTTCTTCGCCGCTTCGCGGGCAGCTTTATATACGCGCTCCTTTTCGTCCTTTTTCGTTTCGGCGGCTTTTAGAGCTTGTTTTGCTTCTTCCTCTGTGGGATAATCTCTGGAAACTCTTAAAGTTTCCAACTCTGTGCGGCTTTTGACCAGCGCGTTTTCCGCTTCTTTGGCAATCTCCGCGGCTTCGTCCGCTTCTGTCCTCAGACGCGCTTTCCTGTCGTCAATTCCCTTTAGAGATTCCTGGATATTTTGCAGCGTCTTAGCGTTTTGCTTCAATACGCTGCCCGCTTCCTGAAGGGATGTTTTCCATGCAGACAGCAAGACAGTGGCCCGTTCCCATGTGAAGCTCTCCGCCGTGAAATCTTCTGGCGCATCTGGAACACTCTCCCTTATGCGCGCACAGAGTTTCTGTATGGACTCTCCGAACCTGACCTCCCGCTCTTCTAGCCGCTGGCGCTCTGCCCCCGCCGCCTGGGCTTTTTGTTTTTGCTCTTCCAGAAGCTTGTCCAGCTCTCCCCGAAGCGCGTCAATGGTTTCACGGGTCAGCTCCTGATGCTCCTGGGATAACGGACACGGATGGGGATGGGCGGTGGAGCCGCATACGGGACATGCCTTGCCTGGCCTTAACTTTTCTTTTGCAAGATAGCCTGCCTGCGCGTCCAGAAAGGCGTTATTCTTTTCTGTATATTCCTTCTGCTTCTTTTGGACTTTATCCCGGATGATTTCGTAGTCCCGCTGCGCGTCCTCAGAGCTCTCCCGCTGTTCGTCCACAGCCGTCTGCTGAGACTTAACCGATTGCGCGTCCGTCTCGATGCGGTCAGCCTCCTGGCTGTTCATCTCCCATTGTAAGAGCAGACCATCCGCATTTCCCAGTTCCCGGGCTTGCGTCCGCCATTTTCTTTCCCGCGCTTCCAGACTTTCCCATTGCGCCCGCGCCGCTTTTGCCGCTTCTTTCGCTTTCTCATGGGCCGCTTTCCTGGCGGAAACGTCTTCTTCGGCCGCGCGCATTTTCCTCAATATGTCCAGCGATTTTTCTACCCGTTCCGATACTTTCGCATAGACCGCATTCTCCAAATCTCGTTCCTCTTCGGCTTCTCTCTCTGCCCGCGCGGCGGCCTCGCAGACCTTTTTAAGCTTCGGCTGCATATCTTTTTGCTCTTTGAGGGCCTTTTCTGTGTCTGTAACGGTTTTCTGCCCGTCGGCAAATCTCTGGAAAATCGCCTGGATTTCGTATGCGGCCTCGATCTCTCTGATTCGCCTTTTCGCTCCTTCCATCTCCTCCTGGACTTCTTCGCACTCTTTTAGAGTTTCCTGGGCCCGATCCGACTGTTCATAAGCCTGAAGCAAATCCTGCGCGCTTTTGAACGCGTCCCGGCTTTCATCGCGAATGTCTCTGGCCTTTTTATAATCCTTTTGCGCGCCCTTCTTTTCTTCTCTCAACTGACCGCAGAAAGTTTCCAGTTCTTCCAGCAAGCTTTCCATGTCCATTACGGAGAGTCTTTCCGCTGAAAGGATTCCCTTTTTCAGTTGCAGCAGAATCTCCGCCTGTGGGTAAGTCTCCGGAACTGTAATGTGTCCTATTTCCGTCTGGCACGCCGTGCGTATTTTTCCGATTTCCGCCAATTTCTCCTTTTTACGTCTGTCCAGATCGTCCAGTATCTTCTGAAAAAGCCCGGTGTTGAACAGTTTTCGAAAAATGACTTTTTTGTCATTTGACTTGGCCCGAAGCAGCTCCATGAACTCTCCCTGGGCAATCATGGCCACCTGGGCAAACTGACTTTTGGTAAGGCCGATGATTTCTTCCAGCTTTTTATTGGCTTCTTTCTGGGGATATTCGCTGTGATCGGGCATGATGAGGCTGACCTTTTCGCTGTCCTCTTTGAATTCACTGGCGTCGGCGCCTCTTCTTTTCTTGGGACGCATGTGCCGGGGTATGCGTTTGACTGTATAGATTTGAGATCCTGCGCCGCTTTTTTCTGAAAATGTCAGCTCCACGTAGGGTTCTATGCCAAAATCCACAAACTGGCTCTGAAGTTCTGCGCCCGTTTTTTTATTGGCATTGGAGCTGGCTTCACCGTAAATCGCAAAGGCGATTGCGTCAAAAATGGTGGTCTTGCCCGCTCCGGTGTCCCCTGTAATCAGGAATAGATTCTGGCTGAGCTTGGAAAAGTCAATGGTCGTCTTCTGGCCGTAAGAGCCGAACGCCTGTAAAGTTAATTTCAATGGTCTCATTTACTGCGCCTCCTGAACGAAATTGATTACATCTTTGAGTAGTTCTTTTTCCGAATCGTCCAAATCCTTTAGAAATGCACAGCAAAGCTCAAAGGGATTTAATCTCTCCTCGGCCGCGAACTTGCGGCTGTAATCCGCCCTGCGAAGCGTCTCTCTGCGGATTTCCAGCAGATTGGGAAATGCTTTTCGTATCCTGTCTTGCATATCAATCCCATCCAGATCCGCTTTATCTGTGAGAATGACCGTCACATAATCTTCACAGCCCTGTCCCAGCGCCTCTTCCAGCGTCCCTTTGACCACGCGCACCTGACGAAGCGGCTCCAGTGGAATGACTGTGGTCTCTATGTGGCCTTTCGCTCCCATCTCCACCATGACAATGCCTTTTCGCTGTCCGGCCTCGCTGACGGAACAGGCCAGAGGCGTGCCGCAATAACGGTAAAATTCACTTCCCACTTTCATGGGTTTGTGGATATGGCCAAGCGCCGCGTAATCGAATCTTTCCAGCGCATCGGCGGACACTCCGTCGATGTCGCCCACCGTCTGAATCTCTGAATCCATACGCTCCACCTGATCTGGACGGGTTCCTGCCGGGAGATAAAACTGATGGCTGACCAGCACGTTTCTCTCCTCTTCGCTTATTTCCTCACGGGCAATCAGCTTGTGAATCGCGCTGTCATAAGATAGGTGATTGCCTATTTCATCGACGCCTACGATGTTTTTGACCATGGATGGTTTTACAAAGGGAAGCAGATAGAAATTCACAGGGCCGAAAGCGTCTTGAAGGGTCACCTTTTCGATGTATTCGCATTCATTTTGCGGCGGCTTGCCAATCATATATAGATTCTGCTGGGATAAAATGCGGCGGAAACAGTTTACCCGGGGCGCGCTGTCATGGTTGCCGCTGATCATCATAATCGTGGTATCTGGAAGACATGCCATAAGATTTGCAATAAAAGGATCGAAAACTTCCACCGCCTCCACCGACGGAATAGCCTTGTCGTAAATGTCCCCTGCAATGACGATGGCGTCTGGCTTCTCTTCTGCGGCGATTTGCACAATCCGTCCCAAAATATACTCCTGATCTTCCCGGAGATCCCTGTTCATGAGCTTTAAGCCAATGTGTAAATCCGATAAATGGAAAAACTTCATTTTTTCGCTCCTCCCCTCCCTCAAATTCTCGTCAATTAGGCAACTGGAAAACATTTACTTCGTAATTTCCGCGTTTGTTCAAAATGGTTACCCATAATTTTAGTATCTATAAACCATTGCATCTACAGTTGGAGGGATATGCAAATATCACATATCCCTCCACTGAACCTTTTTTCAGACTTCACCCAATTAGCTTTCGGCCGCCTCTTCTTCCCCCGCCGCCGTTTTAGTCAGGGCCTTTTCCCGCTGGAGGTCAAATATGACCTGCGCAACTTTCTGCGCGTCCGCCTCCCCCATCTCCAGGAAACGGCAGCCATATTCAAATACTGCGTCTTCTTTTTTTGTAATCCGCAGCACTTCGCATAGCAGCAGGGACACATCCCTCTCTTCCATCAATTTTACGTTCAAAAGGAGTCTCTCTTTTTCCCGGTACTGACTCTTGGAGCTTATGCACGCGCCGCCCACGCTGATATTCAGCAGCTTACAAGGTCCCCCCTCCGCCACCACATTGCTCACGGGCCTTGCCAACGCGTCTATGTCTGTGTCCACTCGGAAAAACGCCCGGTCGTTTTCCCTTTTTAACAGAGTCAGATTCTCCACCGCCCAGATGCGTTCCGGCATCAGCGTAATGACCCCTTCCAGGTAGACTGCCTTTTCCTCCTTATCGCTGTAACCGCGAATCCGCACCTTTGCAGCCTCTTCCAGTTCTGGGGGAATCTCCGCCGCCGTATACTGATGCAGTTGCGCCATGTCCCCCTGCAAATGCACCAGCTTGGCGATGAAAAGCTCCTGGCCATTCATGGTGGTGACCTCCACCCGCATGCCAGAATAAGGTCTCAGCCGTTCCTCTTGCTGATTTTTTGCGGATTCTTCTCCTCCGTTTTTTCCAGATTTCCTCCTAAATAGATCAAAAAAACCCACCTGTTTCCTCCTCCTCACATATATCCCCTTGGAATTTCTTTGTTTCTATCTTTCCTACAGAATAGCATAAAAAACCAGGCCATGCAAACACAAATGGAAACTCATCCCGCCAAACGCATGAATGCCCTTACACTCTGCTCCAGACTCCAGTTTTCTCGAATTCCCGGGCCGCCATCCTGGCGCTTTCCACCACCGCTTCCTGATAGCCCAGCATTTCCAGAAGCCGGATGGCGTTTCTGGACGAAGCCCGTCCCTCCTTCAATCTATAGGAAAACCGCACGTCCCGTTCCCGGACTTCTTCCCCAAAGTGATAGTTTTCATAGCAATCCTCCAAAATATAGGTCAATTCTATATCGTGAGTGGCCGCAAAACAAAAGACTTTCTCTTTGCGCAGACTTGTAAGAATCCTGGAGGATGCGGCAATCCGCTCGATGGTATTGGTCCCCCGCAACACCTCGTCCACCATGCAAAGCAATGGCCCCTCCTGATCCGCCGCGTCCAGAATCCTTTTCAAAGACCGGATTTCCACCATGAAATAGCTCTCGCCCCTTTCCAGATTATCCGAAAGGGCCATGGACGTGAGTATCCGGCTCATGGGTGCCTGGTAGGACAAGGCTGTGCAGGTGGCAATGGTCTGGGCTAAAATTCCATTTATCGCCACATTTCTCAAAAAGGTGGATTTCCCGGAGGCGTTGGACCCAGTCAGCAGCATCCCCCTTTGCAGCGAAAAGCTATTGGATACAGGCTCTTTCACCAGTGGATGATACAGCCCTGAAACCTGCATGCGCATTTCGTTTTGAAAAGACGGCCTGCACCACACGGGCAAAGCTTCCCGAAAGGACGCGGCCGCCATGGCGCAATCCAGTTCCCCCAGGTTATCCAGCAAACATTCCGCGTCATCCCTGTGTCCATGAATTTCCCCCAGCATTTTATTATAACGGATCAGATCCACATGGAAAATCATTCGGATAAGGTCCGCCAACACCGCTTCCACTCCTCCAGATACGCTGTCTTTGCCGGACACCCAGTAAGAGCCTTTCTGAAAAGCCCGCAGGTTCTCCTGCGCCTGGCCCATGGGCGCGCAGCATTCTTCGATTTCCTCCCATTCAAGCCTTTTTATTCTCTTAGCCGCCCCCAACATCCTCTTTACGCTCTGGAAACAACTCAGATGGACTTCCACCTGCTTTCTGTCGCCAGCGCCATAATAATCCGCTATATTCACGCAGGCCACCGCCAGAAAGAGGAAAAACCCGTACACCGGCTGAAACAGCATGAAAATCAGAGCGAATACAGCCGCGGCGCACAGCGCCCAATGCTTCGTTTCCCTTATGGGTTTCGCTTCGTTTAGAGCCTGCAGTTTCTTCCCGATGGACGCTGCGCCGGATTTGGGAATCTGGGCCAGGATAAGCTGCAAGGCCAGACGTTTTTCCTCATCCTGGGCAAAAAAACGCATGAGCTTTTCCCTCTTTTGCAAGTCTTCTTCTCTTAGCTTAGGCGTTCGCAATAGATACAGGAAATACTCTTCTCCAGGCGCAGAAACTGTCTGGTTCATCCGCAGAAACACCCGGTCCATGTCCAAATCTTTCCAGGTGATTTCATCAATATAAAAAGACTCTTTGACGCTTTTGTATTTCCCATAGACGGACAGATTCTCTATCTGATCTTTGGAATAAACCACATTGGAGGCTTGCCCCCAGCTTTCCTTCCTACGGCGCAAAAACTCCTCCCGGTTTTTCAAACTGCTGTGCATGATCATCCCCGCCAGCAAAAAATTCACGCCCAAGATGCAAAACGCCAGAATCCAACTCTCGATCAAATTATTTCCCTCCCAAAATTAAGGTACGCAAAAAGCTGCCGCCATACCGGCAGCAGCCTTATCATACCTTATTATCTCCAATATGTAAAGAAAGTTTGTCCCTTATACGTAAACGCCCCGGAACGGCTGGACAAGCCTGAGCTGGCATAAGCTGCGGGAGTCATAAAGAATAAGCAGTCAAAATCCGTCTTGCCGTTGGACTTGGCCAACACATAGGATAAATATTTGGCGCGTTTCGTTTTGTTTTTCTTATAGGCGTTGTACATGCTGTAAGCCCTGTCCACGGCCTTTTCCGCTGTGTCATACCCTGTCACATTTGTATTATTCAGCCTTCTCTGCAAAGCCCCGTCCCAAACTACGGAAAACTGGCCCTTCTGATATATTACATACCGGACAGACGGCGGGAAATTGTACTGAGGCGCCAGCGTTCGGTTTAAGATTACCATGGCTGTGGCCGTCATCCCCTGGATGCCCTGATTGCCCGCTTCACAGTATACAGTGGCCGTCAGCAATTCTTTGTCGCTCAACTTCCCGTTGGCTACGCCCGGATGTTTGGCATATTCTTTTTGCAGTGTGTAGATTTTCTTATTGCTGGCGATTACCCTTACATTCCCACTGGAATCATAGGTGAAACTCTGGGTCTCCGTGGCCACGCCGTCTTTGTCAAAAGACCAGGTTTTGCCCCCGATCACCATGGTTTCATTCACTGCCATGGCGCCGCTGGACTTGAAGTAGTACCGATTGTCGTCCAGCGTCATCCATCCTGTCTTGCGTTTTCCATCTTGCTGGTAATAATACCATTTGCCGTTAAGCTGTTTCCAGGAGGAAGTCAGCATCACTCCATTGGATTCAAAATACCGCCAGCCCCCTGATACTTTAAAACTCCCGGACCTGCGGCAACCGATGGGATAACTGACGCCATTTTCCACCGTGTCATTAGGATTGAAATAATACGTCTTCTTTCCTACCTTTTGCATCCCCAGCAGCATCTTTCCGTCTTTGCCCAGACGGTATCTTTTGCCCTTAGAAGTTTTCCATTTATTGACCAGGGCTTTTCCATCTGCGTCTATGAAATACCAGTTGTTTTTATGTTTCACCCATTTGTTCTTCACCATGGCGCCGCTTGCGTCAAAGTAATAGTAATTTCCGGTGATTTTACGCAGTTTGGTGACCATGCGGGTGGTCTTCTTGGAGAGAAAATACCGATTCCCTTTCCAGGTCAGCCACCCTTTCTTTTTCACGCCTTTTTGATAATAATACCAGTACTTCCCCTCCTGCTTCCAGCCTGTATAGGATTTTGACGCGGCCGCAACCTCTTTTGGCTGAAACGTCGCGCAGGCAAAGGGCAATATAAGCGCAAACAGCAGTAGAAATAAACATCCTGTTTTTCTTGTTCTTTTCATCTATACTCCTACCTTTCCGCTAATTTCCAGACTGTCCCAAGTGGGTTCGCTCCTCTGTCCATTCCACTCAACAGGGGCGTCCCGCACATCCAGTCCCGTTTATTTGTTAAGTATATATTAAATTTATATGAATGTCAAGATGTCCGAGACCTGGAAATTGTATCAAAAAAGATAAGATTATGTTAAATAATAAAACAAACCAATCCGCCCTTGCTGTCGTTGACAATTTTCTGCATGGATTCCTGCAGTTTACCCTGACTCTCCTCTCCAATCACCGCAATCTTGGAACGGATGCCGTCCTCCACCAGTTGTTCAATGGATTTTCCAAAAATATTCGTTTCCCAAATGGTTTCACCCCTCTGCTCACCCTCTTTAATATAGGCAATCAAGTCTTCCGCTTGCTCTTTCGTCCCCACAATGGGCGCAATCTCCGTCTCTATGTTGGCTTTAATCATATGAATGGATGGACTCTGGGATTTGATCTTCACCCCGTATTTGTTTCCCTGTTTAATCACCTCCGGCTCTTCCAGTTCAATGTCTCCACGTTCTGGCGTCACCACGCCATAGCCGCATCCCCTTACCGCCTCCAGGGCCGACTGGACTTTCACGTATTCTTCTTTCATCCGGGCAAATTCGCGAATCATGTGAATCAGCTCATATTCGCTGCCCATGGAGATTCCGGTCATTTCTGAGAGCATTTCGTAATAATATTGTTCCCGCACATGTATCTGCACCCGGATAATCCCCGTGGCCAAATCCATCTGCTCCAGAGTCACCCGCTCCACATAAGGTCCTTCCAAATCCATAGAACACTCTGTAAAATCCCGGATGCTTTTCCAGCCGACAGTCATCTGCTTAATCTGTTCCAGAAGGTTGGCTTTCAGCGGGTTCTGCAAGGAGAGAATCTCCACCCATTTTGGAATGTAGAACTGTATCTGCCCCAGAGGAAATTCGTACAGAGCCTTTTCCAAAATCATACTCACGTCCTCCCGCCGAAGCTGCTCACAGTTGACGGACAAGGCGGATACGTGGTATTTCTCCTGTATTTCTTTCACTGCGGCAGCCGCATCCTCCCCGTATGGTTTCTGGGAATTTACGATAACCACAAAAGGTTTTCCCTGGTTTTCCAGCTCCCGAATAGTTTTCTCTTCCGCCTTGCGGAAATTATCCCTGGGCAGCTCCCCAAATGTGCCGTCGCAGGTCATCACGATCCCAATGGTGGCGTGTTCCTCGATGACTTTACGCGTTCCCACTTCTGCCGCCTGGTGGAAAGGTATCTCATGCTCAAACCAGGGCGTTTTCACCATGCGCTCCTTCCCTTCTTCCATATTCCCAATGGCGTCGGGAACCAGAAAACCCACGCAGTCAATCAGACGCAGACGCACCTGAATGTCCTCCCCCAGAGACATATTTACCGCTTCTTTGGGTATGAACTTGGGCTCCACCGTGGTGATAAGCTTCCCCGAGCCGCTAAGCGGCAGCTCATCCCTCACCTGGGACTGGCGCAGCTGTGACAGGGCCGGCAGGGCCACCAGCTCCATGAAACGGCGGATGAATGTGGACTTTCCGCTGCGCACCGGACCGACCACGCCTATGTAGATTTCCCCGTTGGTACGGGCCTGTATATCTTTATATACCTGAAAATTAACCATATAAAACTCCTTTTTCCCCATTGGCAGTATCACTAAATATATATGAAAGGAATAAGAAGTCCATGACAGTTTTGAAGCGATTTCCATTCTGAATCTAAGATAAGAATCCCGTGGTGAAGGATTTCCTAAATAAAACCAAAAATAAGAAATAGCCCCCTGGCTCTGGAAGAGGAGGCAGCTATTTCTTAGCTTCATATTCGCTTCTTAATCTGTCTATTTCGCCCAAACTTATGGTACAAAATGCGCGTTTCACAATCGCCTACGATTTACTATATTTGTAGATATAATACTTGTCCACCATCCCCAAAAGGGAATAGCCATTGCTCTCATACTCCTGTTCCTGCCCTTTCTCATCCATCCACACCACCAGATAATTGCAGCGAGCCTGAGAGGCCAGATCCGTCACTTGAGCTGGCTCCACTTGTTCCTGGGGCTGATTCAGTAAGATATGGAGCTGTTTGGCAATTTCCCCGCTCGCGCCTCTGGAACTTCTTCCATAAGGCATCCGTATGTCCGGGGCATAAATTCGAATGTACGTGGCAATGGAATCTGGCGCAACCAGCTTCTTCTTTTTGTCGCCGGCATCCTCCCTCACCAGCTCCGCAATGGCTTTAATTTCATAGGAAACCTTTTCCTGGTTATCCGGCACATGGTAATTGCCTTCCACGTAAACCTGGGTTCCTGTAAATACAATTATGCCGAGAAAAAGCGCGGTGAAAACCATCTGAAATCCCGCGTTCTTCCAGGAAGTGCATAACTTTGTGCACGCATACGCAATGACCGAAGTCGTGGGAAGCAGCCATAACACACGCCAATAGACCGTCCTTCCAATGCAATAATTGGCAATTACATTTGCAGTATATGGCAGGAAGAATATCACCAGAGTCACCAGAGTATATCCCACGAAAATCCTCCGATCCCCTTTCTCCCTTTTTTTTCCCGGAATAAGCAAATACAGCAGACAGAACAAAAACAAGAAAATATGCCAGCCATCTCCCCAATAAGCCAGCCATGTCTCCAGACTCATATTCCATACTTCTTCCATCATCCAAAAAGCCCCCCTAACGTATAAACAAATAGATAATTGCAAATATTAGATTGGGCAAACAGCAAAACAGGGCTTTCCCTACAATTCTCCATTTCCAGGTGCAGGCCCCGCATACGAACGCATAAATGCCCACCATCAGCATAGACAGAATAATCCCCATAGAAGACGCCAGACAGGATGCCGTCATCAGGCAGAAAAGAACCGGCCATCCACCTCCCGTCTCATCCTTCGCCATCAGCCGCACACACATATACGCCACCGCAGGCAGCAGAACCCCCGCCAAAACAGCCTTTCCCTGCCAGATACGCAACATAAAGAAAGTGCCTGACGTATAGATGGAATAATTGGAGAAAACCTGCACCGCACTGATGAAAATCAAAAACAATGCGCATTGTTTGCGTCTGCCCCCAAAGAGCATGTCCGCCCACAGCCAATAAATAAAATAGGCCAGCATAATCATAAATACTGGAAAAATCGTATAGACAAAACTGGGCACATCCACTCCAGTCAGTTTTGTCAAAATGGCTTCATATACCGGGAACGGCGAAAGCACATATCTGCTGGGAAGCTTTTTGTACGGGTTACCTGTATAGGGATTGTACTCGAAGATGGTGTCCGTGTAAACGGACGTGCTGGCTGTAGCCACATAGAAGGAATCGTCCGCGTCATGGTGAGCCAAAAGCCCCGCCACCGCCATCTGCGCCAGAATTAACAAAACCGCCAAGAAGAACAACGCATTCTCGGATATTTTCGCGTAAGTCTTCTTGCCCGCCTCTCCCGTAATCATCGCTTTTAGATTTTTGAAATTTAAAAAGATCCCCGCCGCCGCCAGAAGAAGGGCCACCGCCTGATAAATATATGTCACCGCGCTCAAGGACGCTTTTAGGAAAATGCCTGGAACGATCAAAATCTGCGCAACGGCAAATAAGCCTGCATACCCACAGACCACGGCAAAACAAATGCTTTTCCCCTTGTTTGTAAATCTCGTCAGTGTCATTCCCGCTGCCGCCGGAACTGCTAGCAGCCACAAAACAGCATATATCCAATGTATTAACTGCATATCAATTTCCTAACTTCCTATTAAGTAGTCACTGATTCATGATACCACAACCTTGTCCTCTGTTGCAAGAACCTATTCAACATAATTCGCTGCTGGGCATAACAACCAAAAACCCGCCTATTACAGGCGGGTTTTTATCACTTTATTTTGGAAGTTCGTTCACTTCTCTCTTCACATAAGTGGTATGAAGGATCTCGTGAGCCTTATGGCTTCCTGGCTCACCGAAGAATTCCTCGTATACTTTCTTAATCTGCGGGTTCTCATGAGATTTCCGGATTGGATTCGCGGAATCGTAATCATAGAGAACCTTTGCACGCAGAGCTCTAACATCGTTTTCATTCTTGAAGCTCGCAGAAACATGTGGCTGTCCACCGCCGTTTACACAACCGCCAGGACATCCCATAATCTCGATGAAATGATAGTCCGCTTCACCGGATTTCACCTTATTCAGCAGAGTTCTTGCATTGCCCAAACCAGATACGATGGCCACCTTCACATCCATACCAGCTACATGATAAGTAGCCTCTTTGATGCCTTCTGTTCCCCTTACATCTGTGAAGTCCAGATCTTTCAGTTCTTCGCCTGTAAGTTTCTCAACAGCGGTTCTTAACGCAGCCTCCATAACGCCGCCGGTAGCTCCAAAGATTACAGCAGCTCCTGTACCTTCTCCCAACGGATCGTCAAAGTCTTCATCCGGCAGATCCAGGAAACGCAGGCCGGCCTGTTTAATCATTCTGGCCAATTCTCTTGTGGTCAGTGAGATATCCACATCCGGATAACCGGATGCATTCTGGTCGTCGCGGCCAATCTCAAACTTCTTAGCTGTACAAGGCATTACAGATACACTGACAATTTTCGCCGGATCAATGCCCATCTTCTCAGCATAATATGTCTTCAGCGTAGCGCCGAACATCTGCTGCGGAGATTTACAACTGGACAGATTGTCTGTCATATCCGGGAAATAATGTTCGCAGTATTTAATCCAGCCCGGTGAACAGGAGGTAATCAGAGGCAGTGTGCCGCCGTTCTGAACTCTGTCAAGGAACTCATGGGCTTCTTCCATAATTGTCAAGTCTGCGGAGAAATTAGTGTCAAATACTTTGTCAAAGCCAAGACGACGCAATGCCGCCGCCATCTTGCCCTCTACGCCACTTCCCACAGGAAGGCCAAATTCTTCGCCCAAACCTGCGCGTACAGCCGGAGCGGTCTGCACAACCACATATTTATCCGGATCAGCGATTGCGTCGAATACCTGCTGCGTGTAATCTTTTTCATAGATTGCGCCTACTGGACAGGCTACAATGCACTGACCACAGGATACACAGCTTGTTTCCCCAAGACCCAGTTCAAATGCAGAGCCAATATGGGTGTCAAAACCACGTTCATTGGCGCCGATTACGCCGATGCCCTGAATGTTTTCACAAACGCCTACACAACGGCGGCAAAGAATACATTTGTTGTTGTCACGAATCATATGAGGGGCAGACTCATCCAATTCGTATACATTTTTCTTGCCATCGTATTTCGCTTCATCGTCAACGCCCAAGTCTTTACACAATTTCTGAAGCTCACAACTGTCGCTTCTGATGCAGGACGTACATTTTCTCTCGTGTGTGGACAGAATCAGTTCCAGAGTTTTCTTCCTGGACTCTCTAACCAGAGGGGTATTGGTGAATACCTCCATGCCAGGATTGATTGGATATACGCAGGAAGCCACCAGGCTTCTTGCCCCTTTCACTTCGACAACACAGACACGACATGCGCCAATTTCATTAGCATCTTTCAAAAAACAGAGGGTAGGTATATCAATTCCGGCAATTCTGGCTGCTTCCAAAATGGTAGAGCCTGCAGGTGCAGATACTTCCATACCATTTATTTTGATTGTTACATTTTCCATAATTGTATAATCCCCTTATTTCTTTTCGATTGCGTCAAATTTACATTTTGTCATACATACGCCACACTTTATACACTTATTGGGATCGATCTCATGTGGCTCTTTGCGTTCGCCAGTAATAGCATTTGCAGGACAATTCTTTGCACACATTCTACAGCCTTTACATTTCTCAGGATCAATGCTGTAGGACAGCAGAGACTTACATACGCCTGCAGGACATTTCTTGTCAACAATATGCGCAACGTATTCATCTCTGAAGTTCTTCAAGGTTGATAATACAGGATTCGCCGCCGTCTGACCCAGAGCGCACAGCGCGTTCTGTTTCATATAAGAAGCAAGCTCTTCAATCTTATCCAGATCCTCCATCGTCGCTTTGCCTTCGGTAATCTTATTCAGCAACTCTAACAGACGGGTTGTGCCCACACGGCAAGGCGTACATTTTCCACAAGACTCATCCACTGTAAACTCCAGGAAGAACTTGGCAATATCCACCATACAGGTGTCTTCATCCATAACAATCAAACCGCCGGAACCCATCATGGAACCAATAGCAATCAGGTTATCATAATCAATGGGGATATCATAATTTTCAGCTGAGATACATCCGCCAGACGGTCCACCGGTCTGAGCGGCTTTGAATTTCTTGCCGTTTGGAATGCCGCCGCCGATTTCCTCAACGATTTCACGCAACGTGGTTCCCATGGGGATTTCCACCAGACCTACGTTGTTTACTTTGCCACCGAGAGCGAACACTTTCGTACCTTTGGATTTTTCTGTACCCATGGATGCAAACCATTCTGCTCCATTTAAGATAATCTGCGGAACATTGGCGTATGTTTCCACGTTATTTAAGATGGTTGGTTTTTCCCACAAACCTTTTACGGCCGGGAATGGAGGACGGGGATGGGGCTCACCTCTGTTTCCTTCGATGGAAGTCATCAGAGCTGTTTCCTCACCACATACAAATGCGCCTGCGCCCAGACGAATGTCAATATCAAAATCAAAACCTGTGTCAAAGATGTTCTTTCCTAACAAACCGTAATCTCTTGCCTGCTTAATGGCGATGTTCAGACGGTCTACAGCGATGGGATACTCTGCACGCACATAGATGTAACCCTGATTTGCGCCGATTACATAGCCGGCGATTGCCATGGCTTCCAATACCGCATGTGGATCTCCTTCCAGAACGGAACGGTCCATGAATGCGCCTGGGTCACCCTCGTCCGCATTGCAGCACACATATTTCTGATCCGCTGCGTTGCCCATGGCCAGTTGCCATTTTCTTCCGGTGGGGAATCCACCGCCGCCACGGCCTCTCAAACCACTGTCCAAGATGCATTTTACCACTTCATCAGGAGTCATTTCTTTTAAGACTTTACCAAGAGCCTGGTAGCCGTCCCGGCCTATGTACTCGTCAATATCTTCTGGATTGATTACACCGCAGTTTCTAAGAGCGATTCTCTTTTGTTTTTTATAGAAATCTGTCTCACCCAGAGATTTTACGCCCTGACCCTTATCATCGTAAACAAGGCGTTCTACAATACGTCCTTTTAACAAATGTTCGGATACGATTTCAGGCACGTCTTCTTCCTTAACCATGGAATAGAAAGTGCCTTCTGGATATACGATCATGATTGGCCCTACTGAACACAGACCATGACATCCTGTCTGAACAACACAAACTTCTTCCGCGAGATCATTTTTCTTAATCTCTTCGTTTAATTTTTCCATAATCTTCGCACTTCCAGAAGAAGTACATCCGGTTCCACCACACACTAATACATGTGAACGATACATACAGTTATCCTCCTCTGTTTATTTTTCAGCAGCGCCCAATGTGTATTTAACAACAGGCTGACCTTTTACCAAATGCTGATCTACAATCTGCTCAGCCTTCTCCGCTGTCATATGCACATAAGTCACTTTTTCTTTGCCCGGCTCCAAAATTTCCACGATTGGCTCATAACGGCAAAGTCCAATACATCCAGTCTGTACTACCGCCACATTCTCCAACGCTTTATCCGCTACCAGCTGCGCCATTGCATTCAATACAGGTCTAGCTCCTGCTGCAATACCACATGTAGCCATACCAACCACAACTCTGGTCTGATTCTCGTCTTCTGACCTCATGCCTACACGGCCTTTTACTTTATTCCGAATTGCATTTAATTCCTCAAGGGATTTCATAGAAAAATTCCTCCTTCTGCGGATATTAATAATCCGCGATTTTACTTTAACTTAAACAATCGCCCCGCCGTCCGTTTCAGATTTATTCTCGTCCAGATATTCTTTGATATATGCAGAAACCTCTGGCGCATCCAGCGGAACGCCTCCAAGGATTTCCTTCATCTGCCTTGTGTCCAGCTCAAAGGATTCCTGTCCATATGTATAACGGTATAAAAAATCCGTCTGCGGATTGTATACGACTAGCGTGTGAATCGTACTGTTAATATCGCCCAGGGGCATCCGGTCAATATGATCCAGCTTAAAAATAGTAGTTACTTTCGTACCTTTTCCCACTTCGGACTCAATCTGGAAACTGCCACCGGTGGCCTCTGCCGCCAGCTTGAAAAACGGTATTCCCAAACCTACTTTCCGTGTTGTCCGCGTGGTAAAAAACGGGTCGGTTACCTTAGCCATCTGTTCCTCCGTCATCCCTTTCCCGTCGTCTATAATCTGAATCTTCAGCATATTCTCTTCCAGGTCAATGGTGACCAGGATCTCTACCAGCGAAGCTTCGGCACGAATTGAATTTTCAGCCACATCCAGCACATTCAGTGAAATTTCAGGCATCATGGCTTTACTCGTATCTCTCCAGGATACCCTGAACGTCATCCGGAGTCAGACGTCCATATACTTCATCATTGATCATCATAACAGGAGCAAGGCCGCAGGCGCCAACACAGCGACAGGCTTCCAATGAGAATTTCCCATCCATGGTACATTCGCCGCCTTTAATCTGCAATGTTTCCTGAAGTTTTTCGTAAATCTGTCCAGAACCTTTTACATAACAAGCTGTTCCCAGGCATACGGAAATGCGATATTTACCCTTTGGCTGCAACGCAAACTGAGAATAAAAAGTCGCAACGCCGTAGATTTTCTCCATGGGTATCTGCATCTCATCCGATATAATTTTCTGAACTTCAATAGGAAGGTATCCATAGATATCCTGTGCCTCCTGCATTATCGGCATCAAAGCGCCCTTTTCGTCCTTACGCGCCTTGATCACTTCAAGCAGCTTCTCCTCCTGCTCCTTTGTCCCCTGGAATGGGACTGTCTTTTTCGCCATACTCATTCCCTCTTTATATACCTCCTGATTTAGTACTTAGGAACACAAATGACTAATACCGAATCTAGTATAGCACGTTTCCTTTTAAATTTCTAGACATAGTTGACAAATTTTTTTGTACAAATTCGTATGCTTCCAGCATTTTTATACCATTAACTTGTCAAACGTCCCGCGTTTCCTAAACAAAAAGCAGGGTATCCACACCCCACCTTCTATTTTTTTCACTATATTACCCACTATAAACCCATCGTCGTGGCCCATTATACACACATCATCCTGTATTGTCAACAGCCTCCCCCGCTTCTGTTCCCCTCCCCATATTATACAATCCCTGCAAAACAAAAAAACATTGCTTTTTCTTTCAAATAGATTTATTATATTCTTTAATATAGTCATTATAATTTATAATCTGTATTCGCAATTTTTTACAATAATCAGAATTTTAAAATAAAGAAGGGAGAACGCATTCCGAAATGATTCCATATCCATATAAGAAAGGCGAAACAATCGGCTGTCCATGCCGAGACCCCTGCTTGTCCTGAAATAATGGCAAAACCCAGCGTCACCGCAACCGAATACCAAAGCTAAGGAAAAATTTAAGGAGAATGTTTATGATTCATTTAAAAATAGACGGCATTCCTGTAGAAGTGGAACAGGACGCCACAATCCTGCAGGCTGCCAGACAGTTGGGCATTGAAATCCCAACCCTCTGTCATCTGGAAAACGTACTGCCCAATGGCGCCTGCCGTTTGTGCATCGTAGAAATCACCAACAACGGCCGGACAAGATTCAGCACAGCCTGCACACTTCCCTGCTCCGAGGGCGATGAAATACAGACCATGTCTGAAAAAGTAATCCAATACCGGAAACAAACCCTGGATCTTCTGCTCTCCGATCACCGGGTGCATTGTTTCTCCTGCGAGGCCAATGGAGACTGCAAACTGCAGGATTACTGTTATGAGTATGGTGTGGAAGCCACCAGCTATGAGGGCAAGCGAAACGACGACCTGCCCGTGGATGATTCCAATAAATTCTTTACATATGACCGAAGCCTGTGCATTCTCTGCCGCAGGTGCGTCAACACTTGCCAGCAAATCGTAGGACGCAGCGCCATCGACGCGTTGCACCGGGGCTTTGACACCAAAATCGGAGCCCATGAGATGGAAGACTGGGCCCAGGGAATCTGTGAATCCTGCGGAAACTGCGTGCAGGCATGTCCCACTGGCGCCTTGTCCATGAAGCGCCGGAAAGACTACCGGCCATGGCAGGCAGAGAAAAAAGTCCTGACCACCTGTCCCCACTGCGCAACCGGATGCCAGTTCTATCTGGTTGTCAAAAATGGCAAAATCGTGGACACCGAAGCCTACAACGGCCCCTCCAACAAGGGTCTGCTCTGCGTCAAAGGCCGCAGTGGCTCCTTTGATTTCGTCCATTCACCGGACCGCATCAAATATCCTCTGATTAAGAATAGAGAAACCGGCGAATTTGAGCGCGCCACCTGGGATGAGGCATTGACTCTGGTGGCCTCCAAATTTATGGAAATCAAGAAGCAATACGGTCCCGATTCTCTGGCCGGGTTCGCCTGTTCCCGTTCCCCCAACGAGGACATTTACATGGTGCAGAAAATGGTGCGCACCTGCTTTGGCACAAATAACACAGACAACTGCGCCCGCGTCTGTCACTCCGCCTCGGTAGCGGGCCTGGCCATGACATTGGGTTCCGGCGCCATGACCAATCCCATTGAGGACATCACGCGCAATTCCGATCTCATTATGCTGGTGGGTTCCAACCCGGAAGAAGCGCATCCAGTGGTGGGCATGCAGATTCGCCAGGCGCTAAACCGCGGCTGCAAGTTAATCGTTGCAGACCCCAGAGATATTGGCCTCGCCAAAAAGGCGGACATCCACCTGAAATTAAAACCGGGAACCAACGTGGCCTTCGCCAACGGCATTATGCATATCATCATCGAAGAGGGCTTACAAGATGAGAAATTCATCGCAGAGCGCACCGAAGGCTATGAAAAAATCAAAGAAATCGTAAAGGATTACACACCAGAAAAAGTAGCCGAAATCTGCCACATCGACGCAGATGAGCTGCGAAAAGCAGCCATCCTGTACGCAAAAGCGGACCGTGCGCCTATCATCTACTGCCTGGGCGTTACCGAACATTCCACCGGCACCGAAGGCGTTATGTCCATGTCCAACATGGCCTTATTGGTAGGCAAACTTGGCCGTCCAGGATGCGGCGTGAATCCATTGCGGGGACAGAACAATGTGCAAGGCGCCTGCGATATGGGCGCAGTTCCTACAGATTTTCCAGGGTACCAGAAGATTACCAAACCTGGCGTTGTGGAGAAGTTTGAAAAAGCATGGGGCGTGCCGCTGAACCATGAACCTGGAACCCACGCCACCGACGTATTCCCGAAAGCCATCCGCAAGGAAGTCCGTGGCCTTTATATTTACGGAGAAGACCCGGTTGTCACCGACCCAGACACCAGCCATGTGATTAAAGCCTTGGAGAGCCTGGATTTCTTCGTAATTCAGGAACTGTTTATGACCGAAACGGCGCAATATGCAGATGTAATCCTTCCTGGCATGAGCTATGCGGAAAAGGAAGGAACCTTCACCAATACGGAACGCCGTGTGCAAAGAGTTCGCAAAGCCGTGACTTTGGACGGCGATATGCGTCTGGATACAGACATCATCATTGATCTGATGAACCGCATGGGATATAAGCAACCCCACATGACCTCCGCCCAAATTATGGATGAAATCGCCTCCGTAACCCCAAGCTTTACAGGCATCAGCCATCAGCGACTGGACAGCGAAGAGGTAAATGGCCAGGGACTGCAGTGGCCATGTCTGGACAAGAGTCACCCCGGAACCCCGATTATGCACGTGGGCAAATTCACCCGCGGCCTTGGTTGGTTCTATCCGGCGGAATATGTGCCGTCCGCAGAGCTTCCAGACGAAGAATATCCGATTATCTTGATGACTGGGCGCATCCTGTACCATTACACCACAAGAGCCATGACTGGAAGAACCCCGGAATTGATGGAAATCGAGGGGAAATCCTTCATCGAAATGAACGAAGCGGACGCTTCAAAACTGGGCATTGCAAATGGAGACAAGGTGAAAGTATCCTCCAGGCGAGGCTCCATTGAGTCCACCGCCCGCGTAGGCGCTAAAACTTCCCCAGGCGAAAGCTGGATGCCATTCCATTTTCCAGACGGCAATGCAAACTGGCTGACCAACGCCGCCCTTGACAAATACGCCCGAATACCGGAATATAAAGTGTGCGCAGTCAAAATCGAGAAAGCATAGCGCAATATAGACGTGCGGTTCCCCAAAATCCCTGTCTGACAGAAGATTTGGAGAACCGCGCAAATACAAGAACGCGGTTCGTTTCGACGGATTCTTATATTGATGCGTACAAAATACATATTTACTTTTCACCCAATTTATGATATTATTTGCACTGGAACTTGTTTTACAACACACTCTAACGTATTATTCCACGGGGGTAGCTGGGCGCTGGTGTGCCTCTCGGTCTTCAAAACCGCTGTGAGTGGTTAAGAGCCTCTCGGGTGAGTTCGATTCTCACGTATCCCCGCCAAAAACAAAAAGACAAAAGGAATGGGTCTAAATATGGATAATAAAAAGGAGAGGCTGCGTTCTCTCTACAAGGTCGATGAGGCGCTTCGAGATGAGTGTCTTATTTTTTTTAAAGAAAATCTGCCCTATTCTCTGGTGGCCGACTGTGTCCGCACAGAAATCAGCTTGCTAAGAGACGCCATTATAAATGGAGAAGACTGCCCACCCGCTCTAACAGACCGGCGCCTGTTCTTCCAACAAGTCATTCGCCGCATAAAGAGAAACTCCGCACCCAGCCTGCAACGCGTCATCAACGCCACTGGAACGACGCTGCACACCAACCTGGGACGTTCACCGTTAAGTCAGAACGCCGCAGAGCGCGTCGTCGAGACAGCGTGTTCCTACTCCACCCTGGAATACAACATAACAAAAGGAAAGCGCGGTTCCCGGCAAGACCATGTGGAATCCTTAATTTGCAGAGTAACTGGCGCTGAAGCCGCTTTTGTCGTCAACAACAACGCCGCCGCCACCATGCTGGTATTGGCCAGTATAGCAAACAACCGCCAGGTAATCGTATCCCGCGGCGAACTGGTGGAAATCGGCGGCTCCTTTCGCATCCCGGATATCATGGAGCTAAGCGGCGCAGTTCTAAAGGAAGTGGGCGCCACCAACAAAACCCGCCTTTCCGATTATGCTCATGCCATCGACGACGAAAACACAGCCGCACTAATGAAAATACACACCAGCAACTACCACATCGTAGGTTTCACCGAAGACGTGTCCCTGTGCCAATTAAAAGAGCTGGGAACAGAATATTCCCTGCCTGTCATCTACGATATAGGCAGCGGCCTGCTTACGGACTTAAAAACGTATGGCATCTCCGAACCCACTGTGCCAGACGCAGTGAAAGCCGGCGCCGACGTAATCTTATTCAGCGGAGACAAACTGTTGGGAGGCCCCCAGGCTGGCATCATAATCGGAAAAAAAGCTTACATTGAACCTATGAAAAACCATCCACTGGCAAGAGTTGTGCGCATAGATAAAATGACGCTTTGCGCACTGGAAGCTTTGTTCTTTGAATACCAAGACATAGAAAAGGCCACCCAAAAAATCCCCGTCCTTCAGACGCTCACCAGCTCCCCGGACATCTTGCATGACAGGGCCATCCGTCTGAAAAAGCAACTTCCGGACATGACGCCTTTCCACATAGAGATTGAACCCTGTGAAGACTGTGTGGGCGGCGGTTCCGCCCCTGATGCACATCTGGCGGGCTATGCGCTGACTTTGCATTCCGACAACCTCTCAGCCGAACAAATAGAAAACCTTTTTCGAAAAAACAACCCGCCAATCATTTCCCATATCCGACAGGACAAGGTCTGGCTTCACATGCGGACCATTATGGAGCGGGATATAAAAGATATCGCTGCAAGCATTTCTCATCTGAAAGGACCCTGATTTTATGCAAAATATAATTATCGGCACAGCCGGCCATATAGACCACGGAAAAACTTGCCTGATCCAGGCGCTTACCGGCACAGATACAGACCGCCTAAAAGAAGAAAAAGAACGGGGCATCACCATCGAATTGGGTTTTGCCAAATTGGACAGCGGCGATCCGAACACAAACATCGGCATCATCGATGTGCCCGGACATGAAAAATTTGTCAAAAACATGCTGGCCGGCGTGGGCGGCATCGACTTCGTGCTGCTAGTCATTGCCGCCGACGAAGGAATTATGCCCCAGACCAGAGAACACATGGATATTTTAAAATTGCTGGACATGAAACACGGCTTCGTGGTTTTAACCAAATGCGACAAATGCGAAGAGGACTGGATTGAATTGGTCAAAGAGGAAGTCACCGAATATGTAACGGGCAGCTTCCTGGAAAAGGCTCCCATCTTCCAAGTGTCCTCCCAAACCGGAGACGGCATTGACGCTTTGCGCCAGGAGATCCGAAAAGTTGCGGCCACATTGCCCGCCCACAACACGGACCCCAGCCTCTTTCGCCTGCCCATTGACCGGGTTTTCACCATGAAAGGCCATGGAACCGTCATTACCGGAACATTAATCGAGGGAAGCTGCAAAGTGGACGACCAGATTACCTTAATGCCTGCGGACATCCCCGCCCGCATCCGCAGCATCCAAGTCCACGGCCAGGACTCGGAAACCGCTTATGCTGGCCAGAGAACCGCCTTAAATCTTACCGTAAAGACAGAAGAGATTCAGCGGGGATTTGTGGCTGCAAAACCAGACACTATGCTTCCCACTTACATGGTGGATGTACGACTGTATCTGCTGGAAAGCGCAAACCGTACTGTATCTAACAACAGCAGGGTGCATTTCTATTACGGATCCGATGAAGCTCTGGGCAAGGTCATACTTCTGGACCGGGAAGAACTGCACCCAGGCGAGACTGCCTACGCGCAAATTCGCTTCACAGAAGAAATCGCTTTAAAACGCCTAGATTATTTTGTCATCCGCTTCTACTCCCCGCTGGAGACCATCGGCGGCGGCATCATTCTAGACGCCAACCCCAGACGGCATAAACGAAACCAAGACAGCATCCTGCGCGCCATGCAAACAAAGGATAACGGAACCAACGAAGAGCTGGCGGAACAATTTCTCAGCGAAGAAAGCCCATTTTTTCCAGATATTCATTTTCTTTCCCTTAAAATGAATCTTCCTGAATCTGATACAACTGCTATCTTCAAAAAATTAAAAGGCTCTGGACGCGTATTAGAGATTGGAAAGAATGCCTTTATCCATCAGAATTTCTACAACCACGTTTGCCCCCATGTTACAGAGATTCTGGAAGCCTTCCATAAGTCCAACGCTTTGACTGAAGGGCTTTCTAAAGAGGAATTAAAAAGCAGGCTTACGCAAAAACTTCATGATCCGGGCGCGAAAAATATCGACCTTTTCTACGACTATCTAATTCAAAAGAAGGTAATCAAGGAAAAAAACGGTCTAACCTCCCTGTACGCCTTCAAACCAAAACAAAGTGGTGAAAACAAACTGGAAACCCAGAATTTAATCCGCCTGTACCAGGATTCCGGATTCGCCATGCCCAAAACCGACGATGTGATAAAAAACAGTAAAAACGCGAAAACTACCCGGCAATTACTGGACAAGCTTCTAAAAGACGGAGAATTGGTTAAAATCACTCCCGCATACTATATGCACAAAGATTGTTATGAAAAAGCTCTAGGATTGTTAAAAGAGCATATCCAGAATAATGGGAGCATCACCCTGGCTGATTACCGTACATTGCTAAATAGTTCTCGCAAATATACACAAATGATTCTGGAATATTTTGACAGCAAGCATATCACAAAACTTGCCAATGATAAAAGAACTTTAATATAAAAGGACCAAAATTTCAAAAGACAGTGGCTCAAACCCATCAAGGTTTAAGCCACTTTTTAATATTTTAAATTAAATCAAACTATTTAATATCCAACTGAGCTTTTAACGCTTCCTTCGCCCGCTCAATATCTTTCGCCTCTAAGATAGCAATCTGTTCCGGTCTCTCAACATCGTAGAATTCAAATCTTCCCTTATTGCACAGACGACCCTTGTTGTCAGATTCTGGATCGGCTTTCACGTCCATAATCTTATTATTCTTAATCAAAAGAATACGCTTGCACTCTTTCTTGCAGTTATAGCAAGTGGATTCCACTTTCTTAACTTCCCATGGACGATACTCAGAGCGGTTCTTAGGCCGCAATGCCCCTACCGGACAAGCCTGAACGCAATTTCCACAGAATTCACATTCCATATTGTCAATCCACTTGCCTCCAAAAGGAGCCGGTGAAACTTTCGATTCAAATCCCCGATTTTCCAAACCAATGGCGCTACGCCCCACCAAATGAGTACACGTATTTACGCATCTATGGCAAAGAATGCATAGATTGGGGTCATATGTAAAGTAGGGATTGGAATCATCAATCGGTTTCTTTTCCATTTTCCCAGGATAAGATGTCTTTTCCACGCCGTATTCATAACACAACGCCTGGAACTCGCAATCACCATTTCCCGGACAGGCAAAACATTCATTGGGATGGTTGGAAAGCAGCAGATCCAACGCCCCTCTCCTCGCCTCTATGACTCTCTCGCTTTTTGTAAGGATTTCATACCCATCTTCAATAGGGAACGAACATGCCGTTACCAATTTGGGCATTCCCACAATTTCAACCATGCACATTCTGCAGGATGCTTCCGGGTCCATAAATTCCAAATAGCAAAGCGTGGGAATTTTAATCCCAACGCTCTGGGCGGCCTTTAGAATTGTCGTCCCAGCATTCACCTCAACTTCTATACCATCTATTTTCGCATGGATTTTCTTTTCATAGCTCATCGTATAACCTCCTATACACGGCATTTCGAGAAAACAGGCGAATCAAACGCCTGTCCTCTCTAAATATTCAATTTATTCAAATTTCGCAAGAATATCATCCACCATGCCAGCGGTTAAACGTCCATATACTTCTCCGTTAATCATCATAACCGGCGCTAAGCCACAAGCTCCAATGCAACGGCAGGCTTCCAGAGAAAATTTACCATCAGCGGTGCATTGCCCGCCTTTTATGCCCAGACTGCTCTGTAATTTATCATAAATTTCACCAGAGCCTTTTACGTAACAGGCTGTGCCCAAACATACGGAAATATTGTATTTTCCTTTCGGATACAATGAAAAGAATGAATAAAATGTAACTACACCATATATTTTGGCCAAAGAAACCTGTAATTCCTCTGATATAATCTTAAGAATCTTCTCCGGAAGGTAGCCAAATATTTCCTGCGCCTGCTCCAATATGGGGATCAATGGTCCTTTTGTCCCTCTGTACTTGGCAATCAGATCCATTAACTGGCTTTCCTGTTCCGGCGTTCCTTTATAAGGAATGTTGATTCTTTCTTCGATCATTTTTCAAATACCCCCTTAACTCCATTAATACATTTTCGCTTTTTTCGGTACAATCTTCGGCGTTTCCATATATTGACAGCATTCTTTTTCTTCCACAGCCTTTTCCACGCGGACCGCCGTCACTTTGTATTCCGGCGTTTTGGAGAAATCATCCAAATGGTCACCTACCAGCCAGTTTGCATTACCATCCAGGAAATGGAACGGCATCCATACTTCGCCCTTACCGGTCTTGTTGGATACTTCCGCCCAGGATACAATGCGTCCATTTGGCGAGGATACGTAAACTTTATCACCATCTTTAATTCCGAGGGCTTCTGCATCGGCAGTGTTAATCTCAATAAAGGAACGTCCGGCAATCTGGTTGATTTCCGGCGTCTTAGCAGTCATTGCGCAGGCGTTATAATGATAGAGGATACGTCCTGTCATCATAATCATTGGATATTCTTCCGATACCTGCTGGGTAGACGGCTGATATTTGGCTGGATAGAAATATCCTAAGCCTCTTGCAAACTTGCCCACATGCATAATCGGAGTTCCCGGATGATCTTTTCCTGTGCACGGCCACTGCAGACCTCTGCCGCCAACTTCCGCACTGTCAAGTCTTTCATGGCTGATTCCTGCAAAAGAAGGTGTGACAGAAGCAATCTCATCCATAATCTGAGCTGGGGTAAGAATCGGCTGATCATATCCCATCCTCTGCATGATTAAGGAGAAAATTTCTGTGTCTGGTTTTGTGCCAGGAATTTCAATGGCCTTGCGAACTCTCTGCACGCGGCGTTCTGTGTTGGAGAACGTTCCTTCTTTCTCCAGATAGGACCGCCCAGGCAGGATCACATCCGCATACTTGGCCGTTTCCGTCATGAACAATTCGTCCACAACCAGGAAATCCAAGCTTGTCAGCGCCTTGATCACGTGATTGGTGTCCGGATCGGTTACAACCGGATCTTCTCCAAAGATAAACAATCCTTTTAATTTGCCGTCAATAATGTCATGGAAACATTCCGTAGCCGTTCTTCCCGGCTGTAAATGCTTCAGGTCAACGCCCCAGGCTTTTTCAAATTTCTCTGTTACGGTTTCGTCCGCAACTTTTTGATAACCTGTGTATACGTTGGGCTGCGCACCCATATCGCAGGCGCCTTGTACATTGTTCTGTCCGCGGATGGGGTTCACGCCGCATCCGGCTTTGCCCAGTTTTCCAACCATCATGGCCATATTGGAAAGAGACATAACGCCTTCTGTTCCTGTATGATGCTCGGTAACGCCCAGACAGTACATAATCGGCGCACGATCTGCTTTCGCATACAGGCGGGCCGCTGTCCTTAAGTCTTCCGGATCGATGTGGCAGATCTCGCCAACCTTTTCCGGCGTATAATCTTTTACAATCTTCTTTATCTCTTCAAAGCCTTCGGTACGATTCTTGATAAACTCTTCATCAATCAGATTTTCCTCGATGAAAATATTCATCATGCCGTTTGCAAAGGCAACGTTTGTGCCTGGTTTTAGTTTCAGATGAACTGTCGCTTTCTTTGCAAGCTCTATTTCACGCGGGTCAACCACAATCAGCTTGGCGCCTCTGGCAACTGCCTGGCGCACCTGCATGCCGATAACCGGATGAGCCGCTTCCGGATTGGAACCGCACAACAGAATCACATCGGATTCATGTGTGATATCTTCGATGGTATTTGTCATTGCTCCTGAACCTAATGTCATTGCCAGACCGGCAACAGTGGGAGCATGTCAAACACGGGCGCAGTTATCGGTATTGTTGGACTCGAACGCAACCCTGGTCATCTTCTGAAGCATGTAGATGTCCTCATTGGTTGAACGTGAGCACGCAAAACCTGCAAGCGCCTGACCTCCATATGTATTTTTAATCTCTGTAAACTTGGACGCCACTAAATCCAAAGCCTCGTCCCATCCTGCTTCCTCAAACTCGCCTGTCTCTTTGTTCTTAATCAGCGGTGTGGTAATCCGCTCATCCGACTGGGCAAATTCAAAAGAGGCGGAACGTCCTTTCACGCAGAGCAGGCCACGGTTTGACGGGCCGTCTGCCGCTTCCACATCCACAACCCGGTTGTTCTTCACATACACATAATACTGACATCCAGTCGCACAGTGGGGACAAGTGGTGAGAACTTTCTCAACTTCCCAACGGCGGTAATTCTTCTGCTTCTTCATGGTCAGGGCGCCTGTGGGACATGCCTGCACGCAGTTACCGCAGGATTCACAGTTCGTCTCACTCCAGTCCATGCCAAAAGCAGGACTTACCACCGACTGGAACCCACGCTGCGTGGTGTCAATGGTCCCGCGGCATGTGCGCTGCTGGCACGTATTTACGCACCTGTGGCAGAGAATACATAAATTGGGATTATATGTAAAGAACTTGTTGGTATCGTCAATGGGCCTTTCAATTCCCTGGAACGGTACGTCTTCCACTTTATACTCAAAGCAAAGATCCTGCAGTTTACACATTCCATTCTGCGGACATGCGAAACAATCCGTCTTATGGGTGGACATCAACAATTCCAGCGCAGTTTTTCTTGCCTTTATAACCTTCTCGCTTTTTGTATAAACAACATTTCCATCAGCAGCCGGGAAAGAACATGCCGTAACCAATTTGGGCATTCCCTCAAGCTCAACCACACACATGCGGCAGGACGCTTCCGGCGTGACGTCTTTTAAATAACACAATGTTGGAATCTCTATACCGGCGGCCTCGGCTGCCTGCAAAATGGTAGAACCCTGTTCGACTTCTACAGTGATTCCATCGATGGTCACTTTTATCATCTTACTTCCTCCTTATTTTCTTTTCAAAACCAAACACATAATTTATAGATAAAAAAAACAAAACATCAGGATTCTATGGAATAGACTCCCTTGCAAACTGCTTAAACATACCAGTCGCCCCCTTTATTTTTAAATCACATCCGTCCCTATCCATGGCGCCAGCGCTTTTGGCACGCGGATTCTGCCATCCTCCATCTGATTTTGCTCCAAAATCGCTGCAAACACTCTGCTTGTGGCAATCCCGGAACCATTCATGGTATGCGCATAATGTAACTTTCCATCACGGTCTTTGTACCGGGTATTGGTCCGTCTGGACTGATAATCTCTGGCATTGGATATGGAGCTAGCCTCTTTATATTTTTGTTCCGCAGGCAACCAGACTTCAATATCATACGTCTTCGCCATGGCCGCACTGCACGCGCCTGCCGCCACTTTTACCACTCGGTAATGTAGATCCAACTTTCGCATCAAACGCTCTGCCTGCGCTAAAATCTGTTTAAACGATTCCTCCGACTGTTCTTCGACCGCAAACTGCACCATTTCCACCTTGTTAAAATGATGCCCCCGGATCAATCCTCTTTCATCTGGCTCCTTGCTCACTTCCCGTCGAAAACAGGGCGTATATGCTGTATATTTCAGCGGCAACGCCGCGCCCTGCAAGATTTTATCCCGGTGCAAATTCACCAGTACAGTTTCTGCGGTGGGAATCAGAAAAAGTTCCCGCCCCTGAATTCTATAAATTTCATCCTGAAATTTGGGAAACTGACCCGCTCCAAATCCACAGCTTTCCCTGGCCACTGGTGGAAGCATTACCATCTCATAACCTGCATTCTGGTTCTCCTGCAAGCAAAAATTCAGCAGCGCCCACTCTAATTTGGCGCCAAGACCTTTATAAATCCAATACCCGCTTCCCATCAGTCTGGCTGCCGTCTCATAATCCACCAAACCATGTGCCCGGCACAATTCCAGGTGATTCATTGGATGAAAAGAAAATTCAGGTTTTTCTTTAAATTGGAACAAAACTTCATCCGTTTTTTTGACGTCTTCATCCAGCAAATTCGGCAATCTCTCCAAAATCTCCTGCAAATGCGCTGTTTTCTGCCGTAAAACGCAGTCCAATGCATCAATTTCGTCCTTTATGCCATAGACTTTTTCCAGCAATTCATTTGCTTTTAAGCCTTCCTTTTTCCGCTGCGCCACAGCTCTGGATAATTGATTTTTCTCTCGCTTTCTTTCCTGCAGCCTGGTCTGTAATCTTAATTTCTCTTTATCCAGCTCCAGAATTTGATCTACGGATATCTCCAAACCTCGCCTGCTGAAATTCTCCCGCACCTGTTCTGGATGCTTTCTAATTTGCTGTATATCCAACATCCCTGCGACCTTTTTTTCTATCCATATAGTTAATAATTATAGTATAATTTTACCGATTTGTATAGAGCAATTTGCAACATTTTTCAAAGAAGCCAACTATCGTCATCCAATTCTTTGTAAAGATTGCCATTTTCGCTCATCAAAATCCGGGCATTTTTATGCATATTCCCTATTTCTATAAGGCGTTGCTCACATTCTGCACAAAATTTCCTTCTCTGTTTTTTCCGTGATTTCACCCACAATCGCCGCCGGAAGCCCAGCCGCCTGCAATCTATCCTGCATAGCAAGCGCGTAATACGGATCCACCGCAATCAGAAGTCCTCCAGAAGTCTGGGGATCATACAAAACTTCCTCCATGGCAAATGGCACGTTTTCAAATTCTACAGCTCCTTCCAAATGATTCCGGTTGCGCTGCCCTGCCGCCGTCAACAAAAATTCATCCGCATAGACTTTCGCCTCCTGAAAAATCGGCACGCAAGGCACATCAATCACACAGGAGAGTTTCCCTGCCATCATCTCGTGTAAATGCCCAAGGAATCCAAACCCTGTCACATCGGTGCAGGCATGAACCGGAAATTCCTTGCAGATCTCTGAGGCCCTTTTATTTAACGCAGTCATGGACTCCATTGCCTGGGATAGCGCCTGCTTGGACGCCTCTCCCACGCGGGCCGCCGTGCAGATAATGCCCACGCCCAACTTCTTAGTCAGAATCAGCTTATCCCCAGGCAGCCCGGCGTCATTCCGATAGAATTTTTCTGGATGGACAATCCCCGTCACTGAGAGCCCATATTTTACATCACTGTCCGCGATAGAATGGCCTCCAGCCAGCACGCCCCCGGCTTCTTTCACTTTCTGGGCGCCACCTTGCATAATGGAGCCCAGAACATTCAAATCCATCTTTTCCGGAAAACAGACAATATTCAGCGCCAGTTTCACTTCACCGCCCATGGCGTAAATGTCGCTTACGGCGTTTGCAGCCGCAATCTGCCCAAATATATACGGATCGTCCACCATTGGCGGAAAAAAATCCAGCGTCTGCACCAGCGCTTCCTCCTGATTTATCCGATAAATAGCCGCATCTTCTTTTCCCTGAAAACCAGCCAGTAAATTTTCATCTTTATTGCCCTCTGGCAACCGCTCTAGCACGCGTTCCAAGACTCCGGCGCCCAATTTTGCCGTGCAGCCGCCTCCCTTACAAAAAACAATTTTTTCTTCCATTTTCTCTTCCTCATTCTCTTTGGCTCTCTCGCTGCCAACCGCTTTTTTTAACTGTATCTTTTTTTATTTGAAATGTCAATAAAATCCACAGCATTTAACCCATGCGTTGATTATTTGATTCAAATATATTATAATAGTTCTTCAAGAGGTGACGATTTATGGACAAACAGCCAAAAACGCTTATCATCATCCCCGCCTATAATGAAGGCGACAATCTGCTTCAGGTTATTGAAAATATTCAACAATGCTGCCCCCAATGGGATTATCTGGTGGTAAATGACGGCTCCACCGACCATACAGAAGACTTGTGCGCGCGTCATAATATCTGCGCTGTACACCTGCCCATTAACCTGGGCATTGGCGGCGCTGTGCAAACCGGATACCGCTACGCTTTTAAAAACCATTATGACATCGCTGTGCAAATAGACGGGGATGGCCAACATGACGTGGCGTTTCTTGGCGATATGCTGCGCCCGCTGATCCGCCAGGAAGCTGACATTATAATTGGTTCTCGTTTCATCAGCAAAGAAGGGTTCCAGTCTTCTCCTTTGCGAAGGGCTGGCATTCGTTTCTTAAGCCGGCTGATCCAGCTGTGCACTGGAATACGCATTTACGACGTGACCAGTGGTTTCCGGGCTGTCAACCAGAAGTTCATTCGCCTTTATGCGGAACAATACCCTACCGACTATCCGGAACCAGAAGCCATTATCGCGGCCGTGATGCACCGCGGCAGAATAAAAGAAGTCCCTGTAATCATGCGCCAACGGGAATCTGGCTCCAGCTCTATCCATGGATTTAATTCCGCTTACTATATGATAAAAGTTTCCCTGTCCATCCTCATCTGCCGTATTACATTTGGAATCAGGAGATAAATATGCTGTCTACAAAACTTACAATCACTCTGGGCGCCGCCCTATTTTTCTATTTTATAATCATCCTTCTTTTTCTAAAACACAGAGCCATTGAACTGAAATACACTCTGCTTTGGATTTTCAGTGGCATCATTATGGCCATTATGATTTTCTTCCCTTATACATTTCGGGCGTTTATACATTTACTAGGCATAACCAGCACCATGAACGGATTGTTCGTTTTCTTCATAGGCGTACTGATCATGATTTGCATGTCCCTGACATCCATAGTCTCCAAACAAACCAATAAGCTGCGGACGCTGACGCAGGAATTGGCCATTCTGGAGAAACGCATACGTGAGCTGGAAAACAAAGAACGCGAAAATCGTCCACTCGATTAAAACAATCTTCGCTCTGCAATTTTCCCCACATACACGCCAATCAACATGAGTGAATACACCGGAAGATTCCCCAACCGTCCCACAGCCACAGACACTGAAACTACATTCAGCGCCAACATGGCAAGCATCATAATCCATGCCTGTTTTTTGGAATCTTTGTTCCACATGCTCTTCCTGTACGTTCGGGCAAACGCCACCCACAACATTCCCCATACCAGCGGCATCGCTAGTCGATATGCCAGCAAAGGCCAAAACTCCTCCCAACCTGCTAGCCTGCGCAAAATGCCAGGGTCCGCACAGGCCAGCAAGTTGAGCGTCCACAAAATCCATTTACTTTTCAAATTCATTCCCATATGATTTTCCATTGACTTTCCTCCTGATTAAACGGACTGCGCTCTATGGCAGACTGCGTGACTGTGCATATGATAAATATGTAAAGATAATTAAAGATCATTTAAGGAGTATTAAAATTGCCAGAATATAAAATTATGCTGGACGCCGGACACGGCGGCGCAGATCCAGGTGCAGTCTTTGAAGACAGACAGGAAAAAGACGATGTCCTGCGGCTAACCCTGGCAGTAGGAGAAATCTTAAAAGATAAAGGCGTGGATGTGGAATATACCCGTACAACAGATGTTTACCAAACCCCATTTCAGAAAGCAACCATCGCCAACCAGTCTGGAGCGGATTATTTCGTGTCCTTTCACCGCAACTCCAGCCCTACGCCCAACCAGTACACTGGCGTAGAAACCCTGGTCTATAACAAATCCGGCATCAAATACGACATGGCCAAAAATATTGCGGGCGCACTGGGAGAACTGGGATTCCAGGATCTGGGCGTAAAAGAACGGCCCGGATTAGTGGTTCTTCGCCGCACCTCTATGCCTTCTGTGCTGATAGAGGCAGGCTTTCTAAACAACAATCAGGATAACGCCATGTTCGATGAAAAATTTGACGAAATCGCCCAGGCCATCGCCAGCGCCATATTAGGGACTCTGGGAGAAGAAAACGTGACTGGACCCACCTACTACCGGGTACAGGCCGGGGCTTTTCAGAACAGACAATACGCAGACCAGCTTCTGTATGAATTATTAGACCAGGGATACCCTGCCTTCATGCTGCACGAAGACGGATACTACAAAGTCCAGGTGGGCGCATACCTACAGCTTGGAAACGCCATCGCCATGGAACAGCGACTCAGAGACGCTGGCTACAGCACAATGATCACCACTTCGTAACTGGTGAATGCATCCAAAAGCGCCAATTTTTTTTACCTGCGGCGGACAATTACAGTGCGCCGCAGCGTACCAATCATTTCCAACTTTTTATAACCGCAAGAATATCTTCCTCATAATCGCCCAGGAAATCTTCCTGCCTTCCGCCATCGCGCACATTGCTTTCCGCGCCTTCCCCATCGGGAAACTCCCACACATGATAGGAAATGCCCCGATAGGAAAAATCCACGCTGCCACAGCCGTCTTCTTCCGTATACTGACATTCCCATCCTTTCGAACGGACATATTCTTGTATTTTATTCAATCTCATTTTCCAATCCCCCATACGCATAATTTCATGAAAACAATCAAAGCCACGCCAACCTGCGCCAGAAACAGAAGCGGCATTCCCACTGCAAACAATTTATGCCTAGTCTTATGCCTGAACCCGTACATTCCCGCCAAAGCGCCTATGCTGCCACCCGCCAGGGCAACTGCAAAAAGCCTGCGCTCCGGTATGCGCCAGCGACGTTTTTTTGCGCGCCTTTTATCTATGCCAAACAGGCATAAAGCGGACAAATTCACCATGCCTAAATAAAACATAAAAACTTCCGGCAGCATGCGCTTAACTCCTTTTGATAAAATCTTCCCCACATTTGGGGCAATGCACCTGTATCTTCCCTTTTCCCCTGGGAACGCGCACCTTTTGCCCGCAGCCGGGACATTTATAGATATGATAATTTTTCCTCTGTATCAGAAAGTTTCTTTTCTTATCCAACTTGGCAAGGACACTGTCCCGCACTTCCAGATACCGCTGATTCTCCACTGCGCGGGTATAGACCTTTCTGGAAAACATACGGTAATATCCCCATCCCAAAACCGCAATGGCTATCACATAGATCTGCGGCTTCCAGATAATAGCCAGAATCATAATAATCAAAGACACAATCATCAAAAAACGATTAAGTGGATCATTCCCATACCTGCCCTGCATGAAACGATATAATTTTTCTTTCAAAATAACCCCCTCCACAGATTACTGCCAGCAAATGGTTATTATAAATATTACTCTTTTCCTTCCCAGGATACAAGTAAATTAAAATAAAAAAAATATAAATATTCTACAAATATTGCCGTTCTCCCCGAACTGGAGTATAATAACTGTGATCAAAACCATACAACACTACCAGAAAGGTTTCAGTCAACAATGAGTATCAAAATTCCAATCGAGACATCCGCCAGACATATGCATATCTGTAAAGAAGATTTTGAAAAATTATTTGGAACAGGTTCCCAGCTTACTTTCAGCAAAGAGTTAAGCCAGCCGGGACAGTTTGTGGCCAAGGAAAGGGTCACTGTCATAGGCCCAAAAGGAGAATTTGAAAATATTGCTCTGCTGGGTCCCTTCCGCCCCGAAACACAGGTGGAAGTGTCTCTCACAGACACCAAAAAACTGGGCGTACCCGCAGTGATACGCCAATCAGGAGATATTGCGAACACGCCAGGCTGCACCCTCTGCGGCCCCAACAGCTCCATCGACATTGAAAGAGGTGTAATTGTGGCCAAACGGCATATCCACATGACCCCTTCCCAGGCTTACAAAATGCACGTGAAAGACAACGAGTCTGTCTTCGTCATGACCAAAAGCTATGAAAGAGCTCTGATTTACGCAGATGTGGTGGTCCGGGTACATAAGAATTTTTCTCTGGCCATGCATGTGGACACAGACGAGGCAAATGCATTCGCCAACGATAAAGAACCCTACGGCGTTATCATTAAATTATTCGACAACGACTCTTACAACGTCAACGAATGGATGGAAGAAATCCTTTCCGGCATCCAGCGCTAGAGTGTGTTTGAAAACCGCTCTAGCTATATAAGGGTATTTCGTAATTAATTTAAGGAGAGTCTATGATTTCAAAAGAAGAAAGAACCGACAAAGAAAAAGAAGCCTATAATCAAGGGCTAAACAGAAAAAAATACAGCCAAGGTTTTGGACATGCCCAGGCAGGATATGCGAATGAGCGAAAAAAGAAAGCCATAGCCGATATTTTAAAACGTGGAAAAGGCAAAGATATTTTAGAGTTAGGCAGTACAAGCTGGAAACAATTTATCGACTTTGAGGCATATCCTCCCAAAAGCCTGACTTGCATCAATATTTCGGAAAAAGAATTGGAAAAGGGAATAAAAGCTTCCAAGAAAATAAAGAAAAAACAGGATTGTCCCCCCCCCCCATTTTTCAGATAATGGATGCCCACAATCTTAATTTTCCAGATAATACATTTGATTTTGTGTTCGGAACAGGCATTTTACATCATCTGGACTTTGAGATTGCCGTAAAGGAAATCTCCCGTGTCTTAAAAGAAGACGGGGAAATGGTTTTTCTGGAACCGCTGGGGCGCAATCCTATCGGAAAACTGGTAAGACGGCTGACGCCAGAAGCGCGAACGGCTGATGAAAAACCTTTGGATAAATGGCATTTTCAGCTATTGGAGCAGTATTTTAATATGGATAATTCTTTTTATCAACTTTTTTATGTGCCTGCCGGCGTTTTATCAAAACATATATTCTCTTCTCCATACAATCCCCTTACGCGAGCGGCCGACTGCCTGGATATGTGGTTAGAAAAAATTTCCAAAAAAAGAGGCGTCTGTCTGTATTATAGAATGGTCGTCATTCATGGAACCCAAAAAATCCCACTGACAACAGCTTAGCGCGTGTTTCAAATTCTTAATTAATTATAAAGTCTGCAATTCCCATTTGTAATCGCGGCTTATGCGTGTTATTATATTAAAAGGCATGATACAGATACCTGCCACATAAATTTTAATATTTCAAAAAGAGAAGGTGTAATGATTGAAACTGATTAAAAAAACAACCGCTCCAATACTTCAACGCATTTTGCATTGCATTGCAAACTATAAGCATGGATTTATTATTGTCTTATATGGAATTTTCTACATGACCGCATTCTGTCATTTGGAAAATAAAATACAACACAATTACCATATCGTGCATACGTTTATAGACGATTATATCCCGTTTTGCGAATACTTCATTATACCTTACCTGCTGTGGTTCCCATTCCTGGCCACCACTCTGATCTATTTCATATTCTTTAATAAAGATAAGCAGGAATATTACCAATATATTAAGAACTTATGCATGGGCATGACGGTTTTTCTGGCGGTTTCCTATTTGTATCCCAACGGACACCAGCTTCGACCAGATTCCTTCGCCCACAGCAACCTGTGCGTTGAACTGGTAAAAAGGCTCTACGCCACCGATACGGCCACCAACATCCTGCCCAGCATACATGTGTTCAATTCGCTGGCCGCCTACATGGCCATATCCCGGTGTCCAGCGCTGAGCAAACACATTTGGGTAAAATGGACGACGCTTCTGCTGGTCGGGTCCATCGTCCTCTCCACCATGTTCCTGAAACAGCACTCAGTGGTGGATGTTGTTCTGGGCGCCGCCATGGCAGGCATGGGATACCTGTTCTTCTATCAATCCCCCGCCCGGCAGGCATTCGCCAGATTTTCTTATAAAACCTACATGCGTCCGTAAAACAAAGATTCCGGCATAATTTAAGCTGTGCGCACGCATTTGGCATCCCTGATGCTTGCCGCCTTTTTGGCGGCGGATTTCCAAGGTAAACCTACATGCGTCCGTAAAACAAAGATTCCGGCATAATTTAAGCTGTGCGCAC
>CAJURH010000008.1:78988-86355 GCA_910588775.1 uncultured Lachnospiraceae bacterium
GCATTTGGCATCCCTGATGCTTGCCGCCTTTTTGGCGGCGGATTTCCAAGGTAAGCCTGCATGCGTCCGTAAGGCAGTGCGGACGCAAAAAAGGGCCAGCCCGATTTTCACGGCTGCGCCCCTCTCTTTTTGCTTCTTACGCTCTCTTTTCAAAATGCTGATAATCTATGGGATTCACCCAATCACCGCCCCAGGTAAATCCATATTTTGTGAAAATCTCATAACATACGCCTTCACGGGTGATTTCGCGCCCGGTCGCCCGATTATTGTATTCCTCATCCGAATAAGGTGGTATGGGAATGCCTGCATCGTCATATAGCACGTAGGGATTGTATAACGGATTGATGTCTATGGCCCTCCCGAATGCATGGTTGGATAATTGATCGCTGTCTGTGGCAACCCGGTAATTAAAGGCAGACGTATTGTTGTTATCAATGGAAATACTGTCCGCCGTAGTCCCATCCACTTCCCAATAATTATCCACCAGGAACATGGACTGGATTTGGTACTGATTTTCAAACAATTCCTGGAAAATCCCCCTCACATCCGCCTCCACTGCCTTATTGACAATCATCTCTCCCACCCGTATTTGACCTTCATAATCGTAATGAAGCATCAGCAGATAGGACAAATCCTCCAGGCCAATGTCTGGATTCTCACGGTAGGATTTCCCATTAATTCTCTGATAGACGGCATCCCCCTCCTCAATGGAATACGCATTGAAATACTTGGATAGATCGGCCATGTCCAAAACTTCCGAATCAACAAGATATCCCGGCTTCACGCCCTCCAAACTTTCCCAGAGTTTCGTCGCCACAGGGTCGCTTTCAACAGCCGGAGAGCTCTCGTCTGTCGGCTCTGCTCCCGGTTTTTCCAGGCTTTTAAGCCGCTGCTCATACTCTTTTTCTTTTTTCTCCCACTGCTTTTTTGTATCTTCGTAGCGGCTCTGCAAATTCCAGAAACCAAACGCCAGCCCGGCCAGTCCAAATGCCAGCAGAAGACAAACGACTATAAGAAAAATCGTCCATTTTTCAGACTGTTTTCTGTTCATGTGTTTCCCCCTTTATTCGTACCACACGCCTATATCCGTGATAACCGTATCGTTCCAACTGGCGCCTTTGTACACATCATCAATGGTAATCGTCAGATTATCCGTCCGGACTGGAGACGAGAATTTAAGCCCGAATTCCACCCATTCATCGGGAAACGTCACCGTCCAGGACTGATCACCCATGGCCAACGTCAATGTCTTCGGGCGATTGTTGCCGTAATAGTATTCCTCGGTTTTCCAGTTCCCCAACTGAAAGGTCATGGCATTCACCTTAAAAATTTCTTTAAACTCATAAGACACGTATTCGCCTATGCCGGCTCCCGCGCTTCCCTCTTGCCAGTTCGTCTGAATATCACCATCAAACAAGTATTCCGGCAGATTGCTGACGCCTTCCTGCTGTTTGATCACCGAAGACGCTGTGGACTTCAGTAGATTATCTTTGCCCATCTTCCAGTACTTCTTTGAAAGCTTTTTCACTTCCGCAGGCTTCATCTGCACAGCCTCTATCTCTCCATCGCTGTCGGCCTTCTTCTGTTTGTCTTTCGCTTTACCCTTTTCGCTGTCAGCCTCCTTATCCGGCTCTTCCGTTTTCTTGGAATCCTCTTTATCCTCCCTAAGATTTGGCACAATAAGCAGCAGAGAAACTGCAATCGTAATCACCACGCATACGCTTATCACAGCCGACAAAAGGATAATCAGGCGTTTAGAGTCTCTAACCGACCCGGAATAGGAAACCGACTGGGGCTGTTGCAGTGGGGACGGATACCCCATCCCCCTGTCCATAGCTGGATTATCTCCATACCCATCGTCTGCATAATAAGTTTTATAGGGATCCATGCTAGAACCCTGTTCTTGGCTGAAAGATTGTTCCTCCGACTCCGTCTTAGCGCCAAATAAGGCGAGCAATTCCCTTACGCTCTGACAGCGGTTCTCCGGGCGAACGGCCAAACCGTACATCAAAGCATTTTCATATTCAACCGGAATCGCCACCCCCATCTGTGACGGCTGCTGCAAACTATCATTATAGATCCTGTCCAGGGCGTTATCCGGTATAACGCCGGTTATGCAACTGTAAATGGTGGCGCACAGGCTGTACACATCCGTCCAGGGACCCTGATTTCCTTTCTTCCTATGCTGCTCTTCCGGGGAATAACCCGGTTTCAGGATAACGGACATTTCCAGTTCATTGTTGGTAAAATACCGCGCCGATCCAAAATCCATCAGCTTCAGCGTCCCGTTTTTCATAGACATTATGTTGTCCGGACTTATATCCCGGTGTATCATGCCAGCCTCGTGAAATTTCTCCAGAGAATGCATTAGAGGAACCATCCGCTCTATCAGGGCAGCCGCTTCCAACCGACCTTCCCTCTCAATGCGTTTGCCTAAGGTCTCCCCCTCCAGGTACTCCATAACAATATAGGCTGTGTCGTTTTCCTCAAAATAATCCCGCACCATCACAATGCCAGGCTCTTTGGAAAATTTCGCAAGACTTCTGGCCTCCTGCAAGAAACGCTTCTTCCCATTTTCAAAAAAATCTTTGTTTTGGGGCATCGTAACCTGCACGCCGTTGGAATTGCTGTTGTTGCGGCTTACAAATCCGCAGGGGTAATATTCCTTGATGGCAATGCGAATATCCAGATTCACGTCTCTCCCGATATATGTAATGCCAAAACCACCTTCTCCAATAAAATTCCCAATCAGGTACTTACCATTTAATAAAGTTCCCGGCGTTAAATGATGCGGGGCGCTCTGCGCGCTTAACTCGCTTCCGCAATGTATGCAGAAAGCGCCCTCATCCGTCTCATTCATACATTCATAGCAATACATAAAAACCACCCACTATCTCTCATTGATATTTCTTAACGCTCCACTTCTCTAAGAATCGCGGTTCTTTATTTTCAAACTTAAAATACTCACCACAGTGCAAAAAACCGTTATGCCCAGACACCAGCCCCAGGAGGCAAGCAAATTGGACGCCTCATGGTCATAACAACTCTCCGTCTCCAGCCGCACAACATCGGGAAACGCCTCGCTGATTTTCAAAGGAAAATCACTGCTGTTCAAATCCGCAATGCTGCCAAACGCCGACATCCCCCATTTACTGTATGTAATGTACGCGATGTTTTCGCTCCACCCACTCAGATCAAAAAGCACACCGCTCATAATCAACTGAAGAATTAAGACAAAAGGCATAATGGTCATGGCTGTGGTGGGATTGCCCGATATGGAGGAAATCATCACGCCCAGCACAGCAGAACCAAACGTGAGAAAAAACATGGTGATAAAATATTCCACATACGCGCTGGTTAGGATTCCTTTGGAATTAAAATCAATAAATATCATGCATATAATAAAAACCACCATGCTTTGCACCAGGCACAGCACAAACTGCCAGCGTATATTCGCCATGATGTACGAAGACATTCTGGTGCCCTGTCTATACTCAGACCTTATAATCTCATGCTCTCTGCAAATACTCTGGATGGAATTAAATATGCCAATCCATATACAGGCGGAAGCGATTGTAAAAAACCCAGATTTCGTGCTCTCATAAGTGGTGAACATATCATCTCCCACCACCGCTGCCACAATAAATGCAATGATTGCCGCAAAAATGATGAATTTCCAGGCTTTTTCCCGGAAAGATATCCTGGCAATCTTTTTGAAATACACATGCGTCTGCGTAAAATAAGATGTCCCGCTCATCCCACAGCCCCTCCCCTTAATGCGTTAAATTTGGCAATATAGTAATCGCCCTTGCCTCTGCCTCCCTCGTAATCAGGATTAATTTCCAACATAATGTCCTGAAGCTTATCCACGTTAAAGAAATCAAGAGCCTCTTTCACATCACCAAAATAAGCCAGATGTCCGGCCTTATCCTGCGAGCTTTTGGCCAACACCAACACTTTTGTAAATAAAATTTCCTTGGTCTCTATATTAATGGCGTCATCCGGCTCGTGGGAAATCACCATGACAATCTTGCCGTTGTCTGATATTTCTTTCAGAATTTCCATCTGCTGGATTCTGGATGCAGCATCCAATCCCGAATCCGGTTCGTCGCACACAAACACCTGCTGAAATCCGATAAGCTGCGCAGCAACTGACACTTTCTTCTTCTGACCACCGCTTAGATTTTTAATCAGACTGTCTTTTAACAAATCCACGCCGACTTTATGAATGATATCCTCCACCCGTTGCCTTTTGTCCATTTTGGAATAATATTTTTTGTCCAGCTTAATGTCGGCAACGTCCATAAGCGTGGCGAAAACCGTGTCGCTGGTCCGAAGGGTGAGAAACTGAGGCACCAGCCCTATCCGCGACTTCATGCTTTTAAAATTGGTGTATAGATTCTGCCCGTCCAGAACAACCGTCCCTTCCGTCTTGCCATCTCCCAGGATTGCCTTCACAAGTGTAGTCTTGCCCGCCCCAGACCCGCCTAGGATGAGGACAAAATCCCCTTTGTCCACCTCAAAATGAATGTCCCGCAGAAGGGTTTTCTTACCGAAATTAACCGTCTTTCTCTCTATATTTACAGAGAGACAGCCGCTCTGTTCGTTGGAGCTGTTGTATATAATTTTGCTGCCAGCAATAATAAAAGTGGTGTTTGCTATCTTGATTACATCATGGTCGAAAATGTTCCTGTGGCCCCGCACCTCCCAGCCATTGACGCTTATCCCATTCTGACTTTTCTTATCGTATAGAATAACGCCTTTGTCCGTCTGCCTGATTTCCGCATGTGCCTTGGAAACCATCATGTCGTCCAGCTTTATGCTGCTGCCATCGCCTCTTCCGATTGTAATGGGCTGCCGGGACTCGATATTGTAAATGTTCCATTTCTCATCTACGTCAAAGCTTCTGCTGAATATCATCAAAACCGATTCCTGATGTGGATCATTTAATACGCTTCTGTCCACCCGGATAATATCCCCGTCAGAAAGCTTGAATGCCTCCGACCCCCTCTCATTGCATCTTTCCAGACGACTGCCGTTAATATATGTGCCGTTTACGCTGTTATTGTCTATGTAATAATAGGAATCCTCCTGGCTGTCGTAAAGAAATTCTCCATGTTTTCTTCCCACAATCTGGGATTCCACTGTGATGTCGCGGTCAGATTCTGGAAAATTCCTGCCAAAGGTCATGTTTCCATTCAGCAAAAGTTGCCGGGGAATCCGCTCCTTATCCACAATCAACAAAGTCGCCGGACGCATAGCCGTTGGCCTGTAGTATTGCGTTCTTTCTATCTTCATCCTTTAAATTCCAGGCGTGTCCCAACTGCCGCTGAAACACGCCTAACTCCTCATCTCGTATTATTGTATCAGACAATACTTCTTTCCAGTCGTTGCCGTAATAACTTACGCAAGCAAAGTGTTTTTTGTATATAAATTATACATCTATAACCGTTCCAGGTAAACCGGAAACTGGCTCTAATTGAAGCCATAAAATTTCTGGCATATCTTATAAATAGTGGTAGACATGCTGCGTCCACCTTTCCCAGGCAGATTCACCGCCCCGCCCACAATTCCATGGCGCACAGCCCGATAAAGACCTTTGTCAGCGTCCTGCAGGTATTTCCACAACTCTGATTTCTTCTCAAGATTTTCTTTTTTGCCGGACCGTATCAGCATGACGCTGGATACAGCCGTAATGATTGTCAGATACCGAACCATATACTGCTTAAGCTGCCTGGACTTAACCGACGCATTCACCAGAATATCAATCATCTTCTTATTCACCTGGATCTGCTGATCGATGCGGCTAATCATCACTGATTCATGCACCGACTGGTCTTCTCTGCCTATGAAATAACGATAAAAATTCACATCCAGATAATATAGCGTACAGACATGGGGAAGCGGCTCAAACACAAACAGATTGTCCACGTAAAATGTGTGTTTGGGCAGCCGAAGCCCGCAGGATTTCAACAATTCCGTTCTATATATCACAGAATGCATCAATATATACTTTCCCGTATGCATATGCTTTACCTGATTCCATCCAAATATTTCATTTTTGGGGAAACATTTCCGATACTGCATAACCTTCTTGCGGGAGGCGCCCTGCTTCTCGTAGACGAAATTGCTGATGAGCATATCCAGCGTCTGCGGCCCGCGGATTAGCTCCTCCAACGTGGACAGAACTACTTGGTACGCTTCCTGGTTCACCCAATCATCACTGTCCACCACTTTGAAATAAAGTCCGGTGGCATTGGCCAGTCCTATATTCACCGCCTCTCCGTGGCCCCCGTTTTCCTGGTGAATGGCCTGGACAATGTCTGGATATTCTCTTGCATATTCGTCAGCAATCTTCCCAGTATCGTCTGTGGAGCCGTCGTCCACAATCAGAATCTCCACGTCCTCTCCCCCTGCCAGCAAAGAATCCACACACTTTTTCATATATTCCTGGGAATTATAACAAGGCACTGTAATACTTAATAATTTCATGACTTCCTCCTATCACCTTCCCTTTTCATGCAACTTGCGTAAGCGTCAAAAGCAGACGGAATCGCGTATTTATCCTGCACCTCTTCTGGCTCTGCAAATATCATGTTTCCCCTGTATGCGTCTTCCAACTGCTGCACTCGTATCTGGTAGCCCACCATGCGCCATTCCACGTGGGAAAATATATGTTTCGCCTCCCCCAATGGTTGAATGCGCAAAGGAGCCAAATCCATAGACTCTACCGCTTCCAGCGCTTCTTGCTGGCTTAAATGCCGCGAAATGTTGGGAAATTCATACAGCCCGGCCAAAAGCCCGCGGGCCGCCCGTTTGCAAATAGCCACCCGGTCCCCGTCCTGAATGACCAGAACTGTAATTTCCTGAATTTTGCGGGGCTTCGCCCGTGATTTCACCGGAAGCTTATCTGCTGTATTGTGAGCTGATGCCTGACAAAGTTCCATAAGTGGGCACAGGGAACATTTCGCCTGGGCGCCGGGCAGGCATATCAACGCTCCCAGCTCCATAAGGGCCTGATTGTAATCCCCTGGACATTTTTCAGGCATGATTTCCTGTAACTTTTGTTCCACGCTTCGGCGCACCGACTGTTTGGCAATATCCTCATAGCTTTCCGTCACGCGGGAAATCACCCGCAGCACGTTGCCGTCCACCGCAGGCGCCGCAATCCCATAGGCAATGGACGCAATGGCCCCCGCCGTATAATTTCCAATGCCCTTAAGACTTCTTAACTTGTCATAATCGGCGGGAAGCTCCCCCTGATAGGATTCCATCACCTGCTGCGCAGCTTTCTGCATATTGCGAACGCGGTTATAGTAGCCAAGACCTTCCCATAATTTCATCAGTCGCTCCTGGGGACACTCTGC
>CAJURH010000009.1 GCA_910588775.1 uncultured Lachnospiraceae bacterium
GCGGGCGGTGGAAACTCTGGCAGAGAAAATGCTTCTGGAAATCCCCGGACTTCAGGAAGTGGAACTGGAGCTGGAGAAGCCCTGGGCGCCCATTGGTCTGCCTCTGGAGACAGTGTCCGTTTCCATTCAGCGCAAATGGCACAGGGCTTACATTGCCCTTGGCTCTAACATGGGAGAGAGGGAACATTATCTGCAGATGGCGGTGGACAGCATCCGAGAGAAAGAAGGCTGCCAGGTGGAAAAAGTGTCCTCTTTTATCCGTACGGCCCCCTATGGAGGGGTGGAGCAGGACGATTTTCTAAACGGCTGTATGCAGATACGCACGCTTTTTACCCCCCAGGAACTGCTGGAGGCCCTTCAGGAAATCGAGAGACAAGCGGGACGGGAGCGGAAAATTCACTGGGGTCCCCGAACGCTGGATCTGGATATTATCTTTTATGACCGGGAAGTGGTGGAAGAAGAGAACTTACAGATTCCCCATGTGGAGATGGCAAAAAGAGATTTCGTGCTGATTCCCCTGCGGGAAATCGCCCCTTTCCTTCGGCATCCCATCACGGGCAAGACAGTGGGAGAGATGGCCGAGGAATTGACGCAGCATTATGTAATGTGAGGCCGCCTGTTTAATCCTGTATGGCAGCCTCGTCAAGGGGAGGATAAAAAGTATTTTTGTATTCATTGGAGGGGATTCCAATGAATAATTATAGTATGACCGGATATTCGGAGATTATACAAAATATTTTTGGATTTTTTGAATCCAGCAGTCAGGAGCGGATCGTTCTCCTGGCTGCGCCCCTGCTGACCCCTGTTTTATGTTGCAGGGGTATTGCTATTTTAAAAGGCATATTGTAAAATAGCAGTACACAAAACAAAAGGAAGTGGTTAAGGCCAATGTATAGAGAAATTGAATTGGATAACATAGATTTGACAGAAGAGCCGCCCCAGGAGGAACCAGCCCGTCAACGCTATTTTATAGCAAAAGCCAGAAAACGCCTCCGGGCCATCAGCGAGAGGGCCAGGCGACCCATGACATTTCGCATCGTGACTTTCGGCTGTCAGATGAATGCCAGAGATTCAGAGAAGCTCACAGGGATTCTGGCGGCCATTGGCTATGCGCCCAGCGACACTGAGGATGCGGACTTGGTGGTTTACAACACATGCACCGTGCGGGAAAACGCCAACCGGAAAGTGTATGGGCATCTGGGAAAGCTAAAACGTCTAAAGGAAGCCAATCCATATATGCGCATTGCGCTGTGCGGGTGTATGACCCAGGAGGCCCAGGTGGTGGACAAGCTAAAGGAAAGCTACCGGTTTGTGGACCTGGTGTTTGGCACCCACAATATCTTTCAGTTTGCCCAGTTGGTCTGCCAGATGCTGGAGTCAGATTCCATGGTGGTGGAAGTCTGGGAAGGCACGGATCAGATTGTGGAAGATCTGCCCGCCCAGAGAAAATATCCCTTTAAATCCGGGGTCAACATCATGTTTGGATGCAACAATTTCTGCAGTTACTGTATCGTGCCCTATGTGCGGGGACGGGAGCGAAGCCGAAGCCCCCAGGCCATTTTGGATGAGATTCAAAACCTGGTAAACGATGGAGTGGTGGAAGTGATGCTGCTGGGCCAGAATGTCAATTCTTATGGAAAGACCTTGGCGCAGCCCCTTTCTTTTGCACGGCTTCTTTCTCAGGCGGTGGAGATTCCCGGCCTTCGCCGCGTCCGTTTCATGACCTCCCATCCCAAAGATTTATCCGATGAACTCATTCAGGTGATGGCTTCTTCCGATAAAATCTGCCGCCACTTGCACCTTCCCATGCAGTCGGGCAGTGATCGGATTCTGGAGAAAATGAACCGCAGGTATACAAAGGAAAGCTATCTGAGATTGGCGGATAAGATTCAGACGGCTATGCCGGACATTGCGCTGACTACAGATATCATCGTGGGGTTCCCCGGTGAGACAGAAGAGGATTTTCAGCATACGCTGGATGTGGTTCGCCAGGTTCGTTATTCCAGCGCTTTTACGTTCCAGTATTCCAAGAGAACTGGGACTCCTGCGGCGGTGATGGAAGAGCAGGTTCCGGCAGATGTTGTCCAGGAGCGGTTCAACCGTCTTTTAGAAACGGTTCAGGACATTGCCAGGGAAGAATGCGCCCGGTGGGAGGGAACGACTGGGCAGGTATTGGTGGAGCAGGTGAATCACCAGGACGACGCTCTGTTGACCGGAAGGCTGGGCAACAATTTATTGGTTCATTTTCCGGCAGATCGGGCGCTTATCGGGAAGATCGTGGATGTGCGCCTGAATGAATGCAAAGGTTTTTATTATATGGGGGAAATATCGGATGGCAATATCACCAATGATGCAGCAATACTTGAAAACAAAAGAATCCTATAAAGACTGCGTTTTATTCTATCGGCTGGGAGATTTCTATGAAATGTTCTTTGATGACGCCTTGCTGGTGTCCAAAGAACTGGAACTGACCCTTACCGGGAAAGACTGCGGCATGGAGGAACGCGCACCGATGTGCGGCGTTCCTTTCCATGCTTCAGAAACTTATCTTCAAAAGCTGGTGGAGAGAGGCCACAAGGTGGCCATCTGTGAGCAGATGGGAGATCCGAAGACCAGCAAGGGACTGGTGCAAAGGGACGTGGTCCGGGTGGTCACGCCGGGCACCACTCTGTCCGCCCATGCGCTGGACGAGACGAAGAACAATTACCTGATGTGCATTGTCTACATGCAGGAGCGTTTTGGGTGCGCCATCGCCGATGTGACCACCGGGGACTGTTTCCTTACGGAAGTGGATTCCAGCGGGAAGTTGCTGGATGAAATCAACAAATACGTGCCAGCGGAAATTGTATGCAACGAGTCGTTGTTGGTCAGCGGACTGGACTTGGAAGAAATGAAACACCGGCTGGGCGTTTGCGTGTACACATTGGACGCCTGGTATTTTGACGATGATTTGTGCAGGCGCACGCTGACGGAACATTTCCACGTGAATAGTTTGGACGGACTGGGCATCGGCGATTACGACACAGGCGCCATCGCGGCGGGAGCCATGTTTACATATCTGCGGGAAACCCAGAAGACATCGATGGAACATATGACCAAGATTATTCCCTACGCCACGGAGACATTTATGCTGCTGGACAGCTCCACCCGGCGCAATCTGGAGCTGGTGGAAACCCTCCGGGAAAAAAATAAAGTGGGTTCCCTTCTGTGGGTGTTGGATAAGACGCGCACCGCTATGGGCGCCCGCACTCTGCGCAGCTACGTGGAGCAGCCTTTAATCGATGAAAATTTAATCAATGAAAGGCTGGAAGCTGTGGAAGCACTGGTGGAAGCGCCCATGTTGAGGGATGAGATCCGGGAACATCTGGGTCCTGTCTATGATTTGGAACGTTTGATCAGCCGCATTAGCTATCAGTCGGCCACACCCAGAGATCTAACGGCGTTTCGCTCCTCTCTGGAGCGGATTCCTCCTATCCGGGAACTGTTAAAAGATTTTAAGCATCCTGTGCTGCAAAGAATTTACCAGGACATGGACCCGCTGGAGGATTTGTGCGATCTGGTATCCAGGGCCATTTTGGAAGATCCGCCCATGGCGGTGAAAGAAGGCGGCATCATCCAGGACGGTTACGATGAACAGGTGGATCAATACCGCAGATCCAAGTCAGAGGGCACCAAATGGCTGGCGGACCTGGAGGCTTCTGAGCGAGAGCGGACGGGAATCCGCAATCTGAAAATCAAATATAACCGGGTGTTCGGCTATTATCTGGAAGTGACCAACTCTTTCAAAGACCTGGTGCCGGACGATTATACCCGCAAGCAGACCCTGGCCAACGCAGAGCGCTACATTACGCCCAAGCTAAAAGAGCTGGAGAACATGATTCTGGGGGCGGAAGACAAGTTGTTTGCGCTGGAATACGAACTGTTTACCCAGATAAGAAGCCAGATCTCTAAGGAAGTCCAGCGCATCCAGAGCACGGCGAAAGCGATGGCGGCCATAGACGTGTTCGCCTCATTCGCACTGGTGGCGGAGCAGAACCAGTATGTGCGCCCCCATATCAACCGCAAAGGTAAGATCCATGTGAAAAACGGCCGCCATCCGGTGGTGGAAAACATGATTGCCCACGATATATTTATCGCCAACGACACCTATCTGGACAACCAGAAAAACCGGGTGTCCATCATTACCGGGCCCAATATGGCGGGGAAATCCACCTACATGAGGCAGACCGCCCTGATTGTGTTGATGGCGCAGATTGGAAGCTTCGTTCCAGCCCAACAGGCGGACATTGGCATTGTAGACCGGATTTTCACCCGCGTGGGCGCCTCCGACGACCTGGCCAGCGGCCAGAGCACGTTTATGGTGGAAATGACCGAAGTGGCCAATATTCTGCGAAACGCCACCTCCAAAAGTCTGTTGATTTTGGACGAGATTGGACGGGGCACCAGCACTTTTGATGGGTTGAGCATCGCCTGGGCGGTGATCGAGCATATCAGCAATCCGCGGCTTTTGGGAGCCAAGACGCTGTTCGCCACCCATTACCATGAGCTGACCGAGCTGGAGGGGAAACTGCCAGGGGTGAACAATTACTGCATCGCTGTGAAAGAACAGGGCGACGACATTGTTTTCCTGCGGAAAATCGTCAAAGGCGGCGCGGATAAAAGCTACGGCATCCAGGTGGCCAAGCTGGCAGGCATTCCGGAATCGGTGATTCAGCGGGCCAAAGAGCTGGTGGAAGAGCTAAGCGACGCAGATATAACAGCGGCGGTAAAGGATCTCACCGAGCCAAGAAAGAAAACATCCGTCAAATTCGACCAAGTGGACATGCAGCAAATATCCCTTCTGGACGCAGTGCAGGACGACCACATTATTCAGGAGCTAAAAGAGCTGGACGTGACCAATCTGACGCCCATGGACGCCCTGAATTTATTATACAAATTCCAGAATCAGATCAGAAATCGGTGGAACGCCAATGAATAAAGAACAAACTCGTAAAATCGCCGTTTTAGACAAAGACACCATTGATAAAATCGCCGCCGGGGAAGTGGTGGAGCGGCCCTCCTCGGTGGTAAAGGAACTGGTGGAAAACGCCATCGACGCGGGCGCGTCCGCTATCACCGTGGAAATCAAAGAAGGGGGCGTCTCTTTTTTGCGCATCACGGACAACGGCAAAGGAATCGACCGGGAAGAAATTCCCGTGGCTTTTCTGCGTCATGCCACCAGTAAAATAGAGAAAGCCGAGGACTTAGAAGAAATCGCGTCCCTGGGCTTTCGTGGGGAGGCGCTGTCCTCCATCGCCGCCGTCTCCCAGGTGGAGCTGATTTCCAAAACGCCTTATTCCATCACAGGAACCCGTTATGTCATCGAGGGCGGTGAGGAGAAATCCATCGAAGACGTGGGAGCGCCAGAGGGGACCACCATTTTAGTGCGCAATCTATTCTACAACATTCCCGCCCGGAAGAAATTCTTAAAGACGGCCGCCACCGAGGCCGGGTATATCAGCAGCCGCATGGAGCAGATGGCCCTGTCCCACCCGGAAGTTTCCATAAAATATATGGCAAACGGGCAGTTAAAACTGCACACATCCGGCAATAATCAGATAAAAGACGTGATTTACAAAATTTATGGCCGAGACGTGGCCAAGGAGCTGCTGCCAGTAGCCTGGAAAAACGATTTTCTGAAAATCAGCGGCTACCTGGGGAAACCCACTGTGTCCAGGGGTAACCGAAGCTTTGAAAATTATTTCATCAATGGCCGCTACGTAAAGGACAAGATTATCACCCGTGGGTTGGAAGATGGATTCCACGGATACATGATGCAGCACAAATACCCTTTCGCCGTTTTGCAAATAGAGATGGACGGCAATGGCCTGGACGTAAATGTGCATCCTTCTAAATTGGAAGTGCGTTTTTCGCGGGGCGAGGAAGTCTACCAGGCCGTGTGCAGTGCGGTAAAAGAGACTTTGAGCCAAAAAGAGTTGATTCCAGAGGTAACGCTGGGAAAGAAAAAGAGCAAAAAAGCCCTTCCGCCGCCAGAGAAAAAAGAAGCCGTGCCGGAGCCTTTTGAGAAGAAAAGGCGCATCCTGGCCCAAAGCCCGCCGGACCATCCCAAACCAGTGTCTTACCAGCAGATTGCCGCCCAATCGCAAAATCCCCAGGAAATCCAGGAAAGCGCGCAGTGGCCAAAACGTCCGGAAATATACAGGAAAGAATTGGCCAGTTCCGATGCCCAGACTTCAGACCATTTAGGACCAACCGCGTCCATGGAAGACGCGCAAAAACAAGAGACGCCTAGTCAGAACAGCCTGGATCCGGCCAAATCCCAAGATGTCCACCCAGGGGATGCTTATCCTGCGGATACTTATCCTGCGGATACCAATCCTGTGGATACTTATCCTGCGGATACTTATCCTGCGGATAAACAGGAGCCGCCCGCCCAGGAACAGAAAATCTCAGACGAAGAACAGTTGGAACTGTTTGCCAAAGATCTGCTGACGGAAGAAGCCAGAAGCCGTCATATGCTCATCGGCCAGGTATTCAAGACTTATTGGCTGGTGGAGTACGAAGATAAATTCTTTATCATCGATCAGCACGCGGCCCACGAGAGGGTTCTCTACGAGAAACTTCGAAAAAGCTTTCGAGAAAAGGAGATCGCCTCCCAGTATTTAAGTCCCCCGCTTATTTTCACAGTGGATATTAAAGAAGAGTTGCTGCTTCTGGAACACATGCGTCTGTTCCAGAAAATGGGCTTTGAGATCGAGCCTTTTGGATCCAGGGAATACAGCGTCCATGCGGTTCCCGCCAATCTCTGTGGCCTGACGGGGGAGGCGCTTTTTAAAGAGCTCCTGGACAGCCTGGAAAAAGAGAAGACAGGGCAGGATTTGGAGATTTTCACTGACCGCCTGGCCACCATGGCCTGCAAAGCGGCGGTAAAAGGGGGCCATGAATTGTCACGCCAGGAAGCCGAGCGGCTCATTGATGAACTGCTGACTTTGGAAAATCCGTACCACTGTCCCCACGGAAGACCCACCATCGTGTCCATGAGCAAAACGGAGTTGGAAAGAAAGTTCAAAAGGATTGTGTAGAAAATGGATGATAGAAAATCGGATTGCATGCAAAAAAAACCGCTGGTAGTTCTGGCCGGACCCACGGCGGTGGGGAAAACCCATCTCTCCATTTTGCTGGCCAGAGCCCTGAATGGAGAAGTAATCAGCGCGGACTCCATGCAGGTTTACCGTCATATGGATATCGGATCGGCCAAGATTACGCCCCAGGAAATGGAACAAATTCCCCATCACTTAATCGACGCGTTGGAGCCAGAAGAGAATTTCCACGTGGTGCGGTTTCAGCAGATGGCCAAACAGGCCCTTGCAAAGATCTATGATCGCGGGCGCATTCCTCTTTTGGTGGGGGGAACGGGGTTTTACATTCAGGCGGTGGTCCGGGACATTGCATTCGGGGAGGAGCGGGAAGAAGAGAGCGGTTATCGCCAGGAGATGGAGCGGTTGGCCCGGCAACACGGCGCGCTGTGGCTCCATGAGCAGTTGGCGGCTGTGGACCCGGAAGCCGCCCGCCAGATTCATCCCAATAACCAGAAACGGACCCTGCGGGCGTTGGAATTTTACCACGATACCAAAACGCCGATATCCGCCCATAATCAAGAGCAGCAAAAGCGAGAGTCTCCCTATGCATGCGCGTATTTCGTGCTGACCGATGAACGGTCGGTTTTATATGAGCGAATCGACCGGCGGGTGGAGCAGATGATGGCGGACGGACTCCTGGAAGAAGTGCGGGCTTTAAAAGAGCGGGGCTGCACCCGGGATATGGTGTCCATGCAAGGGCTAGGCTACCAGGAATTACTGGCGCACCTAGAGGGGGAATATTCTCTGGAAGAAGCCGTACGGCGAATCAAACGGGACACCCGGCATTTCGCCAAACGCCAGCTCACCTGGTTTAAGCGGGAGAGAGACGCACTCTGGGTGCACAAAGGGGAAAAGAGCCAGGCGGAAATATTGGAATACATGCTGGAACAGTGCAGGGAAAGGGGAATCATCCAATGAATATAGACCAATCCATTCAGGAACTCTATGGGAAAATGGGCATAAGTCCCAAGGTATACGATTTTGGTAAAGAAATAGAGAATCAGTTACAGAAGCGGTTTCAGAAGTTGGAGCGGACCGCCGAATACAACCAACTGAAAGTGCTCCACGCCATGCAGAAAAACCGGGTCAGCGAAGCGTGTTTTTACCCGTCCACTGGTTACGGGTACAACGATACGGGGCGGGATGTGCTGGAACAGGTCTATACGGACACATTCCACGCCGAGGCGGCGCTGGTCCGGCCACAGATTGCCTGCGGCACCCATGCCCTGGCAGTGGCGCTTTTCGGAAATCTGCGGCCAGGAGACGAGCTGCTCTCCCCAGTGGGAAGGCCCTACGACACCCTGGAAGAGGTTATTGGCATCCGTCCGCAGAGGGGTTCCCTGGCGGAGTACGGCGTCACCTACCGTCAGGTGGAGCTGAAAGCGGACGGAACTTTCGATTATCCAGCTATCGAACAGGCCTTGAATCCTAAGACCCGCCTGGTGACTATCCAGCGCTCGAAGGGTTATCAGACCCGGCCCTCCTTTTCCGTGGCGCAGATTGGCGAACTGATTGCATTTATTAAGGAAAGACGGCCGGATGTCATCTGCATGGTGGATAACTGTTACGGAGAGTTCGTGGATACAGTGGAACCTTCCGATGTGGGGGCAGACCTGATGGTGGGTTCTCTGATTAAAAATCCAGGCGGTGGCCTGGCTCCCATCGGCGGTTACGTAGTGGGGAAAAAGGAGCTGGTGGAGCAGGCGTCTTACCGCATGACTTCCCCCGGCCTTGGAAAAGAAGTGGGCGCCAGCCTGGGAGTGAACCGGGCGTTTTTCCAGGGATTTTTCCTGGCGCCTATGGTGGTGAAAGGCGCGTTAAAAGGCGCCATCTACGCCGCCGCCATCTACGAAGCGCTGGGGTACCCTGTGCTTCCCGACAGCAAAGAGCCCAGACAAGACATTATCCAGTCCGTGACCCTGGGAAGCCCCGAGAAAGTAATCGCCTTTTGCAAAGGAATCCAGGCGGCGGCCCCGGTGGACAGTTATGTGGACCCGGAACCCTGGGAAATGCCCGGGTACGACAGCCCGGTAATCATGGCGGCGGGAGCCTTCGTGTCCGGTTCTTCCATTGAGTTAAGCGCTGACGGGCCTATTCGTCCCCCTTACGCCGTGTACTTCCAGGGCGGACTCACCTGGGAACATGCCAAAATGGGCATACTCATGTCCCTGGAGAAGCTGGCGCAGGCCGGCTTGGTGACGCTGTAATGGAGATCGCAATCATCGGCGGCGGCGCGTCTGGCCTGATGGCGGCCATAACAGCGGCCAGACACGGAGCCAGCGTGACGATTCTGGAACACCAACCCGCCTGCGGAAAGAAACTTCTGGCCACCGGAAACGGTAAATGCAATTTGACCAATACGAAGATAACTGGTGACGCCTACCGCAGCCATGCGCCAAAAGCGGCGCTGGAGACGCTTCGTGGCTTCACCGTGGCGGACACGCTGGCCTTTTTCACGGATCTGGGCCTTTACACCAGAGAAAAAGACGGCTGGATCTATCCGTACAGCCAGCAGGCGCGAACCGTTCTGCACGTACTTTTGACCGAAGCTGAGCGGTTGGGCGTGCGGATAGAGACGCAGGTAAATATTCAGAAGATTTCCAGGCGGAGCAGGTGGCAGCTGCGGACAGATTCCGGCGTTTACGAGGCGGATGCGGTGATTTTGGCCACGGGTTCAAAAGCCTCCAACCTTCCCGGGGCTGATGGAAGCGGCTACGATTTGGCCAAAAACCTGGGACATAAGATTTACCCAGTTCTCCCGGCGCTGGTTCCGCTGACCGGGCAGGGAGATTATTTCAGACAGTGGGCCGGGCTTCGCATGGAAGCGCAGATTTCGCTGTATTTGGATGGAAAGCAGACGCGGCAGGAGCGGGGAGAGGTGCAACTGACAGATTACGGCGTTTCAGGAATTCCTGTCTTTCAGTTAAGCCGCTACGCCGTGGAGGCAATCCACGAGAACAAAGAGGCGGAACTTTTCCTGGATTTTTTCCCGGAGGGCAGCGCCCGGCAACTGGAAAGTTTGCTGCGGAAAAGAAAGAGCCTGCGGCCCTATAAGGAGTGGACGGAAATCCTGATGGGAATTTTCCCAGATAAATTCTGTCCTCTGGCCGTCCGGCGCGTCAAAGGGAAGAATCCAGACGAATTTGCCCGGCGGCTGGCCCGAAGCATAAAGCGCTGGAGAGTCTCCATCAAAGGCTGGCAGGATTATAAATACGCCCAGGTATGTATGGGCGGCGTGGATTTTCGCCAGGTGAATGCCCGCACGCTGGAATCCAGGTTGCATCAGGGACTTTATTTTGCGGGGGAAATCCTGGATGTGGACGGCGCCTGCGGCGGCTACAATCTGCAGTGGGCATGGTCTTCTGGCGCCGTGGCGGCCATGGCGGCTTGCAGAAAAGGAGAGGAGTCCATATGATACGAATATCACAGTTGCAGCTACCCATTGAGCATAGTCGGGAGGACTTGGAACATAAAATTAGAAAAATTCTTTCCATCAAAAATCTATCAAAAGACGACACAGAGGAGATTTCTTATAAAATCGTCCGCCAGTCTCTGGATGCCCGCAAGAAATCTGAAAAAAAATTCGTGTATACGGTGGACGTGATCTGCCAAAATAAAAACGCAGAGCGGCGCATTCTCAAAAGAGTTCACCATAAAAATGTTATGTCAACTCAAGGGAAGACCTATGCCTTTCCTTCACCGGGCGCCCAGCCTCTGCAAGATCCGCCGATAGTCATTGGCAGCGGCCCCGCCGGGCTTTTTTGCGCTTTGATGTTAGCCAGACACGGTTACCGTCCGCTGGTTATTGAACGGGGCGCCCAGGCAAGAAAGCGAAAAATCGCGGTGGAAAAATTCTGGCGGGATGGAACGCTGGATCTAAAATCCAACGTGCAGTTCGGTGAGGGTGGCGCAGGGACTTTTTCCGATGGAAAACTGCACACGCTCATCAAAGACACCACAGGGCGCATCCAGACAGTTCTGAGAATTTTCGTGGAGGCGGGCGCGCCGCCGGAGATCCTTTACCAGCAAAAGCCCCATTTGGGAACGGATGCCCTGATTGGCATTGTGGAGCGCATCCGTTCCCAGATTGAAGACTGCGGCGGACGTTTCTTATTTGAAACCCAAGTTACGGATTTTCTCTGTGAAGACGGCCGTCTTCGCCGCCTGGCGCTGGATACGGGAGAGGAGATTCCGGCGCAGGTTGCAGTGGGGGCCATGGGGCACAGCGCACGGGACACTTTTGAGACGCTATACCGACGCGGGTTTTCTATGGAAGCCAAGTCCTTTGCGATGGGCCTGCGGGTGGAGCATCCCCAGGAAATGATAAATCAGGCGCTCTACGGTGAACGGGAAAATCCGCTTTTGGGCGCCGCCAGCTATAAATTAACCCATAAAGGCAGCGGCGGCAGGGGCGTGTATTCCTTCTGCATGTGTCCCGGCGGCTATGTGGTCAACGCTTCTTCCGAGGAAAAAGCCCTGGCGGTTAACGGCATGAGTTACCAGGCCAGGAACGGGCGAAACGCCAACAGCGCTTTGGCAGTCACCGTCACGCCCGCAGATTACCCGGACGCGTCCCCTCTGGGCGGCGTGGCCTACCAGCGGGAGTTGGAGCGAAAAGCCTGGGCCATAGCCAGTGGGAAGATCCCGGTGCAGTTGTGGGAAGATTATCAGAATTTCCGGGAAAGCCGTAATCTTGGCGAGGTGACTCCCGCTATTAAAGGGGACTACAGTTTATGCAATCTGCGCAGCATTTTGCCCAGGGAAATCGGTGACGCCATCGCGGAAGGAATGCTGGCATTCCAGAGGAAAATCCCCGGATTCGCCCGGCCTGACTGCGTGTTCAGCGGCGTGGAGAGCCGCACTTCCTCTCCAGTGCGCATCCTGCGCGGACCGGATATGCAGAGCAATGTGCAGGGATTCTACCCCTGTGGGGAAGGCGCCGGATACGCAGGGGGAATCACTTCCGCCGCCATAGACGGAATAAAAGTGGCGGAAGCCATTTCTAAAAATTACATGAAAATCCAGTGAATTTGTATACATTTCCAGAAATCTGTGTTAAGATAAGTTTTACTTAAAATTCTTCCCGCGGTTTATGAAGAGAGTGTGGGAGGCGTATATGGAACAAGAGAAACAAAAAAACACAATCAAGGATATCCCGGCGCAGGACAGGCCCTACGAGAAGTGTCTGGAATTCGGGCCGGAACATTTGACAGATGCGGAACTGCTGGCCGTGATTCTGCGTACAGGCAGACGGGGCAGCAGTTCTCTGGACCTTGCTTATGAAGTCTTGTATCTGGCACAGACCCGAAAGCCTGGTCTGTCAGGTCTGTACCATCTTTCCATTCAGGAACTGATGGGAATTCGGGGCGTGGGAAAAGTAAAGGCAATCCAGCTAAAATGCATCGGAGAGCTTTCCAGAAGAACTGCGCGGCAAAAGGCCAAAGAACGCCTTGCTTTCAATGCACCGGACACAATCGCCGCATATTATATGGAAGAACTGCGGCACTTGGAGCAGGAAGTGCTTCTGTGCATGATGCTGGATACGAAGAATCATCTGCTGGGGGAGAAGAGGATGTTTCTGGGGACAGTCAATTCTTCTCTGGTGTCGCCCAGGGAGCTGTTTTTGGAAGCGTTGCGCTATCAGGCGGTGAACATTATACTTGTGCACAATCATCCCAGCGGTGACCCTACGCCTAGCCAGGCGGATGTGCAAATTACCCAGCGAGTTCGTCAGGGCGGGGAACTACTTGGCATTCATCTTCTGGATCATATCATCATCGGGGAACATACTTATATGAGTTTTCAGGAAAAGGAAAGTCTGTAATGTTATTTCGGAAAGTATATGGGGTGGATCTGGGCACCAGTACCCTCAAAGTTTATTCCTATCAGAAAGATAAAGTCTACCAGGAAAGAAATATGGTGGCCGTAAAAGACAAAAAGCGGGCGCTGGCCGTAGGCGATGAAGCCTATGAAATGTTCGAAAAAGCGCCGGACAACATCGAAGTGGCGTCCCCAATGGCATATGGGATGATTGCGGATATTGTAAAGGCCGAAGTGTCTTTGTACAGTCTGATTAAGAAAATCCATCCCTATCAGTGGTTCGGATCCATCATGTACTTTGCCGTTCCCGCCGACTTAACCCAAATCGAAAAAAGGGCCTATAATTCCATGGCCAACGGCGGCTGGCTGCAAAACAATAAAGTGCGGATTGTGGAAAAACCCATCGCCGACGCCATAGCCATGGATATTCCCATTCGAAAAACAAAAGGAAGCATGGTTGTCAACATTGGCGCTCAAAGCACGGAAATATCGGTGATCGCTGATGGAAAGGTGATTATCAGCAAAGTCCTGAAGCTGGGAGGGCGGCAGATTGATATGGAAATATGCAGTGAAATCAATCGGGTAAACCGCCTGCAGATCGGCACGAGGACGGCCAGCCGCCTGAAAACTTCCATTGGTGAGTTGTACGGGCAAAAAGAACAGATGCGAAAAGTAATTGGAATCGATACCCTGTCTGGCCTGCCCAGGGAGGCAGTGGTGTCCTCGGAGGCCGTCAATGCGGCCATCGCCCGGCCCATCACTGCCATCGGAAACGAGATGAAAACATTTCTGGAGCGCACTCCGCCACAGATTGCCTACAGCATTTTAAAAGAAGGCATCTATCTGGCCGGAGGCAGCACCAGACTGAAAAATATAGATAAATTTCTGGCAGATTTCACGGGATATGGCGTATGTCTATCGCAGATGCACGAGACTTGCACTATCCGCGGCGTGGAGAAGATGATCAAAGACAGATATTTGCAGGAATGGGCCGTACCCGTTAAGCAGAAGAAAATGTAACAGCAGTATGGGGAGTTTGGGATGAAGAAAAAGAATAATTTTCGTCTGAAAAGTAAGCATTTGATTATTCTGATGACGATTGTATGCATCAGTATGGTGGTGGCGGCTTTTGCCACGGGCCTTACAGGCGATCCGGCGCGGACCACAGCCGGATATGCCATTATTCCATTTGAAAAAGGAATCAATAAGATTGGAGACTGGCTTTTGTCTGTACAGCATAATTTTCAGAATGTGAAGAAGCTGGCCCAGGAAAACGCCGTGTTAAAGTCCCAGGTGGAGGAGCTGACGCTTCAGAATAACGAATTGGCGCAAAATCAAAAAGACCTTACCCATCTGCGGGAACTTTACGATTTGGACAAGGAGTACGCCCAGTATAACAAGATCATGGCGGAAGTCATTGCGAAAGATCCGGGAAACTGGTATCATACGTTTACCATCAATAAAGGCCGCGATGACGGCATAAATGTGAATTCTAATGTACTGGCCGGAGCGGGTCTGGTGGGAATCGTGACGGAGGTTGGCCCCAACTGGGCGGCGGTCCGGTCTATTATAGACGATAATTCCAACGTAAGCGCCCAGGTTTCCGAGACGGAAGACATATGCATTGTCAACGGAGATCTGGAACTGATAGACGCGGGGAAAATAGAATTTGGTCAGTTGAAAAGCCCGGAAGGGAAGGTGAGCATCGGCGACCGGGTGGTCACTTCCCATATCAGCGACAGATATGTAAAAGGACTGCTGATTGGTTACATCAGTGAAATCAGTCAGGACAGCAACAACCTGACTTACAGAGGATATCTGGTGCCGGCGGCAGATTTTCGGCATTTACAGAAAGTGCTTGTAATTACAGATTTGAAAGAACAAAAAGGAGGGGAATAAAGGATGCGCAATAAACTGATCCTGCTGCTCTTAATCCTGGTTTCCTTTTTCCTTCAATGCACACTGATGAAGGGCATCGCCATCGGCTCTGTATCGCCCAATCTCCTGGTTATTCTGTGTGTCAGCATGGGGCTGATGCTGGGAAAAGCCAATGGACTGTTTATCGGCTTTTTCACAGGGCTTTTGGTGGATCTCTTTTATGGATATTATCCGGGCACCCATGCCGCAATCTACATGTACTTGGGATTTGGCAGCGGTTTTTTTTATAAAGTTTGTTACGATGATGATATTAAAGTCCCCATTCTATTAGCGGTGATAGGGGATTTTGTCTATAATTTTCTCACATATGTATTTTTGTTTTTGTTGCAGGGCAACACAGACTTTTTCTTCTATCTACGGCGGGTGATTCTGCCGGAGATTATATACACACTGGTACTGACGGCTTTGATATACCGCTTATATTACAAAGTAATTCATCGATTTATGCGTATAAAATATAAGGAAAGTGATTCTTTATGGTTAGCAAAATAAAACGGATTTTAAAGAATAAACGGATTCGCATAGCAAGGACAACTGTACTGGCGCTTGTTTTTTCAATTATGTCTTTTATTCTGATACGCCGGTTGTTTGAATTGCAGATTGTCCAAGGGGAGGAGTACACATCGGATTTCACCTCCCGGACAACGAAAACGCGGACCATCAGAAGCACCCGGGGAAATATTTTTGATCGGAATGGGAAGCTTCTTGCCTCCAGTAAGCTCTGCTATTCTCTGACCATCGAAGACAATGGGACTTATGACTCAGAACGCGAAAAGAATTTGACCTTAAACAGCATCGCCTATAAAATTTGCAAAATTCTGGAAGAACATGGCGACCAGGTGGACCGGAACTTCCACATTGTTATGAACAGCCAAGGCAAGTATCATTTTGATCTGGAGGAAGGCGTGAATCTGGAGCGTTTCCGCGCGGATATCTATGGACGCGCCCTCATCGACGATTTGGAAAAAGATGAGAAAAACGCCACAGCCCAGGAAATGATGGAGTATCTGATTGGGCCGGATCGGTTTGCCATTGTTGTGGACGGTGAGGACGCTTACAGCGAGGAGGAACTGGCCCAGTATGAACTGCCAAAAGAGTTTACCGCGGATGAGGTCATGAGCATCACCATCATACGTTACCTTTTGTCCACCAACAGTTTTCAGAAATACATGCCGGCCACCATCGCCACAGATTTAAGCGATGAGTCGGTGGCGGTTATCACGGAAAATAAGGATACCCTTCAGGGGGTGGACATTGTGGAGGATTCTCTGCGCCAGTATGAAGACCCCATTTATTTCGCCAATATTGTGGGCTATACTGGGCAGGCGTCTGCGGAGGAGTTGGAGGAGCTTCAGAAGGAAAACGCCAAGAAGTACGACACTACGTCTGTAATCGGAAAATCCGGTATTGAACAGTATATGGAGACAGATCTGCAGGGGACCAACGGAAAAGAGACGGTATATGTGGACAATCTGGGTAAGGTTTTAAAAATCGATGAGGAGTCCCGTCTGAATCCCATTGCCGGCCATGACGTGTACCTGACCATTGACAGTGATCTTCAGATTGCCTGTTACAAAATACTGGAGCAGCAAATTGCCGGAATCCTTCTGGCCCATATTGTGCCGGACAAAACATTTGATAAAACCACGATTTCGGACACCATGCAGATTTCCGTACCCATATATGACGTATACAATGCATTGATTGAAAATAATGTGATCAACATTGAGCATTTTGCGTCTGCGGACGCCGCGGAAACAGAAAAACAGCTCTATGCCTCGTTTCAACAAAAACAGACGCAAGTGTTTGATAGAATAAAGAATGAACTGACCGGGGATAATCCGCAGGCGTACAAAGACCTGGATGAGGAAATGCAGGAATATCTGGATTATCTTGTGGATGATTTGCTCCCCATTCAGTTGGAGGTCATGGATTCGGATGCCATTGACTCCACCGACCCTACGTACCAGGCATGGACCAAAGAAGAAACCATCAGTCTACAGGAATACTTAACTTACGCCACGCGGCAGAACTGGATCGACATTTCCAGGATTTCCCCCCAAGGGGACTATCTGGATTCCAAGGAAGTATATTTGGAGCTGGCCAACTATTTGACCGATTATTTGCTGACAGACGTGTCTTTTGGAAAGCTCTTGTACAAGTATATGCTGCTGAACGACGATATTGACCCAAGAGATTTGTGTATTGCTTTGTACGACCAGGGGATTTTGGACCCGGAAGATGGGATGCGGGAATCTCTGGCACAAGGGCAGACCAGCGCTTTTGCGTTTATTACTTCCAAGATTAGTTCTCTGGAGATTACGCCAGGCCAACTGGCGCTGGACCCTTGTTCCGGTTCTGTGGTGGTGGAAGATCCCAACAATGGACAGGTTCTGGCCTGTGTGACTTATCCGGGCTATGACAATAACCGGCTAGCCAACGTCATGGATGTGGATTACTATAATAAGATAGCCAGTGATTTGTCCCAGCCGTTTTTCAACAAAGCCACACAACAGCAGACGGCGCCTGGTTCCACGCTCAAAATGGTGTCAGCGATAGCCGGCCTGGAAAGCGGCGTCATAGAAGCCGGCACTGGAATTAACTGCACCGGATCTTTTGAACAGGTGGAGCCGCATATTGACTGCTGGAACACTGCTGGCCATGGGGTAATTGATTTGGAGACAGCGCTAGAACAGTCTTGCAACTATTACTTTAACGAAATCGGCTATGTGTTGGGAACCGGACAGGATCACAGATTTTCAGAAAATCTCAGTTTGCAGAATCTGAAGAAATACGCGTCTATGCTGAATCTGGATAAACCTTCCGGCATTGAGATTTCCGAAGCGGAACCACAAGTTTCGGATCAGCTTGCCGTACCCTCTTATATGGGACAGGGCACGCATCTCTACACCACAGTGGGTCTGGCCAGATATGTGGGGACGCTTGCCACCAGCGGTCAGAGTTATCGGTTATCTTTGATACAGAAAATAACCGATTCGCAGGAAAAGCCTTTGCAGGAATACCAGCCAAAATTGGAAAGCACAGTGGAGCTTCCCCAGAGCACTTGGGATACGGTTCACAATGGCATGCGCCGGGTAATCCAAAACACCAATCAATATAATTTTGATGACGCTGGAGTGAATATCAGTGGAAAGACCGGGACGGCTCAGGAAAATCAATACCGCCCAGACCACGGCGTATTTGTAGGATACGCGCCTTCGGAATCACCAAAGGTGGCTGTGGCCGTGCGAATTCCCTATGGATATTCTTCCGGTAACGCGTGTTTGGTATCCAGCAATGTGTTCCAATATATATTTAATGAGAAAAAACGAGAAAAGATCATCACCGGTGTGGCGTCGGATACATCCAGCAACACCAGCAATGACTAGTGCACCCAGGAGAGCCAATCGGATCATACAAAAGAGGGGATAAATAAAAAATCGTCAAGTAGGAGGTTTTGTATGAGCGAGGTAATTGTAGTGACATCAGGCAAAGGGGGCGTGGGGAAGACCACAACTGCAGCAAATATAGGAACGGGCCTGGCTATGTTGGGCAAAAAGGTGGCTGTGGTGGACACAGACATTGGCCTGCGTAACCTGGACGTGGTCATGGGATTGGAGAACCGGATTGTGTACAATCTGGTGGATGTAATTTACGGCAACTGCCGTTTGAAACAGGCGATGATTCGGGACAAGCGGTACAATAATCTGTATCTGCTCCCATCTGCACAGACAAAGGACAAGACGGCGGTAACGCCAGAGCAGATGATAAAACTCACCGAGGAGATGGGCAGTTATTTTGAATATATCATCCTGGACTGTCCGGCGGGGATTGAGCAGGGGTTTAAGAACGCCATTGCGGGCGCCAGCCGGGCCATTGTGGTGACCACTCCGGAAGTCTCCGCCATAAGGGATGCAGACCGGATCATTGGACTTTTGGAAGCCAACGACATCAGCCAGATTGAATTGATTATCAACCGGATTCGTCCAGATATGATACAAAAAGGAGATATGATGTCGGTAGACGATGTGATTGAGATACTCGCCGTTCATTTGTTGGGCATTATACCGGATGACCAGCAGATTGTCATAGCCACCAATCAGGGTGTGCCTTTATCTGGAAAAAACTCCCCTGCTGAACAGGGATATATAAACATCTGCCGGAGAATTACAGGAGAAGAGATACCATTTCTGAATTTTGATATAAAAAAAGGTATTTTCCGTAAGATGACGGAATTATTCCGTAATTAAAGGAGGTAGGAAAATGCTTTTTTTGGCAAGAAATGGTTTGGTAAAGAGAAAATCCGGTTCCGTGGCCAGAAATCGGCTGAAGACCGTTTTGTTATCCGAACGACTGGATTGCTCTACGGACGCTACGATTATGTTGAAAAACGATCTGGTGCAAGCAATAAATAAATACCTTCCTGTGGACAAAACGGGAATACAAATACAATTCCAGCAAAATCCACCTATGATGCTGGCACGGATACCAATACTACAAGAGAAGGATAGCCGAAAGGATTATGTTAAAACAGTATAAATTCAGATTTTATAATTTCAGACTTGTGTTTCTGCTCCTAAGCATCAGCGTCATTGGCGTACTGTTGGTAGGCAGCGCCATGGAATCGTTGAAGAGCCGTCAGATTATGGGGGTCGCTTTGGGCGTAGCAGTAATGGTTATAGTGTCATTGATGGATTTTAGCTGGATTTTGAACTTTTACTGGCTGATTTATATTTTCAATATTGTTATGCTTTTGGGGGTTCGTTTAATGGGCTCCACCGCAGGAGGGGCCACCCGCTGGATTGAGATTGCCGGTTTCCGGTTTCAGCCCACGGAATTGTCCAAGATTCTGCTGATTTTATTTTTTGCCCGGTATTTTATGGATCACGAAAACGATTTGAATACCATTAAAGTCATTGTAAAATGTGTGGCTCTGTTGGTGGTTCCGTTGGTTTTAATTTATCAGCAGCCGGACTTAAAAAATACCATTACTGTGACGGTTCTGTTCTGCGTGTTGATCTATATTGCGGGCTTGAGCTACAAGGTTATTGGTGGCACGATTTTGATTATGGTGCCATTGATGATTATATTTTTGTCCATTGTGGTGCAACCGGACCAAAAACTGATCAAAGATTATCAACGGGATCGGATTATGTCCTTCCTTTATCCCGAAAATGAAGAGTATAGCGACGACATCGAACAACAGAATAACTCCATCCTGGCCATTGGGTCTGGAGAGTTGACGGGAAAGGGTCTGAACAATGAGGAATCCTCCGTGAACAAAGGGAACTTCGTGTCCCAGATACAGACGGATTTTATCTTTGCTGTAGCTGGGGAGGAGTTGGGCTTTATTGGATGCAGTCTGATTATTCTTATTTTACTGTGGATTACTTTTGAGTGCATCCGCATGAGCTTGCGGTCTAAGGACCTTTCGGGAAAACTAATCTGCTGCGGCGTGGCGACCATCGTCTCTCTACAAAGCTTTATTAATATATGCGTGGCCACAGGGATTATGCCAAATACGGGAACGCCTTTGCCGTTTGTCAGTTATGGACTTACTTCTGTAGTCAGTCTTTATATTGGAATGGGGCTGGTTTTGAATGTGGGATTGCAGAGCAGTTCTTATAAAACCAGAAAAATAAGCGCTTAGAATGGAGGAAACACGATGGCGCGTAAAAAGAAACTTATGAAAATGCGCAAACACAGAATGCGCAATACAATGATTCTTATTCTGCTGCTTCTGTTTATTGGCATGGGCTGCGCAGGCGTTTATCACTTTTTTTTATCCGAGGCGGCGACGGAGCTTCCTCTTGCTTTTGGGTCATTTGAACAACTTCAAGGGAGGATGAACGCAGTGGATAAACAGATTCAGGACAGCTTTGCAAAAAATCTGTGCGTATCTGCTGAGGGAAATGTTCCTTTGGAGGGAGTCAGCCAGGATCCATCTCAATATGGAGGACTTTTTGCTCTCGACAGCAAGCAGATTTTATATGGACAGAACCTTTATGAAAAACTTTATCCGGCAAGCATCACGAAAATTATGACAGCTATTGTGGCTTTGAAAAATGGGAATCTCAGCGATCTGGTAACGGTCAGTCAGGAGGCTTTGATTTTGGAAGAAGGCTCGCAGCTTTGCGGTTTTCGGGCTGGTGATCAGCTTACATTGGAGCAGCTTCTTCAGGGTTTATTAATTCATTCTGGAAATGACGCTGCAGCGGCTATCGCAGAGCATGTGGGGGGAACCCAGGAAAATTTTGTGCAAATGATGAATGAAGAAGTGGCGCGTCTGGGCATGACCAACACTCATTTCACCAATCCTCATGGCTTGCAGGATACCCAGCATTACACCAGCATTTATGACATTTATCTGATGCTAAACGAAGCGATTCATTATCCCAAGTTTGTGGAAATTATCCAAATGGGCGCTTTTACCGTCCAGTATCAGAATATATCCGGGCAGGTAAATGCCATCTCTCTGGAATCGACCGACTATTATCTGACGGGGGAGGCCACTGGCCCGAAGGGCGTAACCATTCTTGGCGGAAAGACCGGCACCACCGATGAGGCTGGAAATTGCCTGGCTTTGGTCAGCCAGAATGAATATGGAAAGACATTTATCACCATTGTGACAAACGCCTTTGACAAACCAGAATTATACCAGCAGATGAATCAGTTGCTGGAACATATCAATTCCTGAAAATAATCATTGAACTTTTAGCCTATATACACTATAATTGAACTATCAGAAATAGGAATTTGTTAAAATTGCCTATATGTCTAAGGAGGAAAGCAGGATGGTTGAACTAATTGTAGGAAAAAAGGGCAAAGGTAAGACAAAGGTTTTATTGGAAAGGGCAAACGGCTCCGTCAAAAATGCCAATGGAAGCATCGTGTATTTGGATAAAAGCGCCAAGCACATGTATGAATTGAATAATAAGATACGGCTGATTGATGTATCTGCCTTCCCGTTGAAAAACAGCGATGAATTTGTGGGATTTATTTGTGGCATTCTTTCACAGGATCATGATCTGGAACAAGTGTATTTGGATGGATTCCTCACCATATCAAAGCTGGAGGGACAGGATGTGGAAAATACATTGAGTCAGTTAGACGCCATTGGACAACAGTTCAATCTTACCTTTGTTGTTAGCATATCCATGGACAAAGAAGAAATACCCGCGCCTCTTCAGTCTAAAATTGTTGAAGCGTTATAAAATATTTGCATACAATTACATAAACAAAGGGAACAGGGAAAGGCGCCAAAGAGATGGTTATACCTTTCCCTGTTTTTGTTACCAAATGGGCATGACGTTTGTTATTCGCTTACGCTGATGCTGTCGCTGCTTCCCACTCTGCCAAACATGCTAATCAGATAAAGTCCACACAACCCTACAAGCCCATATACGATGCGTGAGATCCAGGACATGTTGCCAAAGACAAAGGCTACAAGGTCAAACCGAAACAGTGCGATCAACCCCCAGTTTACGGCTCCTACAATGGCAATGATCAATGCTGTATAGTCCAGTCCCTTGGAATTCATGATGCATCCCTCCAATACGAAAAGTTTTTAGACACAATTTTAGTATTCCTCAGCCCACTGGCTTTATACATGGTTTTGATTTGAAACAAATTTGCTAATTTAAAAAAATTATGATAAAATATTCCAAACTTGATGAAGGAGGCTTATCTATTGGCGCCGAATAAACAAATCAAATTTCCTTCCTGGAAAATCGCATGGAAGGATTTTAAACGGATTGTCACGTTGAATATTGGCACTATATTGTTTGGCATCCTATTTATATATATCATATTCAGCATTATTTTATATTATACTTCCGTCCATTTCAGCTCATATCAGGTTGTATCCGGCCCATTATCCAAGAATGAGACCTACACAGGACTTGCGCTGTATCCGTCACAAATTGTGACAGCGGATGCAGGTGGATACCTGAGTTATTATGCGCGGGAAGGTGGAAAAGTCAGTGCGTCCGCGATTGTGTATAGTTTAGGCGAACAACAGACCCAACAGGCGGCGCATCCGCTGTCAGAGGAAGATTTGTCCAGAATCCGGGAGCAGATGAGCGCTTTTTCCTACGAATTTCAGCCCAATGATTTTAAGAGCACATATAATTTCAAATACGAGCTGGGCGGAAATATTCTACAGTATTCCATGAATAGCCAGGAAGTATCGCCGGAAAATGCAGCGTCTGGCCAACAACCGGAAAATACGGCTCCTTCTGTCACCATGGGCGGACAGACGTTGGTTCGCGCCAAGGAAAACGGCATTATTCTCTATTCTAAGGACGGATACGAGGGAATTACCGTGGATAATTTCACCGAAGCGAATCTGGACGCTCAATCCTACCACAAAGAGAGCCTGAAGAAAAAAGAATCCATACAAGCGGGGGACGCTGTCTACACCCTGGTAACCGGGGAAACCTGGAATTTAATTGTTCCTTTGACGGATAAACAGGCCAGCGGTCTGGCGGATAAGACTTATATTAAAGTGCGCTTTGTGAAAGATAATATTTCACAAAACGGGGATTTCTCAATTATTGAGAGAGATGGAAAAAAATATGGAAATATTGAGTTCAGCAGCGGGCTGATTCGCTATGTGGGCGAGCGTTTTGTAGATATTGAATTGGTGACAAATGTTCAAAATGGCCTGAAAATCCCATTGTCCGCTGTGGTAAAAAAAGAATTCTACACAATACCCACAGAATACAAAACAGTCGGGGGTAACAACAGCGAAGCTGGTTTTCTGGTGGAAAAAGGGAATAAGAAAGGGGAGGACGCAAGCTCTGAATTTATCAGCACAACCGTCTATGCAGAGCAAGAAGACTTCTGTTATGTGGATACTTCCATCTTTCCGGAGGGCAGTATCCTCTTAAAGCCAGATTCCAATGACCGGTATGTGGTGGAGGATACGGCCGCGCTGGAGGGAGCTTACTGTATCAATAAAGGATACGCAGTTTTCCGGTTTATCAACATTCTGGATCAGAATGAAGAATTCTGCATTGTGGAAAAAGGCACGGAATATGGACTGGCCCAGTATGACCATATTATACTGGACGCTTCACAGGTTAAGGAGGAAGATATCTTATATTAAAAATTTTATATTAAGGAGGCGTTTATTTATGATACAAGAACAGTTGGAACATGTGGAAGAGAAGATTTGCCGCGCCTGTGAGAGAAGCGGCCGGAAACGGGAGGAGGTGACCTTAATCGCCGTTAGTAAGACAAAACCCATCGAAGATTTAAAGGAAGCTTATGATTGTGGAGCGCGTTTCTTCGGTGAGAATAAAGTGCAGGAAATAACGGAAAAATACCCACAGATGCCTCAGGACGTGAAGTGGCACATGATTGGACATCTGCAGAGAAACAAAGTGAAATACATTGTGGATAAAGTGGCCTTGATTCATTCGGTGGATTCGCTGCGCTTAGCCCAGGCGATTCAGTCGGAAGCCGCCAAACATCAGTTAGTCGTTCCTATATTAATAGAAGTAAACATGGCGGGAGAGGAGAGTAAATTCGGAGTTTCAAAAGAGGAAGCGCTGCCCTTGATACAGCAAATCAGCGCACTGGAAAATGTCCACATAGAAGGCCTAATGACTATTGCGCCGTATGTGGATGATCCAGAGGAAAATAGGTGGGTTTTTCAAGAGATGAAAAAATTAAGTATTGACATTCGTGAAAAAAACATTGATAATGTAGATATGTATGTGCTTAGCATGGGAATGACGGGGGATTATGAAGTAGCCATAGAGGAGGGGGCCACTATGGTAAGGGTAGGGACAGGTATTTTCGGAAGCCGGAATTATTCGTTCTAAATTCCTATATTGCAGATTTGAAATCAGATTGGAGATAGAACATGGGTGTTTTAGATAAGTTCTTAGACGCAATTAAACTTAACGATGATTACGACGATGACGATTTTCTGGATGATGATTTCGATGATTTTGATGATGATAAGCCACGGAAGAAATTTTTTGATAAATTCCAGAAAAGCGACAATGAGGATGAACTCTATGACGATCCACAACCGAAAAATTCTGCGAAAACAGACAAAGGAGTACAAAAGCCAAGTGGGAAGCCAGTGAAGCCGGCTTCTTCTAAAATCACGCCTATGCGCAGTCCAAAAAAAGGACAATCTATGGAAGTGTGCGTAATCAAACCAACTTCTATGGAAGATACCAGAGAAATTGCCGACACTTTGATTTCCAGTTGCACGGTGGTGCTGAACCTGGAAGGCGTGGACGTGGATCTGGCGCAGCGTATTATTGATTTTACTTTAGGTTCCTGTTATTCCCTGGGCGGACAATTTCAAAAAATATCTGATTTTGTTTTTATTTTAACCCCATTTAATGTGGATATATCCGGAGATTACCAGGATATATTGAGCGGAAAAATCCCTTCCATGCATACGGAGTTATAAGAAGATGAAGGATCAAGACACTTTTTTTAAGAATCGCGTGGACGATTTGAAAAATATGGCTTTTCAAAGAGACATTGTCACGTTTACAGACTTTTTGGATCTCCATCAGTTACATATGATAAAAGACCTGAAAAACAGTTTTCCGGGCATTGTAACGGAGACTTCTGGAGGGTATGAATATGCAGAGCGTCAGATGGCAGCGTTTATCCCTGACGCTCTTTCTTATGAATGGGAATTTCCCATACGATGCCTGAAAATCACGAAGACTGTGGAAAAGTTTCAGGAAAACTTAAATCATAGGGATTACTTGGGCGCTATGGTCCATTTGGGCGTGGACAGAGGCGTGCTGGGAGACATCCTTCTCTCCGAGGATGACGCGTGGTTTTTCTGCGTGGATTCCATGGCTGACTTTTTTATCCAGGAACTGGTGAAAATCCGGCATACTTCTGTGCGCACCCAGATGCTGCCCCAGACAGAACCAATTCCGGAACCACTGCGAAAACCTGTACAGGGAACGGTTTCATCCATTCGGCTAGACGCCATCATGTCTGTGGCGTTTGGCGGCTCCCGCACAAAGCTTTTGCCATTCATTCAAGGCAAAAAGGTGTATGTAAACGGCTGTCTGGTCACCGCCAACGGCTATACGCTGAAAGAGGGGGACATTGTCTCGGTACGGGGCAAAGGGAAATTCCAATTTCTGCAGGTTCTTTCCCAGACCAAAAAGGGAAGATACGCAATTCTTTTGGAAGTTTATCAATAGAAGGAGGACAAGTATGGGAGAAATGGACAGGCTTCAGGTGTCAAGAAGCGGCGAATTTTCGTATTCCATTGATTTAGAAAAAGATTTTTCACATCTGGGCGAACGGATTGGCCAATGCAGGGAAAAAGGTGGAAAAGTGTGTATCGTAACGGATACCAATGTGGAACCGCTCTATGGGGAAACGGTAAAAGAAGAGCTGAAAAAATTTTTCTCAAAAGTCACTGTCTTCGTGATGCGGGCCGGAGAAGAAAATAAACAATTATCCACCGTACAGGCGTTATACACCCATTTAATCCACCATAATTTTGAGCGCAGGGATTTGCTGGTGGCTTTGGGCGGAGGCGTGGTGGGTGACCTGACGGGCTTTGCGGCGGCCACTTATCTGCGGGGCATTGATTTCGTGCAGGTGCCAACAACTTTACTGTCCCAGGTGGACAGCAGCATAGGCGGAAAGACCGGAGTGGACTTTGACAGCTATAAGAATATGGTGGGAGCGTTTCACCAGCCTAAGCTGGTGTATATGAATCTGCGCACGCTGAATACCCTGGATGAAAAACAATTCGCCTGCGGCATGGCGGAGATCTTGAAACACGGTCTGCTAAGAGACGAGGCGTATTACCAGTGGCTGAAAGACCATCGGGAATCTATTCTGGAGAAAGATATGGATGTTCTGCGGGAAATGATTTTCCGAAGCTGCCAGATAAAGGCGGATGTTGTGGAGCAAGATCCCATGGAGAAAGGTCTCCGGGCGCTGTTGAACCTGGGGCACACCATCGGACATGCCGTCGAGAAAAAATTAAATTTTCAGATGCTTCATGGACAATGCGTGGCGTTGGGCTGTGTGGCTGCCGCTTTCCTGTCCTATAAACGCGGCTTGATTGATGCCGCCGCTGTGGATGAAATCAGAGCGACGAACCGGATTTTTCAACTGCCTGTGCAATTAGAAGCCGATTTATCCACAGAAGAGCTTTTGGAGGCCACCAAAAAAGATAAGAAAATGTCCCAGGGACGGATACGCTTTATTTTGTTGCGCCGGATTGGGGAAGCTTTTGCGGATACTACGGTGACGGAAGAGGAGATTTGCGCAGCCATAGACAGCTTGAAGGGCGCACTATGAATAAAAAGAAGATAAGATATCTGGGTTGCACGGGCGCAGGCATTTTGGCGCTTCTCTTGGCCGATCAGTATACCAAATATCTGGCGCAGGAGTATTTAAAAGATCAAGCGGACATCATCTGGATTCCCCAGGTTTTTCAACTGCATTATCTTGAAAACCGGGGAGCGGCTTTTGGGCTGCTTCAGAATCAGAAATTTATCTTTTTGGCTCTGTGCGCTTTATTTCTCTGCGCCGCTTTTCTTTTTTTGCTGCAAATGCCCGCCACATCCCGCTATATTCCACTTTATTTCATTGCGGCAGGATTGTCCGCAGGAGCTGCCGGAAATGGAATTGACCGTATTTTGTATGGATATGTCATTGATTTTTTCTATTTTTCTTTGATAGATTTCCCCGTCTTTAACATGGCGGACATTTATGTGACTGTCAGCGGTTTTCTATTGATTCTATATGTATGTTTTGTGTACCGGGAAGAAGATTTTGCATTCATGCAGAGGAGAAAAAGTTAGACGATGCGTATGGAAGAGATTATCATTAGTGAGGAACAGGAAGGCCGGCGCATTGATAAAGGTCTTTTTCTGGACGAGAATCAAGTTTCCCGTTCCCGCCTTCAAAAACTTCTCAAAGAAGAGATGGTTCTGGTTAATCATAAACCGGTAAAGCCCAGTTACCGTCTGCGCACTGGAGACGCGGTATGTGTGCAGATCCCGGAGAACCAGCCGGCATCCATTCTCCCGGAAGACATTCCGCTGGACATACTCTATGAGGACGACTGCCTGCTGGTGGTCAACAAACCCCAAGGGATGGTGGTGCATCCCGCGCCAGGCCACGCGGAACATACCCTGGTCAACGCTGTGCTGGCGCACTGTCAGGGCAATTTGTCGGGGATCAATGGCGAGCTGCGTCCCGGCATTGTGCACCGGATTGACCGGGACACTTCCGGCGCACTGGTGATTTGCAAAGATGATCATGCCCACCGGGACTTGGCCCAACAGTTAAAGGAACATACCATACACAGGGTCTATCATGCGGTGGTGAAAGGGAACATAAAGGAAAATGAGGGTTGCATCGACGCGCCCATTGGCAGGCATCCTACCGACCGGAAGCGGATGTCCATACATTCCAGATGTGGCAGACGCGCAGTCACCCATTACCAGGTGTTGAAACGGTTTGGCGATTATACGTATGTGCAATGCCGGCTGGAAACAGGACGCACCCATCAGATTCGCGTCCATATGGCCAGCATTTCCCATCCGTTGACAGGAGATCCCGTGTACAATCGAAGCGGCGACAACCCTTTTCATCTAGCTGGCCAGGCACTTCACGCATATATACTGGGATTTCGCCATCCCCGAACAGGAGAATATCTGGAGACATCCGCGCCATTTCCAGAATCTTTTACCAACTTATTAAATAAACTGGAAAAAACGAATTTGAATGGATGATTGCGAAACGACCATTTTGCTCAAACAAAGAGTTTATTAAAAACCGTTTCGCAATCGTCTAAAATAAGAGAGGAGTGTGGCATATGAAAACAAAATCAATCATCACCATCGCGCGTCAATATGGAAGCGGAGGTCGCGCCATCGGCCGAAAACTTGCCGAAAGGCTGGAGATTCCTTTCTATGACAAAGAATTGCTGGAAAGAGCCGCCAATGACAGCGGAATCTGCAAAGAATTGTTTGAAAACCATGACGAGAAACCCACCAACAGTTTTCTATATTCACTGGTTATGGACACTTATTCCTTCGGCTATAACTCGGCAGCCTTCACCGATATGCCCATGAATCATAAAGTATTCCTGGCACAGTTCGAAGCCATTAAGAAACTGGCCACGGAAGGCCCCTGCGTGATGGTAGGCCGCTGCGCTGATTACGCTCTGGCGGATTTTGAAAATTGTTTCAGCGTATTTATACATTCAGACCTGGATATTCGCATCCGCCGAATCGCCAAAGAATACGATATGAAGGACAACAAAGCGCGGGACATTATACAAAAGACGGATAAAAGCCGTTCCAGTTATTACAATTATTACACAAACAAGCGGTGGGGCGACGCAACCAGCTATAATTTGTGTATAGACAGTGGAAAAATGGGGTTTGAAAAGACCGTAGAGTGTATTATTCAGGCATTGAAGATCTTTGAGGCTTCCGTTTAGAATCCCAGCCTTTCAAATTTCCGCTTAAAATGGCGGCAAATATCCGATCCTTTGCGCCTGGATGGTCCTGATTCAGCTCTTTCAACAGGTTTTTGGCATATTCCCGCTTCGTTCGACCATCGGCGGGGCAGGGGCTTTTTGCCACAGGAAGCTGATATTTGTTCTGAAAACCAATGATATCCGCCTCCTTCATAAATACAAACGGACGTATGAGGGTCAGATCCATCCGGTCCCAGTATGTAACTGGCGAGAATGTGTGGAAACGGCCCTCGAAAATCAGAGACAGAAGCAAAGTCTCCACCACATCATCCCTGTGGTGGGCATAAGCCACTTTGTTGCACCCCAGCTCCTTTATCGCATCGTTGAACGCTCCTTTTCTCATCTTTGCGCAGAGAGAGCAGGGGTTCTTTTCGCGCTTTTCGTAGAAGACAATGTTGGCGATTTCTGTCTTTACTCTCGTAAAAGGCACTTCTATATCCACACAAAAACTCTGGATCTTAGAGAAATCCACATTGGGAAATCCCAGATCCACCGTGACGGCCTGAAGGCTGTATTTTTTTGGATAGAAACGTTGAAGATGCCGTAACGCCAGCAGAAGAGCAAGACTGTCTTTGCCACCGGAGACTCCCACAGCGATGCAATCACCGGATTGAATCATGTTAAATTCATCAATAGCCTTCCTGGACACGCTTAATAGTTGCTGTAATTTCATTTAATTTGTTTTCCTTTCGTTGTAAAAAATATTACATAAATAAATCACGCTTTTCCATTATAACTTGTGGCTCTATACAAATCAATATCCATTATTTTTTAAAAAAGTATGACAAATCATTTCTTATATGTTATAATTATTACAGAATATGGTAATTAAATATGAATAAAAGGGAAGGAATCGTAAGAAAAATATGAAATTTTTTGGGGATAATCATTATTTTAATTGGGGCCTAACCGCTTTTTTTGTGGCGGCGGCCAGTATGCTTTTCTACTTTGGAATTTTTCATATGGAAATTTTGATCCATGGCATCCAGACCGTGGTTAGGATTATCATGCCGTTGCTTTACGGTGCGGCTATCGCTTATTTGCTGAATCCCGTGCTGAACTTCCTTGAAAAGAAAGTGGTCTATCCCGCCTTTGAATTCAAAAAGCGTGAAGTGGGGAAAAGAGGCCGCCGGATAATCCGGTATATCTGCGTCTTGATTTCTGTTTTTCTACTGTGCTGGCTGGTTTACGCGCTGGTGATGACGATTTTGCCGGAGATTATCAACAGTACGGTAAATATTATCAATAATTTTCCACAGTATATGGATGATATTCAGAGATGGGTCACCAAAAGCTTGGAGGATAACCGGGATCTGAATGCGCTGGTTTTGGATTTGTTTGATAAATATGCCGTTCGGTTTGAGAATTACCTGACCAGAGATATTTTGCCACAGCTTCAAGGCGCCCTGATGCATTTGTCATCCGGCGTGTGGGACGTGCTGATTTTCCTGAAAAATATTGTGATTGGGATTATCGTTTCGGTGTACATTCTGGCGGACAAAGAGACTTTCACGGCAAAGGGAAAAATGTTCCTATATGCAATCTTTTCCCCACAATGGGCCAACCGGATTCTGGGAAATCTGCGGTTTACTCATCGGACTTTCGGCGGATTTTTCAGCGGAAAGATTGTGGACTCCATGATTATTGGAATTTTATGCTACATGGGCACAAGCATTCTTGGCACGCCGTACACGATTTTGGTCAGCGTTGTGGTGGGAGTCACCAATATCATTCCCTTTTTTGGCCCGTACCTGGGTGCGGTTCCCTGTGCGTTTTTGATTCTTTTAGTCAATCCTATGCAGTGTCTGTACTTTATTATTTTTATTTTAATTCTGCAGCAATTTGACGGAAATATTCTGGGACCGAAAATCCTGGGCGAATCCACGGGTTTGTCCAGCTTCATGGTAATCCTGGCTATTTTAGTGGGCGGCGGATTATTTGGCATTTTGGGCATGTTTATCGGAGTGCCTGTCTGCGCGGTTCTTTATGCTCTTTTGTGGAACAATGTGAGAAAAGCGCTGGCCAAAAGAAACCTTCCGCTGGACATCAAGGTCTATGAGACCAGTAGATATCTGGATAATGGGGAAAAAGAATGTAAAAAAATAAAAAAAAATGTGGAAAAGGGTTGATTTTTCCCTGTGATATGTGGAAAATAGAGAGGAAATCTTTAAACAGGGGGAGGGAATATGAAATTTGTGATTCAGAGAGTGTCGCACGCAAGTGTGACAGTGGAAGAGGAGACCATCGGAGAGATACAGCAGGGGTTCCTGGTGTTGATTGGCGTGGGAGAGAGTGATACCCAGGAAATTGCGGACAAATTCATCCGGAAAATGCTGGGGCTTCGGATTTTCCAGGACGATCAGGGGAAAACCAATCTGTCTTTGAAAGATGTGGACGGACAGCTTTTGTTAATCTCGCAGTTTACCTTGTATGCGGACTGTAAGAAAGGAAACCGTCCCAGCTTTATTCATGCGGGCGATCCGCGAAAAGCTGAAGAATTGTATCAATATATTGTGGATAAATGCCGCGACGCTGTTTCCGTGGTGGAAAAAGGCAGCTTTGGCGCGCACATGAAAGTGCAGTTGGAGAACGACGGACCTTTTACCATTGTTCTGGATGACGCAATTTTATAAAAGAGGGGAAATGGAAAATGAAAAAGATGAGTAGATGCAGGAAATATTTTCTGGCAATAGCTCTATGTCTGATCGGGCTTCTTATGGCCGCGCCAAGTAAAACGGCAAATGCTGCGCCTGTCATGGCAAAGCCAGTTCTGTTGGCGGACAGTCTTTTGGTGGATAGTTCAAGGGTCGCCCAGGGAAAATGGATCAAAAAAGGAAAAAATGTCTATTTTCAGCAAAAGGACGGCTCATTCTTAAAAGGCTGGCTGACCTGGAAAGGCTACAAATATTATCTGTCCAGGAAGAACGGCGCAAGAGTGACTGGCTGGCGAAATATTGATGGCAAACGTTACTTTTTCCGATTAAAGAACGGTCGCTTGGCCACGGGTTGGTTTTCTTACCATGGAAAAAAATATTTTGCCACATCCAAGGGTGTGCTCAAAAAGGGGTGGCTAAATTACAAAGGAAACTGGTATTTTCTCAGCAGAGCCCAGAAAGGGGCCATGCGCACAGGATGGGTGACGATTAAAGGGCGGCGGTATTTCTTCTATTCCAATGGGAAAATGGCGGTAAAAACCTGGGTGGACGATGATCATTATGTGGATAAGAACGGCATTCTGGATGCAAAGGCTGTGCAGAAAAGGAAGGATACGTTCCGATGGCCGCTGGCGCGTAAATGGAATACGATCTCCAGTCCTTTCGGAAACCGCGGTCCCATGCCTGTGGGGACCAGCGACCACAATGGCATCGACATTCCGGCGGCCATGAACACGCCGGTTCACTCTGCAAGGGCCGGAACGGTGGTGGCTTGTGAATACAACGACTCTGCCGGAAATTTCATCGAAATCCGCCATGGAAACGGCCTGGCTTCCCAGTATATGCACATGACGGCATTTAAATCCGGAATCAAGGTTGGCAGCCGGGTACGCCGAGGGCAGGTTATTGGATATGTGGGCAGCACGGGCTGGTCCACCGGGGCGCATCTTCATTTCGGCGTAAAGGTGAAGGGCAAATATTATGCGGACCCCTTGAAATATGTGCGTCAGCCGTAAAATAAAAGAAGAAAGAGAAAGCGTATTTGGCGTTTTCTCTTCCTTTTTTCTTATTTTCTCAATTCTATTTTTCTCTTAACCGCACGGCAGTGGCCGCCTTCCTTCTGCGGGCGTCGCCCAAATCGGCATAATGTTTCCGTGTGGTATTCACGTCTTTGTGTCCCAGCACATCGGCTACCAGATAGATATCCCCGGTTTCTTCGTATAAAGCGGTGCCATAGGTGCTGCGAAGTTTGTGAGGCGTAATTTTTTTGGTGGTCGTGACAGCTTGGGAATATTTTTTCACCAAGTTTTCCACTGCCTTGACGCCGATTCGCCGACGCTGGGTGGAGTAGAAGAGCGCGTGTTCATGTCCGGCCAGCGGGGTGATTCCTTCCCGCACTTCCAGGTAATCCAGCAACGCCTGGGCCACTTCTTCGCCAAAATAGACAATCATTTCGTTTCCGCCCTTGCGGTGCACTTTAATGCCGTTGTTCTGAAAATCAATGTCCTCCACATCTAGTCCTACGCATTCTGAAACACGGATGCCTGTACCCAGAAGCAGTGTGAAAATGGCCAGATCCCGTTCTTTGGTTTTCTCATAATAGGTTTTCTTCTGACCGGTCAACGTGTCTCCAGCGTGCTCAATGTAATCCAAAAGGGTGGCCACTTCGTCCGGGTCCAGCTTGACAATGGATTTATCATGAAGCTTGGGCATGTCCACCAATAAGGTTGGATTGGTGTGGATCATTTCCCTTTTGTAATAATAGGCGTAGAAACTGCGCAAGGAGGACATTTTCCGCTTGATTCCCCGTTCTCCATTGGTGTTTTCCAGACCGGTGTCCTTGGACTGGTAGACTCTTAAATACTCCTGGTATTCTTCAATATCCACCGCCTGTAGGGCATCCAGTACATCCACCCGGAAGTCCTCCATAGCGTAGTTCTGGAAAAGCGGATTCTCCATTAACAAATATTGAAAAAAAACTTTCAAATCATAGGCGTAAGAAAGTCTGGTTCTGGAAGATGCGGTTGTGCCGATGGCGCGGAAATAATCCCGGGCAAATGGCGGCAGTTCCTTCAGCAGTTCCCGTAATTTTAATGTATTTTCTTTGTCCACCTGTGTGTGGTAGGCTGTCCTTGCATCCATATAAATTCCCCCTTATCTATTCGCAAAACATGAATTTGTAGAATAGATTAATCTACCCCTATATACTACCATTTACAGGTATATTTGTCAATTCGAATTATTTACAAATTTCCGAACGGATATTCCGAATATCCGTTTACATACACTATTAAAGTATGTTATAATAAATCAGCCCTTATATTACGAACGCATACATACGGAGGTATTATAATTATGGCATATGGAAAAATCACTGAAAAACAACAGGAAATTCTGGATTTTATAAAAAACGAGATATTGAACCGCGGATTTCCCCCATCCGTACGGGACATCTGCAAGGCGGTTCATTTGAAGTCCACTTCCTCTGTTCACTCTCATTTGGAAACCCTGGAGAAAAACGGTTATATACGCCGCGATCCCACCAAACCCAGAGCCATTGAAATCCTGGACAGCAACTTCAATATGACCCGCCGTGAAATGGCCAATGTGCCGATTGTGGGCACGGTGGCTGCGGGCCAGCCTATTTTCGCCGTTGAAAACGTGGAAAGTTATTTCCCTCTTCCAACGGAATATCTTACCAATAACCAGCCCTTCATGCTGCGGGTTCAGGGTGAAAGTATGAGAAACATAGGGATTATGGATGGAGATTTTGTGATTGTTGAGAAGAAAAATACGGCCAGCAATGGAGAAGTGATCGTTGCTCTGGTTGACGATTCTGCCACGGTAAAGACCTATTACCTGGAAAACGACTGCGTCCGCCTGCAGCCGGAAAACGATACCATGGAACCGATTCTCATTCATGAAAAAGATGGATTGCAGATTATCGGCAAAGTGATCGGCGTGTTCCGCTCCATGAGATAACCATAAATGTGTTATGTAAACTTATCTGCCGCCCAGAGATTTTTGGAAAAAGAAAACAGGGGGAACCCGTTTCAATCCCCCTGTTATTCCCCCTCCATAAATGTCTGGGCGTCTATCAGCGTTCCATCCCGCCAAATTCTTTCCAAATCATAGAATAGGCGGTTTTCCTCATCAAAAATATGCAGAATAATATCGCCAAAGTCCATCAGAATCCAACTGGAGCCCCGACCACCTTCCACATGCTTAATCTCATAGCCGGCTCTTCCCAAGGTTTCCTCCACGTGGTCCACCATCGCCTGCACCTGATTGGGGTTGCTGGCAGTGGTGATAATAAAGTAATCGGCCAGCACAGATACTTCATGGATGTCGATTACCTTAATATCCATGGCTTTCTTTGATTCCAGCGCTTTGCATGCAAGCCTGGCCATCTGCTCTCCTTCTCTTCTATCCATGTTTCTTTTCATTCCTTTCCGAATAATAGTCAAATGCCTTTTGTGTGGCAGGGTCAATGTTTCTGGGCGTTTGGCTGAGATATTCCAAGGTATCCTTTAGAATTTCATAGGTGCACTTGTCCAAATCCTGGAAAGCCAGACGTCGTATTTCATCCAAATGGGGGGCTGTACTTCGCATAGGTTCAATATAGTCTGCAATAAATACAATTTGCTCAAGCGTAGTCATAGCCTGCTTTCCAGTGGTATGACAGCGGATAGCGCTTAACACTTCTTTATCTTTTACGCCATATTTCTTTTTGGCGAAATATGCTCCCAGCTTTGCATGGAGCAGAAATGGATTTTCCTTTTCCAAGGAGGATACCGGAAGTTTATGCTTTTTGCAAAGCTTCAGCTTCTTCTTATCTGAAACGCATTTGGCGCAATCGTGTAAAAGTCCGGCAAGCTGAGCTTTTTCCAGATCCACCCCATATACCATCGCCATTGCCGCGCAAGTATACATAACGCCCAGTGTATGTTGAAAGCGGTGGCTATCCAGTTTCTTATATAATTTGTTTTGTATTGTCCTGAAATTCTCTGTATCCATGTTCCACGTCCTTATAAAGCCTTGCATCCCCATAAGCTTCCTGCCATAATGGGCATACATGGTATATTCGATTTTTATAAATATAATCCCGAACCGGATCGGGTACATAATACCGGATGGTTTCTTCTGCAGAAATGCATTTTCGGATGAGGGCGGAAGAAATATCCACGTTTGGGGTGTCCATACGGACGAATATTCCCCCGTATTTTTCGGAAATCCTCTCCATCTCCTGTTCCAGGGTTACCGGATCTGTATGGTCACGGACGGCTACCGCTATTTTACAGTTTTGACAGATACGGCCTGGTTCCCGCCACTTTTCCAACGTGAACAGGGAATCCGCACCGATAATAAAATAGTAATCTTCGTCTGGATATTCCCGTTTCATCCGCTCCAGCGTTCGATACGTATAGGAGTATCCCTGTTCCTGCATTTCTATGAGAGATAATTCAAAATGAGCATTGTCCGCGATCGCCAATTTCACCATCTCAATGCGCTGGCTGTCGGTGGCTCTGCCGGGACGGATTTTCTTGTGGGGAGGATTTCCCGCTGGCAGAAACAAAACCTTTTCCAGACCAAATTGTTCATACGCCTTTTCCCCAAGAATCAGGTGCCCGATGTGTATGGGGTCAAAAGTGCCGCCCATAATTCCGATTTTTCTCTTACTCTCACCCATTTCAAGTCCTCAGATCCATTATTGCGGAAGTTCGATTTTACTTTTCCCGTCTTTTTTTGGCCGGTACAGGACAATTTTCTTGCCGATTACCTGCACCACCGACGCGTGCGTGCGCTCTGCCACAGTGTCCGCTATATCCTTGGGATTTTCCAGGCAGTTTTGCAACACGTTGATTTTGATCAGCTCTCTGGCTTCCAACGCTTCATCCACGGAAATTGTATTTTCCGGCGTGAGTCCCCCTTTCCCGATTCGGAGGACAGGGGTGATCTTCATAGCCAATCCTTTTAAATAAGCTCTCTGTTTACTTGTCATTCAATCCCACGCTCCTATTTATAATATTCAAAGGCGAATCCGTACATACGCACCGTATCTCCATCCTGAATACCTTCTTTTTCCAAATCTTCCAATATGCCTCCGTCTTTCAGGAAATTTTGGAAAAAGGCAAATCCCTTCTCAGAATCCAGGTTGGTATATCCCAGCATTTTCTCAATTTTGGGACCTTCCACGATAAATGTATGGGGATCTTTTTCATCGCGTTCCACTGTATAGGGGAGACTTTCCACCAGAAGTTCTTCTTCTGGAAAGAACTCCTGTTCAAACACAATGCTCTCTTTGGGCAAGGTGGAAAGCAGTTTCTTCACAGCCCATAAAAGCTCTTTTACGCCCTGGCCGCTGACTGCGGAGATTCCATATACAGGCACGCCTTTGGGTTCAAATTCCTGTTTAATACGCTGCAGCGCTTCGTCTGCGTCGGGTCCCAGCGCATCTATTTTATTAGCCGCGATGATTTGGGGGCGCTGGGCGATTTCCTGGTTGTATAATTTCAGTTCTTCGTTTATTTTATAGATATCTTCCACTGGATCCCGGCCTTCTATGGAAGCGATGTCCACCAGATGGATGATGGCGCGCGTGCGCTCAATGTGTCTTAAGAATTCATGGCCCAACCCGGTTCCCTGGGAAGCGCCTTCAATGAGTCCCGGGATATCCGCAATGACGAAACCGTCAATTTCTTCGTAGTCCACCACGCCTAAATGGGGATTCAAAGTGGTGAAAGGATAATTGGCTACTTTTGGGCGGGCATGGGACGCTCTGGATAAAAAAGTAGACTTCCCCACGTTGGGAAATCCCACCAGACCCACATCTGCAATTACTTTTAGCTCCAGCAAAACTTCCAGCTCCAGGGACGCGGCTCCCGCCTGGGCGTATTTGGGAACCTGCATGGTGGATGTGGCATAATGCATATTGCCGTTGCCGCCCTTTCCGCCTTTTAAAAGAACCTGCCTTTTGTTGTCCCCGGATAAATCTGCGATTACTTTGCCCGACTGCGCTTCCATGACGACGGTGCCGGCAGGCACATAAAGGGTCAAATCCTTGCCATTTGCACCATGGCAGCGACGTTTTCCGCCGGGTCTTCCATCTTCCGCCGCGTATTTTCTTTTGTGGCGGTAGTCTATTAACGTGTTTAGCCCGTCGTCCACCTGAAATATGATATCGCCGCCCTTTCCGCCGTCTCCGCCGTCAGGTCCGCCGTTGGCCACATACATTTCTCTGCGGAAGCTGACGCATCCGTCACCGCCTTTTCCTGAACGTATCATAATTTTGGCTCTATCCGCAAACATATTCCTCTCACCTCCTTAAAACGCTTTACGTTCAAAACTCTTAAAAAGGCTTCAAACCCATAAGATTTGAAGCCTTCCATCTCGAAATCCTAATTACTCCTCAGTAGCAACCGGAATAACAGAAACTTGTTTCTTGTCCCTTCCTTTTCTGGTATAGCGCACCACGCCATCCTTCAAAGCAAATAAGGTATGATCTCTTCCCAAACCCACGTTCAATCCGGGATGAATCCTTGTCCCACGCTGTCTGTAAAGGATATTTCCTGCAAGAACAAACTGGCCGTCCGCTCTCTTTGCGCCCAACCGTTTTGATTCAGAATCCCGACCGTTTTTGGTAGAACCTACCCCTTTTTTATGGGCAAATAACTGAAGGTTCATTTTCAGCATTGTTCTACACCTCCTTTGCAATTATTTTCAAATAATCTTTTTCGTAACTGTCCTGTATCTGGGATAAACCCAGCATCAGAGAATCCATCAGAAGTTTCGATTCCTTACTGGGGCCAACAATAAACTCCAAAGATAAGTATCCCTCATCACTGATTACGTGAATCACATCATCCGTAAAACTGTCAATGGAATTTACGGTATTTACCATCAATGCGGAGACGGCGGCGCAGATAATATCCCGTCCTTCTTCCGCAAAACCGGCATGTCCTTTGGATTCTACTCTGTTAAATTCCCCGTTCTTTCTCCATACCGTTACCGTGATCATATCACACCTGAAATTTACAGATTGATCTTTTCAATTTTAACTCTTGTGTACTGTTGTCTATGTCCAATCTTCTTGTGGTAACCGGTCTTTCTCTTGAATTTGTAAACGGTTACTTTCTTTCCTTTTTCGTCACCCACTACAGATGCAGTAACGCTGGCGCCAGCCACGTCATTTCCCACTTTCAGGCCGTTGTCGCTGACAGCAAGCACATCGTCAAAAGTAACTGTTTCGCCGGCTTCCACGCCAAGCTTCTCTACATTTACGAAATCGCCCGCAGCAACCTTATACTGTTTGCCACCTGTTGCAATGATTGCGTACATAAGGCACACCTCCTATTTCATTTACTCGCCAAATACGGTAGTTGCATTATCAACACTTAAAACCTCTTTGTGCGGCATACCATTGTATCGTAGCACATATGCAGATTTTCGTCAAGTGCCAAGCATAAAGTTTTTGCATATATTTTAAAAAGCCGACAAGCAGGAAAAATCGCTTTCCCGCTGTCAGCTTGTGAACTTAATCATGTCTTTATTATGTCTTTTTGAAATTCGCTTTTTGTCTGTCTGCTTATAGGACAGACGATGTGTTTTCAGGGCTTTTTACCGCCTCCTCGCTTTTTGTTTTTCATATTGACTTTAAGTATCTCAACGTCGTGGTTTAGTCACCCATATCGGAATCGCTCAGCCGTGCTTCTGAACTTTCCGGTTGTATTCTTTTGTTTTTTCTGACCCAGAAAAGGGTACAAAAAATAGTCCTCCACTTTATGCCTCTGGATACTGTCCATTTACCAATCTACAGACACCTGTCTCCTGACTCGAGTTTCTAACCTACTTACTGCCCTTCCCAGATTCTACGAATCCAGTGGTTATGCAGCGTTCGCACTCATTACAGTAGGGATAAAGCTGTCCCGGAATCTCACCGGATGTTCCAGAAATGGTTACCCACTTCCTTGTATCTGTAATATAATTGGCTTATCAATATGGAATTGCTTTCGCTTTATGGTTATATACTATCACTTTGCCCAGGAATTGTCAATAGTAATTTATGAAAAAAAATAACGCCATTTCTGTTTCTATCCAGGAACAGCGTCATTTTTTCTATTTGCTTATTGATTGTTCAGCCAGTAATCCATGCGCTCCATCAATTGGGAAATATCCAGTGGCTTTGCCAAATGTCCATTCATACCGGATTCCCGCGCAGTGGCAACGTCTTCCGCGGACACATTGGCGGATAAAGCGATAATTGGGATTTTTGCCGCATCGGCGCGGGGAAGCTTGCGGATCGCCCGCGTCGCCTCAAACCCGTTCATCACGGGCATCTGTATATCCATAAGTATCAGATCATAGTATCCTTCGGGCATTTCGGCGAACCGCTGCAGGCCCTTGCGTCCGTCTGCGGCGCACTCCACCATGGCGCCCATTTCACCGATAAGTTCCATGGCGATTTCCTGGTTTAGTTCGTTATCTTCCAGCAGCAGGATTTTGCAACCACGGAAAGAAATATCTGGCGTATCTTCCTGAACTGGATGAGATGAACTGCTGGAGCAATCAGCGGAATTTTGCAGCCGTAAAATAACCGTCACTGTAAATTTGGAACCCTGTCCAGGCGAACTTTCCACACTGATGGCGCCGCCCATCATGCGCGCGATATTCTGGGCGATGGACATTCCCAATCCCATGCCGTCCAGGTGACTGACGGCAGGGTTGTCCGCGTGACTGAACGGTTCAAAAATATGCTGCATATATTCCTTTTTCATTCCAACGCCGTTATCACAAAATATGAAATCATAAGAACCGCAGCCATGTTCCACCGCTTCATGCTCTTTGATGAATACTTCCAACACTCCGCCGGAGGACGTGTATTTGACGGAATTCCCCAGAATGTTCAGAAACATCTGCTGAAGCCGCAGCCGATCGCCCAATATGTTTTCATGCCGGATCTCCATGGGATGGATCTGTAGATGCAGGTTCTTCGCTTGTACATCGGGAAGGACGGATGCAATCACCTCGTCCATCAGCTCAGGAAGGCTGAATGCCTCGGCTTTCAAATCAAAGCTTCCGGATTTAATCTGGCTTATGTCCATAATCTCGTTTAACACGTCTAGTAGCTGATGTCCGGACAGGGAGGCTTTTTCCAGGCATTCCTTTACTTTTTCAGGGTCATCCGCATGATCTGCCGCAATCTTAACCATACCCATAATGCCATTCATGGGCGTGCGTATATTGTGGCTCATGCAGGACAGAAATTCCTGTTTGGAGGCGTTGGCCTGGTCTGCGGCTTCACAGGCGGCCTGAAGAGCCTGCTGCTCTCTCATTTCTTTTCGTTTGCTCTCGGTTACGTCCTGCGCGGCGTAGACGATGGATTTGGCTTTCCCGTCGGCATCCGCCTGGGACATGACGGCTGTGCCGCGAATCCAGCCGTATTCTTCCGGTTTTATATTTGGGTCGTCCGATAATTTACGGTAGGCAAGCGTCACGTAGGGACGTTTTTTGCTTAAAGTCTGACGTAGATTCTGGATGCTTAATACGTTCAGATACTCTTCCCGGTCATCGGGATGCACAAAGTTTTCAGCATAAGCCTGTATGCCCGTGGCGTAGTCAACTTTGCCGCCCAAAACTTTCTTCACGTCCGGCAACTGCGTCACATCCCGGAAAGTGTCCCGCACCAGATCCGCGTAATAGGTGGCGAAAAACATGCCGCTTAGAGTGCGGATAATATCAACTTGTTCTTGTTCAGCCTTTAGCCGCTTCTCTTCCTCAATTTTCTCCCGGGTAATGTCACGCCCTAGTATGTTCACCGATATGCGTTTTCCCTTGCGGGCGTAGATGACATGCTGTTCAATCCACTGTAGCGATGTTCCGGCCATGCGGTATTGGCAGATTTCCTCGAAATAATCCCGTGTGCCTGCCGCTTTCTGATACAGATGTTCCGGACTCATCACATTTCGGAACGCCTCTGCATCGTCTGGATGAACGGTAAAGTCCAGCGCTTTCTGGAAATATTGATGGTAATTTCCCGTACGGACTTTCTGCATCCCGCTTTCCTCGTTAATCCACATTCGTTCGCACTGGCCGTTTTCCAGATAAACGGTGGTCATAACGCTGTACCTGGACTTGAGTATAGCCGCCAGCTGCATGTCCCGAAGACTGAGGGTATGCTCCTGGCGCACCCGTTTATCCACATTTTGCAAAGCCAGGATTGTATAATTTTTCGTGGCATGATTCTGGCCAAAATAGGCGATGATGGCCATATAGCGGTACTCGTGATCTTCTTCGCCCCGCCACTGGCATAACATATCGTTTTTCTGCATGGCGGTGTCTTTCATCTGGCGAAGCCCTTCCAGAGAAAACCTATCGTATACTTTATCCCGGTCTGTGGGATGAAGTTGCTTGAGCAGACGCGATTCCATAATTTCATTCCACTGGATTGTCCAGGATTTCCACCCTGTGTGCGTGTGGCCATTTTCCCGCACAAGATTAGCCTCTCCCGTGTCCAGGTCAATGCCGTAAATGCCAAAGTTTTGTTCACCCAATGTGCGGATGACTTCCTGGATGCGAATGCTGGCGTCGTCTACCGCCAGACTTTCCTGCAATATGTCATGGACATCTTTCACATATAAGAAGACGTACTGATCGCCGTTCGAGGAATCTGCGTCTGGCACCACTTCCATCAAATTCCAGCGGTAGTCTTCTCCCACACGTCTTCGATAACAGCAGTTCAGTATATCCCGGCCTTTGCGTAGCTCATGTTTAATATGTTCTAAGCGGGTAAATGATATAAAGCTGTGCATGTCGTCTGGATGAATGCCGCCGTCATAAATAAACTGCCCCATCCAGCTTGAGAAAGTGTATTTGCCGTATCCAAATGCCCGGTCTTCCGGTCCCATTTTCACCACATCATAGGAGTCCTGTGTTAAATTGACCCGCAGAATCCGATGATAGGCGTGACCAATGGACTGCATATGCGGCGCCACTGTAATGATAAAAGCCGGAATCTCTCCTTCCCATTTGGTCCGCACGGCCGAAATGTCTACAATCTCGCCAAAGGGATTGTTGTAGCTGATGGTCTGGTTTTCCCATTTGTCTCCAATGTTTAAAATCGGACAGTTGACGCAGGAGTTATTTCCCAGTTCATGGCAGGGCATTCCTTTATAAACATGGGGGGCGATTTCCCGCACCCGTTCATTGTAGTATAGAATCTTATGATTATCTTCCCGAATAATAAAGACTCCAGTGGTTGGCAATATGCGCAAAATCTTTTCATATTCTCTAATGTCCACAACTATTCCCCTCATTTCTTAGGATTGTACCATTCAAAATCTATTTTACAAACATCCGCACCAGTCCTTCTTTCAGCCGGGTGTATGGCGGGTACCGGAAAGGCAGATCCATCCATGTATATTTTTTCACAATGCTCTTTTCATGGCTGAATGTGTCAAAACTTTTCTTGCCGTGATAAGCTCCCATGCCGCTGTTTCCCACACCTCCGAACCCCATGTAAGGAGTGGCCAGATGAATAATCGTGTCGTTTACGCATCCCCCGCCGAAGGACAGTTTCTTCAGAAAACGGTTCTCGGTCTTCTTATCCTCTGTGAAAATATACAGCGCCAGCGGTTTGGGACGTTTCTGCACAAATGCATAAGCTTCGCCCATGGACGCAACGGTCAAGATTGGCAAAATCGGCGCGAAGATCTCTTCTCGCATCACAGCGTCCTCTTCCATCACCCGGTCCAAAACCGTGGGCGCAATTTGCAGCGTGTCCGCGTTGCTCTGGCCCCCATGGACGACTTTTCGGTTGTCAATGAATCGCAGCGCCCGCTGGAAATGTTTCTGATTGATCATTTTTCCATAGTCTGGGTTAGCCAGCGGATTTTCTCCGTACATACGGACGATTTCCTTTTTCACATACTCCAGAAACCTGTTTTTGACCCCCTGTTCAATTAAAACATAATCGGGGGCCACGCAGGTCTGGCCGCAGTTTAAATATTTTCCGAATACAATTCTTCTGGCAGCAAGTTTTAAGTTGGCTGTGTGATCGATGATGCAGGGGCTTTTCCCGCCCAATTCCAGAGTCACCGGAGTCAGATGAGCCGCCGCCTTTTCCATCACCAATTTTCCTACGGTTACACCGCCGGTGAAGAAGATATAATCAAATTTTTGCTCCAACAGGCTCTGGTTCTCTTCTCTGCCGCCTTCCACCACAGCCACATGCCCTTGGGGAAACGCCTCCCGGATTAGTCGGGCCATGACCTGTGATGTGGCTGGGGAGTAGGCGGATGGCTTTACCACACAGCAGTTGCCCGCCGCCAGCGCCCCGATGAGCGGCTCCAGCGTTAAGAGAACCGGATAATTCCAGGGCGACAGAATTAACACAACGCCGTAGGGTTCCTGGACGGTGAAGCTTTTGCCATGGAACTGGGCCAAAGGCGTTGGCGCCGGGCGGTTTTTGCTCCAGGCGCATATATGTTTTCGCACGAAATTTAGTTCAGACAGAGTAAGCCCTACTTCACACATATAAGATTCCGCTCTGGATTTGCCCAAGTCTTTGAAAAGAGCTTTGTATAAATCTGGCTGGTATTTCCGGATTGCCGCCTCCAGACGGTCCAGCGCTTTTATCCGGTGGGAAATCGGAAAAGTTTTTCCCGACAGGAAGAAGGCTCTCTGTTTTTTCATCAATTCTTCTATCTGCATGTTGTCACTCCCCTTTCAATATAAGATAAATCCGCTCCAACTGCCGACGATTCATCAGAACCGGAACCGGATACAGTGGATTTCCCTCTTTGTCCGCATGACGCGCCATAATGGGAATGTCTTTCCTGCGGATTTTTGGGAAATTACGGGGAATCCCCATAGAATCGTTCAATTCCTGTATCCATTGGATGAAGCGCTGCGACGCCGCATGGTCTTTGAGCCGCTTATCTACAACGCCGGATTTTCGCGCAAGCCTGGCCAGCTTCTTTTCACAGGCCGGGCCGTAGAGGCGCAGAACAATGGGAAGGGTCACCGCGTTGGCCAGCCCGTGAGGAATCTTATACTGTCCTCCCAGAGAGTGGGCCACAGCGTGGACGTACCCTACGTAAGATTTTGCAAACGCCGCTCCGGCATAATAAGACGCCTGTAACATGGATTTTCGCGCTTTTTTGTTCTGGCCGTCATCGTAGGCGGCTTTCAGATATCTGCGAATCAGTCGGACGGCCTCCTCCGCCATCTTCCGTGTCTCCCGCGTTGTGCTTCTGCCAATATACGCTTCCACCGCATGGGTCAACGCATCCATCCCGGTGGTCGCCGTCAGATCCGGCGGCAATCCCAGCGTTTCGTGATAGTCCAGCGCCGCATAACGGGGAATCAGGCTGAAGTCATTAATGGGATATTTGTGGCGTTTCTCGCTGTTGGTGATAACCGCCGCCAAGGTAGTCTCGCTGCCGGTCCCCGCCGTGGTGGGCACGGCAATGAGCAGGGGCAGTCTCTTGTGTATTTTCAATATTCCCCGCATCTGACGGACGCTCTGCCTGGGTTTCACAACCCGCGCCCCCGCCACTTTGGCGCAATCCATCGGTGAACCGCCGCCAAAGGCAATGATGGCCTGGGCGTTGTGCTGCAAATACATTCTGCGAGCCTCCTCCACGTTCCAGATGGTGGGATTGGCCACCGTGCGGCTGTAAATCCAATAGGAAATTCCGCTCTCCTCCAGCGCTTTTTCCAGAAAATCCGTAAGTCCCAGGCGCCGGATGCCTTTGTCCGTTACAATCAAAACTCGGTTTATATTGTTCTCTTTGCATACATCCGCGATGTTGGCCACAGACGGGAGAATCTTTGGTTTCCGATAGGGCAAAAAAGGCAGTGCAGCCTTAAAGACGGCCTGAACGGTTCGGCAGTAAATTTTTCTCAAAATAAACATATACGCTCTCCTCGCATTTAAAGTGTTCATCCAGTAAAAGAAAAACCAGCCGAGATTCATCTATGGGCTGGTTTTTCACACATGATCATAAAATTCTAAATCCGGGCGGGAAATCCTACTTTTTTCTGTACTTTGCGCAAGGTTTTGGATGCGTAATAACTGGCTTTCTCGGCGTTTTCTTTGATAATGGAATCCACATAAGCCTTGTCTTTCTCCAGCCGGGCAAATTCTTCCTGCAAGGGTTTCAATATGGCCGCCACTGCCTCGCCCACAGCCATTTTGAATTCTCCATAGCCTTTGCCGTCAAACTCCCGGACTGTATCTTCCGCAGATTTTCCTGTGCACGCGCTGTATATGTCAATGAGATTCTTCACGCCGGGCTGCTCGCTCCGATATAGAATCACGCCCTCCGAATCGGTAACAGCCTTTTTGCATTTCCGCATAATTGTATCTGTATCATCCATCAGGTAAATGCTTCCGTTGGGGTTCTCATCGGATTTGGACATTTTCTTGGACGGATCTTGCAGACTCATGATCTTAGCCCCGACTTTGCCAATATAAGCTTCTGGAATGGTGAAAACGTCGCCATAGATGTTGTTGAAACGCTCAGCCACATCCCGGGTCAGTTCCAGATGCTGCATCTGATCCACGCCCACCGGAACCACGTCGGCCTGGTACAACAGAATGTCCGCAGCCATCAAAACCGGATAAGTAAAAAGTCCGGCGTTGATATTGTCCCCATGTTTGGCGGATTTGTCTTTAAACTGCGTCATGCGGTTCAGTTCGCCCATATAAGTAAAGCAGTTTAAGATCCAGCTTAGTTCTGCATGGCCGGATACATGGGACTGGTAATACAGACAGTTTTTCTTCGGGTCCAGCCCTGCCGCAATATATAGAGTGAGCAGCGCACGGGCTCTTTTTCGCAGCTCGGCCGGGTCCTGGCGAATGGTAATGGAGTGCATATCCACTACACTGTAGAAACACTCGTATTCATCGCTTAAGGTCACCCAGTTTTTTAGGGCCCCCAGATAATTTCCCAAAGTCAGGTTTCCGGTGGCCTGCATACCGCTGAATAATACTTTTTTTCCATCTATCATGGGGCTTGTTCTCCTAACACTTCTCTATAATAGTCCATATGATTATAATCGATTTGAAATTTAATACAAATACTATAGCATATTTTCTTCGTTTATTCAAGAATCTGACGACACAGTTTTTCTTTCATTTTACTCAGGTATGTGATAAAATAAAGTCACAGCATATAATAAAGAAAGGGGGCATTCTACATGAATCCACTGAAACGTTCTCTTATTAACACTGCCGGTTATATTGCCGCGTTTGGAATCGTTTCGCTTTTTCGAACCTTTTCGTACAGCATGGCTGAGGCGTGCGCGCTGACGGCCTTTTGCTTTATCTTGAATTACCTGCTTTTTTCGGCCATTGACTATGCCCAAAAAAGCGATAAGAAGTAATTATTTTATTTAAGAAAGGAATGGTGTTTTAAAATGATGAAGACAGGACTGTTCATCGCAGTGGCCGTTGTCGCATTGGGCGTCACCGGGTGTGGTTCCCAAAAAGATGAAAACGCTCAGTTAAAAAAACAGATTGACCAGTTGGAACAACAGGTTGCGGATTTGCAAAAAGAAAATACATCTGCCGATTCTCAGAATTCATCGAGCTTTTCCGAAAATCTACAGCCGGATAATGTCCAGACAGACAACCCTCCATCAGATAATACAACTATAAACAACGCGCCCTCCGAGAATAATGCGTCCATGACGGATACGCCTGCTGGACCCACACACCATGAAGAACGCGCCTCCTACGACACAGGAACCACAGACGCTTCCGCGCTGGCTGCGCTTATCCAGGATCTGGAGCGGCGGATCAATGACACGAAGCCCACTGGATCTGCCCAGGAACAGACGGAACAGTTTTACAATCTGAAAGGCGAAATTGAATTGGCGGAAAAGGATCTGGATGCGCTGGAGGATGAGATGGACGCCCAGCGCCGGGCCGGCAATCTGTCTTCCACCGATTATCGAGACCGGGAAAAAGAGCTGGACGCGCTGGACGATCAGCTGGATTGGTGCGAAGATCAGTTGGAACTTCTCTTTGGAATAGATGGTTGACCATGTACGACGGCACAGGCATACATTTTTGCGTATACCTGTGCCGTTTTACCCGCTATTCATAGCGAACAATTTCTTTTTTCAGCCGTTTGATGATGCGTTTTTCCAGTCTGGATATGTAAGATTGGGAAATGCCCAGCAGATCCGCCACTTCTTTTTGCGTTTTTTCTTTCATATCCGGTGCGTACAGACCAAACCGCAGTTTGATGATGGTCTGTTCCCGGTCGTTTAATTTGGAGATGGCTTTTCCCAGAAGCGTCTTTTCCACTTCCTGCTCAATATCCCGGTAAATTACGTCTTCGTCTGTGCCCAGTATATCGGATAATAAAAGTTCGTTGCCGTCCCAATCCACATTCAACGGTTCATCAATGGAAACTTCCATTTTCGTCTTGTTATTTCGTCTCAGATACATGAGGATCTCATTTTCAATGCAGCGGGAAGCGTAGGTGGCCAACTTGATTTTCTTAATGGGATTGAAGGTGTTGATGGCCTTAATCAGACCGATCGTCCCAATGGAAATCAAATCTTCCACGCCCACGCCGGTGTTATCGAATTTTTTGGCTATGTAGACCACCAGACGCAGATTGTGCTCGATTAACGTGGATTTGGCTTCCTTTTCCTGCTCAGTCCCCAACTCCTGTATAAACGCCGCTTCTTTTTCCGGCTCCAGCGGCGCAGGGAGCACATCGGCGCCGCCAATATAGTAGACCTCTTTGGGCTTATGGAACACCACATTGGAAAATCTGGAAATCATCGGCATACAATAGTTATTAGCTGCTGCTTTTACACTCATATTTACGCTCCTCCTGTTGAAAAATCTTTCTATTTTGATGACAAATTACAGAATCCGCCCATTCAGGATCATCTGGTATCTCCCCCTGGAATGGAAAGACGCGGAGGAAATCGCGATAGCCGGATGGTATACATAGATAATCTGTTCCCCCCGATAAATACACATTTCCTCCAATGTAATCACTGGAAGTACTCCTTCATGTTCCCCCACACTGCGAAAGACAATAAAATGGGGACGCAGACTCTCCCACGACGGGTCATCACACTCCCCCATAGCTTCTTCTATATTTTTTCCTCCGTTTAACGCAGCGGCCGGCAACAGCTTCATCAAAGCCTGTTCCTCCACAATAGATACTGGTTTATTGGTAAGGGGGTCCGTCAGCAGGTTCCCCGTATCGTAGAACCCTTTTACAGTCACTGTATTTTCCCGGTTTTTTAACAACACCCGGCAAATGGCGTCCCCTTTTTGACTCCATTTTCTGTATCCTCTGACGCATACGGCGAAAAATAAATAGCTGACTCCTGTAAAGATCAGAAACGTCCCCAGGGCCATGCTGTTGCCTGCAGATATTACATCCCAAAAGCCGCCGCATAGAAAGGCCAGTATATATAAAGTTACCGTGGCCCTTGCCAGCATACTTTTTGATTTTACTTTGCATCCGGTTTTCGCCATCACCGCCGCTGTCAGTATGTGCAGCGCGAAAGCGGCCGGATATGGGTTATCTGTGGGTATGATTAAGATAAGACAGGATGAGAGGGAGCCGATGACAGCTCCCAGAAGGCTTCTGTACCAGACGGCGCGAATGCCAAAAAGCAGCCCCGTCAATCGGAGTAAAACAAAATCCATTAAGAGGTTGGTTGCAAAAACAACGTCTATGTAAATTTCCCTATACAAGAAAAGCCCTCCATAACCTGTGTTACCTTACCTTTTGTAAGATGCGTTTGTGTAACACATTATAGGTTATGAGGGCAAAAGAATTTGTCAAAATGAGGACGTACCTTTTTAGAATTTTTCGGGAGGTTTCGACCTTCTTCTCCATTTTTTACAAAAATTTATGGAAAACCCGAAGCAGTTCCCGCAGTTCTTTTAGGGGCAGCTGGCCGGGCGCGGAGGCGTTTCCCACAGAGGCGAACGTAACTGCGGATCCGAAGATCTCCCCGCAGAAGCGGCTGGCGCAGCCTAGATCTCCCATGGACATGGTGATAATTGGTTTCGCGCATCCGCCGCGCGCGCTCTCTCCCGTTACGTCCAAAAGCCGTGCCAGGTCCAGGTAATCCTGGGGCATGACGGCCAATTTCAGAATATCCGCTCCGGCCCGGTCCTCCGCCGCCAGGATTTCCGTCATCTCTTCTTTGGAAGGCGTTTTCTCAAAATGGTGGCTGGAGCCGATGACGTATTTGCCAGCCTGGTGGATTTTCTGGACGACGCGCTGGCGCAGAGAATCCTTTAGCTGCAAGATTTCCACATCCATCAGAGACAACGCTTCCATGGCTGCCACCTCTTCCAGAACGCTGGCGTATTCTTCCGGGGAAATCGCAAGGCTTCCCCCTTCTTTTTTCGTGCGGATGGTGAAAATCAGGGGCGTCGATCCCAAGAGGGAGGTCAACTCTTTGAATGCCTGTTCCACTTCTTTTGGATTTAATATTTTGTGAAAAAAATCTCCCCGCCACTCTACCAGATCCGGTCCGGCGGCGACGGCTTTTTCAGCTTCGTCCATTAATTTGGAGAGATTCTCCCCTGTGAGCGGCACGCAGATACAGGGCGTTCCCTTTCCTATGACAGTATTTTTTATGGTAATGCTTCCAGCCATTTCTTGACATCTCCTGTGAAAATATTTATGATGAATAACAAAAAGATTTGGAGGATAAATATGAGTATTACAATTACTGGCCACACCCAGCTAACCGGGCTTCTGGGCAGTCCGGTGGCCCACAGCATCTCCCCCCGGATGCATAACGAGAGCTTCCAATACTGGAATCTGGACTATGTATATCTGTGCTTTGACGTGCAGGAGGCGGCGCTTGCCACGGCGGTGTCGGGATTAAGAACTATGGGCGTGCGCGGATTTAACCTGACTATGCCCTGCAAGAACCGGATGGTGGAGCTGTGCGACTGCCTCTCTCCGGCCGCACGGCTTATAGACGCTGTGAATACCGTGGTCCATGAAGATGGGCGTTTAACCGGACATAACACAGACGGCGTGGGCTTTGTGCGCGCTCTTAAAGACGCCGGGCATGAAATAAAAGGACAGACCGTGACGCTTCTGGGGGCCGGCGGCGCCGCCACGGCCATCTGCGTGCAGGCGGCTCTTGACGGAGCAAAAGCCATCCATGTCTTTGCCCGGCCCACCAGCCGTTTCTGGGGCCGGATGCAGCGGCTGGCCGATGAGATTAACCGCTCCTACCCCTGCCGCGTCACCTTAATGGAGCAATCCGACCATGCACAGCTTTTGCATGCGTTGGAAGAAAGCCAGCTTCTTGTAAATGGCACATCGGTGGGCATGGCGCCAAACACGGAAGAATCTCTGATTACAGATCCCGCCTGTTTTCATCCGGGCCTGGTGGTTTTCGACGCTATTTATAATCCCAGACAGACCCGGCTTTTAGAGCTGGCTAAAGACGCCGGGTGTGAAACCTGCAATGGCTTGTATATGCTTTTGTACCAGGGCGCGGAGGCTTTTTCTCTGTGGACTGGACAAGACATGCCCATTTCGCACATCAAGTCCAGTTGTTTTTCTCAATGATTGGAATTGTCCTGTTCCACTTGGATTTTCCGTATTTCCTTGGTGCGGATTTCTTCTGTGATTTCGGAAATGAATGTATCCAGGGTTTTTGGCCCTTCGTCTCCCAGGTAGCGGCTCCGGACAGACGCCAGCCCCTCTTCCTGCTCTTTGGCGCCCACCACCAGCATGTAGGGCACTTTGTCCAGCCGGGCTTCCCGGATTTTGTACCCCATTTTCTCGGACCGCTGGTCCACCGAACAGCGGATGGAGGCTTCTTTTAACCGGGTTTCCACCTGGGCGGCGTAATCGTGGAATTTCTCAGAAATGGGGATGACCCGCACCTGTTCCGGACAGAGCCAGGTGGGGAACAGTCCGGCGTATTTCTCAATGAGCCAGGCCAGCGTCCGCTCGTAGCAGCCCATGGAGGTCCGGTGAATGATGTACGGGCGTTCCTTCTCTCCGTCGGCGTTGATGAAAGTCATATCAAAACGTTCCGCCAGGAACATGTCCAACTGAATGGTAATCATGGTGTCTTCCTTGCCATACACGTTTTTGGCCTGAATGTCCAGCTTCGGGCCGTAGAAGGCGGCCTCCCCTTCTTCCTCTGTGTAGGGAATGCCGATGTGGTTTAGGATTTCCCGCATCATGTCCTGCACCTGGTTCCATGTCTTCTCATCTCCCAGGTATTTTTCCTGGTCGTTGGGGTCCCACAGGGAGAGACGATAGGTCACGTCCTCTTCCACGCCCAGCGTGGTCAGGCAGTATTTAGCCAGGTCCACGCATCCTTTGAATTCCTCTTCAATCTGGTCTGGGCGCACAATCAGATGGCCCTCGCTGATGGTGAACTGGCGAACGCGGGTCAGACCGTGCATTTCGCCGGATTCCTCATTCCGAAACAGCGTGGAGGTCTCCCCTAAACGCACTGGCAAATCCCGGTAACTGTGCTGCTCCGCCTTATATACATAATACTGGAACGGACAGGTCATGGGTCGCAGGGCGAAGATCTCTTTGTCCTTTTCCTCGTCTCCCAAGATGAACATGCCGTCTTTGTAGTGGCCCCAGTGGTCGGAAATCACATACAAATCGCTCTTGGCCATCAGCGGCGTCTTGGTGCGCACATAGCCCCGCTTGGCCTCTTCGTCCTCAATCCACCTCTGCAGTTCCTGGATAATGGTCACGCCTTTTGGCATCAAAAGGGGCAGCCCCTGGCCGATGACGTCCACTGTGGTGAATAGCTTCATTTCCCGTCCCAGTTTATTGTGGTCTCTCTTCTTCGCCTCCTCCAACTGGGCCAGATGTTCTTTTAGCTCGTCCTTGGTTCCGTAAGCAGTGCCATACACACGGGTCAGCATCTGGTTTTTCTCGCTGCCCCGCCAGTAAGCCCCGGAAGAGGACAGCAATTTGAAAGCCTTCACGCCTTTGACGTTCATCAGATGCGGTCCGGCGCACAGATCCACCCAGTCGCCTTGGGAATAGAAGGAAATCTCTGCGTCCTTTGGCAAATCTTCGATTAGCTCAACTTTATAAGGCTCGTCTTTCTCCTTGAAAAAGGCAATGGCCTCCTCCCTGGATTTGGTGAAACGCTCCATCTTGGCGCCTTTTTTTATAATCTTTTTCATCTCTTTTTCAATGGCGTCCAAGTCTTCCTGGGAAAAAGGCGCGCACTCGAAGTCATAGTAAAAGCCTGTGTCAATGGAAGGGCCAATAGCCACTTTCGCCTGGGGATAAAGGGTCTGCACTGCCTGGGCCAGCACATGGGATGCGGTGTGCCGAAGAGCCGCCAGACCTTTCTCGTCTCTGGCGGTGAGTATGTTCAACTGGCAGTCCTGGGACACCTCCGTGCGCAGGTCCACCACCTGTCCGTCGATTTCTCCGGCGCAGGCGGCCCGGGCCAGTCCCTCGCTGATGTCGCTGGCAATGTCGATCACAGACATGGCCTGGGAATATTCTTTGGTTGTTCCATCTTTCAATGTAATAATCATGGTATTTTCTCCTTTTTACAAAATTTACACAACAAAAAACCCGCCCCTGCAACAATTCTTCCTTGCAAGGGGCGAGTCAGATATGTCCGAACCGCGGTTCCACCCTTTTTGCCGTTTCTCTTATCCTCTTGTGAAAAACAGCCTCTTTCTTGATGATAACGGAATCACCGGGCTGGATTAGAGCCACTCAGAGTTGGTCTTCAGATGCTTCTGCAGTGGAATGCTTCCAGCGCACGTCTGGTCCCAGACGGGCATTCCTCTCTGGAAAGTTTTCACATCTTACTCTTCTCTTCATCGTTTTACTTGATTTTTCTGCAACTATTATAACACAAAAATAATTTCTGTCAAATTGAAATTTCTCTTAATTTTTATGGTTATTTTTTTACTACTACTTTCCAGGTTGTTTTCACGGTTCCGATTTTCACGGTGACTTTCACAGTTCCGGCCGCTTTCGCCGTCAGTTTTCCAGTCTTCTTGTTGATGGACGCAAGCTTCGTCTTATCCACGGACCAAGACGCTGCGCCGGATACTCCATATTTTTTGACTTTGAGCGTCAAAGACTTTCCCTTCTTTACGGATTTCTTGCCGGAAATCTCCAGAGATGGTTTTTTGACGGTTATCTTTGTCTGAAGCGTTTTTTTGCTTTTGTCGCTTAAAGTCACCATTGCAGTGATCGTGGCGTTTCCCGCTTTCAGTCCGGTCACTTTGCCATTTGCAGTTACAGACGCTTTTTTCGGAGCGCTGGATACATACGCCACGGAGGCAATGCGCAGCCCCGCTTTTTGCAGCGTCTTTGTAAAGTTCTTCGGATAATTGGGCTTAAGCGTTACTGTGTGAGATACTTTTCCTGTGTACAGCGTGGCGGTTGTCTTGGATATCTTGGTGGCGTTCAACGCCTTCTTCGCCGCCTGTATTTCCGCCTGGTTTCCCGCTTTGACAGTTACAGTTGTCTGAAGCGTCTTTTTGCTTCCATCGTTTAACGTGACTGTGGTGGTGATTGTGGCGCTTCCCGCTTTTATCCCGGTCACTTTGCCGTTTGCGGTCACAGACGCTATTTCAGGACGGCTGGATTTGTATGCCACGGAAGCGATGCGCAGTCCCGCCTTTTGCAGAATTTCTGTAAAATTTTTCGGATATTCTGGCTGAATCGTTGCTGTATTGCCTTTGTTTCCTGTTTGCAGGGCTATGGAAGCTTTGGATATTTTCGTGGCGCTTAGCGCATCTTTTGCAGCTTTTATTTCCGCCTGGTTTATGTATCTGTAAGGGATTGCATTTTCTTTTGCGTAGAATTCCGCATAGCTTCCCAGCTTTACAACCAATTCCAGTTGAGTGCAACCATCAAATGCAAACTCGCCAATACTTGTAATGCTTTCTGGCAGTTCCAGACTGGTCAGACCAACGCAATTCTGGAATGCGAATTTCCTTATGCTGGTCACGGCTTTCCCGGCTATACGCGCTGGAACTTTCACCTGACTTTGAGTTCCAAGGTATTTTGTAATCTGTACCGTGCCGTCTTTTCTCCCCTGGTACTGGTAATCGCCCTCTGTCAACATCTCATCTTCAAAAACAATTTTGAACGGAAAAGCAATTAAATTGTCATTTACCTTTATATTCCCATAAAAATAGCAATAGGGATAATCCCATGCCGTTTCATCATCCCAATCTCCTTTATCGGAAATTGTAACGACGCCGTCCGCATTTCCTAATGTAAAATCGCCTGTGTAATTCTGCCAGTCTTCGTCATCTACATAGAAATTAGGGTTGACGCAGACTGATTCCGTTCCGGCCAGGTTGTCTTTTGTGTAAGTCGTAATCCTGGTTTTTAATTTTACAGCAGAGCCTTTTGAAGCTGGCAATGAGATATCCTCTCGAAAACTTCCATAAGAGCAGGGCGGCTGCTGGGCAATCTGTATCTCTTCGTCGCCGTCAATTCTGTACAGAGCGGCCGCTGTAACTTCATCTTTTACCTGTACATAGAAAGAGGCTGTGTCCACCCGTTTATCATTGACATAAAAATCTACATATACCTGGCATTCTCCCAAATTATTCGCCTGCACAACGCCATTGGCGTCTATCGCAATCACTGGCTCATCCTGGGATGGCCTGTATTCCACTCTATAATCGTCTAAAGACACTTCCGTCCATACATCGTCTTCTCCATTGGGAGCTTTTGTTATGCAGTCTAGGACTGGCTGTATCTGTAATTTCTGGCCGGCCACAAGATGATACTCTGTACTTCTCACTCCATTTACATGCCAACCTCCCAGATATTTTTTATCTGTTACAGTAAATTCGAACTGGCCGCTCTCCGTGAATTTCTCGTCCCCATATGTCACAGCGGCCGTATAACGCACGGTTGTGGAACCCAGACCTGTCGCCTTCATCTTATAGACGCCATTCTTTTTCTCTATAGCGAGAACCGTTGGATCGTCTGCTTGCATATAATCAAAAACCGATTCCATTTCCTCATGTATAAGGATGCCGTCTTCATTTTCTCCATAAACTGTACAATGAGGGGGTTCCATTTCCTCGTCATATCCAGGAAGCTCTTCCAAATTGCCGTAAAAATTACTCCAACTGGCCACTAGATTCGCGATACGAAAAACACAGTCCACTTTGTTTCCTTCGACTTCATGGCCATCCAAATCTATGGAAACGGAAAAGTAATAGGTAATTCCCTGCTCCAGCCGATAGGCGTCCCACACACGGTCTTCAGATGTTCTCTCCACATTCTCTGCAGCCTGCCGCTCTCCATTTTCGTCATAATACCAGAAACCATAATATCCATATCCAGTATACCCTGTCTCCTGGACCCCGGATACATCAATTTGATAATATTTCGTTTTTTCCGGCGTGAAGGAAATAATCGTTTTCTCATCCTCCAAGGTACTGCATTGAATGGGATTATTCCCCTCCTTCAGCGGGATTGCCGCCGCCTCTTCAAGATTGCCTGCTTGGACCATTTCCGCCGGATCATCTGGTAAAATCTCCAAGCTCTTTTTTTCTCCTTCAGCTGCGATGCTGATAGAAACTGAATTTGGGCTTGCCATTGCCGGTAAAGGAATGGCCGTTGCCACCAAGACGGCTGTCGTTAGACCGCATGTGATTTGTTTCCATTTCTTCCACTTTTTCATACTTCATTTCCCCTTTTCATTTTTTAGGAAATCGCAAAACGCCCAATTCATGACATCTGAAAGCATTTTCACAATTACCTATTTACCATTATACACTTTCAAATTGCCTATTAGCAACTATTTTCTATATATAATTAAAAAAGACACAGCATTCATCCAATCAGAAAACTGTGCCTTTTTATTTGATTTTAAACATTCCCCACCAGCTTTTCTTTCACCAGCGCAAAAGCCTCCCGCACCATAAAATGGGGCTGGTACGACCACTGGGACGGCGCAGGGATGCCATAGACCTTCTCGTACCCTTGATGCTTCGCCAGCTTCAGGCTCCGGTACACGTGGAAATTCTGGGTTACCAGCCCGGTTTTCTTTTCTTTGACTGGCGCAAGTTTCGCGCAAAAGTCCAGATTCTCCCATGTGCTTGTGGACGTTTCCTCCAGAATCATCCGTTCCTTTTCAATTCCCATTTTCAGCAGCTCCCGTTGGATGCAGACGGCCTCTGTCATCTCTTCCCCAGGCCCTTGTCCACCGGACAGAATCGCCACCGTGGATGGATGATCCTTCAGATACTGGCCCGCTTTTTCAATTCTCTTTCGCAAAGCCCGGCTGGGGCGCTCACCCCGCACCTGTGCGCCCAGCACAACGATATAATCCAGATTCTTTTGAGGTTGTCCGCTCATGCCGCTGATTATCAGAAGCTCCAGGAAGGCGAAGATAAAGAATCCGAACAGAAACATCCCGTAAAGACCCACCTTCACGCCTCTGGGCAATATTTGCGTCCACAAACGGGTCCATCCCAGCGTATAACCGAAACAGACAAGAAAAATCCCCGCCAATAGCCAGATAATGGCAAAATCCATGCCGAAAAATGTCAGGGAAATATAATATCCCAGGCATAGAATGCCCAGGATCAAAAGCGCTGTCGCCATTAGGCGTTTCTTCCGCAGCATTTCTTATATTTCTTTCCCGATCCACAGGGACATGGATCGTTGCGGCCTACCTTCGGGCCTTTCACGATTGTGCCGGATTTCTTCTGTTCCAGGTACAATCTCTTTTTCGTCTCTTCATCGAATATTTTATCCCACTGAGGCAGATTGTAAAGCCAATCCGCTCTGGCGTCTACCATATTTTTGTAGAGCTTTTCTTTGTCAAATCCCAGATTCACCACAGTATCTTCCGTCATCTCTTCGATGGGATTGGCTTCCTTTAAGCTGTCGTTGATCCCATCCAGAAATCCGGTCATGGTGAATACATCCTGCTTATACTTCTCAGCCAGTTCTTTTACGGTTCCAGTTACCACCTCATCGGGGTTCTCCAGTAATTGCTCGTAGATGCCTTTCTCGATATTGAAATAAGTGGCCCAAAACTTCTGCAGCTTCCCTCTGTCTGCAGACTCGTCGTAGGCGACGTCTCTCCATTTTTCTAAAATTTTCTTCTCACTCATGGTATCTATTTCCTCTTTTCCAAAGTTTTCCGTTCTGATTTGTAACGCATATGATTATAGCACGTCTTCTACAAAAAAACAATCCGCTTTTCATTTCATAAAATAGGGAAAATGCCTAAGGCAGAACAGCCCTGGACAAGTACACAGGAAAATCGGGGCAACAGGATTTGAACCTGCGACCTCACGGCCCCCAGCCGTGCGCGCTACCAAGCTACGCCATACCCCGGTGAATTCTATTATAACAAATTGACAAAAAAAATCAACCATTTTTTTCAAAAATTTTTTGAACGTATACATCCATACGGGTAATGCTGCAATCTCCAACATTCCCATTATTCCAACTACCACGTCAGACAATTATCTGTAAACAATAACAAAGACCTTTCCAACAAGCTTGACAAAATTTTTGCAAACCAGTAGAATAGAGAGCAGAAACGGATGCCCCTGGACGAGAGGTTCAGGGGTATTTTCGTAAATATGAAGGAGGAGTGAAAAACATGAGCGCACCTTATAACCATAAGGCTATTGAACAGAAATGGCGTTCAAACTGGCTGGAAAATCCCGTCAATGTAAACGACGGCAAAAAACCCAAATATTATTGTCTGGACATGTTTCCCTACCCTTCCGGAAACGGCCTTCATGTGGGCCATTGGAGGGGCTATGTGATTTCGGATGTATGGAGCCGGTATAAAATGCTGAAAGGTTATTACGTCATCCACCCCATGGGCTGGGACGCGTTCGGCCTTCCGGCGGAGAATTACGCCATCAAAATGGGCGTGCACCCGGCTAAGTCCACAGCTGAAAACGTGGCCAACATTAAGAAGCAGATCGGCGACATTTCCGCCATCTACGACTGGGATATGGAAGTGAACACCACAGACCCGGCTTTTTATAAATGGACCCAGTGGATTTTCGTGAAAATGTTCAAAGAGGGCCTGGCCTACGAGAAGGAATTCCCCATCAACTGGTGCCCGTCCTGCAAGACAGGGCTGGCCAACGAAGAAGTGGTCAACGGATGCTGCGAGCGGTGTGGAGCCGAAGTCACCAAGAAGAACCTGCGGCAGTGGATGTTAAAAATCACCAAGTACGCTGAACGTCTCCTGGCCGACCTAGACAAACTGGACTGGCCGGAAAAGGTGAAGAAAATGCAGTCCGACTGGATTGGGAAATCTTACGGCGCGGAAGTGGATTTCTCCGTGGAAGGCCAGGATGAGAAAATCACCGTCTACACCACCCGGCCGGACACCCTGTATGGCGCCACCTTCATGGTGTTGGCGCCGGAACACGCGCTGGCAGCGGGATTGGCCACGCCAGAGACGAAGGAAGCGGTGGAAAAATACATCTACGACGCTTCCATGAAGTCCAATGTGGACCGCCTGCAGGATAAGGAAAAGACCGGCGTGTTCACTGGAAGCTATGCCATCAACCCCTTAAACCAGGCCAAAATCCCCATCTGGCTGTCCGACTATGTATTGGCGGACTACGGAACGGGCGCCATCATGTGCGTGCCAGCTCACGACGACCGGGACTTTGCCTTCGCTAAGAAATTCGATATTCCCATTATCCAGGTCATCGCCAAGGACGGAAAAGAGATCGAAAATATGACCGAAGCCTACACAGAGGCCAACGGAATCATGATCAATTCGGGCGAATGGAACGGGATGGAGTCCGCTGTGCTGAAAAAAGAAGCTCCGCATATGATGGAGAAAAGGGGCCTTGGAAAAGCCACGGTCAATTACAAGCTGCGCGACTGGGTATTTTCCAGACAGCGTTACTGGGGTGAACCCATTCCCATCGTTCACTGTCCCAAGTGTGGCAATGTTCCGGTGCCGGAAGAAGAGCTGCCCTTACAGCTTCCGGATGTGGAATCCTATGAACCCACGGGAACCGGGGAGTCCCCTCTGGCGGCCATCGACCATTGGGTGAACTGCAAATGCCCAGCCTGCGGCGCCGACGCGAAACGGGAAACTAACACCATGCCCCAGTGGGCCGGTTCCTCCTGGTATTTCCTGCGGTACGTGGACAACCACAACAGCCAGGAACTGGTTTCCAAGGAGAAGGCTCACCAGTACTTGCCCGTAGATATGTATATTGGCGGCGTGGAACACGCGGTGCTGCATCTGCTCTACTCTCGTTTTTATACAAAATTCCTGTATGACATCGGTGCGGTGGACTTCGAGGAGCCTTTCCACAAGCTGTTCAACCAGGGAATGATCACCGGGAAAAACGGCATAAAAATGAGCAAATCCAAAGGAAATGTGGTGGCGCCGGACGATCTGGTCCGGGATTACGGCTGCGACTCCCTGCGCATGTACGAACTGTTCGTAGGTCCGCCGGAGTTGGATGCAGAATGGGACGACCGGGGTATCGACGGCGTAAGCCGCTTCCTGAAAAGATTCTGGAAGCTGGCGCTGGACAGCCGGGAAGCCAACGTGGCCACCACACCGGAGATGATAAAACTGCGCCATAAGCTGGTTTATGACATTACCCAGCGTCTGGAAAGCTTCAGCCTAAACACCGTCATATCCGGATTTATGGAATACAACAACAAATTGATGGAAATCGCCAAAAAATCAGGCGGCATTGATGTAGAGACCATGGAAACCTTCCTGATTCTGCTAGCCCCCTTCGCTCCCCATGTGGCAGAAGAACTGTGGGAAATCTACGGCCATGACGCATCCATTTTCACCTGCTCCTGGCCAGAGGCCGACGAGTCTGCCATGAAAGACGACGAAATTGAAGTGCCTGTACAGATTAACGGCAAAACCCGGGCGGTTATTCGCATCTCGGCCGATATTTCCAAAGAAGACGCTATTGCAGCGGGCAAAGAAGCGGTGGCTGAGAAACTGACGGGGAATATTGTAAAAGAAATTTACGTTCCCAAGAAGATTATCAACATCGTGCAGAAGTAACACAAACAGGGAAAGGGATTCCTAAGCAATCGCCTAAAAATCCCTTTCCCTATTATTTTCTATATCTTATTTTCTTATACACCTTCCGACAGACTTTGTAAAAAAGATTGTCCTGAATGACCTGAACGCTTTTCTTCAAATCCAGCATTCTCTGTTCCTGTTTGCAGAAAACGGCCGTGGCAAACAAAAGTATATCCTCATACATGGCATCCGGCTCTATTTCCCACTGGGGAAATTCTTCCACTGGCTCATAGAAAAGCTGCCCATCCGCTCTATCCAAAAAGTCTTGCGCTGTTTTCCGGTTGCCCGCCTCAAACCGCTGCAAATAGGCGGTCTGCTCTCCTGGCGCAAACAGACTTATGTCAACCTGTTTACAGTCCTTCGATAAATGATCGTTGACCAGAGTGATGGGGTCACACAAAAACTCATTCATCTTTTGGTAGGCGGGAACACTGTTTAAAATTCTCTTAATTTCTATGAAATTGCCATTTAAATGCAAATCTTCTTTTACGGATTCTCTCGTATATTGCTCCGTCAGGGTGAGCCCAATGGCATGCAAGAAATCCGAAAATATGGTCTGCTCATCCCCTTCCAACTGCTCTTTCTCATGAACACGCACAATTAAATTTTCTTTTCCTATGTTCTCAGCAATTCCCGTCAGACAGTCCCAATAATCCAATGGGAAATCAGCCAGCGCTCCGTTTTCCAGACATTCCTGGAAATTTTCCGTTTCCTTCACAGCATTTGACTGCACATTCTGAATCCAGGAAGATTGAACAAACAGATCCTGACGATACAAATAGACGATTACTTTTAACTGGCAGCCTATTTTCTCAAAATCCTCTGCAACTTGTTTCCAGAACTCTTTGTCTTTCGCGGCCATTTGCCAGATCTCTTCTTCTAACAAGACAATATTGGAATATCCGTCTGCCAGCTCCTTTAATTTCTGAAAGCCTTCGTCTCGTATTGTATTTCTTTCTTCTGAATTTTCCGGTTTATGGATCAAGAAACGTCCATTTTTATCCCTGCATTCTTTCTTTATATTAAGCTGAAGATCTGGAAAACAGTATCCCTGATCTTTTAACAAATTTTCATTTTCACGTAAAAAAGCCTGCACGGCCGTTGCATCTGTCTTTGGTAATCCTATACTTAAATAAACGGTTGCCATGTTTTCCCTTTCTATGAACTCCCAATGCACTGGCGTATGTTTGAGCGCTTACCTCAATGCATCGGCCAGAAAAACGTATTTGAATGATGACTCATCCAGTTAAACTTGCTCCACATTTTTTAATAAATCGAACAATCCAGCGTCTAATTCCATGATTCTGATTTCTCAAATGTTCCGATTCTTCTCTTTCCCTGCTTAAATTGGCAATCACAATAAATCGAACCAAATCGGTCAACATATACGAATTTTCTTTTCTCCACTTTTCAGCCACATTTTCTTTTTCCAAAAAAAGCGGCTGGCCGTCCGCCAGAAATGTCTGGTACAGTTTCCGGTTGCTTTCCTCATATTTTTTCATAAAATCAGAGGCTTCTTCGTTGGAGAACATGCGGTTGGAATGCTCTTTGTTAGAAACGATGGAAAGTTCCCGTAACATTTTCTCGTAGCGCCACCGGTCTTCTAATTTCACTTCCGGCATATTGTTAATAATTCTCTTAATCTCACAATAATTTTCCGACATCTTTGTATTCACATACTGATCAGAAATAAGGTATTCATCTGTCAGCTCTAACCCCAAAACATGGAGGAAATCCGACAAAAGAGAGCCGCCTGCAAAAAACTCCGGCTGGAACCGTCTTACAACGATATTTTCCGCACCCAGCACATCGGCTGCGGCTTTCAGTAAACTATAATAATCCAGATTGATATCTTTGGGATAGACATGCAGGTATTCTTCCCAGGTCATGGCGCTGTATTTGGTGGCCCCGTGTTTGATGGTCTGGTTCCACCAGGATTCCAGCAGTTCATCCTGCTTTCGGATATAGGCGATGACTTTCACAATAAAAGAACCTTTCTCTGCCTCTTGGCGCAATTCCCGCCAGAGACTCTTCCGCCCTCTAGAAACTGCTCTCCAAAGACCCTCGTCGGATAAAACAATGGAGTCGTATTCCAGGAAAAGGTCCTGCACCTTCTGCAAACCCTCCTTAAATATCCTGGCTTCTTCCTCTTTATCGCGGATTCCCTGTTCGTTTTTATATTTTGCATGAAGAAAAAGTCCGTTCCGCCTGGGGTTCAATCTGGAATACTGTCTCAAATATGGATGGGGAAACTGTGGGTAACAGTATCCCCTTTCCATTAATTTATCACGGTTCGCATAACAAAAGCATTGAATAGAGGTGGTCCCTGTCTTTGGTGAGCCAATATGCAGATATAATGTTTTCATCTTCAGTCTTCACTTCACTTTCTCTTACCGTATTTCAAATCTATATCGCCCTGTCTATCCTTATCCCAACAAACCCAAACTCTTCAGAATCTGATCAGTGGCCTCTTCCAGCGTGCATGCGCTGGTGTCCACCTGGATTTCCGGATTTGCCGGAGGCTCATATGCGCTGGTGACGCCTGTAAAGTTGGGAATCTCTCCCCGACGCGCCTTAGCGTATAATCCCTTTACGTCTCTTTGCTCACAAACCTCAATGGGAGTACTCACATAGATTTCCACGAAATTGTCCCCCACGATATTCCGGGCGTTTTCCCGATCCTGTCCATAGGGCGAGATAAAAGCGGTCAGCACAATTAGACCAGCGTCGTTCATCAGTTTGGCCACTTCCGCCACCCGGCGAATGTTCTCTATGCGGTCCTGATGGGTGAATCCTAAGTTTCTGCACAAGCCCATCCGCACGTTGTCGCCGTCCAGCAACATGGTGTGTTTTCCAAGGGCCAGAAGTCTCTTTTCCAGTGCATTGGCCAGTGCGGATTTTCCAGAGCCGGACAGTCCTGTGAACCATAAGGTCAGAGGCTCCTGCCCTTTTTGCGCCGCCCGCATTTTGCGGGTCACATCCGTCTCTTGCCAGACCAGATTATCTGAGCGCCGCAGATCGTGCTTGATTACGCCGCAGGCGGATGTCATATTGGTCACCCGGTCCGTCAAGATGAACTCACCCATAATCTCACAACGACTGAATTTATCCATGACGATTTTCTCCGATAAGGATATCTGACAGTCTGCAATCTCATTTTTATAGATGACATCAGCTGGAACATGGGTGCCGTCGTTGATGTCAATTTTATATTTCACGGACATGACCGTGCCCGGCGCTGTCTTGGCTCCAAGTTTCACCAGATAGTTCTTTCCGGGAATCAGCGGTTCGTCGTCCATCCACAAAAGACGGGCGGAGAACATGTCACTGACCATTCCGGTGAAATCTTTCACCAGCACGCATCCTCTGGACACATCCACTTCTCTGTCCAAGGAAATGGATACAGGCCGCCCCGCCCCGGCTTTTTCCACTTGTTTGTCGCCCTGGTAGATGGTCTTAATCTTTGCCTTTTCTCCTTTGGGCAGCACCATGATTTCGGAGGAAACGGAAATCTCCCCGGACTCAATCTGCCCCTGGAAGCCCCGGTAATCGGAGTTGGGACGGCACACTCTCTGCACGGGCATTACAAACCCGGCGTTGTCTTTTTGGCCATGGGCCACGTCCACCTGTTCCAGATAAGCCAGCAGTGGTTTGCCGTCGTACCAGCCCATCCGCTGGGAGGGCCTGGTGATGTTGTCTCCCTGGGTGGCGGACACCGGAATGCTGCAGGAGCTGTCCACCTGAAAGTTTGTGATTATCCGCTGGATTTCCTCCACCACTTCATCGAAATACTGCTTGTTATAATGAACCAGGTCCATTTTGTTGATAGCAAAAACAAAATGACGGATGCCCATCAGATTGCAGATCCGGATGTGCCTGCGGGTCTGTCTCTTCACGCCTTTGGCCACATCCACCAGGATTACGGCCAGGTCCGCGAAAGACGCGCCCACCGCCATGTTCCGGGTGTACTCTTCATGCCCCGGCGCGTCGGCCACGATAAAACTGCGAGCGTCTGTGGAAAAATACCGATAGGCCACGTCGATGGTAATCCCCTGCTCCCTCTCTGCCATCAGCCCGTCCAAAAGAAGGGAGTAGTCCAGTGAGCCATTCTGGCTCTTCAATCGGCTGTCCAGCTCCAGCGCTCTTCGCTGATCGGTATACAGAAGCTTGGCGTCGTAGAGCATATGGCCGATTAAGGTAGATTTTCCATCATCCACATTTCCGCATGTAAGAAATTTTAATAAGTCCTTCATCAAAAATATCCCTCTCTCTTTCGACGTTCCATACTTCCTGTTTCTTCATAATCAATTACCCGGCTTGTCCTCTCTGAGGTCACTTCCCCCAAGGTTTCTTTTACAATATCCTCCAAGGTCTCCGCCTCTGATTCTACGGCTCCGGTCAGCGGATAGCAGCCCAGCGTGCGGAAACGTATCTTTTTGTGTTGGACTTCTTCGCCATCTTTTAATTTCAGCCGGTCATCATCCACCATAATCCAGTTGCCGTCCCGGTAAACCACAGGGCGTTCTTTGGCAAAATACAGAGGAACGATGTCGATGTGTTCTTGACAGATATACTGCCATATATCTTTCTCCGTCCAGTTGGACAGCGGGAACACCCGAATGCTCTCCCCGGCGTGTATCCGGGTGTTGTAGAGCTTCCACATTTCCGGCCGCTGGTTCTTGGGATCCCACCCATGACTCTGGTTCCGGAAGGAGAAGATACGTTCCTTTGCTCTGGATTTTTCCTCATCCCTGCGCCCTCCTCCGAAAGCAGCCGTAAACTGGTAATGATCCAGCGCCTGCCGCAGCGCCTGCGTCTTCATAATATCGGTGTAGGCAGACCCATGGTCAAAGGGGTTAATCCCCTGCTTCACGCCCTCCTGGTTGGTATAGACCAGCATTTCAATGCCCAGTTCTCTGGCCTTTTGGTCGCGAAACTCGATCATTTCATGAAACTTCCATGTGGTATCTATATGAAGGAACGGAAAAGGCGGCTTCTCTGGGTAAAAAGCTTTCATAGCCAGATGAAGCATCACAGAGCTGTCTTTTCCTATTGAATAAAGCATCACGGGCTTTTCACATTCTGCGGCCACTTCCCGCATAATATAAATCGCCTCCGCCTCTAACTCATCTAAATATGATTGTGCGCACATAATCTGCACCAAACCTTTCTAGAACGTGTTCAATTGATCATTCACGCCCTAACACATTTTTTCATTTTATTTATTAATTTCTCTTAAAGATTTTAAGTCAAGAATGTGATAGAAATTTGTAATATTACAAATTTATTACAATTATTTTCCAGTCACATCCAATGAAAGCACGGTGGAAACCGGTTCTCCCGGACTGTACGAAATGGAAACCTTATCTCCTACATCACAGCGGAGGACCTCCATATAATCCGTCAAAGGCACATCAAAAATCAAATCGCTGTCTTCCAGAACCAAATAGAAATGGGTGTTGCCCTCAATGACTCCCTGCGCAATCCGCTGGATGGCTCCTTCAATTTTCTGGGCGCCCTGCTCATCCGTGGCGGCATTTCCGCCCGCTTTCAAAAGCTTGATATACGTCTGCTCGCAGGCGGCCACTGTATCGCCGATGGCCACATTCTGGTATTTCTGAATGTTCACCATGGCATACTTTTTCACCAAGCCCGCATTGTCTTTGAGCGCTATGAAATAGGTAGGTTCGTCGGCAATGTTCAAAAGCAATGGGAACGTGGCCTTATACCCTAAGTTCTGCACCTGACCTTCGGCCGATTCCATGGCGGAATACTCTTCCGCGCCCGCCACTTCGTAGTAGCGCGTCTCTCTGGTCCGCTGGTTTATCAGCACAAATCCCACGTTGGAGCGGTCGCCGCTGACGGACGTTACCCCTGTGTAAACCCATACGTCGTCGTCCAGCGCCAGATAATTATATCCCTCCGTAGTCTTCAGGCACCCTTTCTGCCCCAGGACGCTGTTGAGAAAGCCATGAACCAGCGTGCCGTGGTAATCATACAGCTCAATAAGCAAATCCGCCGGATATACCCGGTCCACCCAGGTGGGGCACTCTTCCACCGGCATGGATTTACACTCTCCGGTCACCGCGTTGCATAAGACAACCTTTCCGATGGTCTGCCCGCCAAACAGACCAATAGTGAATTTCTTCACTGGGCAAATCCAGTAAGGGGTTCCCTCGTCGTCAATTTCAAAACTTAACTGGTCGAAGATATACGTGGGATACCGAAAACGAAGATGCCTGTATATGTTCCGGTTGAAATATTCCGATTCAGAATAGCGGATGCCCGGAGACAGTTTTGTAAGTTCCGTGTTCTGGGTGGCCATGTCGATGGTGATGTAGGCGGGGATGCCCTGTTTCTGGTTGGTCAGCCACTTGATAGGACTGGCGTAGACCAGGGGCGTCACCCGCACGGGACGGCCTTTCACGTTAATCTGGGAATAGATGCTGCTCACCTCGAACTGGGACACCATGTCCACCATGCTTCCCATCTTCCGGTTTCCCAGCAATTCGGCGGAATCTTTGTCCAGCAGCGGGATCTGGTTGTAATTCACCTGCTCCACGTCTTCGGTGAAATCTCCGGTTTCCGGCTGGAGAAGCTTCTGGTATCTCTTGGCGTTTACAATGGGCGAGGACAAAATGGACCCGCCGATATAAAATAGGAATACGGCGCAAAAAAGTATCAACATGCATTTGACGCTTTTTTTGCCTGTTATCTCTTTCACATGCCGGAGATCCTCTGCAATATTTCCTCTGGGGTTCCGCCCGGACATAGCCCGCACAGCCACGATAACCAACAGAACCGCCAACAAAGACAGGATAAAGGTCCAGAATCCTTTTGCATGAACGTTAATCGCTGGCAATGAGACATAATAATAAATGCCAATCAAGAACAGGACTCCCAAAAAGATGGCTCCTGTCCGCTTCCAATGTTTCATACGCTTTTCCTTTCTGTGCTCCATGTTTTCAAGCACGCTCCAAAATAGACAATTCTTCTGGCACGGACCGGCGTATCTTCTGCCTGGTCACTTCCACAATCTTCAGCGCCGTCATGTCCACCACCTCGGTTTTCACCGGATCTTTTCTCAAATGTTCCTGGAAGACCTGCATCAGCTCCCGCTGATCCTCCTCTTGCTTTAGATTGATGAAATCCACCAGAATGGCTCCGGATAAATTTCGCAGACGAAGTTGGAAGGCGATTTCCCCGGCCGCTTCTAAATTAATTTTGCGGTAGGTCTCCTGCGCCTCCTTCTTCGATACATACCCGCCGGTATTCACATCAATGGACACAAAAGCTTCTGTTTGCTCAATGACCAGGAAGCCGCCGGATTTTAACCACACCTTTTTTTTCTGAATGTCTTCCACGACGCGCTCTAGGGAGTAGAGCTGGTACAGAGACAGTCGGTCATCTTCGTATAACCGTAGTTTATACAAATCTTCGGGCTGGTATTCCCGCAGATAAGCCTGCAGTTGCTTATATACAGCCGGCACATCCGTCACAATCTCTTCCAACTTCCCGGCGTAGGCATTGCGAATGGCGGAGAGATAGAACGGCTGCGCTTGCTCCACCAGCGAACAGGCGGTCTGGGACTGTCCCTTTTTCAAAATTTTCCGCAGACGCTTCTTTAATATGCCCAGTTCCCGGAAAATCTCCTGGACAGTTGCGTGGCAGGCATTTGTCCGCACGATGATGCCATAGCCGCCGGAAGCTTCCGGCTCATGGATGTCTTCCAGAATGCCCTTTAACCGCACCCGGTCACTGCTGGAAAGCTTTCGGGACAACCTTAAGTAAGAGTTGGCCGCCACCAGCACCAGATACCTGCCTGTGAGCATAAACTGGGATGTGACCGACGGACGTTTTCCCCGCATCTGCTCCTTAGATACCTGCACCAGCATCTGATCCCCCGCTTTCAAAAGATGCTGGCCGCCCGCTGCGCTCTTCTTGTGAACATAGACTGCCTGACTCTGCTCGGACAGATTATAGAAACAGGTCTGGCCATTATGGATTTCCACAAAAGCCCCCTGGATATACGGCAATACTTTTTCAACTCGCCCCACATAAATATTGCCGAAAACATCTGTCTGGTCCAGAGAAGACAGGAAAATCTCCGCCACCCGTCCGCCTTCCATCTGGGCGCAGATCATACAACTGTTCTTCTTCACAGGCATTCCGGTGATCAAAAGCTTACTCAATGTCTTCCCCCAGTTCCTCCAAGGACACAAAATCAGGCGCGTCCTCCATTCCCCGGTTGGCGTACACTTCCGTCTTGTGGACTGCGAAACCATAGGGCGAATAAGGAATTTCCAACCAGTTGGCGAACGCTTCCATGACCATTTTCGGTTTCACATAATTGGCGCTGGAAGCGGACAGAAGCATTGTAAATTCCCCTGCATCCACCTGAAACTGATAGATGCCTGGCTTGATGTCTGCCATTTTGCTACCGCTTTTTGTCTCCTTTTCCACAAGAATGGAAGGCTGCGCGCAAAAAAGTTCCGCCTGTTTGGCCATGTCTTCTGGCCAGATTTTCGCGCTTTGTAAAAGCCGGACCCGGTAACTGGCCGCTGCGGTCAGAGCCATGGCGTTGTGTTTCTTCCCTTCTGGCGTCTTTCGGGCGCCAGTCACCTGGAACCCTTCTGTCAAAACTTCGTTAAACCGCTCTATCATATCCTGGCTGGACATGTTCCTGGATAATTCCATGTCAAAATATTCGCCGTCGCTGGTTACTCCCAGACCCAGTGGCGCGGCAAAAGACATAATCATGTGGGGTCGAAAGCCGCTGGAAAAGGCGATGGGAATCCCTGCCCGGCGCACCGCTTTCTGAAAATAGCGCATCACGTCCAAATGCCCCAGAAACCGGGATGGACCGTATTTGGAAAATTTAACTCTCACTTTCAACGCACACACCTCCTTTATGCCTGGCGGCGCCGCACCCGGAGCAGGACTGACGGCAGTTGGGCGTTACCGCGCCTTCCTTCGCCCGTTGCCATTCCCTTTCCAGAAACTCTCTTTTTACGCCTGCGTCAATAAAATCCCAGGGCAGAAGTTCCGTAACCTGACGGCGGCGCAGCGTATAGAAATCCATATCTATGTCTGTGTCTGCAAATGCCTGCGTCCACAATTTGGGATGAAAATGCTCCGTCCACGCGTCGTACATGGCCCCCAGCTCGTAAGCCCGCGCAAGAACCCTGGCCGCCCGGCGGTCCCCCCTGGCCAGAAATCCTTCCAGAATGGCCACGTCCGCTTCGTGCCAGTTGTATTTGATGCTCTTATGATTTTCCTGCTGACGCATCTCCTCTCTCACTGTGCGCACCCGGTCCAGATACGTCTGGACGCTGGCCATGGGCGCCCACTGAAAAGGCGTAAAAGGCTTGGGCACAAAGTACGACGTGCTGACGGTTATCTGCACCTTTCCTTGGCGCCGCTCTTTGGGAACTTCGTCGTAATATGTCTCCGCGATCTTCTGAGCCAGATGGGCGATGCACTTCACATCTTCCTCATCCTCAGTAGGCAGACCCAGCATAAAATACAACTTCACACGGCTCCAGCCGCCCCGAAACGCTTCCCTGGCGCCTTTAAGAATCACTTCCTGGGTCAATCCCTTGTTGATCACGTCCCGCAGCCGCTGGGAACCAGCCTCCGGCGCAAAGGTCAGGCTGCTTTTCTTCACATCTTGGATGCGGCTCATCACCTGCAAGGAGAAAGCGTCGATGCGCAGGGATGGCAACGATACATTCACCGCCTGGTTCTTGAATTCTTCCAGAAGAAAATCCAGCAGCTCTTTTAACTGAGAATAATCGCTGGAACTTAAGGAACTCAAAGAGATCTCCTCATGTCCAGTGTTTCGAAGCATGTCCCGGGCCTGTTGTTTCAAAAGCTCCGCGTTCTTTTCACGGGCAGGCCGATAGATCATGCCGGCCTGGCAAAAGCGGCATCCCCGAATGCATCCCCGCTGAATCTCCAGCATAATCCGGTCCTGGGTGGCCTTGATGTTAGGAACCACCGGAGCTTTGGGATACGGCGCATGTTCAAAATCGGTCAGAACCTGCCGCGCCACTTTGGCCGGAATGCCGGGGCGGTTGGGCGCGAAGGAAATCAGCGTGCCGTCTTCTGCATATTCTACATCGTAAAAAGCCGGCACATAAATGCCCGGTATCTGCGCCGCCTCCTCCAGAAATTGCATTCTGGACTTGCCCTGGCGTTTCATCCGGGCGTAGGTGTCCAGAAAAAGCGGGTAAGACGCCTCCCCTTCCCCGATGTAAAACAAATCAAAAAAAGGCGCCAAAGGCTCTGGGTTGAACGTGCACGGTCCGCCGCCGATGACCAACGGATGGCTCTCATCCCGTTCCCTGGCGTACATGGGAATCTGGCTCAAATCCAAAATCTGCAAAATATTAGTGTAGCACATCTCGTACTGAATGGTAATCCCCAGAAAATCAAAATCCTTTATGGGTTCCTGGGACTCCAGCGCAAACAATGGGATTTTCTCCCGGCGCAGAATCTCATCCAAATCCGTCCATGGGGAAAACACCCGCTCGCACCAGGCGTCCGGCCTCTCGTTAAACATGTGGTAGAGAATCTGCAAGCCCAGATGAGACATGCCAATCTCGTACACATCTGGAAAACACATGGCGAACCGAATGTCCACGTCTTCCTTATTCTTCATTACCGCATTCACCTCGCCGCCGGTGTAGCGGGCTGGTTTCTCAATCTGTAAAAGTATTTCATCTTTTAAAGCTAATTTACGCATAATCATCCTCTCGATGTTAAATCCTGGAATATCATCTGTCAATTACCATATTAGCATAATCTGCACATTGTTTCAATTAGATGTTCCAAAGGCAGAATCTTCATTATAAATTTAAGAGAAAAATATTTAATTGACTTCATAAACGGAAGCAGAGCGTCCTCCTCTGTCTATACCCGCCGGATTCCTGGCCGCGTCCATAACCTCCTGGTAAATGGGGGCGCTTCTCGATGTTCTTCTTCCTGTCGCACCCACAGCTCCCGTCTTTATTGGGGGGGCGCTTGCGGCATCGGGAAATCCGCGCTTATAGAACAATTCTTAACTTTCCAGATGAAGAACTGGCATGAAAAAACCAGTCGCAGTTATAAAAATGCTTTTAGAAATGAACTTGGAAAAAAATCGACGACGCTCTATTCTGACATGAGAATGATGCATTAAAGCGGCATAAAGCGTCCTATATGCCTTTATAATGCATGGAACGCAAAACCGCCGCAAGCCCAGTAAACTCCTGGCCTCACGGCGGTTCACGCATAAGCTGGAAAAGGGACTCGAACCCTCGACCCCTTCATTACGAGTGAAGTGCTCTACCAACTGAGCTATTCCAGCGCATGTCTCACATAGACTCTATTATATACCAAACCTGGAAAAATTCAATACTTAATTTTAAAAAACCCCAAAAAATCTTCTTTACAGCAATGCCCCTTCCGCAAAACATGTCCGCTTTGCGGAAAAAGGCTTCTGTATTTTCTTTATTAAGCGCCAAACACAGCCTCGTAATCTTTTTTGAATTTCTCAATTCCCGCATCGGTCAGAGGATGATGCGTCATCTGCTCAATGACCTGGAACGGAACGGTGGCGATGTGCGCTCCGGCTTTTGCGCAGTCCGTCACATGGATGGGGTGGCGAACGCTGGCTGCGATAATCTCCGTCTCAATATCCATGGACGCGTCAAAAATTTCCACAATTTCCCGAATTAATTGCATGCCAGTGGCGGAAATATCGTCCAAACGTCCCAAGAATGGGGAGACATAAGTTGCCCCGGCCCTGGCCGCCAGCAGCGCCTGGTTGGCGGTGAATATCAATGTGACATTTGTGCGAATGCCTTCCTGGGAGAGGACTTTCACAGCTTTTAAGCCTTCTTCCGTCATGGGGATTTTCACCACCATGTTTTTATGAATTTTCGCAATCTCACGTCCTTCGGCAATCATCCCTTTTGCGTCTGTGGTGGTGGCTTTCACTTCTCCGCTGATGGGTCCGTCCACGATGGTTGTGATTTCCTGGATAACCTCCTCGAAATTCCGTCCTTCTTTTGCAATCAGGGAAGGGTTCGTGGTCACCCCACAGATCACGCCCATATCGTTTGCCCTGCGTATATCTTCGACTTTCGCTGTATCAATAAAAAATTTCATCGGCTTATGCCTCCCATAGCTTTTTTATTAAGTATACCATAATTTTCTTATCCGTCAATGTTTTCGTGCAGATGCACATCCAACTGGTTGTATGGAATCTGAACGCCCTCCTGGTCGAAAGACAGTTTAATTTTCTCATTCAACCGCCATTTCACTTTCCAATATTTATCCGTGGGGACCCAGGCCCGAAATCCCAGAACCACTGCGCTTTCTCCCAGTTCATCCACAAACACTGCCAGCTCTTTGTCCCGGTAGATATCCGTCTCTTCCTGCAAAAGCCGCTCCAGAATCCCTTTTGCCTGTCGTATATCCGACTGGTAGGAGATTCCCACCTTCACGTCCAACTGCCGCTCTTCTTTCTCCGTCACGTTGGTGATGCTGCTGTTGGACAAAGTTCCGTTGGGGATGATAATCGTTTTGTTGTCAATGGTCGTCAGTCTTGTATAGCACATGTCAATGCGGCTGACGGCGCCTTCACAGCCCACAACTCCGTTTTGCACAATATAATCCCCCACCTGAAAAGGCTTGAACAGCAAGATCATAATGCCACCGGCCAAATTGGACAGTCCGCCTTGCAGGCCCATGGCCAGGGTAATTCCCGTGGAGCCAATAAGCGCCGCCACCGATGCCTCCGTGACTCCGAACCGGGTGGCGATGCTGAACGTCAACAACAGATACATCAGGATTTTCGCCAGGGAGCAGGCGAACTGCACCACACCCTGGTCCACTTTCATCCGTTCCATGGAGCGGCGCAGAATCTTCACGGCCCAGCCAATGACCCGAATTCCCACATAGAAAACCAGAATAGACAGGAGAACTTTTATGCCAAATCCAACCAAAGTCGGTATCTGCTCCTGTAGATAAGATTCTCCCCGTCTCATCAACCCATCCATTTTCGCGCCCTCCTTGCTATCCGTTTATATTATACACATCATTGCGAAGCGTCTATTTCGCGCCCAGAGTTTCGGATAAGATAAATAAAGAGTATGAAATACCAGTTTCGCAATCATCTTCGTTTATATTACACAGGCTGGTAAGCGAACACAGCCAGCCCCAGAGGAGGAAGTTTCACAGTAAGTCGGTATGGCCTTCCATCCCACTCTTCTTTTCTGCAGGTTTTTACCCGCGGGTTTCCCACGCCGTTCCCGCCAAAAGCGGTTCCGTCACTGTTGAAAATTTCTTTGTATTTCCCATAATAGGGAACGCCCACTTTATATGCGTCTTGCTCCTGCCCGGAAAAATTGCAGAGAACCAGCAGCAGATCCTTTTTGTGGCTGTCTTTGCGAATGTATGCCAGTATATTTTCTCCCGGTTCCATGAACTGTATCCACTCGAATCCCGCCGGCTCCGCGTCCGCCTCCCAGAGGGCAGGATGATCTTTGTACAGCTGGTTCAGTTCCCGCAGATAGACCTTAAGCTCTTCAGAAAGATTTTGCCCAAAGGCCAGGTATTTCTTTCCCGGATGGGTCATGAAATATCCCAGGGCCACTTTGAAATTGTCTTGCCGAACCGTTTCATCTCCCGGCAGAGATTCCAGGAACTGTTCCAGTGACGAGATGTCCCGATCATTCAATGTGAGGATGAACGCTTCGCTGTATGCGTACAGCATACTCACAGTTAGCTCGTCGTGGTGGGCCGTGCGGAAACTCCGGTCCCCGTGAATATAATCCAAGAAGCTTTTGGTCCATCCGTTGTTCCATTTGTAATGAAATCCCACATGCGCCTCGTCCACAGGCCCAGTCAAATCCCGCCAGTATCCGTCTTCCTGGGCAATCAGTAATGTGTCCGGATGGGTCTTTCGCACCCTGGAACTCAAATGTTTGAGAAATTCAACGGCCTCCAGATTTTCATTGCCTCCAAATATATTGGGGGTCCAGCTGCCCGGCGTGCGGCCGTAGTCCAGGTAAAGCATAGCGTCCACGTCGTCCAGGCGCAGTCCGTCCAGGTGATAGCATTCCAGCCAATAGAGAACATTGGAAATCAGGAAGTTTTTCACATGAGGGCTTGCGTAGTCAAAGAGAAGCGTTCCCCACAGAGGATGTATTCCCTCTCCGCTCTGGCAGCGTTCGTACAGACACGTGCCATCCAGCATGCTCATCCCCTCTTCCTCTCTGGGAAAATGAGCCGGAGTCCAATCCATCAACACGCCAATTTCTTTCTGGTGCAAATAATCCACAAAGTATTGAAAATCCCGGGGACTCCCATACCGGGAGGTAGGCGCGTAATATCCGCTGGTGGCGTAAGGCCCGGCCTCCTTGCCATATTCCATCAGCGGCGGCAGTTCCACATGGGTGTAACCTGCAGACAGAGCGTATTCCACTGTACGAAGAGCCAGTTCCCGGTAGGAGACGTAATCGCCCTCTTCGTTTTTTCCCAGCGCTTCTAAATCAATTTGTCCGATGCTTAAGGCATAGCTCTTGGAGACCATGGCTTTTCGTTTTTTTAACCAGGCGGCGTCGCCCCAGCGGTAGCCAGCAACTTTTTCCACAATCCCCGCCGTGGCAGGCGCGATTTCACGGCTATTGGCGTAGGGATCTGTTTTGAGAAAAGAAGCGCCGCCAACCATTTTTATCTCAAATTTATAGAGGTCTCCTTGCTTCAGCCGGGGTATGAACAGTTCATGTATTCCTGTGGACGGCGACTTCTGCATGGGATGTACCCGGCCATCCCACTGGTTGAAATCTCCCACCACGCTGACCCGCAGCGCATTGGGCGCCCAAACGGCAAAATACACGCCTTTTACCCGGTCAATGGTCATGGGATGGGCCCCCAATTTCTGATATGCTTTATAATAAATGCCTTGTCGGAACATTTCCTCTTCTTCCAGCGTAAACTGAGACGGGAATCTGTACGGGTCACCAAACCTCTGCTTTTTTCCATCCATATCTTCCACAATGAATTCATAGGAGGGTATTTCCTTTCCAGGCAGCAGCGCCGCATAATAACCTGTCTCATCCACCAGCTCCATGGCGTAATTCTTTCCGTCTTTCTTCGTGTGAACTTTTACGCTTTCTGCATGGGGAAAAAAACATTGAATTAACACAGAGCCCTTCACTGCCTGCGGACCAAGAATCTCTCTTGGAAGATTTTCCTCCCCATACACAACTGCCTCGATCCTTGGCCAGTCCATATATTCGTACAATCTGTCCGTCATAGTATTTTCCTCCTGTATTCATACAATGCAATCCATCTTCTTTAACATTGTAACATCAATAAACAGCCTTGTAAAATATTTTTCAAACACACTCTGCGCTGAAATATTGACAAATGCCTTTTAATAGGATAGATTGTTGAAAGGAATGATAAAAGGAACGACAGGAGGGATTCTAAATGAGTGAAAAAAAATTTGACGTAATCGCACTGGGCGAGCTGCTCATTGACTTTACGGAAAACGGCGCCAGCGCCCAGGGAAACACGCTGTTTGAGGCCAACCCGGGCGGCGCTCCCTGCAATGTGCTGGCCATGCTGACAAAGTTGGGAAAGAAAACCGCGTTCATCGGCAAAGTAGGCAAAGACCAGTTCGGCGTGCATTTAAAAGAAGTTCTAAAAGAAGCTGGCATTGACACCCAAAACCTGGTTATGGATGAGAAAGTCCACACAACCCTGGCCTTTGTCCACACTTTCGAAGGCGGAGACCGGGACTTTTCTTTCTACCGGAATCCGGGAGCGGATATGATGCTGACCAAGGATGAAATACAGATGGATGCCATTGCCGCTTCCAGGATTTTCCACTTCGGCACTCTCTCTTCCACCCATCCTGGCGTGCGCGAAGCCACAAGGAGCGCACTGGCAAAGGCAAAAAAGGACGGACTTCTGATTTCTTTTGACCCCAATCTGCGTGAACCTCTCTGGGATTCGCTGGAGGACGCCCGTCGGGAGATTGCCTATGGCCTGGGTTTCTGCGATGTTTTGAAAATCTCTGACAACGAAATGGAGTTCATGACTGGGACCAATGATTACACCAAAGGGGTTGCGAAACTGCGGGAGCAATACTCCATTCCTCTGATTCTGGTGACGCTGGGCAAAGAAGGAAGCCGCGCCTACTACAAAGACTGGATGGTAGAGGTTCCTCCTTTCCTGCAAGAAAAGACCATCGAAACCACCGGGGCAGGGGATACATTCTGCGCCAGCATCTTGAACTATGTGCTGGAACATGGCCTTGAAGCGCTTACCCAGGACCAGTTGAAAGAGATGCTGACTTTCGCCAACGCCGCCGCCTCTTTGATTACCACCCGAAAAGGCGCTCTGAGAGTGATGCCTGAAAAAGAAGAAGTTCTGAAATTCATCCAGTCCAAATAACGGCAAAAAAGCCGGCAATGCACTTTTAAATTGCGTTGCCAGCTTTTTTCATTTCTTCTACAATTTCCAATAGCTTTTCACGGATTTTCCTATATGTCCGATGCCTTTTAAATACGTTTTACGGTGACGGTAAACAGACCGGACAATCCGGTACAGCCGTCTGCATTCCCGTATCTTGCCCCTTAGATATTTCCTGGTCTGTCTCATATCCGCCCTGCCTTTCTCTTCTAAACCTAATCTATTTAACGGCCCTTACCCGGATGACTCCTGGGATAGCGCCCAGCACTTCCAGCACTTCCTGGGAAACCGCAGATTCCACATCCACCAGTGTGTATGCGTTTTCCCCACGGCTCTTGTTTGTCAGGTCCGCTATGTTGATTCCCTCGTCGCCCAGCGTTTTTGCCACCTGGCTGATCATGTTGGGGATGTTTTCATGGATGATGCCGATTCTGCCAGCCGCACTGCAGATGCCCATATTGCATTCTGGGAAGTTTACAGAATTCTTGATGTTTCCATTTTCCATGTAATCTCTGATTTCTTTCACAGCCATAATGGCGCAGTTTTCTTCTGACTCTTCTGTGGAAGCGCCCAGATGGGGAGTGACCAGCGTTCCTTTCACGCCTGCCACCACCGGATTGGCAAAATCGGTTACGTATTTCTTCACTTTTCCACTCTCCAGAGCAGCCACCAGAGCTTTCTCATCCACCAGCATATCCCTGGCAAAGTTTAAGATTACCACGCCTTCCTTCATCTGATCAATGGCTTCCGGATTGATCATCTGTTTGGTGTCATCCATCAGCGGCACATGAATGGTAATGTAATCGCACTGGCTGTAGATCTCCTCTAAGCTTGTGGCATGATGAATGCTTCTGGACAGATTCCAGGCTGCGTCTATGGAAATATAGGGATCGTAGCCATATACGTCCATGCCCAGATGCACGGCGGCGTTGGCAACCATAGCGCCGATGGCCCCCAGGCCGATGATGCCCAGTTTCTTTCCGCTGATTTCACATCCGGCGAATTCCTTTTTCTTCTTTTCCGCCAGTTTACCAATGTCTTCCTGGCTATCATTGTGTTCTACCCATTCAATTCCGCCCACGATGTCTCTGGAGGCCAGCAACATTCCGGCCAAAACCAGTTCTTTTACACCGTTGGCGTTGGCGCCGGGGGTGTTAAATACCACAATCCCTTTTTTGGAACACTCGTCCAACGGAATGTTATTCACGCCTGCTCCGGCACGGGCAATCGCTGTAATGGATGCCGGAATGTCCATCTCGGTCATTTTGGCGCTGCGCACCAGAACAGCCTCGGATTCTTCCAACTGATCCACTTTCTGATAGTCTTCACTGAATAATTTCAGTCCTTTGCCTGAAATTGGGTTCAAACAATGATAATGAAACATTTTACAAATCCTCCTCATCAAATGCATTTTCAATATTAGCGCCAGCAGGCACCATGGGAAATACTTTCAGATCGCTGTCAATCTGACAGTCCACCACAATGGGCCCTGGATTTTTCAAAGCTTTCTCAAGAGCTGGGACCACTTCTTCTTTGCTGGTGATGCGTATGCCGTCGGCGCCCATGGCCTCGGCTACTTTCACAAAGTCCACGCCGTCCTGGAGCACTGTATGGGAATAGCGCTCTTCATAAAACAGCGTCTGCCACTGGCGCACCATTCCCAGCACATGGTTATTCAACACCAACTCCACCAAAGGCAAGCCGTTTCGCACCGCAGTGGCCAATTCATTCATATTCATACGGAAACAACCGTCGCCAGCGATATTCACAACGGTCTTTTCCGGCATTCCCATCTTAGCCCCGATGGCCGCACCCAGACCGTAACCCATGGTGCCAAGACCTCCGGAGCTTAAGAACGTCCGGGGATTGGCGTATTTATAAAACTGAGCGGCCCACATCTGGTGCTGCCCCACATCTGTGGTGATGATGGCGTCTCCTCCAGTGAGTTCATACAGTTTTTCTATAATATATGGTCCGGTGAGCTGACTGTCGTCGTAGCGCAGGGGATGTTTTTCCTTTAACTCTTTTACCTGGTTCAGCCATTCTGTGTGGTCCATGGGCTGTAACTTCTCGTTGAGTTTTTGCAAAGTTATCTTAACATCTCCCACAACGCTGGCATCCACCAAAACATTTTTATTCACTTCCGCCGGATCGATATCCAACTGGAGTATCTTGGCGTTCTTTGCAAAATTCTGGGTGTTGCCCGTCACCCGGTCGCTGAATCTGGAACCCACAACAATTAGCAAATCGCTTCGGGTCACGCCTAAGTTGGACGCCTTGGTTCCATGCATGCCCAGCATCCCTGTGTAGAGTTCATCCGTTCCGGGAAAAGCCCCTTTTCCCATCAGACTGTCGCATACCGGCGCCTGGATGGTGTGGGCAAAATCTTTTAATTCTTCTGCCGCCCCCGCTATAATGGCGCCGCCGCCTGCAAAGATAAATGGTCTCTGGGATTCCCGAATCATTTGCACTGCCCGCTCAATATCCGTTTCGTTCATACGCTCTGTGGACAAGACGATATCTTTTGGTTTCTGACGAACATATTCCACCTTGTCTGCAGTGGCGTTCTTGGTTATATCCACCAGCACAGGGCCGGGACGATCACTCTGGGCGATATGAAATGCTTTTCGAAGGGTATCCGCCAGTTCATTTACGTCTTTTACAATATAGCTATGTTTCGTAATGGGCATTACAATCCCCGCAATATCCACTTCCTGAAAGGAATCTTTGCCCAGGAGCGGTTTTCCCACGTTGGCGGTGATGGCCACCAGCGGTACAGAATCCATGTAAGCGGTGGCAATTCCTGTGACCAGGTTCGTGGCGCCCGGACCGGAGGTAGCCAGGCAGACCCCTACTTTGCCCGTTGCGCGGGCATAACCGTCCGCCGCATGGGATGCGCCCTGCTCGTGGGAGGTAAGGACATGGCGTATCTCGTCTTTGTGCTGGTATAAGGCATCGTATATATTTAGGATGGCTCCGCCCGGATAGCCAAAGACTGTGTCTACGCCCTGTTCCTTCAGGCATTCGATTACAATTTCGGAACCTGTAAGCTGCATATGTTCTTCCTCCTGTTAATTCTCATTTGCACTTCCCGGTATTTCCAGGATAGCTCCCCGGTTGCCGGAAGTCACCATGGACGCATAACGGGCCAAATATCCTGTCGTTACCTTTGGCTGCCTGGGCTGCCACTTAGCCTTCCGGGAAGCCAGTTCTTCTTCTGAAAGTTTTACATTCAATTTCAGCTTGGGAATGTCTATTTGGATAACATCCCCTTCTTCCAAAAGCGCAATGGGGCCGCCTACCGCCGCTTCTGGCGATACATGTCCGATGGAAGCGCCGCGGGAAGCGCCGCTGAAACGTCCGTCTGTAATAAGAGCCACGCTTTCGCCCAGGCCCATGCCTGCAATGGCGGAGGTGGGATTCAACATTTCCCGCATGCCTGGACCGCCTTTGGGACCTTCGTAACGAATCACCACCACGTCTCCCGACTGGATCTCGCCTCCCAGAATAGCCTGGCAGGCTTCCTCATCGGATTCAAAGATCCGGGCTGGCCCTTCATGGACCATCATCTCGGCCACAACGGCGGAGCGCTTCACCACGCTTCCATCTGGAGCC
>CAJURH010000010.1 GCA_910588775.1 uncultured Lachnospiraceae bacterium
CACCGCCCGCTCCAGTAAGTCAAACGTATGGCTTTCCAGGTATTCTTTCATCCTATGGCTGACTTCCCCATAATGGATGGACTTTGTCAAGTCATCGGTTTTCCCCGCTTCCCGAATATCGGTGTGCAGAACCGCGGATATGAGAAACTTCTGACCCAGCGTCTTTTCTTCCGCAAATACGCCGTGTTTGGCGAATATCTCCAGCTTCTTAATATAGATCCTGTCCATGGCTTACCTTCCCATAATCGCTTCCGTCATCTGTATCGCCCGTCTGTTTTCCCGAATCTGGTGAACCCGAATAAAACTGCAGTGATTCATCACGCCAATCACCGTAGTGGCCAGCGTGCCTTCCACTCTCTCGCCAGTAGGCAGATCAAGAGCGTTTCCAATGACTGATTTGTTGGAAGTCCCCAGCAAAACGGGATAGCCGTACTGATGCATCTGGGAAATCTCCCGGATGACTTCCAGATTCATTTCGTAAGTCTTTCCAAATCCCACGCCTGGGTCCAGGATAATCTTATCTTCCGCAATCCCTGCATCCTCGGCGATTTTCACAGATTCGCCCAGATCCCGAAGAAACTCTTTCATGAAATTCTGATACTCCGCTTTCTCACGGTTGTGCATGAGACAGCAGGCGACTTTTGCGTCCGCAATGGTCTTCGCCATATCTGGATCGTATTTCAGTCCCCATATGTCGTTGACCAGATCGGCCCCAGCCGCAATGGCCGGCTTGGCCACTTTGCTCTTATAAGTATCCACGGATATGGGAATGTCGAACCGGCTGCGCACCGCTTCAATCACCGGAACCACCCGTTCAATCTCCTCCTGTTCGGTAATCTGCACATGTCCCGGCCTTGTGGACTCGCCTCCCACATCAATGATATCCGCTCCCTGGTCAATCATCTCCTGCGTATGCTTGAGAGCCTTGTCCATGGAGTTCCATTTTCCGCCGTCTGAAAAGGAATCCGGCGTTACGTTCAAAATGCCCATGATGTAGCATTTCTGTTCTGTATCAAAAGTTCTGTTTCCGATTCTCATAACGCGTCTATGTTTTTCTCCTTAATCCCGTATTTCCATGTTCATTTTGTCATGCGGCCAGTGGCAGTCTTCCCGGGCGGCGCAGGCAAAGCAATTCCTGGACGCTTTGTCCGCCTGATAAAGCAGCCGCTTTAAATCACAAGCGCCATCCTTCTTGCTTTCTTTATTTTCTTTCGATCCGCGATGGCCCAAAATCGCCTGCCGGATCTGTAGCCGCTCCTCTTCCGAGAAAGAACATTCCGGCAAAATCTCATCGGCCAGACGGGCGCTTGCCACCTCATGGGGAATGTCCTTGTCATACTGCTCGTGCCTGCCAATATCATGCAGAAGCGCGGCGGCGTAGATCACGTCTTTTTTCACATCCATCTTCTGTTCCAGACAGTGGATATAGGCCAGACGCGCCACATCCAGAAAATGCTCGAGCGTATGGCGGCAAAATGCCCGATTCCGTTCCCATATCTTAATCTGTTCCAGGGCATGTTGATATTTGTGATGAAACAGAATCTGATTTACCCGTTTCACCCTTTCACCATCTCCAAAATCAATTTCTGCATGTCTAAATTATCTTTCAGCGTTCCCAGAGCGACATAACTCATGGTTTTGCTTCCTGGCTTCTTAATTCCACGCATGGTCATGCACATATGTTCCGCTTCCACCAGCACCATCACACCCTGGGGATGCAGATGTTCCCAGAGAGCGTCCGCAATCTGTCCGGTTAATTTCTCCTGAATCTGCGCTCTGCGGGCATAAACCTCCACGGTTCTGGCGAGTTTGCTAAGACCCACCACTTTTCCGTCAGGAACGTATGCAATATGCACTTTCCCATAGAAGGGCAGCAGATGATGTTCGCAAGTGGAGTAAAAGGTGATATCTTTTTCCAGCACCAGCTCATTGTTCTCTACCGTAAACTGTTTGGCCAAATGCACGCCTGCGTCCTGGTTTATGCCTCCGTAGATTTCCTCACACATCCGGGCAACCCGATCCGGCGTCTCCCGCAGCCCTTCCCGCTGGGGGTCTTCTCCTATCCCCTCCAAAAACAAACGTACACTCTCTTCAATCTTCTGCTTGTCCAGCATGATAATATACTCCTTTCCGTATATTACATATTTGGAGAATGCTTTTTTACACTGTAAAATGAAAAAAACATCTCCATCATGTGAAGAACATATGTCGAAAATATTCCCTACACAATACGAGATGTCTGACTCTATTGCTGCAACGGGTGCGATTTCCATACCGCAAGTTCAAGTTAAATGATAAACTCTTCGTTTCAACGGCAACTCCCTATCCGCCGAACACTTCACGCATGGAAATCTATTTTGCATATTATTCATAATTATGGTATATACCCTATCGGGAAATTGCTTTCTGCAAAATATATGTAAGAATTCATAAAAACTGCGCACTGCAGATTGCGGGAATGAATCTCCTGACACGGTCTGGAGCAATTATATCATATACTCATGAAATAACAAGTATATCTTTGAAATTTTATGCATATTACGAGGACTATTTTTTCTCTTTATAATAAGGGATATTTCTTCTGTATTCCCCTCGGTGCGCGGAAGTTTTCCAATCTAAAATACCCCTTAATAGAGCTTCTGGTTGCCCGATGGCCTGAACGGAAGAAGTGCGCAATAGGTTTTTTCCTTCGAACCGTCTCAGATCTAATGGAACGTCCGTGGCTAGGATAATGCCATCGCACGCTTGAATCTCTTTTTGCGTCAGCCGATTGCGGACCATGCCGATTCCATTTGTCTCAACTTTAAAGGGAATGCCCATCTGGTACGCTTTTTGCCGCAGACTTTCCGCTGCCATGCATGTGTGCACCAATCCCATATGACAGTCTGTGACAGCCAGCACGCGGGCCACCTCTGTTTGCGGGCTTTTCTCCTTTCTCTCGGTTATGGCTTCCTTCTCCTCCACTTGTTCAAATATGCGCAGAAATTCGGCCGCCGTAGCCGCATGACGCAAAGACCTGGTAAATTCCTCTTGCAACAGATAGGAAGAAATCCTGCTCAACATGTGCAGATGCATGTCCCCACCGTCATCCGGCGCCACAATCATAAACAACAAATCCACCGGCATGCCGTCAATGGCCTGGAAATCCGTTCCCCCCGGAATGACCATGGCGCTTAAAACCAGCTCCCGCACCCCCGCGCTTTTGCCATGGGGAATGCCAATGCCGTCCCCCACCCCTGTGCTCCCTTGCCACTCCCGCTCAAACACTGCAGCCTCAAAAGCCTTTCGGTCTGAAATCTTACCGCTCTTCATGAGCAAATCCATCAGACGGCGGATTACTTCCGTCTTACTTGCCGGCTTCCCGTGCAGTTCTATACATTGCGGAGATAGCAACTTTGTGAACTTCATGTCCTTTCCTCCAAAAGATCATACCCTGAAATACTGAAAGCAGGATTGCTTCCTGCCAAAACAACCCTGCCTATGCATTTTCTCCACTGCATACATCCATCTTATAAATTTTTCTCTACAAAATCTCTAATCTTTTCCACTTCTTCATCTTGCACATCGTTCTCAAATGTAATTGTGATACAGTCTCCCTTATGTACATCCAATGACACAAGCGCCAATAATTTGTCCGCGCTCACCACTTTATCGCCTCTGGAAACCGTAACCGCAGAATCAAGGCTTTTTACCATTTGCACAAATTCGCTGGCCGGTTTCGCATGAAGGCCTAATTTGTTCTGTAAAGTGTGCTGAAATTCTTTCATACTATACCTCCTTGGCTTTGTTTATCCTATAATTTCTGCTAATTGAAAACTCAATATTAATATATTCGCAAAAATCAGAAACACTTCATCTTTTTTACCAATCTTGTCTAAACTGATCCAATATGTTAAACTTCTCCAATGTGGCAAGAGATGTTTCGCAAAATTCTCTGGTGGAATTCTCAATTACGGCGTCCACATGCGGCATGTTTTCCCGGATAAATTCCAAAATCGTCTCCCAAGGCAACGTTCCCTGCCCCATTCCCAGATGTTCGTCCCTAACCCCATGATTGTCATGCAAATGAAGATGACGAATATAAGGATGAAGATTCTCCAGCCATTCTCTGGCCGGGTAAACGGTGGAACAGTGCGCATGGCCTACATCAAAACATAGTCCAAAAGCCGGATGATCCACGCCTTGGGCGATTTCCACAAAAGGCGCATACTCCGGATCGAACACGTTTTCCAGACAGACGGTGATCTCCGTGTCCTTATCCCTCATAAACCGATTCCAGAACTCCACCATCCTCTCTGTCCAGCCTTCCAGGAAATTGACCATGGGCACAAAACAGGTGTGATAAACAATTTTCCCAGCTCCCAACTCCCAAGCTGCCTGATATGCCTGGGAAAAACGTTCCCAGGAAGCTTGCGCAATCCGACTGTCCCAGCTAACCGGATTCAAGTCCAAAAAAGGCCCGTGAACCGACAACGGCCCTTCCCAATCCATCCTGGCCAGACGCTCCCGGTAAGCGGATGTCTTGTCCCTCCATGCATCCAGACAGTAGCCGATGGAAAATTCAATGGCTTCCACGCCCAAATGATATTGTTTCAACAAGTCAGCCATGTCCTCATCTGGCATTAAATGCGATAAATATAACAAATGTATTCCCTCATCCCGCTAATTCATTATCCATTCAATTTAAGCTATAGCCTTCAAATTTACGAAAGATTATATCATCTCATCCTACATGTGTCAACTTTTTTCGAGTTCATTTTAATGGCGGATAGATACGATAATCGATATGCTGTTGACAATCTCATCTATCTGCGTCTAAAATAAAAATTAAATTTGAGAAATGGTTTCACAATCGTCTAAACGAAATAAAAAGGAGTTTTTTATGAAAAAATTCAAACGTATTCTGGCTCTTTTGGGCGCGGCTCTTCTGCTGGGACTCTACGCCCTGACCCTGATTACAGCCCTCATGGACAGCCCCCAAGCAGGCAACTGGTTCAAAGCTTCTTTGGCCTGCACCATTGTTGTGCCGATTTTTCTCTATGCCTGCATTCTCGTATACCGGTGGGTAAAAAAATAAAAAAAGAACAAGATGGAGAACAAAAAATGAATGAACGAAGAGAACTGAACATAGATACAATTATTTTTGACGTGGGCAATGTGCTGGTGGACTTTGACTGGAAAGGTTATCTGGATGGCTTCGAATTCCCCCGGCCTGTCCGTGACGCTGTGGCAGCCGCCACTTTTCTAAGCCCCCAGTGGGATGAGATGGATCAGGGGCTGCTTGCGGATGATGCGTACCTGATGCGGTTCATCCGCAACGCGCCATCTTATGAACGGGAGATTCGCCAGGTATATGAAAATGCCGCAGACTGCATACATGCCCGTGATTACGCCGTCCCCTTCGTCCGCAAATGCAGGGAACAGCGATATCGCACATACATACTTTCCAATTATTCCCGCTACCTGTTCTATGAGACAGAACATCAGATGCCCTTTCGGAAATATATGGACGGAGAAATTTTTTCTTTCCAGACTGGACAGATCAAGCCCCAGCCGGAGATTTATCACTCCCTCCTGGAAAAATATTCGATTTCACCCAAACGCGCCTTGTTCATGGACGACCGTCAGGAAAATCTGGACACAGCCGCTTCTCTAGGAATACATACCCTGCTTTTCGTTTCCTATGAAAAAGCGCTGGAAGATTTACAGAAGATGCATTTGTTCTAAATATGCGTATTTGAAAACTGCGCCATCTTAAAATCAGATGGCGCAGGCCGCTTATCTTATCTATATATAATGTCTTCCCGTCCCGGTCCATTGGATACCATGGTAATGGGGAATCCGATTTTCTTTTCCACAAATTCAATATACTTCCGGCAGTTTTCCGGCAAATCTTCGTATTTGCGAATGCCCCGTATGTCGCATTTCCAGCCGGGCAGCGTCTCCAGAACCGGTTTTGCCTTCTCAAGCTTTGCCGTGACTGGGAATTCCGTGGTTCTCTCGCCGTCTATCTCGTAAGCGGTGCACACAGGAATCTCATCCAAATATCCCAGCACGTCCAGCACTGTAAAAGCCACATCGGTGGTTCCCTGCACCCGGCAGCCGTATTTGCTGGCCACTGTATCGAACCATCCCATCCGGCGGGGTCTGCCTGTGGTCACGCCGTACTCGCCGCCGTCACCGCCTCTGCGGCGCAGTTCATCGGCCTCTTCCCCGAAGATCTCAGATACAAAGGCGCCCGCTCCCACTGCGCTGGAATAGGCTTTCACCACGGTAATGATCTTCTTAATCTCATATGGCGGTATGCCGGCGCCGATGGCCCCGTAACCGGCCAGCGTGGAAGAAGACGTCACCATGGGGTAGATGCCGTGGTCTGGATCTTTTAAGGAACCAAGCTGGCCCTCCAGGAGAACTTCTTTTCCCTCTTTCAAAGCCTGATACAGATAGGCGGACACATCGCATACATAAGGTTCTACCATCTTTTTATAAGACATCAGTTCCTGGAAAATCTCCTCTGGCTTCAACGCCGGTTTATGATACAGATGTTCCATCAATATATTTTTCAGTTCACAGACGCGGGTAATCTTATCCATCAGCGCTTCCCGGCTGGTGAACAGTTCACTGACCTGGAACCCGATTTTCGCGTATTTATCCGAATAAAATGGCGCAATCCCGGACTTGGTGGAGCCAAAGGATTTTCCAGCCAGCCGCTCCTCTTCATAAGCATCCAGCAAAATGTGATAAGGCATCACCATCTGGGCGCGATCGGATACCAGTATCTTCGGCTGCGGAACGCCCCGCTTCACCAGCTCCTGTATTTCCCCAAAGAGCACAGGGATATTGAGCGCCACGCCATTTCCCAAGATGCTGGTGGTGTGATCGTAAAACACGCCGGAAGGCAATGTGTGCAGGGCAAATTTTCCATAGTCATTTACAATAGTATGGCCTGCATTGGCCCCACCTTGGAATCTGACTATGATATCCGACTCTTTTGCCAGCATATCGGTAATCTTGCCTTTTCCTTCATCTCCCCAATTCGCTCCCACGATTGCTTTAACCATTTCACTTGTACCTCCCGAACTTCTATGTTTACAGTTATCATCCGTACGCCTTACAGGCACGCGTACGGATTTATTATAGTACATTGCTGGATGTTTTTCAATGCTTACTTTGGATGCAGGACTATTCTCTTTGAAGCCGCTGCAAAGATTCCAGCTTTTCTTTCTTATAGGAATCAAATCGCTCCTCTTCGATGGCGGCGCGAATCTCTTCCATCAAATGATTGTAGAAATACAGATTGTGCAGCACGCACAGACGCATGCCCAGCATTTCCTTGGCTTTCAGCAGATGACGAATATAGGCCCGGCTATAATGCTGACAGGCGGGACAGCCGCACCCTTCCTCGATGGGCCGCTCGTCTGTGCTGTACCGGGCGTTGAACAGATTTCTTTTTCCCAAAGATGTGTACACATGCCCGTGGCGTCCGTTGCGGCTGGGATACACGCAGTCGAAGAAATCAATGCCCCTGTCCACCGCTTCCAGGATATTCGCGGGCGTTCCCACCCCCATTAGATAGGTGGGCTTGTCCTGGGGAAGATGGGGAACCACCGCGTCCAGAATCCGATACATGTCCTCATGGGATTCTCCCACCGACAGGCCGCCCACCGCATAGCCGTCCAGATCCATGCGGGAAATTTCTTTTGCGTGGGCAATGCGGATATCTTCATAGATGGCGCCCTGGTTAATGCCGAACAGAAGCTGACGCCGATTTAACGTGTCAATTTTCTGATTCAGACGAGTCATCTCGTCCTTACAGCGAACCAGCCACCGGGTAGTCCGCTCCACCGAAGCCTGTACGTAACTTCTCTCGGCCACCCCAGACGGACATTCGTCAAAGGCCATGGCGATGGTGGACGCCAAGTTGGACTGAATCCGCATACTCTCTTCCGGACCCATGAAAATCCGCCTGCCGTCTATGTGGGACTGGAAATACACGCCTTCCTCCTTAATCCGGCGCAGACTGGCCAACGAGAACACCTGAAAACCCCCGGAATCGGTCAAGATGGGCCTGTCCCAGGTCATAAATTTATGCAGTCCTCCCATTTCCCGTATCTGCTCATCTCCCGGCCGCACATGAAGGTGATAGGTGTTGGATAGCTGCACCTGCGTCCCAATGTCTAATAAGTCCCGGGTGGACACGGCGCCTTTGATGGCGGCGGCTGTTCCCACGTTCATAAATACGGGCGTCTCGATGGTTCCATGCACAGTCTCAAAGGAAGCCCTCTTCGCCCGGCCATGGATTTTCTTAATTTTATACATAACACGGCCCCTTTCTTTGTTTTTCCAGACTATTCCAAAATCAGTATATATCCTTCATCCATTTTTTTCAACAGAAATCTTCATCTGCGCCCGCCAGGGACCCTTCCGGTAAAATCCCACCGACAGCGCCGTGGCGATGGTCCACCCGATGGGCCACGCGCACCAGATGCCAATGTAGCCCACCTGCCCGGCTAGAATTTCAGCCAGCGCCACCCGCAAAAATAAATCCGTAAACGTAGCCGCCATGAATTGTTTCATCCGCCCGGCGCCCCGCAGAATTCCATCGGCCACCAGTTTCACAGACACAATGAAATAAAAGGGAGCCACAATGTAGAGAAACTGCACGCCGGAGGCCAAAGCCAGCGCCGACGGATCATGGATGAAAAAAGTCACCAGCAACCGGGCGCAAGCCAAGTACAACAGGACCAGAGGCGCACAGATCATCCAGATCATCTTCACCCCCGCGCCAAAACCCGCCCGCACCCTGGGTAAAATTCCGGCCCCCATATTTTGCGCCGTGTAATTGGACATGCCGTTGCCCAGGGTGGTGAAAGACGTAATCACCAGGTTATTTAATTTAATTGCCGCAGAGTACCCGGCCATCACCCCCACGCCGCAATCGTTGATCACGCTCTGGATAACGATATTTCCCACAGATATAAAGCTCTGCTGTAAGATGCTGGGAACCGCGATTACCGCAATCTTCTTCAGCATCCCCGCAGAGAACGCCTGGACTTTCCCTGCTGTGGGAATGCCGGCCAGTCTCTTGAACACCGCCACCAGGGCCAGCGCGCAGCTTACGCCCTGACACAGGAAAGTGGCCCAGGCCACCCCGGCCACCCCCATGTGAAATCCCTGCACAAACAGAATATCCGCCAGAATATTGGAGGTGGAAGATGCGGCCAAGAAGATAAAAGGCGTTCTGGAATCGCCCAGCGCCGAGAATATCCCCGTGGCGATGTTATAGAAAAACAAAAACGGAAGCCCAAGGATATAGATATCCAAATACAATTTAGAATCCGCCCAGATTTCTTCTGGCGTGTGGATAATCCTTAGAAGCCCTGCGCAGCATATCATGCCAAACGCCATCAAAAGAGCGCACAAAACGCCGCTGGCAATCAGCGTGGTGTATACGGATGTTTTCATGTCCTTATATTTTTTGGCGCCGAATAGTTGTGACGTGGCCACCGAGCAGCCAATGTTGCAGCCGAATGCGAACGCAAGGAATATCAACGTGATTTCATAACTGTTCCCCACCGCGGCCAGAGCATTTTCCCCGATAAACTTGCCCGCCACCAGACTGTCCGCGATATTATATAGCTGCTGAAAAAGAATACTGCCAAACAGTGGCAGACAGAACTTCCACAGGACCGTTTCCGGTTTTCCCACAGTCAGATCTTTATTTAAGTCCTTGTTCACAATGCCGTCCTCCAGATTTTGATTGATTTTTTATGTCATAGACAGTATACTCTTTTCTTGGAAATATGAAAAATATATATATGATATGTTATACATAGAGATTTGATATGATAGGAGTCTTATTATGAATATCAATTATGAATACTACCGGATCTTTTACTACGCCGCCAAATTCAAAAACCTAACCCAGGCCGCCCAGGCGCTGCACAACAGCCAGCCCAATGTTTCCCGGACCATAAAACTTTTGGAAGACGAGCTGGGATGCCGCCTGTTCATCCGCTCCAACCGGGGCATGACCCTGACGCCGGAAGGGGAACGGCTCTACATTCACGTCAAAACCGCTGTAGAGCGAATCCAACTTGCGGAAAATGAAATCGCCAGACAGACTGGCATGGAGGACGGCTGCGTGACCATTGGCGCCAGCGAAACGGCGCTGCGCATGCTGGTTCTGCCGGCGCTGCGCTATTTTAAGAAAAATCATCCTAAAATCCGCATCCGCATCCGAAACCATCTGACTGTCCAGGCTGTGGCCTCCGCCAGAAACAAAGAAGTGGACTTCGCCGTGGCCGTAACCCCGCCCCAAGTGGAAAGGCCCCTGGTCAGCCAACCGATTATCCGCTTCCGGGATATTTTCATCGGCGGTCCCTCCTGCCGCGTTCTCCACGGAAAAACCATCCCGCTAAAAGAGCTTTACGCCCACCCGCTCATATGCCTGCCGGAAAACACCAGAACCTTTCAGTTTTACGAAAATTTCTACCTGCAACACGGGCTTTCCTTCATGCCGGAACTCTACGCCGCCACCACAGACCAGATCCTTCCCATGGTGAAAAACGACCTGGGCGTTGGGTATATACCGAAAATATATGCTGAGGACGCTTTGGAAAAGGGGGAAGCGTTTCAGCTAACCTTGGCTGAGGAGATTCCCTCCAGGGAAATCTGTTTCATCGAAAACGAAGAATATCCCTTAAATATTGCCGCCCGAGAATTAAAGAGCCTACTTTTCACCCACCAAAAAAATCCAGCGCCAATTCCAGCAGAAACACAGCCACGCACGCCGCCGTCGATACGTGAAACAGGCTCTTGCCCCGGTATGCCAGAACAGCCGCCGTCACAAGCGCCACCGCCCCGGATATGACGGATTCGGTGGCCGTGAGTATGGCCGGAAAAATCATAACCGAGAGCGTTACGTAAGGAACGTAATACAGGAATGATTTCACATATGTATTCTTGATCTCTTTTCGGATTAAGGTCAGAGGCAGCATACGGATTAGATATGTCACGCCCGCCATCACCAGGATATACAAATAAATACGGTTCACTGTGCCTGCCCTCCTTCCCGCTCTTCTTTTACCGGAAACAGAAACGCCGCGACCCCGGCGATGACAACCGTCAGGATAATCACTTTAAAGCCCGATGATATCCCATTCAGCATGGGAATCACGGAAAACAAAAAGCTGGCCGCCATGGACGCCGCCACCACCCCGGCCAGAATCCGGCTGCCTCTGGCTGGCGGTATGACGATTGCCAAAAACATTCCGTACAAAGCCACGCTCAGCGCGCTCAATAGCCTGGCTGGAAGCAGATCCCCGGATATGGCCCCCAGAAGCGTCCCGAATGTCCAGCCTGGAACGGCCACGCTAATCAATCCGTAGGCGTAAAACGGACTTAGATTCTCTGGACGGCAAGCCGATACGCCAAAAACCTCATCGGTCACTCCATAAGAAATCAAGAACCGATGAAAAAAAGGCATTTTAGAGTCCATTTTCTGGGAAAGCGAACAGGACATCAGACAGTACCGCAAATTGATAATAAACTGCACAGCAGCCATCTCCACAAAAGGAGCTCCGCTTTGAATCACGCCCAACGCGGCAAACTGCCCCGCGCTGGTCAGATTTGTCAGAGACATGATCACCGCCGCCAGCGTGTGGATGCCGGCTTTCTTCGCCATAATTCCGAATGTGAAGGAAACGGCCAGATAGCCAAGGCCAATGGGCACGCCATCTTTTAAGCCGCATTGAAATTGCTGTATCTTAGGATTCATAACCTCTCTCCTATCTTCATGTCAAACATTAACCGGTTTATTATAACAGGCCCGGACGGATTTGTCATCAAAAGTCACCTTCCAAACTCGAAAACGCATGAATGAACATATGTGAGATTTATTACAACGCACAGCTGTCAAGCGGCGCACCCTTGCTATATGTTCATAAATAATTTATTCACGCTTTTTGTCGTGCCTTGCAAATTATAACTCATGATAATAAGGACATATATCCTCATAATGTCCATCCTTCATCCGAAATCCCCCCGGAATAGTTCCTAACTGAATGAATCCCAGCCGTTCATAGAGATGTCGCGCATGAACATTGGTCGCCACCACCGCGTTAAACTGCAATACCCCAAATCCATACGCGCGCCCTTGATTTAGACAGTCCAAAACCAGCTTTTCCCCAATATGCCGCCCCCGGCTCTCTTTGCTGACCGCATAGCTGGCGTTACAAATATGTCCACATCTGCCCACATTATTCGGATGCAGTATATACAATCCATGGATGCGCTCCGAGACAATGTCCACCGCCACAGCGCTATGGGTCTGCTGACCAAAAAAATCCCTTCCCGTCTGACTGGTCAGAAAATCCTCCTGGGGAAAAGCTACCCCCTCTTCCACCACCTGGTTCCATATCTGAATCATTTCCGGCAAATCCTTTTCCTGGTATTTTCTTACTTCAATTTCCATACTTTTCTCCTATGCAACTTGAACTTTTGGAATCTATCGCCACTCTTTCAAATTTAATACTTCCCGCCCGGATTTTCAATCCCCAATCGCTAAAATCATTTTACATATTTTATAAGTTGTATTTTGAAAATTGCTGTCGTATAATGTTACGAGAAATTCAATTTGTTTCCACAGCAATGTGAGGAAGGAGACGAATAACGATGCAAAACCTTACACTTGGGATAGATATTGGTTCAACCACTGTTAAAATCGCAATCTTAGACGAAACACATAAGCTATTATTTGCCGATTATGAACGGCATTATGCAAATATACAAGAAGCCCTCTCAAAGCTTCTGGGCAAAGCCCGGCAGGGATTGGGAGAACAGACCATAAGTCCCGTAATCACCGGATCTGGAGGATTGACCCTGGCCAAACATCTGGACGTGCCTTTCGTCCAGGAAGTGATCGCTGTTTCTTCCGCTCTCCAGGAAGCCGCCCCGCAGACCGACGTGGCCATTGAGCTTGGCGGAGAGGACGCCAAGATCATCTACTTCGAGGGCGGCAACATCGAACAGCGCATGAACGGCATCTGCGCTGGGGGCACCGGGTCTTTCATCGACCAGATGGCCTCCCTTTTGCAAACAGACGCGTCAGGCTTAAATGAATACGCCAAAGACTATAAAGCCTTGTACCCCATTGCGGCCCGCTGCGGCGTTTTCGCCAAATCGGACATCCAGCCCCTGATCAACGAAGGGGCCACCCGAGAGGACTTATCCGCCTCCATTTTCCAGGCGGTGGTCAACCAGACCATCAGCGGCCTGGCCTGCGGCAAACCCATCCGGGGCCATGTGGCATTCCTGGGCGGCCCGCTGCATTTTATGTCCGAGTTAAAGGCGGCCTTTATCCGTACTTTGAACCTGGACGAAGAACATGCCATCGCACCGGAAAACTCTCATCTGTTCGCGGCCATCGGCTCTGCCCTAAACGCGGATCTGACCGTGACCAATACCCTGGCTTCCATGGAAGAAATGCTGGCGGGGAAGATACAGATGGATTTTGAAGTGGCCCGCATGGAACCGCTGTTCTCTTCTGAAGAAGAATACGACGCTTTCCACGAGAGGCAATCCCATTATCGCGTAAAGACTGGAGAACTGGAAGAGCATCACGGAAACTGTTTCTTAGGAATCGACGCTGGCTCCACCACCACAAAAGCGGCGCTGGTGGCCGAGGACGGCTCTCTTCTGTACTCTTTCTACAGCAACAACGACGGCAGCCCTCTGGCGACGACCTTAAGGGCCATGGAGGAGATATACGCACGCCTGCCCCACGATGCCCGGATTGCCTACTCCTGTTCCACCGGGTACGGAGAAGCTCTGATCCAGTCAGCGTTGATGCTGGACGAAGGGGAAGTGGAGACGGTCTCCCATTACTACGCCGCCGCCTTCTTCGACCCGGAAGTGGACTGCATCCTGGACATCGGCGGTCAGGATATGAAATGCATCAAAATCAAAGACCACACCGTGGACAGCGTGCAATTAAACGAAGCTTGCTCTTCCGGCTGTGGCTCTTTTATCGAGACTTTTGCAAAATCCCTGAATTATTCGGTGGAGGATTTCGCCCAGGCGGCTTTATTTGCCAAAAACCCCATCGACCTAGGCACCCGCTGCACCGTATTCATGAACTCTAAGGTAAAGCAAGCCCAGAAAGAAGGCGCCGAAGTCTCCGATATTTCCGCGGGGTTGGCCTACTCGGTCATCAAGAACGCTTTGTACAAGGTTATCAAAGTCTCCGACGCCACAGAGCTGGGAAAACATATTGTAGTGCAAGGGGGGACTTTTTACAACGATGCGGTCTTAAAAAGCTTTGAGAAAATCGCAGACTGCCAGGCCATCCGCCCGGACATCGCCGGGATCATGGGGGCATTTGGCGCGGCGCTCATCGCCAGAGAACGCTTCCAGACAGCAGACGAGCCAAAACAGACGACCATGCTCCCCTATGAGCAGATACATAACCTGAAATACACCACCTCCATGGCCAACTGCAAGGGCTGCACCAATAACTGCCGTCTGACCGTGAACAAGTTCAGCGGCGGTCGCCAGTTCATCAGCGGCAACCGCTGTGAGAAGGGTATTGGTAAACAGAAGAACAAAGACAACATACCCAATCTTTTTGACTACAAATACAAACGAATATTCGGTTACGAACCTCTTTCCCCTGACCTGGCCAAACGGGGTGAGATTGGACTTCCAAGGGCGCTGAATATGTTCGAGAACTATCCGTTCTGGCATACATTCTTCACCCTGTTGAAATACCGGGTGGTATTATCTCCCACCTCCACGCGGAAGATTTACGAGTTGGGCATTGAATCAATCCCCAGCGAATCCGAATGCTACCCGGCCAAACTGGCCCATGGTCATGTGACCTGGCTTTTGAAAAAAGGCGTGAAATTCATCTTCTATCCCTGCATTCCTTACGAACGGCAGGAATTTGAAGACGCGGTGAACCATTACAACTGTCCCATTGTCACTTCCTACCCGGAAAACATCAAAAATAACGTGGAGCAGCTAAACGACCCATCCATTGATTTCAGGAATCCGTTCCTGTCCTTCGGAAACTTGGAAGTATTGACCCAGGGACTTATCAAGGCGTTTCCAGAAATACCCCAGCAAGAGATTACCCAGGCGGCGCAGGCGGCATGGATGGAGCTGGAATTTGCCCGCCAGGATATAATTCGCAAAGGAGAGGAAACCCTTCGTTATTTAAGAGAAACCGGACGGCACGGCATCGTCCTGGCGGGACGGCCCTATCATATTGACCCGGAAATCCACCATGGCATCCCGGAACTCATTAACAGTTATGGCATGGCTGTGCTCACGGAGGATTCCATCTCCCACCTGGGTTCCTTGGAACGGCCTTTACGGGTCAACGACCAGTGGATGTACCATACAAGACTCTACGCCGCCGCCAATTTCGTGAAGACCAGGGACGACCTAGACCTAATCCAGCTTAATTCCTTTGGCTGCGGTCTCGACGCGGTGACCACCGACCAGGTGCACGAAATCCTGGAGCGCAGCGGCAAGATCTACACCTGCCTGAAAATCGACGAGGTGAATAACTTAGGCGCCGCCCGCATCCGCGTCCGCTCCCTGATTGCCGCCATCCGGGTGAAACAGCGGCAGACAGGCGTACGGAAGGTGCGAACTTCCTCCATTAAGAAGAAGCCCTTTACCACAACCATGCGAAAGGACTACACCATCCTGTGCCCGCAGATGTCGCCCATACACTTTTCCATCCTACAGGCAGCTTTCAACTCCTGCGGTTATAACTTGCAGGTGCTGCCAAACGATAACAAAGAAGCTGTGGACGTGGGCCTGAAATATGTAAATAACGACGCGTGCTATCCATCCCTCATGGTGGTGGGGCAGATTATGCAGGCGCTTTTATCCGGCAAATACGACCTGAACAAAGTGGCCATCATCATGTCTCAGACAGGCGGCGGCTGCCGCGCTTCCAACTACATCGGATTCATCCGCAGGGCATTAAAAAAAGCGGGCATGTCCCACATCCCGGTGATCTCCATCAACTTAAGCGGCCTGGAGAGCAATCCCGGATTCAAGATCACCCTGCCATTGGTGATGCGCCTTACATATGGAGCTGTTTTCGGCGACATCCTGATGAAATGCGTCTACCGGATGCGCCCCTATGAATTAAAGAAAGGATCTGTAGACCGGATGCACAGAAAGTGGGAAAAACGCTGTATCCGCTTCCTGTCCGACAGACATTGCAACTACCCGGTATTTAAGAAGATATGCCGCATGATGATTCGGGATTTCGACCAGATTCCCATCTCCCATGAGAAAAAACCCCGGGTGGGCATTGTCGGTGAAATCCTGGTGAAATTCCTGCCCGCCGCCAACAACTACCTGGCTGAGTTGCTGGAAAAAGAAGGCGCGGAAGCGGTGGTTCCCGATCTCATCGACTTCATGAGCTACAGCTTCTATAACCAGAACTTCAAGGCAGAACATCTGGGCACGAAGAAGCGAACCGCGCAGATGGCCAATCTGGCAATCTGGGGAATTGACCGCATCCGCGGAGCAGCCAACGACGCATTCCGAAAGAGCCGCCACTTCACCCCTTCCGCCAACATCGCAAAGCTGGCCAAAATGGCCGGACCCATCGTATCTGAGGGTAACCAGACCGGAGAAGGATGGTTCCTCACCGGAGAGATGTTGGAGCTGATTCACAGCGGGACGCCCAACATCGTCTGCACCCAGCCCTTTGCCTGCCTGCCCAACCACGTGGTGGGAAAGGGGGTTATCAAAGAACTGCGCAGACGGTATCCCCAGTCCAACATCGTGGCCATTGACTACGACCCAGGCGCCAGCGAAGTGAATCAGCTGAATCGAATCAAATTGATGCTGTCCACTGCTCGAAAGAATATGCAGAAGGCTCAGGGAAATCCCTGAGCCTTCTTTGCCAAGCAATGGCGTTTATTACTTAATTTTCCCCACTTTGACAGCCACTTTTACCGCGCTGGGCTTCTTAAGCTTTTAGCTTTCGTCTTGTCCACAGACTAAGCGCATACAGCTTTCTTGTCAATGCCAGAATGTTGCGCCTTTAAAATGAGAGTTTTACCCTAATGGTCGCCAGGGCAACCGAAAATTTCTGTTTTATTTTTTACATGTGATTCTTGATCTATGTAAAATTCTATTGTTCCTTTAATTTGAACTTGGAAACCAGATCTTTCAGCATATTGGCCTGACCAGACAATTCCTCACTTGCCGCAGCGCTTTTCTCCGCGGTGGTCATGTTGGACTGCACCACTTCAGAAATCTGGTCGATGCCGCGGATAACCTCTTCCGTGGCCGACGCCTGTTTGGCAGAATAATCGGCAATTCCTTCGATTAGCTGGTTCACTTCTTTGGCTTGTTCCACCACAGCCATCATAGACGCTGTGGTATCTTTGGCCACGCTGGTTCCCTCTTCCACCGCTTCCACAGTCTGATCAATCAAAACGGTGGTGTTTTTGGCCGCTTCCGAAGATCTGCCCGCAAGGCTTCTCACCTCATCCGCCACCACGGCAAAGCCTTTTCCCGCTTCTCCGGCCCGGGCCGCTTCCACCGCCGCATTTAACGCCAGGATATTGGTCTGAAACGCAATGTCCTCAATGGTTTTGATAATGCTATGAATCTCTGTTGACTTGCCGCTGATTTTCTGCATAGCCACATTCATCTCCCGCATCTTATCATTGCTCTCAAGGATGCTGCTTCCCACTTCCTGGGAAATCTGACTGGCTTTTTTGGCTCCCATGGCGGTCTTCTGGATGCCGTCGGACACTTCTCCAATATGGGTGGCCAGCATTTCCACTGCGTCGTTTTGCTGGAGAGAACCCTGCGAAAGAGTCTGCGCTCCGTCAGACACGTATTTGGCGCCTTCCGACACTTGCCCTGCCGCTTCATTGATCTGCCCCAAGGTGTCGTTGAACGCGCTGGAAATCGCCTCCAAGGACTCCTTTATCTTGGCAAATTCGCCCACATATTCATGGGAAAGCTGAAAATCCAGATTGCCATGGGCAATTTCCTGAAGTTTTTCCGATGCCTCATCGATATAAGCCACATAATCGCGCAACCGCAGCACGGTTTTGCCAAAATTATCCGCCAGCTCACCCAGCTCATCGTTGGAGCAGTGACGAATGGTCTGATCCAACTGGCCTTCCGCAATCTGAGCGGCCACTTCATTCAGTTCCGCCACTGGCCGGCCAATGATTCTCCGCACCAGAAGGATAATCAGAACCACCGCCCCGATAATCGCCACTATAGAAACGGAAGCCATCATGCCAGTGAGCGTCAGCAGATCGCTTAACACTTCGGACCTGGACACATAGGCCACTGCTGTCCAGTCGCTGTCCGGCACCTGCGCCACTTGTATGTACACATTGTTCTCGTAAAGAGATAGCCCGGATTCTTCCTTTTGTATCTGTTCATTGGCGTAGGCATACATATCTCCATCAAATTCGCTCATGACGCGCCCGGTCATTTCCTTGTCCCGATGTCCCAGGATTGTGCCCGTCCGGGTATCCACCAGGAAAATCCCACCGTTCTCCTCCAGACGGATGTCCGCCACAATGTCCGCGATGGAATCCAGATATACATCGGCGGCGGCAACGCCCCGGGTATTTCCTTGCGCGTCTTTCAGCACACCAGAAGCGCCCACCACGTAAGACTGGCTATCCTCGTCAAAATACACATCACCTAGGATGAAGTTCTCCGATTGAATGCCGTCCCGATACCAGGATTTCTCCTTAGCGTTAAAATCCGGTCCTGGCACAAAAGACGCGTGATACAGCGATCCATCCGTCAACGCCACATACAGCCCTGCCGGATACGCGTCGTTTTGGTCCACGGTATGTTTGATATAAGCTTCCATAGCGGGAATATCCATATTTTCATACTCAATGGTATCCCGCTGCATCTCCAGCATAGTCAGCGTTTTGTTCATCCATGCGCCGGTTTCCTGTAACGTCTTATCTGTTGTTTCTTGCAGCAATTTTTCACTCTTTTCCTGCAACGCGCCCGAAACGCGATTGTATACAATCAGAAGAAGCGCCGCGACCATAAGTATAATGGTCACCATAATCGCCGCAACCAGTTTCTTTGCAATCCCCCTCTTTGCTTTCATGTTTCCCACTCCTTATCATATATTTTTCATATAGATGATTGCGAAACACCCATTTCATGGCAGAAGAAATAAATGTTTCACAATCGCCTATATCTTTCAAACAATAACGCCCGCCAGAACATGTCTGCGGGCGCAAAAAGAGCCTGCGGACACTCATTGGCCGTCGGATGTCTTCTCTCCGGCAAGCCTCCATAAAATATCCGTACATGTCTCGATCCCCAGAGACGAGGTGCTCAGAGACACATCGTAATAGTCCGCGAAGCCAAATTCTGTATTGGTATAATAGAAACAATATTTTCGACGGGCCTTGTCGATGAGGCGGATTTTCTCACTGATCTTGGATTCCGGCGTATCCGACATGCGCCCTTTCATCCGCTCCATCCGCCAATGGGGGTCCCCATGGAGAAACACGTGAAGGCAACTGTCAAATTCTTTCAAAATGGTGTTGGCGTTACGCCCCACAATGACGCACCTTCCTTTTTCGCCGATTTGACGAATTACGTCCTGCTGTATCTCAAAAAGTTTCTCATTGAGCGGTTTATTGTAAAAATCAAAAAGACTCTGTGCAAATCCAAAGTTGATGGGAACTTTCTCGTCCCATTTGATAATGCTCTCCACGTCCATGTTCGCCAAACGCGCCGCCTGCAAGATAATCTCTTTATCGTAATATTCGTAATTGAGTTTTTTCGCAAGGGCCTTGCCGATTTCGCCGCCGCCCGCGCCAAATTCACGGCTGATGGTAATAATCCTTTTCATATTGCCCGCCTTTCTTTCTACAAAACTTTATTCAGGAAATCAATGGTTCGCTCTTCCTTAGGATGATCAATGATTTCTTCTGGCGTGCCCTGCTCCACAATGTATCCAGCGTCCATAAACACAATCCGGTCGGCAACCTCTCTGGCAAATCCAATCTCATGGGTCACCACCACCATGGTCATGCCGTCAGCGGCCAGCTTCTTCATAACAGCCAGAACCTCGCCTACCATCTCTGGGTCCAATGCGGAAGTAGGCTCATCAAAGAGCATAATGTCGGGACTCATAGCCAGCGCCCTTGCAATGGCCACACGTTGCTTCTGTCCACCAGAAATCTGACTGGGGTACACATCTGCTTTCGCGTCCATGCCCACACGCTTCAAAAGATTCATGCCCGTCTCTGTGGCCTGGGCCTTGGTCATTTTCTTCAACTCCACAGGAGCCAGCATAATGTTCTCCAGCACGGTTTTATGGGGAAAGAGGTTGAAGTGCTGGAATACCATTCCGATGTTTTCCCGGACTTTATTGATATCTGTGTGTTTATCCGTCACGTCCTGGCCGTCCACAAGGATGGTTCCCGCCGTGGCCGTCTCCAACTGGTTCAGGCACCGCAGAAATGTGGATTTTCCACTGCCGGAAGGTCCCAGAAGGACCACCACTTCGCCTTCGTCGATATCCATGCTGATATCCTTCAAAACCTCCAGTTTCCCGAAGCTCTTTTTCAAATTTTTCACATGTACTTTTACCTTCTTATCTTCCACGGTTCATCCTCCTCTCAATCCTCTTTGCAATTCTGCTTAAGGTGACAATGACCACCATATACATGATACCCACAATGGCCCATGTCTGAAGACTCTTAAATGTATTTCCCGATATGGTTTTTCCAATGTTGGTCAATTCCGGGAAACCAATTACGGAAAGGATGGAGGTATCCTTTAATGTGATAATGAACTGGTTTATGATGGACGGAATCATGGTGCGGATGGCCTGGGGCAGCACTACTTTGCGCATACTCTTTCCGTAGGAAAGTCCCAGGCTCCGGCTGGCCTCCATCTGCCCTTTGTCCACGCTCTCAATGCCAGCGCGGATAATCTCCGCCATATAAGCGCCGCAGTTCATGGCCAGGGCGATGGTGCCCGCCTGAAGAGCTGTCAGACGAAAATCCTGGAATCCCAAAGACTTAATTCCCTGGGGCACGCCGAAAAAGATGAAGTACGCCAATACAATCAGCGGCACGCCTCGCACGGCGTCCACATATATGGTGCCGATACAGTTGAAAATACGGTTTTTTCCAACATTCATCAAAGCGAAAATCATACCAACGATGGCCGCGAAAATCAGTGACAAAAGCGTCAAAAGCAGCGTTTTCCCCAACGCTCCCAAAAGCATGGCCGAATATTTTTCAATGATTACGAGCATGACTTTTCTCCTCCTGTGTTCATTTTATATAATTATAATGCCATATGAACAATATTTTACCATAAAATTCCCCAAAAAACAAGAACGCGAAAAAACCATAAATGATTTCTCCGCGCTCTTGGTTCATGGCATCTACCGTATGCTATTTCAGGTATTTATCGATGATCTCGTCATATTTTCCGTTTGCTTTGATGTTCTTAAGTCCTGCGTTAAACAGATCCAACAACTCCTGGTTCTTCTCATCCATGATGGCGAATCCATAAGGCGCACCCTCACTCTCCATTCCCTCTGGAATCTGCAACGCAAGGTCACCCTCTTTGATAGAGGAAGCCATAATCGGGGTGTCTTCCACACAAGCTGCGCTATTGCCTAAGATAACGTCCTGATACATGGTAGGTGAATCTTCAAATACAGTCACGGTAAATCCGTACTCGTCTTTCAAGCTGTTGGCAAAGTCCGCGCCCGCCGTGGCGTTTTTCACAGCTACGCTCTTGCCTTTTAAATCCTCAAAGCTCTTGATATCGCTGTCTGTGGGCACTACAAATGTCTGGGTTGCATCGTAGTATCCATCTGAGAAAATCCAACCGGAATCGATCCGTTCCTGTTTGATGGTGGCTCCCGCAATCAAAGCGTCTGCCTGGCCAGCCTGAACCGCCGCCACGCCAGAATCCCATCCCAAGCTCTGCAGATCATATTCGAATCCCTGGTCTTCTGCAATGGCTGCAAGGATGTCCACGTCAATGCCTACAAACTCGTTGTCTTCATTGGTGTACTCAAATGGCTTGAACACGGTGTCCGTAGCAACCACCCATTTCTTTCCAGACGCTGCGTCGGCGGCGTCTGTATCCTCCTCAGTGTCCGCGTCGTCCGCTGCCTGGGTCTCCTCCGCCGTTGGCGCATCCTTCGCGTCGTCCGAACCGGAACCGCAGCCTACCAGCATTCCCGCTGTCATAACAGCGCACAGTAATAAAGCAAGTTTCTTTTTCATGGAAATATCCTCCTCTGTTTTTTCAATTCCCCAAACGCATACTCCATAATTATATTGAAATTCCGTTTTTTTGTCAAGGGCCGTTCCACCATCACTTCCAGTGCATTCTTAATAAATGATTGCAAACTGCCCATTTCGCAACCAGATTTTGGGCAAGACAATTCCACGATTACCTATTCCAAAAACAACAAATTCATGGTTTCTTCGCGCAAATGTTTATTCTGCGAAAAGTTTCAAAACACGTCCCATCCGCCTGCCGCGTCCTGGCGACCATTTTCTCAACCGCTTCCCGGCGAAACGCCTCTTTCTTTTCTGAAGGAACATCTTGAATAAACGGCACAATGCTGGGCTGGTCAATCCACTGAATTAATTCATTCTCGTTGGCAAAATACCGATCTTTGTTTTCCTCTGTGATTTGAATTTGACAAAAGCCCGCCTCCTGGGCCATCCGTTTGTATTCCTTAGCCGAGAGCATCACCCATGGCCACTGAAAATTTATAAAATAAGGTTCATATTCTGGTTCGGCGATGATTTCCCGCATCAGCCTGTTAAACGCCGCGCAAGTTCCATTTCCCGCGAAATTCCAGTATATGCTGCCTCCTGGCTTCAGCGCCTGCAGAGAATTTTTCAGAAGCGAAACGTGGTCTTTTACCCAGTGCAGGGCTGCGTTGGAATAGATGATATCAAATTCATCTTTAAAAGCCATAACGTTTATATCCATCCGGACAAATTTCAGATTCGCTCTCTCCAACGCTTTGGCCGTCTGTATCATGCCTGTGGACGCGTCAATTCCCAGAACATTTCCTTCTGGAACCAGATCTGCAAGCCTCTCTGTCAACGCTCCATCGCCACAGCCCAGATCCAGAATCTTCTCGTGGCCTGTCAGATGTATCTGAGAAATCAGACTGTATCCCCACTCTTTTTGATGTTTCGAAGCTTTTTTATATTTTTCACCGTCAAATTCATATGTTCCCATCTTATCCTCCCGTCACCCGTATATTTTCAAAATCCATGCAATCCGCACCAACACACTGCCAAATGGAAACGCCTGAAGCTGCTCCTGGGGCACACGGGCGATGATAATATACAGAATAATATACACCGCCGCCGCAATAGGCACCGACACAAATAGCCCCAGCAAATTCGATGGTATCAAAAGATAGACGCAAGTATACAAAAGCCAAGCGGCCAGAGCCATGGGTATGGACGCTAAAAGGGGAAGCAAGTAGGCGTCTTTCCATTTATTTTTGTAACCGAGATACTTTTTCATGGATATATCGTTTAAAATGCAGATGATCACGGAATAAATGATAATCGCAATGACCACCGCCAAAATCCCAAGGCCCGTGGTGAACAGCATCAATATCAGCGAAGACACATCCACCACTAGGGCGATGGCTGCGTTGCGCATGGGCAGGTTGGGCATTCCGATGCCCTGCAGCACGCCGTTTGAGATATTGGACAGGCCGTTTAAAATAACTGTAATGGCTCCTACGCTTAATAGCAGCCCGGCAGTGCCGATGGTGTCCGGAAATAAAATCCGCACAATGGGCTGGGATAATACGGCCAGCCCCACCGCCGACGGGATGGAAATGAACATGGACAACTGCACCGCCTGGTCCACTTTGCTGTTGGCCAGCTCCAGATGTTCCCTTGCATAGGCGGCGGACACTTCTGGTATCATGGATGTGGGCGCGGCGCTGGACAAAGTCAGCGGAATATTGATGATGGAAAGAAAATAGATGGAATATTCCGTGTACAGCATACGGATGCCCTCGTCCTCGAATCCCTGATGCCCCAGGATTTCGGAAAAAAGATACCCATCAACGTATCCGTTCACATTGTAGATAAAAGAGCTCAAGATAATCGGCGTCACCATCAACAAAATCACCTCAAGCGCTTCCCGGTAGCTCTCCTCCCGGCCAGTTCTGTCTGAAGCGATCTTTTTGCGGATGATTTTCCGGTTCAACTGATAAACCACCAGTACGAATAATAGCGCCACCAGTACGCCAACCCCTGTGCCGATGGTGCCGCCAGCGGCGCCCCACCGGTCCATGCTGTCTTTGTCTGCGCCCGCCACAAATTCAATGAAGAACCATGCGGCCAGAATGCTGAAAATGGCATTGGCAAACTGTTCCAGAATCTGGGAAATGGAGGTGGGAACCATATTGCGGTATGCCTGAAAATACCCTCGGTACACGCCTAAAATGCCAGACAAGAAAATCGTGGGCGCCAAAACCCGAAGCGCCAGCGTAGCCCCCTGCTGATTGCTGGGAATCAAGATTCCCGCTCCCACCAGGCAGAAAAAAGCCACCGCACCGCCCATAACCGCCGCATAAAGCAGCGAGCCTTTGAAGTATTTGTGGGCGTTTCTGTACTCCCCTTTGGCCAGTTTCTCGGCGATAATCTTAGAAACCGCCTGGGGAATGCTGTAGGAAGCGATCATCAGAAGAATCAGATACGCCTGCTGCGCCAGCCCATAATAGGCCATGCCGTCCGCCCCCACAATATGGGTCAGGGGACTTTTATAAAGAAGGCCCACCACCTTTGAAATCAATGCCGCCACCATCAGAAAGGAAGCGTTTTTCACCAATACATTGCGTTTGGAACTCATCACTTATCCTCGGTTCTTTTACTTATGAAAATCCGCCGCCAAAAGGCGGCATATATTCAAGGATTCCAAGTACGCCCGCAGAACTTTCATTTATGGCGGAGCGCCTGCCCTGCGGGCGCATGGAAGTTTTATATGTTTTCAATCTGCCAGTCAATGGGCGTAAGATTCCGGCTTTCCAAAAAAGCGTTGGTCTGACTAAACGGCCGGCTCCCAAAGAACCCTCTCCTGGCAGACAGCGGACTGGGATGGGGCGCTTCCAGTATCAGATGGGCAGAATTATTAAGCATCCGTTTCTTTGCCTGGGCGGGCCGTCCCCACAGAATAAACACCATGGGCTGATCCTGGGCGTTTAAAACACGAATAGCCGCATCGGTGAATTCCTCCCAACCCAGATTCCGGTGAGAATTGGCTTGATGCGCCCGCACCGTCAGCACCGTGTTCAGAAGAAGCACGCCCTGTCTGGCCCATTTCTCCAGATATCCGTTATTGGGTATGTAACAGCCCAAGTCGTCGTGAAGCTCCTGGTAAATGTTCACCAGGGACGGCGGAACCTCCACCCCTTTTTTCACAGAAAAGCACAGGCCGTGAGCCTGCCCCTGATTGTGATAGGGATCTTGCCCTAGGATAACTACTTTCACTTTATTCAGCGGCGTAAAATGAAATGCATTGAAAATATCGTCCGCGGGAGGAAAAATCAGCTTGGTCTGATATTCCTCGTTGACGGTCTGAAACAAACTACGGTAATATGGTTTCTTAAATTCACCCTGGAGGGCGTCCAGCCATTCACCTGCTAATGGTGGCATTGCAATCTCTCCCTTCTTTTGTACGATTTTAGGCGATTACGAAGCTGATATTCTGTACACTTGCGTTTGTTCAGCATAATTTGTCTATTTTGCCCAAACTCCGGTTACGAAATGTACGTTTCGCAATCGCCTGGAAATAAAACATTCCCGCATCACAGCCTTACGGAAACATTCCTCTTCGCCAGGTATTCCTTCACTTGCGAAATCTCCAGCTCTTTATAGTGAAACAGTGAAGCCGCCAAGGCCGCATCCGCACCGCCCTTTGTCAACGCCTCATAAAAATGTTCCAGCGTTCCGGCGCCGCCGGAGGCGATCACGGGAATGTCCACCGCGTCCGCCACCATACGGGTCAGCGCTAAATCGTAGCCCGTTTTGGCGCCGTCGCAGTCCATGCTGGTGAGAAGGATTTCCCCGGCTCCCAGGCTTTCGGCCTTTTTCACCCACTCCAGCGCGTCTATGCCCATATCCAGCCGTCCGCCGTTCTTGTAAATGTTCCAGCCACTGCCGTCTTCCCTTCGCTTAGCGTCCACCGCCACCACCACGCACTGGCTGCCAAACTTCATGGCCGCGTCGTGAATCAGCGCCGGGTTATCGATGGCCGCCGAATTGATGGAGACTTTATCGGCGCCTTCCCGCAGTATCAGCCGGAAGTCCTCCACTGTGCGGATGCCGCCGCCCACAGTAAACGGGATAAATACCTGCTCCGCCACTTTGCGCACCATATCCACCACCGTCTCCCGCTGGTCCGAAGACGCTGTGATATCCAGAAACACCAACTCATCCGCGCCAGCCTGGCCATACGCCCGGCCTACTTCCACCGGATCTCCGGCGTCTCTTAAATTCACAAAATTAATGCCCTTCACCACTCTGCCTTTGTTCACATCCAGGCAGGGAATAACCCGTTTCGTAAACATCAGCGCACCCCTTCCCGGCCATTTAAAAGCCCTGCAAAATTTTCCAGAATCCGAAGGCCCAGATCCCCGCTTTTCTCCGGGTGGAACTGACAGGCGAACACATTGCCCTTCTCCACCGAGGCGTGAATGTTCACACCGTAGTCCGCCGTCGCCGTCACAATTCTCTCATCCGCCGCCTTCAGATAATAAGAATGCACAAAATACACATAGCCCCCCTGGGAAATTCCCTGAAACAGCCGACCGTCGTTGGCCAATCGCAGGGAATTCCAGCCCATATGGGGAATTTTAAGACCCGGCGCCTTGGGAATGCGCAGAATTTTCCCCGGCAGAATTCCCAGACCTTTCACACCGGGACACTCCTCGCTCTCCTCAAACAAAAGCTGTAGCCCCAGGCAGATGCCCAGAAAAGGCGTTCCCCCTTCACAGACCTGGCGAATGATTTCAGTCAGTCCATATTCTTTTAATTTGTCCATGGCGCTGCCGAAATTCCCCACCCCCGGCAGAATTACCTTGTCCGCCTGGAGAATATCCTGGGGGCGCCGGGAAACGCGCACATCCTCTCCCAGATGCAACAGCGCCTTTTCCACGCTTTTCATATTTCCAGCGTCGTAATCAATTATTGTTATCATACACGTATATTTCCTTTTTATTCTTTTTGTGGATTTGGGCGTCATTTCTCCAATATTGCACCACAAATTCTATCAACAATGCGCCGCAAGGATAACGGATCCTTTGATACCCCAATCCCCTGTGTGAAACCGCTTTTGGTATAGTTTAACACAAAGGAAGCCCGAAAGTCAAAAAGTTTGGCCTCCGGGCAAAAATTTCATGCAATATTTTCAATGCGTTCTTTATACTTGTCTTTAGTTCATTCTCCAGTTTCAACGCCTCATCCAATTTGCGACGAAGATCCAAATGTTCTTCGGCAATAAGACGAATATTGCGGTTTGTCTGATTTTCTATTTGAGACTTTCAATCCGATCGGCCACAAGGGCAGCTCCCGCTCGTCGTCAGTCGTCAGGATATTATGCACCGTTTTCATCCCTCTGGTTGATCCCCACCGAAGCCGCGTACACCGTGCACTCGTACAGGGGATTATCCGAGGGACCGGGGGCGAATCCCAGAATCTCATCCATGTAATCCTGGTCATAAGCGCCGAGGGCGCAGACGCCGCAGCCAATGGCCTCGCCAGCCAGATAGAGATTCTGGCACATGTGGCCCGCATCCAGAAGAATGTATTTGGCCGCCTTCAGCCCATATCGCCACTCTGTTCGGTAGGGAAGGGCGCTCCACACGAAGAGAACCGGAGCCGAAGCGGCGAAATGCTGGCCGCACAGCGCGCGGGTCAGTTGAGCGTCGTAATCATCCTCTACATCCCAGGCTTCCAGCGCATGTTCGCCAGGTAGATAATGATATGCCCCTCTTCTTAAACCTTCCACATGGTTGACGAACAGATATGTCTCCAGGGGATGGCGGGACCCGGCGGAAGGGACGCTCCGAAAGGTGACTGGATTCTTATGCCCAGCAATTTTGCGAATCCCCTGGGTGGCCCACAGAAGGAAGGACAGCTCTGGCAGGGTAAGCGCTTCCGGCGCATATTTCCGGCAACTTTCCCTGCGCATAATCAGATCCCATATATCGCCGGAAATGCCCAACTTGTCAAATTCCGCCGGCAAGGCAATGGTTCTTACGCCCTGCTTTTTCTTCAGACTGGAAATCCCTGGCAATTTCTGTTCCTGGTCGGTCTGCTCCGCGCCTGCGTCACCTCCGTAGTACCCTTTTAGAAATTCCCGGTTTTTCATGATCTGATATTTCGTCTTATCATTCATGGCATTTCTCCTTTGTCTATTTTCATCCAAATTTTGTATTGTCGAAAATATTCTAACATGTAGGATTTTCACCGTCAATGTCCCGCTGCCGCTTCCCGCCTTTCTTGTCCATCAGCTTATTTTTCTGCCGGAATTCCCTGGGCGACACGCCATAGACGCTTTTAAAGGCACGGGAAAAGTGCAGTGAATTGGCGTATCCTACTGAAACGCTGATGTCCGCTATGGCCTCCGAGGTGATGACCAAAGCTTCCGCCGCCTTCTCCATACGATACCGCAACAGAAATTCTTGAGGGGGCTGTCCCACCGCTGATTTAAACACTTTGCCAAAATAGCTCCTGTCTAGCTGACACGTCCTGGCCAGTTCCTCCACGGTGATATTCTCCGCATAATGCTGCTCAATGTAGTTGATGGCCTCTCTGGCGTAGAACTCCCTTAATTTCCCGCCCAATACCTGTTTCCTAGACTGGGAAGTATGGATTAATGTGTCCACAAACAAATAGAGATGCCCAATCTGATACAGAGTGGACGCATTTTGTGCCTTTACAATAGCAAACATTTCATCCAAAAGTTTTGTTCCGTCTTCCGGTTTTTCCGGGCGATAAACCGGATGTGCGTAGGACAGTCCCGCCGCCTCCACATAAGCCCTGGCCCGCAGTCCGTCAAACTCAATCCAGATATATTCCCAGGGTTCCTCCGAATCCGCCCAGTAGTGATTCACGTATCCCGGTTCAATGAAAAAGCCGGAACCGCCTGACAATGGATAGTCTATACTGTTCATTTTCTGATCATTTGCCCTTAAAATCCCTTTTCCCGAAATAATATAGTGAAATAGAAAATGATTCCGTACATTCGGCCCATATCCATGCATAGGCATACACTTCTCATACCCGCTTTGGTATAATGTTAGATCAATAAACCGCTCATTTGGAAATACTGAAAACAAAACGTCGGACATTTTTGTATACCCTCTCTTTGTATTTTAACAATCTGTATAATAGTTCATAAAAATTTTGTAAGGTTTTTACGAAATTTTTATAATTTCCCCTATTATATACCTAAATGCGTTCTCACTTCAACTATTTTCTTATAATCACCCATTTAGGTATATTATGCACACATTGACGCATTTACTTTTTATAGGAAAAATGCTACTATCCCCCTTGAAATGGGTAGTAAAATCATGCAAAATAACCAAAGGAAAAGGAGAAGTGTAGTATGATGAAGAAAAAAGCAATTGCTACAGCGCTTGTGGCGGCCATGCTGGCGGGCATCACCGCAGGGCTTGCCGGATGCGGCTCGGATTCCGAAACGGCAGACGGAAAAACCCGTATCAGCATCCTTCAATACAAGCCGGAAGCGGTAAAAGCTTTCGAGAAAATGCAAGAGGAATTCAATGCCACTCATGATGATATTTATCTGGAGATTGAATCCCCCAACGACGCTATGACTGTATTGAAAACACGCTTAATCAAAGAAGACGCCCCCGACATCATCGGGATTGGCGGAGATGTGAATTATTCCAATTTCCTGGACGCAGAAATTCTGACAGATATTTCTGACTTCGAGGGAATTTCCCAGGTAAAAGAATCCTACCTGGACATTGCGAAAAACCTGGAATTCGTGCCCATGGACGGTGTTTATGGAGTTCCCTACGTAGCCAACGCGGCCGGCGTTTTGTACAACCGGGAAATGTTTAAGGAAAACAAATGGGAAATCCCCACTACTTGGGACGAATTTATTGAATTATGTGACGACATTAAAGCTTCTGGACAGCAGCCGCTGTATTTTGGCTTTAAGGACGTATGGACCTGCCTGGCTCCCTGGAACGCCCTGGCCGTAGACCTGGCTCCAGCCGATGTATGCCAACAGGTGAACAGAGGAGAAACCAAATTTGCAGATGAATATGGTGAAGTGGCGGAGAAAATGCTTGCGCTTCTGCCCTACGCCCAGGACGACCCATTCGCTTATAACTACAACGACGCATGCACCGCTTTTGCCAACGGGGAATCTGCCATGTTCTGTATCGGCAGCTATGCCGTGCCCCAGATCCAGTCTGTGAACCCAGATATGGACATTGACTCTTTCGTTATGCCGGGCAGCAGCAATGCCGATGAGAATGTGCTGAACTCCGGCATCGACCTGCAGTTCTGCGTCACCTCTAACTGTGAAAACAAAGAAGCGGCCTACGAAGTGCTAAGCTTCCTGCTGGAGGATTCCACCGTTCAGACTTATCTGGATGATCAGAACGCGGTTCCCTGTAAAGACGCGGAATTTACGCTTCCTTCCAGCCTGGATGGCATGACCGAGTACATCAAAGAAGGCAAGATGACGGACTACCAGGATCACTACTATCCCGCTGAGATGAGCGTGGACGCACAGCTCCAGACTTTCCTGCTGCAAAAAGATGTGGACGCATTCCTGAAGAAATTTGATACTGACTGGACCCGGTACAACCGCGACATCATCCGTAAAGTACAGGAATATGAAGAAAAGGGAGGGAAATGATCATGAAAAAACTGACCAGAAACCAGACTTTTATGCTTATCACAGTTCCGGTGCTGGCGCTGTTCTTCTGTTTCAATACATTGCCCTTGATCAAGGGTCTTATTTACAGCTTCACCAATTTCCGCGGATTCGGAAACTATGAATGGGTGGGCCTGCGCAACTATGCGGATTTGTTTACCGACGCTCGTGTAGGCAAATCCTACCTGTTCACCTTTAAATTCGCTATCCTGGCCACCATCGTCACCAACGTAATCTCTCTTCTTTTGGCCATGGGCTTAAACAGCCGTATCCGGGCCAAGAGCGCATTGCGCGGCGTGTATTTCGTGCCCAGAATCTTAGGCGGTCTGGTTGTAGGTTATATCTTCGGATATATCTTTACCTACATTCTGCCGGCCATCAGCCAGGCCATGGGAGGCAACGCCTCCAGTATGCTGTCCAACACAAAAACAGCCTGGATCGCCATCGTAATCGTCGCCGCCTGGCAGTCCATCGCCCAGACGACCCTGATCTACATATCCGGCTTACAGACGGTGCCGGAGGATGTATATGAGGCTGGGGCCATCGACGGCGCCACCGGATGGAAGAAGTTCAAGGAACTGACCTTCCCCATGATTATCCCGTTCTTCAGCATCAACATGGTATTAAGCACTAAGGACTTCCTGATGGTATTCGACCAGATCATGGCTTTGACCAAGGGCGGTCCTGCACAGAGTACAGAATCCATCTCCTACCTGATCTACAACAATGGTATGGGCGGCGGACAATTTGGCTTCCAGAGCGCCAACGCCGTACTCTTCTTCGTAGTGATCGTGGCCATCTCTGTATTCCAGCTTAACTTTACAGGAAAGAAGGAGGAACAGTTATAATGAAAAAGAAAAATAGAGTCGCCGCTGAAACAAACTGGCCGCTTACCATTTTATTGATCCTCGGCTGCATAACCGTCATCTTCCCCCTTTACATGGCAATCGTCATCGCATTCAAGAAACCTTCGGAGATGACCAACGACATCGCAGGCGCTTTGAGTCTGCCCAAGAGCTGGAGCCTGGAAAACTTCGCGGAGGCCATGCGCGTCACCGATTTCTGGCACTCCCTGGGATACAGCCTTTTGATTACCATTGTCACCGTAGTTCTGGCTATCCTGATTCACTCCCTGGCCGGCTACGCCATCGGCCGCTCCAAGATGGGAAGCAAATTTTATAATTTCTCCTATCTGTACATTGTAAGCGGTATGTTCGTGCCCTTTGCCATTCTGATGATGCCTCTGGTAAAACAGACCGCGCAGCTTCACATTGACAACTGGGTGGGCGTTATCCTATGTTATCTGGTGTTCTATATGCCCATGAACGTGATGCTCTACACTGGTTACTTAAAGAACATCCCCATCGCGCTGGAAGAAGCCGCCACTGTGGACGGCGCCAGCACATGGACCACTTACTGGAAGATCATCTTCCCGATCATGAAACCTATGCATGCCACCGTTGCCGTGCTGACCGCACTGGGAACCTGGAACGACGTTATGACGCCACTGGTAATTATGTCTGGCACAGGCGCCAATACTCTTCCACTGGCGCAGTTGACTTTCCAGACTCAGTTTGGAACCAACTACAACCTGGCCTTCGCCTCTTACCTGCTGGCTCTGGTGCCCATTCTTATATTCTATCTGGTATGCCAGAAACAAATTATTAATGGTGTTGTAAATGGAGCCGTAAAATGATATGATGTAAAATGCCAAAAGTCTCCAGGGCATGTCCCTGGAAAGGCTTTTGGCATTCTGACACAATAATACAAGAATAATTACGAGGCAAATTTATGGCAATTTTATTCAACGAGACAAAATCCATCTTTTCATTGCAGACAAACCATAGCATGTATCAAATGAAAGTTGACAAGTATGGGGTCCTGCTCCACACTTACTATGGGGCGAAAGGGGTCCCTTTTGACTACTCTTATTTGATTACCTATGCAGACCATGGATTTTCCGGCAACCCTTATGAAGCCGGGGACGAACGCACCTATTCCCTGGATGCGCTTCCCCAGGAATATCCTGTATATGGAAGCGGCGACTACCGCTCCACTGCGCTGAAAGTGCGCTATCCCGACGGCTCTCACGCCTGCGAACTGCGCTATGTACGCCATGAACTGCAGGAAGGAAAATACGCGCTGCCTGGACTTCCAACCGTCTACGCCACTGAAGAGGCGCCGGCGGACACTCTGGTCATCACGCTGGAAGACACACGCAAACTTTTCTATGTGCATCTATACTACGGTATCCTGGAAAATCTGGATTTGATCACCCGGAGCGTGTGTGTGGAAAATCACGATGCAAAAGTTCTGTATCTGGAACAGGCGCTAAGCTGTTGCGTAGATTTTCAGCATGGAGACTTCCATCTCCACACATTCTATGGCCGTCATATGAAAGAACGCACCTACCAGAGAGTTCCCGTATGCCATGGCGTTCAGTCCATTGGCAGCAACCGTGGAGCCTCCAGCCACCAGCAGAATCCGTTTTTCATGCTCACCAGTCCCCAGGCGACGGAAGATACGGGGGTCTGCTATGGATTCTCCTTCCTTTACAGCGGAGACTTCCTGGCTCTGGGCAGCAAGGACCAGTTTGACCAGACACGGATACTCATGGGCATCCATCCCGACAATTTCTGTTACTGCCTGGAACCCGGGGACGCTTTCTATGCCCCAGAAACCGCCATGGCATACACCGATCAGGGGATGGGCGCATTGTCACAAATTTACCACAAAGCTTACCGGACAAACCTTTGCCGGGGCAAATATAAAACCGCCCGTCGTCCCGTTCTCTTAAATAGCTGGGAGAGCGTATACATGGACTTCGACGGTAAGAAATTAATCAAGATGGCCAAAGACGCTGCCAAAATGGGCATTGAACTGTTCGTCATGGACGACGGATGGTTCGGAAAACGGGACATGGATGTGTCTGGACTGGGCGACTGGCATGTGAACGAAAATAAACTGGGCTGCACTCTTAAGGAATTGTCCGACGAGATTCACGCTCTGGGCATGCAGTTTGGCATCTGGTTTGAACCAGAATGCATCAACGAGGACAGCGATCTGTACCGCAAACATCCAGACTGGGCTTTGAAAGTTCCCGACAAAGCGCCTGTGCGGGGCCGCTACCAGCTTGTTCTGGATTTCTCCCGGGAAGATGTGCGGGAACATATCCTGGAACAAATCTGCCAGGTATTGGATTCTGCGAAAATAGAATATCTCAAATGGGATTTCAACCGGAGCATCAGCGATATCTACAGCGCACTGCTTCCGCCCAAGAGGCAAGGGGAAGTGGCTCACCGCTATATTCTGGGGCTGTACGATATGCTGGAAAAGCTATCTGCCCGTTACCCGGATCTCCTTCTGGAAGGATGCAGTGGCGGCGGTGGACGATTCGACGCTGGAATGCTGTACTACACGCCGCAGATCTGGTGCAGCGACAACACCGACGCCATCGACCGTCTGTCCATCCAGTATGGCACTTCCTTTGGCTACCCCATCAGCGCAATAGGTTCCCATGTGTCCCACTGCCCCAATGACCAGACAGGCAGAATCACGCCGCTGGAGACCAGGGCCACAGTAGCTATGGCAGGAACTTTCGGCTACGAATTAGATACCAATGAAATCAAAGAAGAAGAGATACCCGTAATTCAAAAACAGATCGAAGAATTTAAGAAATACTATGACTTAATCCAAAATGGACATTACTATCGCCTTACAAATCCAGAGGAATATCCAATCTGCCATGGATGGGAATTCGTAAGCCCAGACAAGAGTGAGGCTCTGCTATGCATTGTAACCTTACAGGTACAGCCCAATATAGTTAAACGCTGTATGCGCCTCAAAGGCCTGTGCCCAGACAAAATATACTTGATAAACGGAGAAGAATATCCCGGTTCCGCGCTTATGAACGGCGGCTATCTGGTTCCCTACGCCACCACAGAATATGAAAGTTTTCGCATCTATATCGCTGAAAAAAAGTAAGCAGTCAAAAACTGCCGAGAACAAACGGCTGTATGCGCCCGCTAAAGGACAGCATACAGCCTTGTTTTTTGCTATGTCATTCTATCTACTGTTTCAGTGATTTCTCAAAATATATTGATATGCAAATTCTATTCCATTACAAGTTAGATTTTCAGACCTATGCGGTGGGTTGTTTTCTCAAAAACCTATAGGACGTAATTCAATACATCTTAGTGAGCCAAATGTCTGCTCAAAAGCAGACGCAAAATTATAACAGGCACATACAATCTCATCTTTTGTTTTTCTCAGCGCATGGAAATAAATTCCTATAAACATAAGCGCGCCTTTGACCAAGCCACACTGCGCTCTACATCCACCGGCGCCATGCAACCCAACTGCGGACCAGATTATTTGAGGTTCATTATATACTCTTTCATTCAGTGATATCCCCATGACTTCCAATTTCTGAAAGCGTGTTTGAAAAATCATTTCCACGCCACCCGCGCGCCACTTTATAGTTCGTTTGCTCACATATAAGCAATAAAGAACGACATCAGAATTCGTCTCTGACGCCGCTCTTTATTGAATTCTGATAATCTGCCGCTTAGCCTTCCACCAATTCTTTCAACAACTGGGGAACCTTCTCGTCCATGTCCGCATCACTGAACTGACAAGTCCCCACCGCCTTATGGCCACCGCCGCCATATTTCAGCATCAGGCTTCCCACATCCACATTGGACGTGCGGTTCAGCACACTGTAACCTACAGCCACAGAACATCCCTGACCACCCTTGCCATTTACAATCCATGCGGAAATGTTCTGTTCTGGATACATGCTGTAAATCATGAAACGGTTGCCCGTATAAATGGGGTCCACGCCTCTTAAGTCGGAAATAATTACGTCCCCTTCCACACGGGTATGGGCTTTCACCATTTCCTTAAATTTCTCCGTCTGCTCAAAATAAACTTCAATACGCTCTTTCACATCGGGAAGATTCAAGATTTCCTCTGTGCCCATGGTTCTGCACGCGTCCATCAGTTCCTCCATCAGGCGGTAATTGGGGATGGTAAAGTTTCTCCATCTGCCAAGCCCGGTTCTGGGGTCCATCAGAAAGCCCACCAGAATCCATCCCGTGGGGCGCTGGATTTCATCAATGGTCAACTGAGCGGAATCCACCTTATCCACTGCCTCCATAATTTCCCCAAACTGCGGAAACTTCTCTTCCCCGCCATAATACTCATAGATAATCCTGGCGCAGGAAGGAGTCAGACGGCTTTCCCCTTTGTATTTGCCTTTCAATTCGTTTCTCTCCATTTCACTGGAGTGATGGTCAAACCAAAGTCCGCATCCCTCCACAAATGGAACATTCGCCAGACAATCGTTTTCTGTTATTTCAACCAGTCCATCCTGCAGATCTTTGGGATGGGCAAACTTCCACGTATCAATAATTCCGGCCTCTTTCAAAAGAGCGCCGCACACCAAACCGTCAAAATCTGAACGGGTCACTAATCTCATATTTTTCACTCCTAACAGTATATATGCCACTGTCTATTTTGCATTAATATAGTTTACTAAGCCGCCTGCCGCAATAATATTCTGCATAAAAGGCGGAAACGCCTGCCCTTGAAACTGGGTGCCTTTTGTACGGTTATAAATCATTCCACTGTCAAAATCCACTTCCACCTGGTTTCCGTTTTCGATATCTTTGGCCGCCTCAGGGCACTCAATGATGGGCAAGCCAATATTAATGGCATTGCGGTAGAAAATCCGCGCAAAAGTCTCTGCAATCACACAGCTAACCCCGGAAGCTTTGATGGAAATGGGCGCGTGCTCTCTGGAGGAGCCACAACCAAAATTCTTATCCGCCACAATGATATCGCCCTTTTTCACTTTATTTACAAAATCCGGATCAATGTCAACCATGCAATGGGACGCCAGCTCAGCCGGGTCAGAAGAATTCAGATACCTTGCCGGAATAATTACATCCGTATCCACGTTACTGCCATATTTAAATACTGTTCCGTTTGCTTTCAACTTTACCTGTCCTCCTGTTATCACAACTGCGTAGGTGAAGATATTTTTCCGGTCACTGCGCTGGCTGCGGCCACTGCCGGACCAGCCAGATACACTTCCGATTCCACATGGCCCATACGTCCCACGAAATTCCGGTTGGTGGTGGCGACGCAGCGTTCTCCTTCTGCGAGAATGCCCATATATCCGCCCAGACATGGCCCACAGGTAGGCGTGCTTACCACAGCGCCCGCTTCAATGAATATTTTCACCAGCCCCTCTTCCACTGCCTGCAGATAAATGGCCTGGGTAGCCGGGATAACGATACAGCGCACGCCTTTTTTTACCTTGCGGCCCTTTAGAATATCGGCTGCGCAGCGCAGATCCTCCATCCTTCCGTTGGTGCAGGAACCAATCACAGACTGATCGATCTGCACCTCCTCTGCAATCTGAGAAATCCCTTTGGTATTCTCCGGAAGATGCGGAAATGCTACCATAGGCTCTAATTGATCCAAATCAATCACGTACTCCTGTTCATAAACAGCGTCCGCGTCCGCTTCGTAAACCGTAAACTCCCGATTGGAATGTTCTTTCATATAAGCGATCGCTTTGTCATCCACCGGGAAAATACCGTTTTTGCCACCAGCCTCAATGGCCATGTTGGAGATGGCAAAACGGTCGTCCATGCTCAGAGAAGCCACGCCGTCTCCCACAAATTCCATAGATTTGTACAAAGCGCCATCTACGCCTATTTTACCAATGATATACAGGATTACATCCTTGCCGCTGACCCATTTGGGCAGCGATCCCTTCAATTCAAACTTCAATGCAGCCGGAACTTTAAACCATGCCTTGCCCGTAGCCATTCCAGCCGCCATATCTGTACTGCCCACACCCGTGGAGAATGCGCCCAGAGCGCCATATGTGCAAGTGTGGGAATCCGCGCCGATAATCACGTCCCCGGCCACGGTCAGCCCTTTCTCCGGAAGAAGCGCATGTTCAATTCCCATTTCCCCCACATCGAAAAAATTGGTGATCTGATGTCTGTGCGCAAATTCCCGCACACATTTACAATGCTGTGCCGACTTAATATCTTTATTTGGAACAAAATGATCCATCACCAGCGCTACCTTGTCTTTATCAAATACAGTGTCTACCGTCATCTGATCCATCTCACGGATAGCCACCGGAGAAGTAATATCATTTCCCAGTACCAAATCCAAATTCGCTTCGATTAACTGCCCGGCCTGCACAGAATCTAAACCTGCATGGGCAGCCAGTATCTTCTGGGTCATCGTCATTCCCATTACATCTTCCTCCTCGTCCCGAAAAAACGTTCAGGGGCTTATTCCACATCCGCCTGATAGTCTCCCGAATTTTTCAATCTGAAACGTCCTACAAAGTTTTTCAGTATCTGCGCCTGATCGGATAACTCTTCACTGGCGGCCGCGCTCTGCTGCGCCGTAGCGGAGTTGGTCTGCACTACGCTGGAAATCTGATCTACTCCCTCTGTAACCTGTGCAATGGCCTGCGCCTGCTCATTGGAAGCGGTGGAAATCTTGCTCACAATGGTTGTAATGTTCTTGGCGCCCTCTACCGCTTTAATCAATGCCTGCGCTGTATCCCCAGCAATGGACGTTCCCCGTTCCACAGCCTGCAGTGAATTTTCAATCAGGATGGACGTATTCTGGCTGGCCTCAGCGCTCTTAGACGCCAGGCTGCGCACTTCATCCGCCACCACGGCAAAACCTTTTCCGGCTGCGCCCGCTCTTGCAGCTTCCACAGCCGCGTTCAGCGCCAGGATATTGGTCTGGAACGCAATGTCTTCAATAGTTTTAATGATCTTGCCGATTTCACTGGAGCTCTTGCTGATATCTTCCATGGCGCGGATCATTTCCTGCATCTTCTGGTTACTGTCTTCCATCTCATCGCCCACCTGGCTGGCTGCCTGGCTGGCCTGTTCTGCGTTCTGCGCATTGTCTTTCACCTGTGAAGAAATCTCGGTTACTGTAGCCGCCAATTCCTGAATGGAAGAAGCCTGCTCAGTGGCGCCCTGTGAAAGGGCCTGGGAACCGTCGGATACCTGTACAGAACCAGAGGCTACCTGATCCGCAGATTCATTCACGTGTGACAGAGTATCGCTAAGATTCGAATTAATCTCACGCAGAGATCCCAAAATAGCCGCAAATTCCCCCACATAACGATGCTCCGCCTGGGTCTTCACATTAAAATTGCCAGAAGCCATCTCGTCCAGCAGATAAGTCTCATCCGAAATAATATCTTTCAGAGATTCCGCCAGCTCGCGCATGGCGTTGGAGAGTACGCCCAGTTCGTCCTTGGACTCATACTGCACTGTAACATCCAGATGTCCTTCCGCCATCTGCAGCGCCGCGCTTTCGATTTCGGCAATCGGTAACCGCAGCCCTCTTGTTATGTATGTGGATAGGAAAAGCGTAATCAACACTGCAATCACAGCAATCACTAAAACGATAATCTGCACGCCCACCTGCGTTCTCTCTGAAGAGCTGAAAGCACTCTTCACAGTTTGATCGGTGCTGTCCTGCATCTCCATCAGCATCTGGTTAATCTCTTCCAGCAAAGGCTGGTAAGAAGTAAAGAACACATCGTTCGCCTCTTGATTTTTTCCCTGACTGTCAAGCTGTGTAATATTATCCCAATATGTCTGGGATTCGTCCAAAAGCGTCTGAATCTTTGCAAATTCATCCTTAGCATTTGGATAGATTTCTCCAAGCTCTTCTATAATCCCAGACATTGTGTCTATCTGCGCACTGGAATCATTCACATATTCCTGCTTACTGGCAGCGTCATCTTCAAGAAGAGCCAGTGAAACGGCCTTCATGCACCGCTGCATAGACCTGCGCATATCCATGGTCTTTACGCTAACCTGGTAATTCACTTTGTAAAATTGTTCGAAGTTATTTCCCAGCGTATTCATGCTCAGCTGGGAAACCACTATGGTTATCAGATACAGAACAATAATTGTTCCAAAGGTAATCAATAATTTTTTACCAATTCTCAAGTTTTTCATACTCTTCTCCTCGTCCCAAAAGTTACATCAATTCCCCCCAAAAACAGATGTTTAATAGCCGTTTGGGCGGAAACCTGCATAATATTGATTCAACTCATTTTGCGCCACTGCGCAGACTACGATGGAAAGCCCAAATATGTCCAGCAGCAAATACAAAATCCCTGAATTATCCGTATAGCGTCCATAACGGGAGTTTATCCGGTCAATCCTCTGCCCCAACTGATAAGCCCAGTAAATTCCGTATATGCCACAAGTAACCAAATTCAGCAAAACCACCGTAACTCCGCTGGTCCCAGGTTCGTTGGCCGCAGCCAGCGAATCATCGTTCAGCACAAGCATCCAATATAGACCGAACAAACCACAGGTAACCAGGGTAAGTATTACATATATGGCCACATTTCTTACCATAGGATTCATTAAATATCCTCACTCTACAATCCGAAATTAATTATCCAGTAATTTATTTTCTTCATTCCAGCTATAGAGCTTCCGCAATTCTTTGCCCACCTGCTCCAGCTGATGGTCTGCCTCGATCCGTCTCTTTGCCATGAAACTTGGACAGCCCACTTTATTCTCTGTCAACCATTCGCGGGCGAACTTGCCTTCCTGAATGTCTTTCAATACCTGACGCATGGTATTCTTGGTCTCTTCTGTGATAATCTTGGGACCGGTCAGGTAATCCCCGAACTCCGCCGTATTGGAAATAGAATAGCGCATGCCTGCGAAACCGCTCTGGAAAATCAGATCTACAATCAGCTTCATCTCGTGGATGCATTCAAAATATGCGCTCTCCGGCTCGTATCCCGCTTCCACCAGCACCTCAAATCCGGCTTTCATCAGAGCTGTCACGCCGCCGCAGAGCACTGCTTGCTCGCCGAAGAGATCCGTCTCTGTCTCTTCTCTGAATGTGGTCTGCAAAACGCCCGCTCTTGCGCCGCCGATGGCCAGTGCGTACGCCAATGCCAAATCATGGGCTTTGCCTGTGTAATCCTGCTGTACGGCGATCAGACAGGGAACGCCTTTTCCTTCCTGGTACTGACTTCTCACTGTATGTCCTGGCCCTTTCGGCGCGATCATGGTCACGTCCACGTTGGCCGGAGGCTTAATCTGTCCGAAATGAATGGCAAAACCATGGGAGAACATCAGCATGTTGCCCTCTTCCAGATTCGGTTCAATGGATTCCTTATACAAAGCCGCCTGTTTCTCATCGTTAATCAGAATCATGATAACGTCCGCTTTCTTGGCCGCCTCTGCCGCTGTGTATACCTCAAACCCTTGCTCTTCTGCGCGCTTCCAGGACTTGCTCCCTTCGTAAAGGCCGATGATCACATTACAGCCAGACTCTTTCGCATTCAACGCCTGCGCATGGCCCTGACTCCCGTAGCCGATCACCGCAATCGTCTTCCCCTCCAAAAGAGAAAGGTTACAATCTTCCTGATAATAAATTTTTGCTGCCATTTGTTCATTTACCTCCTGCTTAAATTATGTTTTTTATCCATTTTTCTATACGGCAACGCCTGCCAGGCAGGCATATCCGAATGACAATTATGACAAGAACCGAACGTCATCCGCGCCTCTGGAAAGCCCAGTGATGCCAGTTCTGGCCAGCTCCAGTATCTCATAGCCTTCCAACAGGCTAAGGAAAGCTTCCAGCTTGGACTTGGCTCCCGTCAGCTCGATCACCAGTGATTTCTGTCCTATATCTACAATATTGGCCCTGAATACATTGGCGATGGATATCACATTCTGACGCTCCTCCACCGTCGCCGCCACCTTCACAAGAATCAGTTCCCGGTTTACGCTCTGCTCCGGCTCCAGAACTTTAATGTCCCGCACATCCACCAGCTTGGACAGTTGATGGGTAATCTGTTCCAGAATCAGTTCGTCTCCGCTGGCCACCACAGTCATCCTGGAAAACCTGGCGTCTGCCGTCACTCCGGCGGTGATGCTGTCTATGTTATACCCCCGCCTGCTGAAAAGGCCCGCAACCCGGCTTAGCACGCCTGCCGTATTATCCGCCAAAATAGATAGTATTCTCTGTTTCACTGGTTATTCTTCCTTTCATCCATATGTTTTAATATCCCATTAATTTTACCAAGTTCTATTTTTTTTGTCAATGGAAAGCCGCCTGTTCACCTGATAAAATCAGGCGGCCATTCATTTTACTTTTTTACCCGTCCATCTCCAATGGCAGCTCAAACCAGAACATAACGCCATTGTCATAATTTTCCACCCCGAATTTCCGATGGTGGGACTCCATGATTGCCCTTACGATGGATAGCCCAATGCCGCTGCCGCCGTATTCCCTGGTGCGCGCTTTGTCCACTTTGTAAAACTTATCCCACACATGCTCCAGCGCCTCCTCAGGTATGGGCCTGCCGGAATTGAACACGGTGACGCGCACGTCTTTTTCCTGTCTGATCGCCTTTATTTCAACAATTTTCATATCATCCATGTGATTCAACGCATTGGTGAAAAAGTTGGTGACCACTTCTTCTATCTTAAATTCATCCGCCTGCACATAGATAGGCGTCTGCCCGCCGTCAAAGAAAATGTGGGCTTCTTTTTGCTGAATCAGAATTTCTGAATTTTGCAGCACTCCTTTGATGAGATCCACAATGTCAAACCGTTCCATCACCAGTCGGTCGTGCCCGGATTCCAACTGGTTTAAGCTTAAAAGCTTTTTTACCATAATATTCATCTTGGAGGCTTCGTCCATGATCACTTCGCAGTAGAACTCCCGGCTTTCCAAGTCGTCCATGATATTGTCTTTCAGACCTTCCGCATAGCCCTGGATCAGCGCGATGGGCGTCTTCAACTCGTGGGACACATTATCCAGAAATTCTTTTCGCATCTCGTCAATTTTCACCTTTTCGGCAATATCCTTTTCCAACTGCTGGTTGGCGGACTGCAGTTTTAGGATGGTCCCTTCCAACTGCTCCGACATTTTGTTGAAATTTTCCCCCAACACATCCACTTCGTTGCTGTGGCGGCTGCGGTATTTCGTGCGGAAATCCAACTCAGACATGCGCTGGGATATAGCTGTCAACTCGGAAATCGGCTTGGTCAGATGGGTGGTGATCAGCCAAATGATAAAGGCGCTGATAATGATAATCACAATTCCCACGTAGAGATAAAACATGTTGGAGATGGATGCGCTCTCCCGGATGCTCTCCAGCGGCGAACGGATCATACAGGAATTTCCATTGTCAAATTCCCCCCACAGTTCCAGATACTCCATCCCGGCGGAACGGTCCCGGCTCTTCTGAATTGCGTACATGCCAGTCTTCTCCAGGATTTCCTTCTGTTCCGCGTCCATGCCAGTTTGATAGCCGAACAAACTGGCCTCCATTCTGTCCACATCCCGCTCCTGTACATTGTAGAGCAGCGCCTGGCCCTGGCGGTTGGTGATGATCCAGGTCAGATTATTCTCCATGGAAGATTTCTTCAGTTCCGTGGGAACCGGAACTTCACCGGAGGCGTCCGCTCCGCTGCTCTCCAGCTCAATGTCAAAAGTTCCCAGATTGTTATAGGCCTCTTTGAGCACATCCGACTTTCTGGCAATGTAATACTCCGCCAAAAAAAAGCCGTTGATCACTGCGATGGCCGCCACAGACAGAAGCGTCATGCCAATGAAAATCAGGGCAATCTGATTGCGGAGAGAATGCTTTATTTTTCCACCTCGAATTTGTATCCCATCCCCCATACTGTTTTAATGTATTCTCCTTTTTTTCCCATTTTGCTGCGCAGTTTCTTCACATGGGTATCAATGGTTCTAGCGTCCCCAAAATAATCGTAATTCCACACAGAATTTAAGATCTTCTCCCTGGAAAGCGCGATACCCTCATTTTCCACAAAATACGCCAGCAGTTCAAATTCTTTATAGCTAAGCTCCAGGGATTTCCCGTCCAAAGTGACCTGATGGGCCGCTTTGTCCACGCAGACTCCACCCGCCTCCAGGGCCTTTTCCTGGCCAGCCCGGCTGCTCCTTCGCAAAATAGCTTCCACCCGCGCCACTAGGATCTTGGGACTAAAAGGCTTGGAGATATATTCGTCCACGCCCAGCTCAAATCCCAGAAGCTCGTCCTGCTCGTCCCCGCGGGCGGTTAACATAATAATCGGAACTTTGGAATATTGGCGTATCTCTCGGCACACTTCCCAGCCGTCCATTTTCGGCATCATCACGTCCAGAATAATTAGAGCAATGTCCTTTTCTTCAAAGAAAGTGTCCACTGCCTCTGCGCCGTCTCCCGCCTCAAGAACGAGAAAACTTTTTTTCACCAGAAAATCCTTCACCAGCTTGCGCATTCTGGCTTCGTCATCCACTACAAGTATCTTCAACTGTTCCATAGATTCCCCTCCTGTTGGCTGCATCTGTCATAGAAAAGACAAAAGCACAGCCGGATGGCTGTGCTTCCATGGAGTAGACGAGAGTCGAACTCGTGTCCGAAAACCCATCCCATGTCCTTCTACTATCATAGTCAGCTCTTTTACATTCCCTCTGCTGCCCGGGAGCTGACGCCCTGGCAGGTTCAGTAGCTTCATGGTACGCCTACAGACTCAAAGCTTCGCCTGCATCGTTTCCCACATAGTCGGCGCCAGATTCTCAACGTGTGGGTGCGTTAAGGCTGACGAGCAGCAACTAGGCTGCTAACGCGTAATTTTCTTCTGCGTTTATATTTAGGTTTGCGATTTGACGCATCGCCTGCGGATAGCTTCTCCATCTTCAAGGTCCCCGTCGAAACCGGTACTACCCCTGAGTGTGAATGTATTATACAGGACTTTCGCGCCTCTGTCAACAACTATTTTTCTACCACTGTCCTTTTACTTTGAATTCCCGCTGCGCTTCCCGCTTCTGGTCCTTCTTCGCAATGTCCTGGCGCTTGTCGTACAGCTTCTTGCCTCGCGCAATCCCAATTTCCACTTTCACCAGACTGCCTTTAAAATACACTTGCAACGGAACCAGGGTGAGTCCTTTCTCCGCCAGCTTTCTCTCCACCTTTCTAATCTCCTCCCGGTGCAGCAGAAGCTTCTTCACCCGCAGCGGATCTTTGTTGAAAATATTCCCCTTTTCGTAGGGGCTGATGTGCATGCCATAAATGAAAACCTCGCCCCGCTCAATACGGACAAATGACTCCTTGATGCTGCATTTTCCCATGCGCAGGGATTTCACTTCTGTGCCCGCAAGGGATACCCCGGCTTCGTACTTATCTTCTATAAAATAATCGTGATAGGCTTTCTTATTGTTGGCAATAATACGGTTTCCCGTTGCTTTACCCATAACCTCTCCTTTTAATTTATTATTATACAAGTGATTGCGAAACAGTTATTTCATATGTCTGCGTTTGTTCAAATATGCCCAAACGCTGGTTACGAAACGGGCGTTTCGCAATCATCTATGACAAAATCAATGTTTCTCTGATACAAATCCACGTCCGCAACCCGGACCGTCACTTTCTGGCCCAGCGCATAGGTTTTCCCGGTGTCCTCGCCCTTCAGCACAAGTTTCTCCTCGTCAAACACATAGTAATCGTCATCCAGCGCACGGATGTGAATCAGACCTTCAATGGTGTTGGGCAGTTCCACATACAGCCCCCACCCGGTTACGCCGGAGATGGAACCCTCGAAACTCTCTCCCATATGATCCAGCATATATTCCGCTTTCTTTAACTTTTCCACTTCCCGCTCGGCTTCTTCGGCCCGGCGTTCCGCAGAGCTTGACAAAGTGGCCACTTCCTCCAGGATAGACGCGTACAGATCCATTTTCTCCTGGTTCATCCTCCCCCGCAGCTTATCTTTTATAATCCGGTGAATCTGCAGATCCGGATAACGGCGGATGGGAGATGTGAAATGGCAGTAATGCGTGGAAGCCAAGCCGAAATGTCCGGTACAGTCCACGGTGTATCTTGCCTGTTGCATGGCGCGCAGCGCAAGACGGCTAATCAGCGCTTCTTTTTCCTGCCCTTGCGCTTGGTTCAAAATGTTCTGAATTTCCAGCGGCGATATTTTCTCTTTTGATTTTTGCACCTGTATTCCCTGACTGTGAATCAGCGTCAGCAGTTCCTCGATTTTCTCCGGATCCGGGTCCCCGTGGGTCCGGTATACGAAAGGAATCTGATTTTCGAAAAATTCCCGCGCCACCGTCTCATTGGCCAGAATCATAAAATCTTCGATTAGCTCCATGGCCCGGTTATGGGGATAAACTTCCACCGCTGTGGGCTTTCCCTGCTCATCTATGGTAATCTTGCTCTCCGGAAAATTAAAATCTATAGAGCCTCGCTTCTGCCGCCGCCTGCGCACAATGGCGGAAAGTTCCTCCATTTTCTGAAAAAGGGGTTGAAATTCTTCGTATTCTTTACAGATTTCCGGGTCCGACTGATCCAGAATTTTCTGAACGTTTGTGTAGGTCATGCGCCGGTTCACCTGAATGACCGTCTCCGCGATTTCGTGATGAATCACGTTTCCCTCTTTGTCCACATCCATCAGGCAACTTAAAGCAAGCCTGTCCTCTCCCGCATTCAGGGAACATATTCCGTTGCTGAGCCGCTTGGGCAGCATGGGAATCACCCGGTCCACCAGGTAAACGCTGGTTCCCCGCCGCAGCGCTTCCCGGTCCATGGCGCTGCCTCCCTGGACATAGTTGGCCACATCGGCAATGTGCACGCCCAGATGGTAGATGCCGTCCTCCCAGGTCAGGGAAACCGCGTCGTCCAGGTCCTTGGAATCTTCCCCGTCAATGGTCACCATGGTCCAATCCCGGATGTCCCGGCGACCTTGAAAATCTCCCGGAATCAGCCATTCGCCCACCCGGTTCGCCTGCCTGGACACTTTTTCTGAAAACTCTGTGGGGATTCCCAAAGCTTTCACAATGGACAGCACGTCGGTTCCCGGTTCTCCCACATTGCCCAGAATTTCTTTGATCTGGCCCTCCGGCCCTTTCCGCCTGGAACCGTAACTGGTGATTACCGCCACCACTTTGTCCCCGGTTTCCGCATCCATGGACTTTCCAGCGGGTATGAATAAATCCTGGCTCAGTTTGGGATTGTCCGGCGCCACGAAACCGTAATGGGGGCTTTTCTGAAATGTCCCCACAAACTCCCGGCATCCGTGTTCCAGGATTTTCACCACCACGCCTTCCTTGCGCTTGCCGTTTCCGTCCTCGCTTAACTTCACCTGCACCCGGTCCTGGTCCATGGCGCGTCCCGTCTTCTCCTCTGGTATATAGATATCTTCCTGGCCGTCGCCCAGATCCACAAAGCCGAAGCCTCTGGGATGCGCCAGGAAAATCCCGGTTATGGGAGATTCTTTGGCAAGGGTGTACGTGCCGTTGCCGTTTAACTGCACGCTTCCGTCCTGAACCAGCTCGTCCATCACCCGGTACAGCTCTTTGCGCTTGGGACGGGGAATATCCAGAAGAGCCGCCAGCTCCCGCAGCCGCATGGGCCGGTAGGCAGGGTTAGCCAGCACGCTGGCCATTAATTTCTTACGTCGTTCCAACTGTCTTTTCTTCATTTCTACCTCTATAATTTCCTATAAACGATAAAAGCGCCCTTGTCCATGATACAAGAGCACCCTTACCTAAAAACTCATGTTCAAAACAGCAGCCAGTATGAAAAATAAAGCTGCCATAATCTTGGTGGCAGTTATCAGCTTTCCCTCCATGGAACGGCCTTTGTTCTTGCCCCAATAGGTATCCGCAGCGCCGGCTATGGCGCCAAGTCCCTGCTGCTTCCCTTCCTGCATCAGCACAACCACTGTCAGGGCTATGCAATCCAGTGCAAACAAAACTGTCAAAATAATTCTGAGGATTTCCACTTGAAACCACACCTCCCTAATACCAATTAGCATTTATCATACCACAATATAGGAAGGATTACAACAGTTATTTTGCATTTATTTTGAGACTTCCACGTTGACGAAAGGATGGTCGTAGGAAGCTATTTTGCCCAAATAGTCCTCAATGCGCAAAAGCTGGTTGTACTTGGCATTCCGATCGGACCTACAGGGCGCTCCTGTCTTAATCTGCCCGGCTCCGGTGGCCACCGCCAGGTCCGCGATAAAGGAATCCTCCGTCTCCCCGGACCTGTGGGAAATCACGGCTTTGTATCCAGCTTTGTGAGCCATCTCCACCGCATCCAGCGCTTCCGATAGCGTGCCGATCTGGTTTACCTTCACCAAAATCGCATTGGCCACCTGCAGCTTAATCCCGCAGCGAAGCCGCTTAATATTTGTGACAAACAAATCGTCTCCCACCAACTGAATTCTCTCACCCAACTCCTGGGTCATATGCTTCCATCCGTCCCAGTCGTCTTCGTGCAGGCCGTCCTCAATAGAAACAATGGGAAACTCATCCACCAAATCCTTATAATATTCCACCATTTCCTTGCCGCTGCGCAGGACTGTTTCCCCTTTCATGCGGGACTCCCCAGGGAAACGGTAAACGTCCTTCTCTTTCTCATAGAGCTCGCTGGCCGCCGCATCAATGGCAATGCAGATATCCTCTCCCGGACGGTATCCAGCGCGCTCGATGGCGCGGATAATCAGCGATAAAGTCTCGCGGGCATCGGACAAATCCGGCGCAAAACCGCCCTCATCGCCCACCGCTGTAGACATTTTCTCTTCTTTTAAAATGATTTTCAGAAACTGGTAAATCTCCACGCACATGCGCAGACCGTCGTGGAAGCTCTCCGCGCCCACTGGCATAATCATGAATTCCTGCAAGTCCACGGTGTTATTGGCGTGAACGCCGCCGTTTAAAATATTCATCATGGGAACCGGCATCCTTTTGGCATGCACGCCGCCTATATACTGGAACAAGGGCAGCTTCAACGCTTCAGCCGCCGCCCGGGCCACCGCCATGGACACGCCCAGCATAGCGTTTGCGCCTATATTGCTTTTGTTTTCCGTGCCGTCCGCCTCCAAAAGCAGAAAGTCAATCGTATTCTGGTCCAGAGCATTTTCCCCTAAAATGGCGTCCGCCAGCTTCGTGTTCACGTTGGAAACCGCTTTCTCCACGCCCAGCCCCACATATTCTTTCTTATTCCCGTCTCTAAGCTCCACCGCCTCGAACTTCCCGGTGGATGCGCCGGAAGGAACCATGGCGCGCCCGGTGGCGCCTTTCAACCCCACGATGCCCTCGCCCACGGTCACTTCAACTTCCACCGTCGGGTTTCCTCTGGAGTCCAGCACTTGTCTCGCGTACACCCTTCTGATCGGCAAATATCGGTACATAGATGCAACCTCCTAAATATTGAAGATATTATTTTTCCGAAAATAGTATCCCCGGAAATTCGCCGATACATACACGCGCAAAAAGCGGACGATGCAATGCTCATTTACTAAAAAGGATAAATTTTGAAAATATCTTTTGCCATTCCAAATCCGGTTCGCAGCCCTGGGCTATGCGCTTGCCGCTCATCGGATTGAGGAATTATAGCGGGCTATGTTGACAAAATCCCGGGCGAATATCCCGCGAAATGAGGGATGCAGATTGTGGGAATGGGTTTTAAAACACACTCTAACCTGATCGCCGCGATACTTGCATATGCCCATAAGAAATAGCCGCCCTGTCTCTTGGAAAAGTAAGGCGGCTAATCTTATAAATGTCATTTAACTTCGCCAGGGCTGGGAATCACAACCTGCACCGTTTTTTGAACCACAATTTTTCATCTCAAAAACTCCGAATGGCATCCTCTTCCCCACTGGAATCTTTGTCAATCCTCTTTACGATCACGTCGTACCCCGCCGCCTCGTTGATTTTCACATGTACCCGGTCTCCCACTTTATGTCCCAACAGCGCCTTTCCCAGGGGTGATTCCACGCTGATGCGCCCATCCAGGGAATTGCCCCGGATGGACGTGACCAGTTTATAGACTTCCGTCTCGTCATCCTCTTCAAAGTAGACTTCCACTTTATTGTTTAAGCCCACTTCGTCTTCCTGGGATTCATCAGAAATGATTCGGGCGGTTTTCAGCATCCGCTCCAGGTAGCGAATCCGGCTTTCGTTTTTGTTCTTGTCTTTTTTCGCCGCATGGTATTCAAAGTTTTCACTCAAGTCCCCGTGAGCCCTGGCCTCCTTCACGGCTTCCAGGGCTTCTTTGCGCACTACCAGCTTACGGTGTTCAATCTCTTCTTGTATCTTCTTTACATCTTCTTCGGTTAACTGTTCTCTCATCTTTCACGCACCAGCAGGGATTCTCCGGTCATTTCTTTGGGCTGTTCCATCCCCATCATATCAATCAGTGTGGGCACGATATCCGCCAGCCTTCCACCTTCCCGCAGCCGCAAGGCAGGGTCGGAGCTTACCAATATAAAGGGCACCGGATTGGTGGTATGGGCGGTGAATGGCTCCTCGGTCTCATAGTCAATTAACTGCTCTGCATTCCCATGGTCTGCGCAGATAAACATCTGACCGCCCATTTTCTTCACCGCGTCCACGGTCTTGCCCACGCAGGCATCCACGGTTTCGATGGCCTTGATGGCGGCCGCCTGCACGCCGGTGTGACCCACCATGTCTGGATTGGCGAAGTTACAGATTACTACGTCGTATTTGCCGGATTCGATGGCATCCACCAGTTTTTCACAGACTTCCGGCGCGCTCATCTCCGGCTGTAAATCGTAGGTCGCCACTTTGGGAGAATTGACCAGAATTCGGTCTTCACCGGGATTTGGCTCCTCGATTCCGCCGTTGAAGAAGAACGTTACATGGGCGTATTTCTCCGTCTCGGCAATCCGGGCCTGGGTCATTCCGTGGGCAGCCAGGTATTCACCAAATGTATTGCGTATCTCTTCCTTATGAAATGCCACCAATTTATTCTGAATGGTATCGTCATAATCTGTGAAGCACACATAGGTCAGGTCCAGTCTCTTCTCCCGTTCAAATCCTGTGAAATCTTCGTCCACAAATGCGCGGGTGATTTCCCGGGCGCGGTCCGGGCGGAAGTTATAGAACACCACCGAATCCCCGTCTTTCACCGTGGCCACAGGTTTTCCCTCCTGAGTGACCACAATGGGTTCCACGAACTCGTCGGTCACTTCCGCCGCGTAGGATTCCTTCACGGCGCAGACCGGACAGGACGCTTCCTTGCCTTCCCCCTGGGCCATGGCCTTATATGCCTTTTCCACCCGCTCCCAGCGGTTGTCTCTGTCCATGGCGTAGTAGCGGCCCATCACCGTGGCCACCTGGCCCACGCCTATTTTCTTCATCTCGTCGTTTAATTCTTTAATATAGCCTTTGCCGGAGGAGGGAGGCGTATCGCGACCGTCCAGGAAACAATGCACATATACGTTTTCGATCCCTTCTCTTTTGGCCAACTCCAAAAGGCCATAGAGATGGGTATTGTGACTGTGTACGCCGCCGTCGGAGAGAAGCCCCATCAGATGCAGGGAAGTTCCCTTCTCCCGGACATTTTTCACCGCCTGCAAAAGCGCCTCGTTTTCAAAAAATGTTCCATCCTGGATCTCTTTGGTAATCCGGGTCAGCTCCTGGTATACGATGCGGCCTGCGCCCATGTTCAGGTGCCCCACCTCGGAATTTCCCATCTGCCCTTCGGGAAGACCCACCGCCATGCCGCTGGCGTAGCCTTTTACAAAGGGACACTGAGACATCAGCTGATCCATAATCGGAGTTTTCCCCTGACACACAGCGTTGGCCTCGCAGTTTTCATTCAGTCCATAACCATCTAAAATCAATAAAACCGTCGGTTTTTTGCTCATTGCGTTTCTCCTTTTTCAGCCTTATATACCCGCAGCACCGTGGAGATTTCCCGTGTGGTCTCCTGTGCCTTTATGGTTTCCAGAGCCTTTTTTAAGTCTCCTTCTTTTACGGAATCGGTAATCACCACCAGCTCGGCCACGCCTTTTTTGGACTGCCTCTGGATAATCTGGGCAATACTCACCTGATTTGCGGCGAAAGCCCCGGCAATAGCAGTGACGACCCCGCATTTATCTTCCACCAGCAGACGCAAGAAGAAACTGTTCTTGGTGTTTTCCATCTTCTTTATGGCCAGTTCTTTGTAACAGGAACAACTAATCCGGCCACAGCAGCCATGCTGGATGTTTCTGGCAATGTCGAACACGTCGCCCACCACTGCGCTGGCCGTGGGCAGGCTCCCGGCCCCGCGTCCGTAGAACATCACGTTTTCCACCGCGTCCCCATGAAGGAAAACCGCATTGTAGGAATCGCTTACAGCGGCCAGCGGATGTTCCCCGGCAATCAACATGGGACACACATACGCCTCAATGCCTTCTTCGTCGCAGCGGGCCACGCCCAACAATTTGATGGTGCAGCCCATCTCTTTTGCATACTGGATATCCTTGGATGTAATCTTTGTAATGCCTTCAATATGCACGTCGTCAAACACTACCCGGGAGTGGAAGCCGATGGAAGCCATAATGGCCACTTTCCGCCCAGCGTCCAGCCCTTCAATGTCTGCGGTGGGGTCGGCTTCCGCATAGCCAAGCTCTGTGGCCAGATCCAGGGCCTCCTGAAATTCCATGCCATCCTGTTCCATCTTTGTCAAAATGAAGTTGGTGGTTCCGTTGACGATTCCCATGATTTCCGTAATATTATTTCCCAGCAGGCATTGTTTCATGGGACGGATAATGGGAATGCCTCCCGCCACGGCCGCCTCGAAGAGAAAGTCACATTTATTTTCCGCCGCCGCGTCCAGAAGCTCCCGACCGGCCACTGCCACAAGGTCTTTGTTCGCCGTCACCACATGTTTTCCCGCCTTCAGGGCAGCCAGAATGCTGGTTTTGGCCGGCTCCATTCCGCCCATCAGCTCAATGACGATTTCCACAGAATCATCACCCACCACTTCCCGCCAGTCGTCCGTTAACAGCCCGGGATCTTCCACCTGGTCAGCCACTTCCTGCGGGTCCTTCACCGCTATCTTTCGGATTTCCAGTTCCACCCCCAGCTTTCGCTCCATTTCCGTCTGCTGGGATTTCAATACTTTATATGTGCCCATCCCTACGGTGCCCAGGCCCAACAGCCCAACCCCAATTTTCTTCATCTCCAATCTCCTTCCAGTTTGTATGTGATTCAGAAAAAGCGGGGGTGAAGAACGCAATCTTCTTCATCCCCCACAAAGATTCCTTTTTCTATTTGTAGTTCACAATCTTGCCAAAGTCCGGTTTCAGGGAAGCTCCACCCACCAGACCGCCGTCAATATCCGGCTGCGCAAATAAATCCGGCGCCGTATCCGCGTTCACGGATCCGCCGTACTGAATCCGGATGGCGTCCGCTGTGGCCGCGTCATATATTTCTTCGATGCAAGCGCGGATGTCTCTGCAGACTTCCTGGGCTTGCTGGGTGGTGGCAGTCTTCCCGGTTCCGATGGCCCAGATAGGTTCGTAAGCGATGACCGCCGTCTTAGCCTGCTCCGCCGTCACTCCCTGAAAGCCCACCTTCACCTGCTGACGGATGAAATCCATAGTCACGCCCTGTTCTCTTTGCTCCAGGCTTTCGCCACAGCACATAATCGGCGTGATGCCGTGTTCAAAGGCTTTTAACATCTTCTTATTCACGGTTTCGTTGGTCTCCGCAAAATATTCTCTTCTCTCAGAATGTCCGAGAACCACATATTTTATCCCTGCGTCCACCAGCATAAGCGGGGAAATCTCACCTGTATAAGCGCCCTTGTCTTCAAAATACATGTTTTCCGCACCCACCTGGATATTGGAACCTTTCGCCGCTTCCGCCACCGGAATCAAATCAATGGCTGGCACACAGAAAACCACATCCACTTCCGGATTGTTCACCAAAGGCTTTAATGTGTTCACCAGTTCTACAGCCTCAGAAGGAGTCATATTCATCTTCCAGTTGCCTGCGATTACCTTTTTCCTCATTCTATTTCTCCTCTAACTTACGTCTCTATTTGCGATCGTCCGCAGCCGCCACGCCGGGCAGTTCTTTCCCCTCCAGAAATTCCAGAGAAGCCCCGCCGCCTGTGGAAATATGGCTCATCTTTTTGCCAAATCCAAGCTGGTTTACCGCAGCCGCCGAGTCACCGCCGCCGATGATTGTGGTGGCGTCTGTATCCGCCAGAGACTGTGCCACTGCGATGGTGCCTTTTGCCAAAATCGGATTCTCGAAAACGCCCATGGGCCCATTCCAGACAACGGTCTTGGCGGATTTCACTGCATCCGCAAACGTCTTCGCCGTCTCGGTTCCAATGTCCAGGCCCATCTGATCCGCCGGAATCTCAGAAGCGGGAACTACGGTCACGTCAATCTGGGCGTCAATGGGACTGGGAAATTCCTTTGCCACTGTGGTATCTATGGGCAGCAGCAGTTTTTTTCCTAATTTCTCCGCCTTCTCCATCATTTCTTTGCAGTAATCAATCTTCTCTTCATCCACCAGAGATGTGCCCACTTCGTAGCCTTTGGCTTTCAAGAATGTGTATGCCATGCCGCCGCCGATGATCAAAGTGTCGCATTTTTCCAATAAATTGGAAATTACGTTCAATTTGTCCGCTACTTTCGCGCCGCCTAAAACAGCCACGAAAGGTCTCTGGGGATTGTTCACTGCGTTGCCTAAGAAATCAATCTCTTTTTGCATTAGATATCCCACTGCGCTTTCGTCCACAAACTTGGTCACTCCTACATTGGAGCAATGCGCCCTGTGGGCGGTGCCAAAAGCGTCGTTTACAAAAACATCACAGATGGAGGCCAGTTCCTTACTGAAGTCCTCCCCGTTTTTCGTCTCTTCTTCTCTGTAACGGGTGTTCTCCAGCAAAATCACTTCCCCGTCCTTCATCTCATCTACGACTTTTTTCACATTTTCGCCGATGACCCGATCGTTGGGAACAAATTTCACTTCCTGTCCCAGAAGCTGGGTCATTCTTTCGGCCACTGGAGCCAACGACATTTCTGGAAGGGGTTTTCCCTTGGGTTTGCCCAGATGTGAACATAAGATCACGCGTCCCCCGTCTTTGACCAGCTTCTGAATGGTGGGAAGCGCCGCTACCAGACGGTTCTCATCGGTAATTTTCCCATCTTTTAACGGCACATTGAAATCGCATCTTACTAAAACTTTTTTTCCTTGTACCTGAATATCGTCTACGGATTTTTTATTTAACATATGACTCTCCTTCAATGGAAGAAAGCCCGATCCTAAGATCGGACCCTTCCTGGATCATTTATTATGAAATATCTGAAATATCTTTTTGTATATTCACATTTATTAAGCCAATTCTGAGAAGAACTTGATGGTGCGCACCATCTGGCTTACATAGGAATTCTCATTGTCATACCAGGAAACCACCTGCACCTGTGTATATCCATTGTCCATGGGAGAAGCCATGGTCTGTGTGGAGTCAAAAAGAGAACCATAAGTCATGCCTACCACGTCGCTGGAAACAATTTCATCCTCGTTGTAGCCATAAGACTCGTCGGACGCTTTCTTCATTGCGTCGTTGATCTGTTCAACTGTCACATTTCCTTTTACTACAGCCACCAGAATTGTTGTAGATCCGGTTGGCGTTGGCACGCGCTGCGCAGAACCAATCAGTTTGCCCTTCAATTCTGGGATTACCAGACCGATAGCCTTAGCCGCGCCAGTGCTGTTGGGAACGATGTTAACAGCGCCTGCACGAGATCTTCTCAGATCGCCTTTTCTCTGAGGTCCGTCTAAGATCATCTGATCTCCAGTATAAGCATGAATGGTGCTCATAATGCCGCTCTCGATAGGAGCCAGGTCATTCAATGCTTTTGCCATCGGCGCCAGACAGTTGGTTGTGCAGGAAGCGGCGGAAATCACGGTGTCTTCCGGTTTTAAGTTCTTGTGGTTTACATTGTAAACGATAGTGGGAAGATCGTTACCAGCTGGTGCGGAGATAACGACTTTCCTTGCGCCTGCTTTGATATGCGCTTCGGATTTTTCTTTTGTGGTGTAGAAGCCTGTACACTCCAGCACCACGTCTACATTCAACTGTCCCCATGGAAGCAGAGATGCGTCGGATTCCTTATATATTCTGATTTCTTTCCCATCCACTGTAATGGAATTTTCTCCTGCAGTCACTTTCTCAGCCAATGCATATTTACCCTGAGAAGAATCGTATTTTAACAAATGCGCCAACATCTTGGGTGATGTCAGATCGTTAATCGCAACAACTTCATAACCTTCTGCCCCAAACATTTGCCTAAATGCAAGACGTCCGATACGGCCAAAACCATTAATTGCAACTTTTACTGCCATGATAAATTCCTCCTATGAATAAAAATTTAACTTGCTGCTTGCTGTTAGAAAACATTATTGGCATTATTAGGAAACGCCAATTCATATGATATTGTACCCAATTCCCTATAAAAATTCAAGCTTTATTTCCAAAAATGTAGTATACTGTAAATATAGACAACGCAGACAATTATAAAACTCATATTTCGGCATTTGGGCTTGTCTAATATATACAAAATAAGCGGCGAATTCAACGGGTTTTTCGGCTTTATTTTTGTATAGAATGCACAAATTTGCCAGTTTTTCACGATTGCCTGTTCTATAGAAGCCAAACACAAAGGAGGTTCTTAACAATGAAACAAATACCTACTACAGATTTCCATATGCACAGTTCCTTTTCTGGAGACAGCCAGGCGCCCATGGAGGACATGATACGAAGCGCCATTGCCAAAGGACTGACCCATATCTGTTTCACCGAACACATAGATAAAGATTTCCCCACAGATCACCACGATGATTTCAGCGTGGACGCTGCCGCGTATCTGAAGTCTTATACCGACCTGTGCGAAAAATACAGGGACCAAATTCACGTCTACTTCGGCATTGAACTGGGCTTACAGCCTCATCTGAAAAATTTCTATGAAGAATACATCCAGAAATATCCTTTTGATTACTGCATCGGATCGTCCCATCTGGTGGACGGCATGGACCCCTACTACCCGGATTTCTTCGAAGGACGGGATGAGTCGGCTGCCTATGAGCGGTATTTCGTCACCATATTAGAAAACCTGGATGCCTTCTCTTCCATGGACTCCTACGGTCACTTGGATTACATCGTCCGCTACGGCCCCAACCAGAACCGTGACTATTCTTACGAAAAATACGCAGACGTCATAGATGAAATCCTAAAGAAACTGATACATAAAGGCGTGGCCTTGGAATGCAACACATCCGGTTTCCGGTACGGGCTGGGACATCCCAACCCATGCGAGGAAATCCTGACGCGCTACCGCCAGATGGGCGGCGAACTGCTCACCCTAGGTTCCGACGGCCACCGCCCAGAACACATCGCTTACTCCTATGACGTTATCGGCGACCTGCTTCGCTCCTGCGGCTATACCCACTACGCCATTTTTGAGAAACGAAAACCCCGTTTTCTGCCGCTTTAATTTTAGGAAATTGCTTTTATTTAGATTTTTTTCGCCTTTCGAGCCGCCCGCTTTTCCTCCACGGCAATGCGCAGACGGTTCAGCATGCTGGTGAGAAACTCAATAATCCCTGGAGACACGGTCATCAAGAAAAACACCAGGATAATCATGCCGAATTCCAGCCCCTTGAAATTCAGTAATTTCTGGAATACCAAAGCTCCTCCGAAGAAAAGCGTCTGCATTCCGGTGATCACCACTTTCCGGAATGTATTCAGAGGTTGGTACACGGTGCGCAGCGCCGCCATGTAACTCCAGCCGGTGACCAATACGCAGGCAGTGGATAACATTTCATCAGAGTGGTACACTCCCTGGCAGACCAGCATAATTCCAAACACGCACAGAGTAATGGTAAACGCCGTGGGCAGCGCGTTCATGAACACATGGCGCAGAAAAGTATTGTCCACTTTCTGAAAATTGGATTCCTGCGCCAGCAAAAACGTGGGAATCCCAACGGCGCATGCGCTGATCAAGGACATCTGTATGGGCTCAAAGGGATATACATCCCCGAAAAATATGGTCAGCAGGGACAAGCACACCGAGAAAAACGTCTTGATTAAAAACATAGAGGCCGCAGTGCGGATATTGTTGATTACTTTACGTCCCTGGTTGACAATATGGGGCATAGCCGCAAAATTGGAATCAAGCAACACCACATTGGCGATATTTTTCGCCGCCTCGCTGCCGGAAGCCATGGCAACGCTGCAATCCGCTTCTTTCAGCGCCAATACATCGTTCACGCCATCTCCGGTCATGGCTACGGTGTGGCCCGTCTCCTTTAAGGCCAACACCATCGCCTTTTTCTGCTGTGGCGTGACCCTGCCAAATACGCTGTACTCGCTTACCGCCTTTCGCATGCTCTCTTCGTCCAGTATGGTAGCCGCATCAATGTACCGATCCGCCGTTTCCAACCCGGCCTTCTTGGCGATGGCGGCCACAGTAGCCGGATCATCTCCGGAAATCACTTTTAGCTGCACTCCCTGTTCCCGGAAAAAGGCAAACGTTTCTTCCGCTTCCGGGCGAATCACGTCCGTCAGCAAAAGCAAGGCCAGAGGCCTTAATCCAGAAGGCAACTGCGCGCCTTCATTCTTTTCTGGGCTGTGGGCCAGCGTCAACACCCGGTAGCCCTGACGGGCGTATTCGTTGCAACGGCTTTCCAATTCCTCATCCCGCTGACTGGAATCCGGGAACAGGAACTGAACGGCGCCCAGCAGATACGTGCCTTCCGTCTGAAAACAGGCGCCACTGTATTTTCTCTCTGAAGAAAAGGGAACGGCATGGTCCAGGGCAAATTCTCTGCGCCCGGGAAAATGGCGGCGCAGCGCCTGGAACGTGGCGTTGTTATCTTCCAGTACGCCCATTAGATTGCCCATAATATTTCCAATGTCTTCTTCCATTACAAGCGGCGTCACCTGCTCCACGCACATAGACCCTTCCGTAATAGTGCCAGTTTTATCCAGGCACAGGGTGTCCACCCGGGCCAAAGTCTCAATGCAGAACAACTCCTGCACCAGCGTCTTTTCTCTGGCCAACCGCATGGCGCCCAGCGTCAGGGCCACGCTGGTGAGCAGAACCAGTCCTTCCGGAATCATCCCCAACACAGCCGCCACCGTACTGACCACAGAATCCCGAAAGGTATTGTCTGTCCAGTAGAACTGTTTGTAAAACAGGGCAATGCCCAAAGGCAGAATGATGACGCTGATTACTTTCAGAATTTTATTCAGTGAATCCCGCAGCTCAGAGTGATGCCTGCGGAACTCCTTGGCCTCTCCAGTGATCTTAGAGGCATAATTATCTTTGCCCACATGCACAACCTGGCAGTGCGCCTGTCCAGAAGTGACAAAGCTTCCGGAAAACAGATCGTCCCCCACGCTTTTCACCAGCGTGTCCGCTTCCCCCGTAAGCAGCGATTCATTGACTTCCAGACTCCCTTCTTGCAGCTTTGCGTCAGCAGGAACCTGATCGCCAGTTTTCAAAAGAACTGTGTCCCCCAGAACCAGTTCCTCTGTGGAAATCTCCACTTCCTGGCCATCCCGTATGACTTTCGATTTGCTGGCCGTGAGAATCGCCAGCTTATCCAGCGTTTTCTTGGCCCGTATTTCCTGGATAATGCCAATCACTGTGTTGATTACAATAATTCCCACAAACGCGGCATTCTTATAAGAGCCTACCAGCAATACCAACGCTAGAAGCGCGGCGTTGATAAAATTAAAAAAAGTCAGCGTATTTTCAAGAACAATCCGCTTATAGGTCCTGGTGTTGGGATTCTCATTGATATTTACATTGCCCGCCTCTATCTGCTGCTGCACCTGTTCCTGTGTTAGTCCTGTCATCTGCCTTCTCCGCTATCTTCTGAAATTATTCTGCAACTGCCCGTTCAATGGTTCCGCCGCCCATAACCATATCCCCCTGGTAGAACACCACGGCCTGCCCAGGGGTGATTGCTCTCTGGGGCTCTTCAAACCGACAGAGCGCTTCATCTGGTGACGCTTTGTATAAACGGCAGACGGCTCCTCTATGGTTGTAGCGTATTTTCGCCATCACGGACATCCCATCTTCAAAATCTTCACAGGACATATAGTTTAAATGACTACAGCGCAGGGACAGTGAAAAAATATCTTCCGATTCTCCAATGACCACTTCATTGCTCTGGGGACGGATAGCGGCCACAAATACAGGATGACCCATAGCCAGTCCAAGCCTTTTTCGCTGCCCGATGGTATAATGGGTGACGCCTTTATGGATGCCGATCTTCTCTCCTCTTACGTCCACAAAATCTCCTGGCGGCACAGGAGACGGCAGCATGGAGTCAATGAATCCCGCATAATCTCCATCCGGCACGAAACATATCTCCTGGCTGTCCGGCTTATGGGCCACTGGAAGATTGGCTTCCTTGGCCATCCGCCGGATATCCTCCTTCGTATAGTCCCCCACCGGCATCAGAGTATGCGCCAGCTGATGCTGCGTCAAACTGTATAAGGCATAGGTCTGGTCCTTTTCCGCCGTAACCGAAGACTGCAGGGTATACCGGCCGTTGTCCAAAAGCCGCACCCGGGCATAGTGACCGGTGGCGATGTAATCGGCGCCCAGCTTAAGACTTCGTCTTAACAGGGATTCCCATTTCACATAGCGGTTGCAGGCAATGCAGGGATTGGGCGTGCGGCCATTCACATACTCTTTCACGAAATAGTCGATCACCCGCTCCTTGAATTCCCGCCGGAAGTTCATCACATAGTGGGGAATTCCCAGCGTCTGCGCCACCCTTCTTGCGTCTTCCACAGCCGTCAGGCCGCAGCATCCACCGTCTCCCTGGGCGTCCTCCATCTCATCCGGCCAGATCTGCATGGTCACGCCAATCACTTCGTAACCGGATTCCTGCAGAAGGCAGGCCGCCACAGAGGAATCCACGCCTCCGGACATGCCCACCACTACTCGTTTCTTCGCCATCTAGTATTCTTCCTCTTCCTCTTCTTCCCCTTCGTGGATATCTGATTTTGGCTTTTCCAAACCTTCTATTTTAATATGGTTTTTCTCTGCATAATCCCACAAAGCGGCATGTATGGCTTCTTCCGCCAGCAAAGAACAGTGAACCTTCACCGGGGGCAGTCCGTCCAGCGCTTCCATTACAGCCTTGTTGGTCACTTCCAGCGCCTGCTGAACCGTCTTACCCTTCACCAGCTCTGTGGCCATACTGCTGGTGGCCACAGCCGCTCCGCAGCCGAAAGTCTTGAACTTACAGTCGTGTATCACCTGGTTCTCGTCGATGTCCAGGTAAATCCGCATAATGTCTCCACACTTTGCATTGCCCACCGTTCCCACGCCACTGGCGTCTTCAATCTCGCCCACATTCCTTGGATTTTGAAAATGATCCATTACTTTGTCACTATACATCTTTTTCCCTCCGATTGGTATATAATTTATTATTTTTTTCCTTTTTTAATAAAATCTTCATAAAGCGGCGACATAGACCGCAAATGCTCCACAATCCCTTTCAGCTTATCCACCACATAATCCAAATCCTCTTTCGTGGTATCCTCTCCCAATGTGAACCGCAAAGATCCATGGGCAATCTCGTGGGGCAGTCCGATGGCCAGCAGCACATGGGACGGGTCCAGAGAGCCGGACGTACAGGCGGAACCGCTGGAAGCGCAGATTCCCTCCATGTCCAGCATAATCAGCAGGGATTCGCCTTCGATAAACTGCAAGCTGACATTCACATTATTGGGGAGCCGTTTCACCGGATCGCCGTTTAGCCGCGCATAGGGAATTTCCTTCATAATCCGGCGAATCATATGATCTCTCAATTCCCGCTCCTTTTTGGTGCGCGCTTCCATGGAATCCGCCGCCCGCCTGGCGGCACAGCCGTATCCCACAATGCCAGCTACATTCTCCGTGCCGGCTCTTCTCTTTCTCTCCTGGGCGCCTCCGTGAATGAAGGAACGGATTTTCACGCCTTTGCGGATATACAGAAAGCCAATTCCCTTGGGTCCGTTGATCTTATGGGCGCTGGAGCTTAACATATCAATGTTGTCCGCGTCCACTTGTATGGGAAGCTGGCCAAATGCCTGTACCGCATCTGTGTGAAATAAAATGCCATGTTCCCTGGCAATCATCCCAATTTCCCGAATGGGCTGTATGGTTCCGATCTCATTATTGGCGTACATTATGGAAATCAAGATTGTATCCGGCGTGATGGCCTTCTCAAGTTCATCCAGTTTCACAATCCCGTTCTCGTCCACGTCCAGATATGTGACCTTCGCGCCCCGCATTTTCTCCAGATATTCACAGGCATGCAAAACGGCATGGTGTTCCATCTTCGTCGTAATGATATGATTGCCCTTTTCCTTATACGCCTCATAGGTGGCCACAAGCGCCCAGTTATCCGCTTCTGTGCCGCTGCCAGTGAAATAAATCTCCTTTGACGTGGCCCCTAAGATATTCGCTATGGTTTCCCTGGACTGGGCCACCGCTTCCTTGCTGGCCCCTGCCAATTCATAGACGCTGGACGGATTCCCATAATTCTCCGTAAAATAAGGCAGCATAGCGTCCACAACTTCCGGCGCCGTTCTCGTTGTAGCCGCATTGTCCAGATAAATTATTTTCTTCATTCTTTGCCTCCATTCTTATCCTTATTTTCACATGACTGAGAGCAGATCTGGCCTTTTTCCTTCCGAATCCTCCGACTCTCTTCCACAAGCTGCTCAATCATAATGCTGTCCACAGCCTGGGTGATGCTGTCGTTGATTCGTTTCCACACATAGCGGGTTACGCATAAGTCCGCCCCTTCACAGCCCTGTTCCTCCTCGTTGCCCGGGCAGGTTACTGCGTCCAGATTCCCTTCCAATGCCCGGAGAACTTCCCCCACCGATATCTCTCTGGCAGGCCTTGCCAGACGATAGCCGCCGCCAGCCCCCCGAACGCTGGTCACCAGGCCCGCCTTTTTTAGTTTTCCCATTAACTGTTCCAGATAACGGTCTGAGATATTCTGCCGTTTGGCAATGCTCTGTATGGAAACAGCGTCCTCTTCGCAGTACACCGCCAAATCAATCAATGCGCGCAGTCCATATCTTCCTTTTGTTGATAGCTTCATTGCCATACCCCTGCTTTTTCAGCCTTTCTTTTTATTTAATCCCGAGTAAATTAATCGGATTTCAGCTATTAATGTATCACTATCCTTTTGTTCTGTCAAGATGCTTTTACGAATATACTGTGAACAAAGAGTGATGGACCGAAAGTGATCTTAAAAAATAATATGGGAAATGGACAGCGTTTGATCCGGGGAGCCTTCATACTCACCGCCGCCGGATTGTTAACCAGAATGATAGGTTTCTTTTATAGAATATTCCTCTCCCACGCCATTGGTGCGGAAGGGATGGGCATCTACCAACTCATTTTTCCCCTGAACATGCTTTGCTATGCACTGACCGTAATGGGAATCCAGACGGCTATCTCCCGTTTCGTCTCTGCAAAAATGGCTTTGAATGACCCCCAGGGAGCCAACAATACCTTTGCCGTGGGAACCATTTACTCCCTGCTCTTATCCTGCGTGGCGGCCCTGGCCATGCACCGGTTCGCGCCATTCTTAAGTGAAAAGGTCCTGATGGAGCCCCGAACTTTGCCCATGCTGAAATTAATGGCTTACAGCATCCCCATGGGCGTAATCCATACCTGCGTCAGCGGCTATTTTTTTGCCAGAAAGAAAACCGGGCCTCCCGCCGTCTCCCAGCTTCTGGAACAGACGGCCAGGGTGGTGGCCACGTATCTGTCCTATACGGTCATGCTGTCCCAGGGGCTGAAACCCACGCCTGTGATTGCCGTCATCGGCATGTTATGCGGCGAACTGGCGTCCATGCTTTTTTCCCTGGCGGCCGTCTCCTGGAATCTGCAGGCGCAGAATTTCTCACTGGGCAACATCCGGCGCCCCTTCCATACATTAAAGGATATCCTTCCTCTATCCGCCCCCGTCACCGCCAACCGGACGCTGCTTACGCTTCTAAACAGCGTGGAAGCCATCCTGATTCCCAGTCGGCTGCGCATGTCTGGGCTGACCAGCACACAGGCTCTTGGCGTCTACGGAACCTTAAGCGGCATGGCCATGCCCTTGGTCTTGTTCCCTTCCACCATCACCAGCGCCGTTTCGGTGATGTTGCTGCCCTCCGTCAGCGAAGCCCAGGCCAGAGGAAATATGCGCACCATCCGCTGGACGGTGGAAGCCACTTTGAAATACTGTCTGATTCTGGGAATTTTCAGCACGGGGATTTTCTTCTTTTATGGACCGCGGCTGGGATTGTGTCTGTTTCACAACAGCGCCGCCGGACTTTTCATCCGCATTCTCTCTTTCATCTGTCCTTTTTTATATCTAGACTCCACCCTGTCCAGCATCTTGCAGGGCCTGGGAAAAACAGGGCTTTGCTTCGTCAACAACGCTTTGGGAGTCTGCCTGCGCATATTTATGGTCCTGTTCATCGTTCCCTTTCAGGGAATCCAGGGATACCTGTGGGGGCTGCTGGCCAGCGAACTGATTTCGGCCGCTCTGAATTTAAGCGCCCTGTGGCGCTACTGTAAAATCCATTTTGACACCATCTGCTGGCTGTTAAAACCCGCGGCCGCCATGGGCGTTTCCCTGGGCGCCTCTTTGTTCCTTTCCAGGTTTATACATAAACTGATTCCCTTACCTTCCATTCTATTACTGGGAATCGAGATGTGCGTCTGCGGCGTTTTCTACCTGGCGGCTTTGATTTGCACGGGAATTGTAAGCCCAAAGGCGAATTCCTAATCGACAATCTCTAGAAAATATATTATAATAGGGAACGGCATAGAAATCATATAGACATTTGCGAAACAGTTATTTCATACTCTACGTTTGTTCAAAACAAACCGGAGCCCAAAACCGTTTCTAATTCGCTCCTTATTTGTTTATTTCGCCCAAACTTTGATTACGAAATGGGCGTTTCGCAAGAGTCTGATAAAATCATAAACGCAAAGGAGAAAAACATGGGATTTGAGTTTGTCACCAAATTGCCGACCCCTGCGCAAATACGGGGCCAATATCCAATTTCAGAGAAAATCCGTCAGTTAAAAGAAAAAAGAGACCAGGAAATTCAAGATGTGTTCACCGGGAAATCCCAAAAATTCCTGGCCATCATCGGTCCCTGTTCCGCCGATAACGAAGACGCTGTATGTGATTATGTCAACCGTCTGCGCAAAGTGCAGGATAAAATCGCCGACAAGGCGCTCATTATACCCCGGGTCTACACCAATAAACCCCGAACCACCGGTGAGGGCTACAAAGGCATGGTGCATCAGCCAGACCCGGAAAAAAAGCCGGATATGCTCACAGGCATCCTGGCCATCCGCAAGATGCATATGCGGGTCATCGAAGAGAGCGGCTTCACCTGCGCCGACGAAATGCTGTATCCGGAAAACTACCGCTATCTGTCCGATATCCTCTCCTATGTGGCTGTGGGCGCCCGCTCTGTGGAAGACCAGCAGCACCGCCTGACCGTCAGCGGCATGGATGTGCCCGCCGGCATGAAGAATCCCACCAGTGGAGACTTAAGCGTTATGTTAAACTCTGTGGTGGCCGCCCAGGCCGGACACGATTTTATTTACAGAGGATGGGAAGTGAAGACCTCCGGGAACCCTCTGGCGCACACCATATTGCGGGGCGCCGTGAACAAACATGGGGATTCCATTCCCAATTACCACTACGAAGACCTCCAGCTGGTTCTGGAAAAATACAACCAAAGAAATCTGAAAAATCCGGCGACCATTGTAGACGTAAACCATTCCAACTCCAACAAACAGTATGAGCAACAGGTGCGGATTACGAAGGAAGTGCTCCACAGCCGCAAAGTCAATCCGGATATCCAGGCGCTTGTAAAAGGCGTAATGGTGGAAAGCTATATTGTGGGCGGCAACCAGAAAATCGGCGGCGACCACATATACGGCAAGTCCATCACCGACCCTTGTCTGGGCTGGGAAGAATCCGAACAGCTGCTGTACACCATAGCGGAAGAATGCTGATAGACGAAAAGCGCCCATCCCTCAGTCGCGGGGATGGGCGTTCATATATACGTCTCTGATTTTATTTGTATTCAAGTGCAGATAGACCTGCGTTGTGGAAATGTCGGAATGTCCCAGCATCTCCTGGACGCTCTTAATGTCCGCCCCATTTTGCAGCAAATGGGCGGCAAAAGAATGACGTAGCGTGTGGGGCGTAATGTCTCCTTTAATCCCCGCCGCCTTGGCGTATCCCTTTAACATTTTCCAAAATCCCTGACGGCTCATGGCATATCCGGAGCAGTTGGTAAACAAGCTGTCGGTTCCCGTATCTTTCACCAGCAGCTCCCTGGCTTTTTCAAAATACCGCTTCAACGCCTTCCTGGATGCATGGTTAATGGGTATGATCCGCTCTTTTCCCCCTTCCTGACAGGTAATATACCCCATCGTCAGGTTCACATCCCCCATTCCCAGATGAATCAATTCGCTGACGCGCATTCCTGTGGCGTACAGAAGTTCCAGCATGGCCTTGTCCCGCATCCCTTTGGGCGTCTCCAAATCCGGCTGACGAAGCAGCTTATCCACTTCCTCTATGGAGAGAATCTCCGGAATCTTTTTCTCCACCCGGGGCGGCCTTAAATTCTCCGCCGGATTGTCCGAAATCATATGCTCCCGGAACAAATACTGGTACAACGCGCGAACAGACGCCACATTCCTGGATATGGTGGACGATGCAAAATTATTTTTCTCCATATAGAGCACAAACGCATCCAGGTTGGTCTGTGTGGCCTCTCTGAACTCTTCCACCCCGTGGGTTTCCAGAAAAGAAGCAAGCTTTCGCAAATCCCTTCGGTAAGAAACTTCTGTATTCTGAGAAGTCTGTTTATTCTTATGTAAATACTCAATAAAACTTTGAATTGCGTCTTCCATTTTACACAGTCCTTATCTTATATTGTAAAAGCAATGTCCTCATTTACCCTTCTGATAACCCCTGCCGGCGCTTGGCCGACGATATGACATATTATATACGTTTCCACATATAAAAGCAATCGCTTTTTCACAGAAAATCGCCTATCATCTTTTCCAATTTTATGTTATACTGATGCCTATGAAAGAATTATTTATAAACATATTACGACCCTTTTCATTTCTTCCCGCCATTTTAATTATGTATGCAATCTTCACGCTGTCCGGCCAGCCCGGAGAGACGTCCGCCGACTTAAGTTACAAAGTCAGCTACAAAATCGTGGAGATGAAAAGCAGACTGGCAAACGAATACAAAGACGAATACCAGCTGGCTTACGAAGCGGAACGGATTCACGGGAAGGTGCGCAAGCTGGCGCACATGACCGAATACTTCTGCCTGGCCATCGCCGTGTCCTTTCCCTTCTATGTGTATGGACTGCGGGGCATTCCCCTTATGCTGGTGGCCGGAGTCATCTGCGTGGGCTTCGCCGGACTGGACGAATACCACCAGTCTTTCGTAGCCGGCCGGGGTCCCTCCAAGCGGGACGTGGCCATTGACAGCGTGGGGATTTTCTTTGGAATCCTGGCCGTGCGCATCTTCTGCTGGATTTTCCTGTTGCTGCTCCCCAAAAAGAGACGCCGCAGATAATCAATCCGTAAATTCCCTATTCATCTATATCATTTTCTCAATGTCCGCAGAGACTCCGTGTAAGGCTCCCGGAAAATTCCCTGGTCTGTCACAATGGCGGTAATCAGGGAATGATCCGTCACGTCAAAAGCCGGATTGTAACACTTCACCTCCGGCAGCGCCATAGGCTGGCGGTAGAACTTCTCTTTGATTTCATCGGGTGCGCGCAACTCAATGGGGATGTCCGCCCCGGTGGGACAATTCAGGTCTATGGTGGAACTGGGACCCAGCACATAAAACGGAATCTGGTAATGCCGGGCCAGTATGGCCACGCCGCTGGTGCCAATCTTATTGGCTGTATCCCCATTGGCCGCCACCCGGTCGCATCCCACGAAACACGCTTGCACCCATCCGTTTTTCATCACCACGGAAGCCATGTTGTCGCAAATCAGCGTCACGTCAACGCCCCCCTGCTGCAATTCATAAGCCGTCAGCCGCGCCCCCTGAAGAAGCGGCCGGGTCTCATCGGCAAACACCCGAAAATCAATGCCTCTCTCCTTTCCCAGGAAAATTGGGCCCAGGGCTGTGCCATAACGGGATGTGGCCAGCGGTCCCGCGTTGCAATGGGTGAGAATGCCATCCCCGCTTTTCACCAGGGAAAGTCCGTATTCGGCGATTCGCCGACACATCTGTATGTCCTCCTGCTGGATCGCCTGCGCCTCTTCCTTCAGCTTTTGGCAGATTTCCCAAACAGCGGCGGACGCATGCGCTTTCACCGTTCTCTCCATCCGGTCCAGCGCCCACTTTAAGTTCACCGCCGTGGGACGGGAGCTGGCGATGTACTCTTTCGTCTTCTGAAATTCCCGATAAAAATCTTCGTAATTTCCCTGGGGCATCAAAAGCGCCAGCGCATACATGCCAAACGCCGCGCAGATTCCTATGGCCGGAGCGCCCCGGACTTTTAGCTGGAAGATGGCCTGGTAAAGATCTTCTGCCGTGGCCAGCTCCACATATTCCACCTGGCCCGGCAACCGGGTCTGATCCACAATCACCACCCGGTCGCCTGCCTGGTTCAAGGATACATTGATCATATTGTTCCTCCCTCTTTTTCTAACTCAGGATAACTCTGTAGTTGACGCAAAGGCGCGTCCTTTTCCCGGCTGTCCTCTTCTCCTTCCAACCACTGTCTCACCGCTGGAAAATCCATCGGATAATCCGTCACGAAAGTTTCCCAATCCGCACAACCGACTCCGTAATCAACTGTTTGAAAAGCGGCGCAACCCGGTCCGCCGTCTCCTGGACTTCCTGGTGGGTCAGCGGATGCTTGGCTATGCCGCAGGCCAGATTGGAAATGCAGGAAATGCCGCAGATTTTCATGCCCATATGGTTGGCGGCCACCGCCTCACAGGCCGTGCTCATACCCACTGCGTCCGCCCCAAGGATTTTACACATCTGCACTTCCTGGGGAGATTCGTAATTGGGTCCGGTTAACTGAATGTACACGCCCTGGCGCAGAGGAATCTCCAAATCCCTGGCCGCGCCCTGGATCACCGTCTGCAGATCTCTGTCATATATCTCGCTCATATCCGGGAAACGCGTGCCCAGTTCATCTATATTGGGTCCAACCAGAGGCGATGGCACGAAATTGGCAATCTGCCCGGTAATCAACATGAAATCCCCCGCCTGAAATCCTTCGCCGATGCCTCCAGCCGCGTTGGTGAGAAACAGCGTCTTGGCGCCCATCAGCTTCATCAGACGTATGGGCAATACCACGTCACTGATCGGATACCCTTCGTAATAGTGCACCCGGCCCTGCATAATCACCACCGGCACATCCTGCACATGCCCGAACACAAAGCGGCCCTTATGCCCTGGCGCTGTGGACACCGGAAAGCCGTCTATATGGGAATAGTCCAGGATCTCCTCCACCTGGATGCCGTCCGCATAGTCCCCCAGACCGGACCCCAGAACCAACGCCACCTGCGGGCGGAAACGAATCCGCTTTTGCACACTTTCATAACATTTCATTAATTTTGCGTAAACTTCGTTCATACCTTTTCCTCCTCTTTCTCCTGAACAGCCTCCTCAAAGCTGTCCTCTCGCACATCCCCGGGCAGCTCTCGCTCTTCCTCATGTTCCTCCGGGGGCTGCGGCAGACTTTCGTATTCCTCCTGCGCCTGCCGAAACTCCCGATCCGCCTGCCGTCTGCCCAACAGACCAGTCACGCAGAAAAAAAGTCCCAGCGCGCCGAACAAAACGCCTACAATCATAAACCCCAGCGACGCGTCATGCTCCACCAGATACCCTTTAATCAAAGAATACCCCAAATATACCAGATATGCGCCCGCCAGTATCCGAAACGCATAGGATGCCTTCTTATTCATTTCTCCTCCCTTTTTCCAAAACAGACCTTACGACTGGGCAAACTGGCTCTGATACAGCCGACTGTAAAAGCCTCCCAGCGCCAGCAATTCCTCATGGGTCCCCTGCTCGATGATATTGCCGTCTCGCATAACCAGTATCCGGTCCGCTGTCTGTATGGTGGACAGACGATGGGCCACCACAAAGCTGGTGCGTCCCTCCATCAATTTCTCAAAAGCCTGCTGCACCCGGACCTCCGTGCGCGTATCAATGGACGACGTGGCCTCATCCAGAATCAGCATGGGCGGGCGCATCAGCATCACGCGGGCGATGCATAGAAGCTGCTTCTGCCCCTGGGAAATATTTTCTCCGTCCTCCGCAATCCAGGAGTCGTAACCGTCTTTCATCCGTTTTATAAACCCGTGGGCATGGGCTTGTCGCGCCGCCTCCTCAATCTCCTCCCGGGTTGCGTCCGGCTTCCCATAGGCAATGTTCTCCGCCACAGTCCCCGCTTTCAGCCAGGTCTCCTGAAGCACCATGCCAAAATTCCTGCGCAGGGAATCCCGGGTCAGCTTCCGGATGGGATGACCGCTTACGCGAATCTCACCACTGTCCACATCATAAAAACGCATGAGCAGATTAATAACCGTGGTCTTGCCGCATCCAGTGGGACCCACAATGGCAATGCGCTGCCCCGGCTTCACCTGTATATGGATATCCTGCAAAAGAGGCGTCTGGGGCACATAGGAAAAGCTTACCCCGCAAAGCTCCACGCTGCCGTCCACGTTCCCCAAAGGCTTAGCGTCTGGCGCGTCCGGCTCTTCCGGAGCAGTTTCCAGAAAATCAAAAATCCGCTTGGCGCAGGCCAGCGCGTTCTCCAGCTCCGTCACCACGCCGGAAATCTCATTAAAAGGCTTGGTGTACTGGTTGGCGTAATTAAGAAAACTAATCAACTGCCCCACGCTCATGCCGCCCCCGATTACCATAAAAGCCCCCAGAATGCTCACGCCCGTATAGACCAGACCGTTGACGAAACGGGTGGACGGATTGGCCATAGCCGAGAAAAAAAGCGCCTTAATCCCCCAGACTCGCAATTCCTCATTAACCTGTTCAAACCGCTCCATGCCCTTTTCCTCATAAGAAAACGCCTGCACCACCCGCTGGTTTCCCACCAATTCTTCGGCCAGCGAAGTCATGGCGGCCCTTTTCTCCGATTGGGCCTGAAACATATGGAACGTGCGGCTGGCGATAAAGCTGGCCACAAACAGCGAAGCCGGAGTCAGTACCACAACAAGAAGAGCGATCTTCCCATTAATGGAAATCATAAAGCCAATGGTGCCAAGTATGGTGGCCAACCCTGTGAACAACTGGGTAAATCCCATGAGCAGGCCGTCGGAAAACTGTCCCACGTCCGTCACAATCCGGCTTAAAATATCCCCCGGCTGGTTCTGATCCATATAGCTGACCGGCGCCTGCTCCAGATGGACAAACGCCTGATTGCGAATATCCTCCACCACCCGATAGGTGACCCGGTTGGTCAACAAATTCATCATCCACTGGGCCAGGGCCGTCACCAAAATAACCGCCGCCAGCCGCAGCAAGATTTCCCACAGTTTTCCAAAATCCACCTGCCCCGCTCCCACAACCTGGTCCACTCCCTGGCCAATCAGCACTGGCGCATAGAGGGTGAAACCCACCGTCACCATGGCGAAAAACAGCATAGCCCCCACCGGAAGGCTATAAGGGCGGATATAGGCCAAAACCCGCCGGATAATCTTCCCCTGTCCGGCCATCTTCTTCTCTCTCATGTGGCGGTCACCTCCTTTTCGGATAGCTGGGAAAGACAGATCTCTTTGTAGACCGGACAGTTTTCCAAAAGCTCCCTGTGGGTTCCCACCCCGGCCAGACGTCCCTCGTCCAACACCAGGATTTTATCCGCCTGTTTGATGGAAGCCGCCCGCTGGGATACGAGAAACACCGTGGCATCCCGGCCATTTTCCCGGGAATATTCCCGCAGAGCGTGACGAAGAGCCGCGTCGGTGGCATAGTCCAGCGCCGAAGCGCTGTCATCCAGAATCAGGATTTCCGGCTTTCGCGCCAGGGCCCGCGCAATGGTCAGCCGCTGCCTCTGACCGCCGGATAGATTCTTGCCCCCCTGGGTCACCATCGTCTCCAGCTTCTCTTCCTTCTTCTTTACAAACTCCCGTGCCTGAGCAACGTCCAAGGCCCGCCAGATTTCCTCCTCCGAAGCGTCTTCCTTCCCCCAGCGCATATTCTCCCGGATGGTCCCCCGAAACAAAACCGCCCGCTGGGGAACCACGCCGATTTTCCTGCGAAGCTGCTGTAAGGGATAATCTTTCACCGGATGGCCATCTACCTCCACCGCCCCAGAATCCGCGTCGTAAAACCGGGGAATCAGATTCACCAGCGTGGACTTTCCGCTGCCTGTGCCGCCGATAATCCCGATGACCTGACCCTTTTCCGCTGAAAATGTAATGCCCTCCAGCGCCGGAGAGCTGGAATGCGCATAGGAAAAGCACACATCCCGAAACGTCACCCGACTGCTTGTAAAGTCCGAAAGAATCTCCTGGCCCGCCTCATCTTGTAAGCTGGCGGTGATGGCGAACACTTCACTTAACCGGGCGCCGGAAGCAGTAGCTTTAGTCACCGCCACAATCAGATTGGCCAGAGCCAGAAGCGCCAACAAAATCTGGGTCATATAATTGACCAATGCGGTCACCTCACCCTGGGTCAGCCGCCCGGCGTCCACCTGCCTGCCGCCCACCCACAGTATGGCCACAATGGCCAGGTTCATAATCACGTAGGTCACCGGATTCAACAGCGCGGAGATTTTCCCCGCTGCCATCTGAACCTGGGTAAATTCTCCGTTGGCCTGGGCGAAATCAGAGATTTCCTCCTCTTGTCGACCAAAAGCCCGCACCACCCGGGCGCCTACAAAATTTTCCCGGGTCAGCCGTGAAATCCCATCTAACATCTTCTGCACATTCCTGTAAATGGGAACGGTCCAGCGCATAATCAGATAAATCACCAGAGAAATCAGCGGCACGGCCACCAGGAAAATCAGAGCCACCGGCACATCTATGGTAAACGACATGACCAACGCCCCCACCACAATAAAAGGGGAACGCAAAAACAGCCGCAGCACCAGGTTGACTCCCGTCTGCGCCTGATTCACATCGCTGGTAATCCGCGTAATCAGCGTAGGCGTGCCAATCTCATCCAGTTCCCGGTAAGACAGACCGTTGATATGGGCAAACAATTCTCTGCGCAGCGCCGTGCTAAATCCCATGGCCGCCTTGGCCGCATAATATTGAGCCGTCAGAGAGCACGCCAGCCCCACTGCCCCCAGCGCCACCATGACGCCTCCCATCTTCCAGACGAAAGGCGCATTCTGCTGCCGAATGCCCACATCAATAATCTGCGCCGTCACCAATGGGACAATCAACTCAAAACTGGCCTCCAGCATTTTGAAAAGGGGGGCCAGTATGGTTTCCCGCACATACCCCCGTAGATATCGCAATAGTTTTCTCATAACTGTGTAACTATCTCCGGTAAATCCGCATCAATAGCCGCATTTTCTCCACCACTTCATGGCTAATCTGGTCTTTCTTCAACCGCCATTTCCAGTTGTCTCCCAGCGTGGACGGCGTGTTAATCCGGGCCTCGCTGCCCAGGCACAGATAGTCCTGTATGGGCACAATGGCCAGATCCGCCACACTGGCCAGCCCTAAACGAATCATATCCCAGATGGACTGCTCCATGTTGTGGTCCTCGTTGTTCATATATTGACGCGCCTGCCATAGGTCGTGCTCACTGGCCGTCTCGTACCAGCCCTTCACTGTATCGTTGTCGTGGGTCCCTGTGTAAATCACACAGTTCCTGTCAATATTGTGGGGCAGATAATCGCTGTTCTCCGAGTTGTCAAAGGCGAACTGCAAAACCTTCATTCCCGGAAAACCAGTGTCCTTAAGAAGCTGGCGCACACTGTCGGAAATCATCCCTAGATCCTCGGCAATCACAGGCACATCCCCCAGCTTCTCCCGTATCACATGAAAAAGCTCAATCCCCGGACCCTTTTCCCAATGGCCATACTGGGCCGTCTCATCCCCGTAGGGAATGGAGTAATACTCGTCAAATCCACGGAAATGGTCAATCCGCACCACATCGTACAGAGACAGATTATAGGAAAGCCTCTGCAGCCACCAGCTATATTCTGTGGCGCGATGATATTCCCAACTGTACAGAGGATTTCCCCAGAGCTGTCCTTCCGCAGAAAATCCATCCGGCGGACATCCAGCCACCGCCACCGGCTCGTTCTTCTCGTCAAATTGAAACAGCAGTGGATTGGCCCAGGTGTCCGCGCTGTCAAAAGCCACGTAAATCGGAAGATCTCCGATGATTTTCACCCCGTTTTGATTGGCGTAATTCTTAAGCCATCCCCACTGCTTATGAAACAGATACTGCCGGAACCGGTAAAAAGAAATCAAATCCTCCAGCTTCTCTCTGCATTCCTGCAGCGCCCCCGGATGGCGGTTTCGAAGCTCCTCCGGCCACAGATTCCACCCGGCGCCTTCCTGTTCCTCCTTAATGGCCATATACAGGCAGTAATCCTCCAACCAGAAACCATTTTCCCGGACAAACGCCCCGTACTCTCCATCCCGTTCCAGATTGTACCGCTCAAAAGCCATCCGCAGAACCTTGGTACGGGACTTATGAACCTTCTTGTAATCCACGTAATTTTGGTTGTCTCCCCAGTCTATGGACGACACTTCCTCTTCGGTCAAAAGACCATCCCGAATCAGCGTCTCCAGATCAATGTAATTGGGATTCCCTGCGAAGGTGGAATAAGACTGGTACGGAGAATCTCCATAGGTGGTGGGACCCAAGGGCAGAATCTGCCAATACTTCTGTCCTGCGGAAATCAAAAAATCCACAAATTCATAGGCTTCTTTAGAAAAACACCCAATTCCATACTTGGACGGCAGGCTGGAAATGGGCATTAATACGCCACTTGCGCGCATAACGATTACCCCCTTTTATTCACTCATTCGTTATGTGCATATTTTACCATTTTTTTAATCAGATGTACATCTCTATTTGTTCCGTCTGTCTCCAGATCAGCTCGCCCTGATCCTCCAGCTTCTCCTGGGAACAACCCCACAGCAGAAAAGACGCCAGAACCATGCCCAAGAGCATTGGGATGATTTTATTTTTCATAAACTGTAAACACCTCCTGACGCAGGATAGTGTGGCTGGTTTTGGCAAAAATATGCACACAGACAAAATGTCAGCCTTCGCCGCGTAACAAGGCCTTCACTTCCTTACACAATTCCTCTGCCAGCTTTGCATGGGCTTTTGGCGACAAATGAAGGAAATCCACCGGGGATGGCTGGATATGAGCCGCCGCATTGAAGAACGCGCAGCCATGTTCTTTGGCCACTTTGCCATACTGCTTAGGAAGTTCTCTTGACCGGGCAATGGCGCTCTCCAGAAAAACTCCAGAAAAAGCGGATGCGCAAATCCCTTCTCCAATCTCCGGCGGCGAAACCAGTATAATCTGTGGCTCAAATCCCTGTTTCTCCACGGTGAATTGCCGTATCACGTCCACAAGAGTGGCTGCACCGCCTGCGATCTCCTCTACGCTTGCATGAAATTTCTCTTTCAAATCATTGGTTCCAAGCATCAGGATTACAATATCCACCGGCTTATGGGAATTCAGACATGGTCGCAGATAGGAAAGCCCGTTCTTCCACCTTTCCTCTGGGTCGTCCAATACGGTCGTCCGCCCATTGCAGCCTTCCTCTATCACCTGGCATTCTTCTCCCAACAGCATTTGCAACCTTCCCGTCCACCGGATATCTTCTGGATAACGCAGCCCATTGAACGGATTGAATCCATATGTGTTGGAATCGCCGTAGCACAATATTGTTTTCATCTTTTTTCTCCTATCTTTTTCTTAAAACATACATTTGTTTCCGTAAGGTATACGCCTGCGAGCGCCGTAATATTGGGAAAATCATTGCGCCCACAGATATAAAAGCGGATACCCGAAATCAGGCATCCGCTTTTCATATTCCTATTTCTGTCCTTTACGACTTATCTGTGTCAGGACCGCGTTTTCTTTCTGAATATAACCACTCCGCTTCCCGCTGCGGCAAACATCAGGAATATCATGGTTCCAATGGGTGTGTCGTCACTGGTTCTGGCATTCCGGGCGTTGGAACTAATGCCGCTTCTTGACGCAGTGGTAGTCAGACGGTTTGAGTAGTAAGTGCTCCGCGGTGTGGGCGTTATTGTTCCTACTGCGTCCACGTTGCGGATATAGAAGCTTACGCTCTGGGTGGCTACCGGCTCATTTGTTTTTTGCCACTTCTTGCCATTGTACGTCTCTTTCTGATAACTGACTCTCAGTGTATAGGGCACCGATGAAGCCGTATTTGTGCTCAGGATGAAGGAATCCTTAAATCTGTATTCGCTCGGCGTATATGTCCCATTGCCTGAAGAAGCTCCTCCCGACGTAATCTGTCTGTCTTTCTTTTTCCACGTTCCGCTGTCGCCATTCGTATTGTTATTATCCGCCACGCTCCAGCTAACCGGTACAAAACGGGTGGAATTCCTTATCGGGTTCAATTCCTGGGGTTCTTCCGGACCATATCCGGCCCCTGTCGCATAGAACTGCAGACTGGCTCCGGATCGATATGTGGCTCCTGAATTGATCCAATAAATTTTATTATTTGATTCAAGCGCTATGTCTGGCTTTTCCTCCCCATTGTTACCACTGGGATTTGTTGGATTGTTACCAGATGGAGTCGTTGGGCGATTGCCAGAAGGTGTACTAGGATTCGTTGGGTTGGAAGGCTTATTGGATTCAACCTTCTTCAACACGCCCATGCCATCACTGCTCACAGTTCCATTATAGCCAACATCATTCAAGGAAACCTGTACCTTACCCACTGGCAGATACATAACCACTGTTCCTTTCTCATCCGCAATTATAGCATTACCATAAGAATAACTATTCAAAGACGGCCCAACTTTCAAACCCGTAATTGAATAAGATGTTTGGGGCGTCAGCTGATTAACAGATATAGCATATAAAGTAGCTTTTCCATTTACAGGCTGCGGAACAAACGAAGTCTGAATATTTCCCCCGTTTATAACTACAGGCTTAGATGAACTGCCAATCGTCACCTTGCCTGCCATCTTAAGAACTCCCGCTCCGTCAATGGTTACCTGTGCGGTATTATTGATTGCAAAACTGTTCAGTATATTTTGCCCTTTTAAATGAATCTGCACCGGGCCCGCGCCACTGGCCACCTCCAAAGACGGACCCGTCTTATCCGTAGTATGTAAACCACTAAATGTCAGGTCAGCTCCATCTTTACTTTCCACACGAATGCTTTGAATGCTTCCTTCCGAAACCGCTTTGGGCAGTTCCAACACTTTGTTCCTGCTGATGATTAACTTGCCCGAATCTTTATCATAAACATAACCCTTGTCTGTCTCTAAATCTGGATCGGATACTGTGGAGATTCCAGTTTCGTCATCTGTAGCATCCGCCCGCGGCAAACCTTCTTCCTCTGTCTCATCCGTCGTCTCTGTTTCCTCTTCCTTCGCCTCATCCACAGATTCCGGCGACTTTTGCGCCCCAGACACGCTGTTCTTGCTGGCGCTTTTCTTATTCTTCTTCGATTTCTTATCTTTTTCAGCGTCCGCGCTTACATCATCTTCCTCTTCAACTTCTTTCTCTTCATCGTCCTTGTCTTCTCTCGTCTCCGTCTGGCTGGTTCCCCCACTATTTCCAGAAGCAGCCAAAACCGCCGCAGGCCCTGACAATACCATAGAGCTTGCCAAAACCAACGCCAACAGGGTTCCCACCCGTTTATTCAACATATGCTATTCCCTTCTTTCTGTATGAACTTGCCACTGTAATATATGTATTATACTAACTTTTCACGGATAAAACAATAGCAGTTTCCATAAATTTTCTCTTTTTTCCTCTCATTGAACAGCTCATGCCGAAGATTCGGGTAAATTTTCCCCCGCACGTTCCTGTAACCTGCCATACGCATACAGTCCAGCGCCTGTTTGAATTTACGCACATTTCCCATGCACGGGTCATCGCCGCCGCTGATAAAGAGAATGGGAAGATCCGGATTCTTGCAGCGCCAGCCTTTGCCGGAATAAGTCTCTTTCATCAATTCCAGCAAAGCCCGATAACCGTCCACGGTAAAGGGAAAACCGCACAAATCGGACGTCTCATATTCGTTCACGACCATCGGATCGGTGCAAATCCAGGCGTACGCGCTGTTCTCGTCTGCAAATCTGGCCGCCCAGGAGCCGAAGGTCAGCGTCTGCATCAGACGGCTGGGATGGCGCGCCCCGCAAAGCTTCCCCTCCAGCCCCACCAAAGCCTGTCCCAGCTTTCGGAAAGGATTCCGGCTGGGCGATCCGCACAGAATCACCGCATCCGGCAGATGGTCGTATTTTTTCAGATAACAGCGCACCGCCAGACTGCCCATACTGTGCCCCACCAGCGCCAGGGGAAGTTTTTTGCCCCATTTTTTTCGCAGATAGGCGGTCACAAGACGGATGTCCGCCACCAGCGCGTCCCCGCCTCCGCCGTACATATAACCTAAATCCCCTTCGGCCTCATAGACGCTTTTGCCATGTCCCCGGTGGTCATGAATCACGCAGGCCATGCCCCGCCGGGCGAAATACTCCATCAGGGGAACGTACCGCTCCTTATATTCGCACATGCCATGGACAATCTGCACCAGACACCAGGGTTCCTTATCGGGAACGATTTCCATAACGGAAAGGGGCAGCCCGTCCACCTGTGACGCAATCTCTGTGGTCTCTCTAATCACTTCCATTCTTTTTCCCTCCGATTGTTGTAGAAAAACATGGCCACCGCCATGGAACAGATAATCAGGTATCCCAGCCAGCTAAAGAGATCCGGAATCTGACCGAATATGAAATACCCGAACCCGGCCGCGAAGATAATCTGGGAATAGTCATACACGGAAATCTCCCTGGCCGGCGCATGGCCATAGGCCGCCGTAATGGAAAACTGTCCGCCTGCGGCGCTTAAGCCCGCCAGTAGTAAAATCAAAAGCTGCCGCCCGGTCATGGGGTGATAAGCGAACAGAAGAAAGGGCAGCGTGGCCAGACAGGAAAACCCGGAGAAGAAGCAGACAATCAGCGGGCCTTTCTCCCCCCGCTCCGACAGATAACGCACCATGGTATAGGCGGCGCCGGCGCCCATTCCGCCAAGGAAACCAAGAATCGCCGGGAACGTCTCCATCCCCACCACCGTGGGCTTGATAATCAAAAGACTTCCCAGAAAAGCTCCCGCCACGGCCAACGCCTGGAACGGTCGCACCTTCTCCTTTAACACAAAATAGCTAAATACAATGGCGAAGAAAGGGGACATCTTATTTAACATAGAAGCGTCCGCCAAAGCCAGATGGTCCACCGCGTAAAAATTCCCCAGAATCCCCGCAGTCCCGAACACAGACCTAAGAACCAGCGCCGGCAGATTGGATTTCTTACCGGAAAACCCAATCCCATCCTTTCGCATCACCGCCAAAGCGAAGAAAAAAGCCACCAGATTTCGAAAAAAGCTTTTCTGAACCGATGGCAGATCCCCGGACAACCGCACAAACAGATTCATCAGCGCAAAACAAAAAGCAGACAATACAATACAGAGAATCCCTTTGGACTTCTCACTCATTTTCCCTTCACCTCTCCTGGTTTCTCACTGACGCGGACCGGATTATGCGTCCTCCTCCCCTGCTCTCATGTTTAATTTACAGGTCCCCTCACGCTCCCGCACCGGCTCCATCCCCATCTCCTGAGAAAAGAAATAAACCTCCGGCAAATCCTGGCTGCCAAACAGACTGCGCCCGTCCGTAACCGAATAAGCGCCCACCCGCTCAAAGATCAGCAAATCCCCCGGCGTGGGGTTTAACATAGGCATCTGGCGCACCAGCACATCGGAAGCCGTGCACAAACATCCGCACACGTTCCACAGCGTCTCCTCCCTGTCCCCACCTAGACTTTGGGGCAAATGCGTACAGTGGGGAATCGGCTCTCCCATGTCCTGTCCATAATAATTCAGATGGTGAATGCCTCCGTCCACGATACAGTAATTCTGTCCGCCATGACTTTTCACATCCACCACAGAAGTATAGTAAGACCCGCAGTAGGCCGTCAGAAAACGCCCCATCTCCAGAAGCACCGTCCCCGGAAACCGCAGATTCAAAAGCAGCCCGTCCAGCTTCTTCATGGTCTGCTCTAAGTCTTCCTCCTCATCTTTTTCAAAATAAGGCACGGCCAATCCGGGGCCGTATTCCAGGAGTTCCGCCTCGAAGCCATACTCCCTTTTCAGCGCCTGGCAGAAATCATCCAGCATCCCCAAGTCCTCTTCGATCTGCTCCCATCCCTGCTTCTGGGGTCCGGAATAGAACTGAATACCCTGAATATCCAGATTTTCATACTGTTCACGCTGGGAAATGCATTCTTTCAATTCCTCTTCACTCATACCGAACTGATTGCCGCTGGTCAGACGCAAAATCGCCCGTATCCGCTTTTTCTGCATCCGGGCGCAGAAATCCAAAGTCTGTAACTGCCCTACTGATTCCGCCGTGAAAACGCACTTTCCCTCGTGCTCTCCGATAAACCGCGCCACATCCAGCGCCGCTTTGAACACACCTGAAACCACCACATCCTCCATGGGGATGTTCCCCTGTTCGCAGACATGAAACTCCCCCGGAGAACAGATGGCAAAAGCGTCCACATGCCCTTTGAGCGTTTCCACCAGAAACGGATTGGCTTTCACTGCAAAACAAATCTTCGTA
>CAJURH010000011.1 GCA_910588775.1 uncultured Lachnospiraceae bacterium
TGTGGGATAAACAGGAGGAGGAAAATCATGAAAACAGCGTTATCGGTTGCGGGGTCTGATTCCAGCGGCGGGGCTGGCATACAGGCGGATTTGAAGACTATGACCTTAAACGGGGTCTATGCCATGAGTGCGGTGACGGCTCTGACCGCGCAGAACACCACAGGCGTGGCGGGGATTCTGGAAGCCTCGCCGGATTTTCTGAAGCAGCAGATCGACATGGTGTTTGCGGACATTTTTCCAGATGCAGTTAAGATTGGCATGGTTTCGTCGGCGGAGCTGATGGCGGTTATCGCAGAGCGGCTTGTGTTTTATCGGGCCAGGAACATTGTGGTGGACCCGGTCATGGTGGCCACCAGCGGGTCCAGGCTGATGCGCACCGACGCGGTGGCGGAACTGATGGAGAAACTTTTGCCCATAGCGGCCCTGGTCACGCCCAACATTGCTGAGGCGCAAGTTCTGTCAGGAATGGAGATACGAAAGGAAGAAGATATGGAAAAAGCGGCTAGGAAAATCAACAGAGACTGCGGCTGCGCCGTTCTTTTAAAAGGCGGTCACAATCTGAACGAAGCCAATGACCTTCTGTGTCGGAATAATGAGGTGAAATGGTTTATGGGCAGACGGATTCAGAATCCCAATTCCCACGGGACGGGCTGCACCCTTTCTTCCGCCATAGCAGCCAATCTGGCCAAAGGGTTTGGGCTGGAGACGGCAGTGCGGCGGGCGAAAGATTATGTCTCTGGCGCGCTGGAGGCTATGCTGGATCTGGGAAAAGGCGCAGGGCCCATGGATCATGCGTTTGATCTGAACAGCCGTTTTGCAGAGATGGGCGATGAAAGCTAATTGCAGATGAATGCGAAATCAAATTCGATTGTCACGAGTTTGGCGTTTTAGAATGAAAATTTCAGAGAGGAATGGTATACAAGATGAGAGAATACACAACCCAAATGGATGCGGCGCGGCGCGGCGTCGTTACGCCGGAGATGAAAACAGTGGCCCAAAAGGAATATCGCACAGAGGAGGAAATCCGTGACCTGGTGGCCAGGGGGCAGGCGGTTATCTGCGCCAACAGGCGGCATGCCTGCATCGACGCAAACGGCGTAGGCTCCATGCTGCGCACGAAGATTAACGTGAACCTGGGGGTATCCAGGGACTGTAAGGATTACGACATAGAGATGCAGAAAGTCATGGCGGCGGTGGATATGGGCGCGGAGGCGATTATGGATCTGTCTTCTCACGGGGACACACAGCCTTTTCGCAGGAAACTGACCAGCGAGTGCCCAGCCATGATTGGCACGGTGCCTGTATACGATAGCGTGATTCATTACCAACGGGACCTGGACACGCTCACCGCCAAAGATTTTATTGACGTGGTCCGCCTTCACGCGGAAGACGGCGTGGATTTTGTCACCCTGCACTGCGGCATTACTCGAAAGACCATTGATCAGATCAAAGGGCAGAAAAGGAAGATGAACATTGTTTCCAGGGGCGGTTCCTTGGTTTTCGCCTGGATGAGCATGACCGGGCAGGAGAATCCTTTCTATGAATATTACGATGAAATTCTGGAAATCTGCCGGGAATACGACGTGACCATCTCTCTGGGCGACGCCTGTCGTCCCGGGTGTCTGGCGGACGCCAGCGACGTATGCCAGATTGAGGAGTTGGTCCGCTTGGGAGAGCTGACCCAGCGCGCCTGGGACAGGGACGTGCAGGTGATGGTGGAAGGCCCTGGTCATATGCCGCTTGATCAGATTGAGGCCAATATGAAACTGCAGCAGACCATTTGCATGGGCGCTCCCTTCTACGTGCTGGGGCCCATCGTCACCGATATTGCACCGGGATACGACCATATCACTTCAGCCATCGGCGGGGCGGTTGCGGCGTCGGCAGGCGCGGCTTTTCTCTGTTATGTGACCCCGGCGGAACATCTGGCGCTTCCCAATGTGGAGGATGTGAAACAAGGAATCATCGCTTCCCGCATTGCGGCCCACGCAGCCGATATCGCCAAGAAAATTCCGCATGCCCGGGATCTGGACGACGCTATGGCCGACGCCCGCCGCACCTTCGATTGGGAGAAGCAGTGGGAATGCTCCATGGACCCGCAGACGGCGAAGGCCATCCGGGAGGATCGAAAGCCGGAACAGGAGGACAGTTGTTCCATGTGTGGTAAATTCTGCGCGGTCAGGAGCATGAATAAGGCTCTTGAGGGAGAACATATTGACATTTTATAGTAGAAGTTGACCAGAGAGGCGTTCTGTGTTACTATGTGTATAACAATGCAAAAGATTCAAGTATAGAGGATAAAACACATGGTGATAGATAATATAAGTGTAGATTTTAACAGTGATGTAGCCATTTACATGCAGTTGCGCAACCAGATTGTGATTGGGATAGCCACCGCCCGGATACGGGAAGGGGACGTGTTGCCCTCCGTGCGGCAGATGGCGGAGCTAATCGGAATCAATATGCATACGGTGAATAAAGCATATTCCGTTTTGCGCCAGGAAGGGCTGGTGACCATTGACCGCAGAAGGGGCGCTGTCGTTACCATTGATGTTGATAAAATCGAAGCATTGGAAGAACTGAAAGGGCAGATGCTGATTCTTTTGGCAAAAAGTTCCTGTAAAAATATAACCAGGGAAGAGGTTCATCAGTTAATTGATGAAATCTACCAAGAGTACCAGTTATAGCCGCGTAAGCGAATATGTCAGTTTAGGAGGATGATATGCGGGAGAATTATACCAGGCAGGCCCAGGAGGCGATTAAACTTGCAGAAGAAACCGCCAAAAAATACAAACATAACTATGTGGGCACAGAACACCTTCTCATGGGTTTGTTGAAACAGGGAGAAGGGACAGCCAGCGCAGTGCTGGCGGAATTTCACATAGATGAGGAAAAGCTGGCCGGGCTGATCGATAAGCTGATTGCCCCGCCGGCGGAGGTTCTGACCGATGGCCCCAGGGGATATACGCCCCGGGCGGAGAGAGTCATCGAATCCGCGGCCCAGGAGGCGGCCAATCTGGATGGAGATAAGGTGGGCACCGAGCATTTGCTGATGGCGCTTTTAAAAGAGACGGACTGTGTGGGCACCCGGCTTTTGCACACGTTGGAAGTCAACATACAGAAACTGTATGCCGCTATATTGGTGGATATCGGCGAGTCAGGCAGATTTACAAAAGAAGAATTGAACAGCGGTCGGGCCATGCGGTTATCTGGAAATAACGCCAGCAGCACCCAGACCCTGGACCAGTACAGCCGTGACTTGACGGCGCTGGCGGCGGAAGGCAAGCTGGACCCGATTGTGGGACGGGACAGAGAAATTGGGCGGATTGTGCAGATACTGAGCAGAAGGACCAAGAATAACCCCTGTCTCATCGGCGAGCCAGGCGTGGGCAAGACGGCCATTGCCGAGGGACTGGCCCAGCGGATTGTCTGGGGGCTGGCGCCAGACACTGTGCAGGACAAAAGGGTGGTGGTGCTTGACTTGTCCAGTATGGTGGCCGGGTCCAAATACCGGGGGGAATTCGAAGAGCGAATCAAGAATGTGGTGCGGGAAGTGGCGCAGAACAAGAATATACTGTTGTTTATCGACGAGCTGCACACCATTATAGGCGCGGGCGGCGCGGAAGGCTCCCTGGACGCCTCCAACATTCTGAAGCCATCCCTGTCCAGAGGGGAAATTCAGCTTATCGGCGCCACCACCATTGAAGAATATCGCAAATATATTGAGAAAGATGCGGCGCTGGAGCGGCGGTTCCAGCCAGTGATGGTGGATGAACCCGACGAGAAGGCCACCATAGAAATCCTGCGGGGCCTGCGTCCCTATTACGAGGAGCATCACGGCGTGACCATTTCCGACGAAGCCATTGAGGCGGCGGTGAAAATGTCGGTGCGGTACATCAACGACCGTTTCCTGCCGGACAAGGCGCTGGATTTAATCGACGAAGCTTCTTCGAAGGTGCAGCTTTCCATATTCCAGGCTCCGAAAGCGGCGTTGGACGCGGAGGCGCAGGCGCAGCAACTATATTTGGAAAAAGAGCTGGCGGTTAAAAGCGGAGATTTTAAGAAAGCCAGAGAGCTTCAAAAGGAACAGGAAGACACAGAGAAACAGGTAGAGAAAGAACGGCAGAAATACAAAAAGAAAAACAAAGGCGGCGATTTAATCGTGGATGAAAACGCCATTGCGGATGTGGTATCCGACTGGACGAAAATTCCGGTGAAAAAGCTGGCGGAAGGGGAATCCAAACGACTGGCCAAGCTGGAGCGGGAGCTGCACAAACGCGTAATCGGTCAGGAGGAGGCCGTCCACGCCGTTTCCCAGGCGGTAAAAAGAGGCCGGGTGGGCTTAAAAGATCCGGGTCGTCCCATTGGTTCCTTCCTGTTTCTGGGTCCCACAGGCGTGGGCAAAACAGAGCTGTCAAAAGCGCTGGCGGAAGCCGTCTTTGGCTCTGAGCAGGCGATCATCCGCGTGGACATGTCCGAATATATGGAAAAACACAGCGTTTCCAAAATGATCGGTTCACCGCCCGGATACGTGGGATACGACGAAGGCGGACAGCTAAGCGAGAAAGTGCGCCGGAATCCATACAGCGTGATTTTATTTGATGAAATCGAAAAAGCGCATCCAGATGTGTTCAACATTCTCTTGCAGGTGCTGGACGACGGGCATATCACAGACGCCCAGGGAAGGAAAGTGGACTTCAAAGAAACTGTCATCATTATGACTTCCAACGCAGGAGCCCAGGCCATCATAGAGCCGAAGAAACTGGGATTTATCTCGGACGACGATGAGGAGCAGGATTATGAGCGGATGAAATCCGGAGTCATGGATGAGGTGAAGCGGATTTTCAAACCGGAGTTCATCAACCGAATTGATGAAATCATTGTGTTCCATGCGCTGAATAAGGAACACATTCGCAAGATCGTTACGCTGCTGCTAAAGAGCCTGATTAAGCGTTGCCGGGAACAGATGTCCATCAATCTGAAAGTCTCCACGGCGGTGAAAGATTACATTGCCCAGGAGGGCTACGACAGCAAATATGGCGCCAGACCGCTGCGGCGGGCCATTCAGTCCAAGATTGAGGATGCGCTGGCCAACGAGATTTTGGAAAAGAGAATCGGCGGAGGGGATCAAGTGCAGGTAAAATTAAGTAAGAACGAAATCGTTTTTATCACAGAGTAGGCGGGGATTTTTTTAACGCAAGGATTGACAAACCATGAGGGTCCGTGGTAGGATATTTCTGCGGAATGATTTTAGTATAATAAATTGATAAAGCGAAGGGAGAAGGATTATGAGAAAGGGATTGGCGCTGTTCACAGCGGCTATGATGGTATTTGGACTGGCTGCATGCGGACAGGATAAAGCGCAGGATGACGCAGCTAAGGATGCGACCGTTGCGGCGGAGGAAACGGAAACCGCAGAAGAAACGGAAGCTGCAAAAGATGACAAGGCGGACGCGGACGGGACAACCTTTACTGTGGGATTTGACGCAGAATTCCCTCCATATGGGTTTATGGACGAGAACGGCGAATATGTGGGATTTGACCTGGATCTGGCGGCGGAAGTGTGCAAGCGTCAGGGATGGGAACTGAAGAAACAGCCTATCAACTGGGATACCAAGGATATGGAACTGTCTTCCGGGTCCATCGACTGCATCTGGAATGGATTCACCATGAACGGCAGAGAAGATGCGTATACATGGTCTGTGCCATATGTGGACAACAGTCAGGTGTTTGTGGTGGCCAAGGAATCCGGCATTGCCACAAAAGCGGACTTAGCAGACAAAATCGTGGGCGTGCAGGCGGACTCTTCCGCATTGGCGGCGTTGGAAGATGAGGAAAACCAGGAAAATCTGGATCTGTCGGCCTCTTTCTCATCCTTAAATCAGTTTGCGGATTACAACACCGCATTCATGGAACTGGAAGCGGGTTCCATTGATGCGCTGGCTATGGACATTGGCGTGGCCAATTACCAGCTTAGTCAGAGGGAAGATTACGAGATTCTTGCAGGGGGTGACGCCAAAGAATATCTGGCTACGGAACAATACGCCATTGGCTTCCTGCTGGGAAATGATGAGCTGAAAGACACCGTGGAATCCACATTGATGGAAATGGTGGACGACGGGACGTTTGCGGAGATTGCGGAAAAATACGCAGACTATGGTCTGGTGGATGCGGTTTGTCTGGGCAAATAGAGCAGTTAATTTTCACGATTTACGAAGGGATGGAAGATTCCGTCCCTTTTTTCGTAGGCAAAAGAGGAGTAGGATATGAGTACAACGACTATGCTGCAGCTTCTTAGCAGCGGAATGCTTAAGACTGCGGCAATCTTTTTTTTAACTTTGTTATTTTCCCTTCCGCTGGGACTGGTGTTCTCTTTCGGCAGAATGTCCCGCAATGGGCTGCTGAAAGGGATTTCCAAATTCTATATATCTGTCATGCGGGGCACCCCCCTGATGCTGCAGATGATTGTGGTGTATTTTGCGCCTTACTACGTATTCGGGATGCGTATCTCGTCGGGGTACCGTTTCGTGGCGGTAATCTTATCGTTCGTCTTGAATTACGCGGCGTATTTTGCGGAAATCTATCGTTCCGGCATTGAATCCATTTCCAAAGGGCAGTATGAGGCCGCCGAGGTGCTGGGTTACAGCAAGGCGCAGACCTTTGTGAAAATTATTTTGCCCCAGGTGATTAAGCGGATTCTGCCGCCGGTGACCAATGAAATGATTACGCTGGTGAAGGACACTTCACTGGCTTTCGTGCTGACAGAGGTGGAAATGTTTACAGCGGCCAAGCAGATTGCGGCCAAGGAGACTTCGATTCTGCCGCTGATGGCGGCGGGCCTTTTCTATTATCTATTTAACTTGGTGGTGGCCGCAGTTATGGAATATGTGGAGAGACGCCTGAATTATTATAAGTAGGGAGATGTACGATGCAGGATAAAGTGTTGGAAATCAGTCATATGAAAAAAGTATACGGCGATCTGTCGGTGTTAAAAGATATTTCTCTGTCGGTGAAAAAGGGCGAGGTGGTGTCAGTTATTGGCCCGTCCGGCTCTGGCAAATCCACGCTTTTGCGCTGCGCCACCATGCTGGAGCGGATGGACGGCGGAGAGCTGGTCTATCTGGGTGAGCGGGCGGCTTATGAAGAAAATGGGAAATGTACATATGTGTCCAAGGCGGATTTAAAGAGGATTCGCAAATATTATGGGTTGGTGTTTCAGAATTTTAATCTGTTCCCGCATTACACCGTTTTGAAAAATGTCATGGACGCTCCAGTAAGCGTGGATAAAGTTCCCAAGCAGGAGGCCAGGCAGCGGGCGGACGCGTTGCTTGCGCAGCTGGGGCTGGCGGATAAAACCAATGTGTACCCGCACCAGTTATCCGGCGGGCAGCAGCAGCGGGTGTCCATTGCCAGAGCGCTGGCGCTGCAGCCGCAGATTCTATTTTTTGACGAGCCCACATCCGCGCTGGACCCGGAACTGACCGGAGAGGTGTTGAAGGTAATCCGTGAACTGGCCAGGCAGCATATGACCATGATTATTGTGACCCACGAGATGCAGTTTGCCAGAGAGCTTTCAGACCGGATTATTTTCATGGAACAGGGGGTCATCCAGCAGCAGGGCACGCCGGAAGAAATCTTCACGGCTCCCAACGCCCGGGTGAAAGAATTTATTGGAAAATTTGCAGGATAATATCAAGAGAGAATCCCGCTAGGCGGGATTCTCAGACTGTGGACAAAGCGTCTGTTTGGCCGTGGGCGCTGGAAGGGCTGTGCCGTCGAACTGGAGTGAATTGGAGTCAAATAGACGGAATTTACTTCCAGTTTTTGCCGCTATGTATCTTATTTTCCAAATAAATCCGCCGCCTGTTCCATGTTTTTCATTATGGACACGCCGAAAGGACAGCGAGTCTCACAGGCGCCGCAGGAGGTGCACTCTCCGGCGTGGTGAGCCAGCAGATTGTAGTGGTCCCGCACGGTTTCGGGGATTTGCCCCTGGGCTTTGGCCAGGTTTAGAAATTTGGTGACGGAGGCCACGTCGATGGCGACAGGGCAGGGCGCACAGTGGCTGCAGTACATGCAGTGTCCTTTCCAGCTAATGTTGGGGAAAGTGGCGAGAGCCGGCGCGTAATCTTTCTCTTCTTCGGAGGCGTTCTCATAGGCCGTGCAAGCGGTCAGTTGCTCTACAGAGTGGGATCCGGCAAGGACGGTGGCGACGCCGGGGCGGGACAGCGCATAGTGGATGCATTGATGGACGGTCAGGGCCTTTCCGGCTGGAGACAGAGAAGCGTCCAGCAAATCGCCGCCGCCGAATGCCTTCATTACGGTGATTCCCACGCCCAGGCGCTGGCAGGTTTCGTAGAGTTCCTGCCTCTGTGAGTCCATGTTGACCAGGTGGTTCTGGTAATTCTTCTCATCCCACAAGGCTTCCACGTCTTCACTTGCTGGCTGCAAGTCGTAACAGGGGTTTACGCTGAACATCAATACTTTCACAACGCCGCTTTTAACCGCTTCCAGCGCCACCTGGGGATTGTGACTGCTCAGTCCGATGTGGCCGATGATTCTCTCTTCTTTCAGTTGCTGCGCGTACTTAAGAACCGGGCCATGGGCCACCTGTTCCCAGTCTTTTAAGGAATCCACGTAGTGAATCATGCCCACGTCGATATAGTCTGTCTTAAGCTGGGTCAGCATATCTTCCATGCTCTTTTTCACTTCCTCCATCTTGCGGGTGCGCATGTACTGGCCGTTTTTCCATACGGAACAGATGTGAGACTGGAGAATGAATTTGTCTCTGCGTCCAGCCAGCGCTTTGCCCACGCTGGAGCGGACCTTTGGGTTAGGGGTGTATAGGTCAAAATAATTGACGCCGTGTTTTTCGGCGGCGTCCAGCAAGTCTTTTGCGCCGCGGTAAGAATCCTCGGAGAACCCTTCGCAACCCAGGCCGATTTCACTGACTTTTAGTCCTGTATTGCCTAAATCTCGATATCTCATAAATAAACTCCTTCCCTAATTTTCATAATGGTAGCATTCGCAATGTTTTTTGTCAAATCAGGTTTTGGAATATTTCCTCGAATTGAACAGATTAGAACTATCAAAAAAGTTCATTTTCGTGTATAATGACAGAAGAGAGTTCGATTTTTTTGAATTTAATAAACGGAAGGGGGAATTTGAATGAAATTAACCTTTATCGGGGCGACCCATGAGGTGACTGGAAGCTGTTTTCTGGTGGAGACCAATACCTGTAAGTTTTTGGTTGACTGCGGGATGAAGCAGGGGCCGGATGATTATGAAAACGTGGAGATTCCGGTGAAGCCTGGGGATATTGACTTTGTGCTTCTGACGCATGCGCACATCGACCATTCCGGCAATTTGCCGGCCATCTATGCCAAAGGGTTCCGGGGAAATGTATATGCCACGGAGGCCACCTGTGACCTGTGCGACATTATGCTCCGCGACAGCGCCCATATCCAGATGTTCGAGGCAGAGTGGAGAAACCGGAAGGGGAAACGTGCGGGCAAGGAGGAATTTGTTCCCGCTTATACATTGGAAGACGCGCTGGGAGTCCTGAAATGTTTCGTGGGCTGTGAGTATGACCAGATTGTGCATTTGGACCAGAGCGTGCAGGTGCGTTTTGTGGACGCGGGTCATTTACTGGGGTCGTCCAGCATTGAGGTGTGGATCACGGAAGTGACGGACGACCAGATGCAGACGGAGAAAATTGTTTTTTCCGGCGATATTGGAAATGTGCGCCAGCCGCTGATTAAAGATCCCACCTATATTGACGAGGCGGATTATGTGGTGATGGAGTCCACCTATGGCGACCGCAGCCATGGAGGCCGGATCGATTATGTGAAAGCGCTGGCGGATGTGATTCAGACCACGTTTGACAAAGGTGGGAATGTGGTGATTCCGTCCTTCGCCGTGGGGCGCACCCAGGAGATGTTATATTTTATCCGGCAAATCAAAGAGGATGGGCTGGTTCATGGCCATGATAATTTCAAGGTCTATGTGGACAGTCCGCTGGCCGTGGAGGCTACCAGCATATTCGGCGAACATAGGATTGACTGTTACGATGACGATGCGCAGGATTTGATTAACCGTGGGGTGAATCCCATTGGGTTTACGGGCTTGAAAGTGTCTATTACGGCGGACGACTCCCGGGCTATCAATGAGGTGGAGGAGCCGAAAGTAATCATCTCTGCCAGCGGCATGTGCGACGCCGGGCGCATCAAGCATCATTTGAAACATAATCTGTGGCGGCGGGAGTCCACGATCCTGTTTGTGGGTTATCAGGCAGTGGGAACGCTGGGCCGGGCGCTGGTGGAAGGCGCCACCGCGGTGAAGCTTTTTGGCGAGGAAATCCACGTGCAGGCGAAGATACAGGTGCTGGCCGGGGTCAGCGGCCATGCGGACCGGGAAGGGCTCATGAAGTGGGCGGGGTCTTTTAGCGCCAAGAAGCCTAAGAGATTCTTCGTGGTGCATGGAGACGATGAGGTGACGGTCTCTTTTGCCAAACGTCTGGAAGAAGAGCTGGGCTATCAGGCTATGGCGCCTTTTAGTGGAACAGTCTACGATCTGGCGGCTGATAAATGCATTTACCAGGCCCAGGGAATTCTGGCGCCGAAGAAACCTGTGGTTACGGCTGCCGCTGAGAAAGTCAATAAGATTTACGCAAGGCTTCTGTCTCTGGGTCATAGGCTGATGGCCATCATCCAGAAGAACGAAGGCGGCGCCAACAAAGACCTGAAGAAATTTGCCAACGAGATTGAGAAATTGTGCGATAAATGGGATCGGGATTGAGATTATAGGTATTACGAAATGGTTTTCAAATGTCATGGGCTTGGGCAAAATAGGCGTTTTGCAATGAGCTGGTGAGATTAAGATAAAAGAACGATATAGATAAATATGCCGCAGATGCAAAAGGCAAGAGCGGCATACGTACGATGAAACGATTCTATGAGAGAGCGGCTTTCAGCGCCCTGGCCAGCTGGTCGGGGCAGGAAGTGCCGCGTCCGCCGCAGTTGGTGCCCTCCAGCCGGGCGATTACATCTTGGGCCTCCATGCCCTCCACCAGTTTTGCGATTCCCTGGGTGTTGCCATGGCATCCCCCGGTGAATTTCACGTGGCGGACTTTTCCGTCCTCAATGTCGAAGGCGATGGACTGGGAACAGACGCCCTTGGTTTTGTATGTATACATGGGTCTTTCCTCCATTTAGATGGGCGTTCCTTCCCCCATAATCTGAATGACAACGGCTTTCGCGTCTTCCAGATGGAACATCATCAGCTTGTGTCCAGTCTCTTCCGCGTACATAGGTTTTAAGTTGGGCATAGCGTCCAAAAGCGCGGCGGCGTATTTGGGATCTGTCTCAAACACGGCCTTTCCGGTATAGCGCAGCCACTGTCCATCAGGCTTGCAGGCGGCGATTTCCACAAGGGGGTTGGCGGTCATCTGCTTGTACACATCTTTGAAATCGCCCACGCCAAACAGGACTTTTCCGTCCATTTCCAAATGTGCGCCCAGAGGACGCAGTTTCGGCTGGCCGCCGTCTTCGGTTGCCAGAAAGAATACGCCGGCTTCTGTCAGAAAATCATTTAATTTGCTCATACTTTGTCAAGCTCCTTTCACCTCAATAAGAATTATGATAAAATAAGTATACTATATCTGAGAGCCGAATCAAGTAGAAAAATTAATTTAACCAGGTAAGAAAGTTCTTACCATACATCTATAGATAATTGTGAAACTGCTGTCAGGCGTCACGAACTTGGTTAAAATAAACAAGCTCTGGCTATGACTAGATGTTTTGCGATTACCTAACTATATATCAAACAGGGAGAGGAAAATGGGGAATCGCAAAGACGGGGAAGTTGCATATGAACTGGAAAACGCCGCGCGGCAGGAAGCTTCGGGCACAGACGGGGATGAAAACGGCCGTGAAAACTGCCGGATACACCAGGCGCTTCTGGATTCGGAAGACGCCAGAATGTCTGAGAAAATGTGCCGCTGCCCGGTGTTCTGTCCGGTGGATAATGCCATGGATATTTTCAGCGGAAAATGGACGGTGAAAACGCTCTATACCTTGTTTGTGTTCGGTCGGATGCGGTTCGGCCAGCTGCAAAAAAGTATCGAGGGAATTTCAAAGCCAATGCTGTCATCCACGCTGAAGCTTTTGGAAGAGCGTGGGCTGGTGGTTCGTGAACAGTACAACGAAGTGCCGCCTCATGTAGAGTATTCCCTGACGGAGGGCGGGGAGGCCATGAAATCCGTTTTCGTGGAAATTGCCCGCTGGAGCAGTAAATATTTAAAATAACTTTTGGGAGCGGCTCAATATATTCGACATTGGACCTTATTTGTGGTATAATGTAGAAAATGAAAAGAAAGGAATGAAAAAAATGAAAAAGAAAAAATTAATCGCGGCAATGCTTACTTTAATGCTGCTGTTGGCTACGGCGCAGAACGCATTTGCCAGCATCACGCTGGACGCCGGCCCGGCTAGCGTCATGTACGCAGCGAACACGTATCAGGTTCCGCTTTACGTAAAAGCCGGGAAAACCATACGGGCCTATATGACCAAAGGCAAGAGAGCGAAGTTTATCGCGCCAATCTATAGAGGCACAAAATGGAAAATAAGCAATAAGAAGATTCTCTCTGTGAACAAGAAATCCGGACTCATCAAAGCCAAGGCCAAAGGAACCGCCACAATTCGGATGACTTATGGGAAGAGAACCTATGCCTGTAAAATCACGGTGGAGACGCCCAGCATCAGCAAGAAGGCCATTACCATCAAACAGGGTCAGACATACCAACTGAAGATGAAAGGAACCAAGCAGAAATTTTCCTGGTACAGCACAGGCGCCAAAGCTTCGGTGAGCGCCAAGGGAAAAGTGAAGGGGTTGTATGTGGGAGTTACGTACATAAAAGCCAGAACGACCCAGGGTGAAGAGTATAAGTGCAAAGTAACTGTGAAAAGCTGCATCAATCCCAAGGCGCCCGGCGGCGTGTACAATCCACTGCCAGGCCGCAGTGAGACGGAGTTTGCCATCAAACAGTATAATGGGACGAAGAAATACAGATTAAAGCTGCTGGAGGTTGTGGACGGCGCCAGGGCCAACGCGCTGGTGAACGAAGAGAACAGATACAATGCGAAACCATCCGCCAACGAGAGATGGGTTCTGTATCATATTAATTTGAGATACATAGCGGGAAGCGGACAGATGAGCGGGTCCGATGCGATAAGCCGTTATGACTTATTCAATGAAAAGGGAACTCTTGGGATGAATACCTGTGAAACGGCCACGTTGGGCAAAAATCTGAAACCGCCGTATAGCTACATGCTTTATCCAGGCGGCCAGTGTGATTTCTGGTATGGCATTCTGTTGCCGAAAAATGTGAAATACACAACGCTGCGGACGGAGCTTGGCTGGGATGATTATGGCAATCGGTTGGAGAAGTGGATTCGATTAAATTGATAAAATGTGAATAAATATTTTGAGAAGAGCTGCTGGCATGATCCGGCAGTTCTTTGTTTTCTAAAAAACATATCTTGAAATGTCTGAATTATGCGGTCTGTCTGGCGGCGGACTTTTAAAGTTAATTTTCCTCTGCATTTAATATCAGTAATTATTTATATAAAATGTATATATTTTGTGAATTTTTGTAAAAAATATGTGTTTGTCATATATTTATACCGAATGCGTATTGACTTTCGAAAGCGTATAGGGTATTATAACAGTACAAAGATAACGCGTTAACCTAACGATTTGGCTTTAATAGTTTAGCACTCATATAGAAAAATATCATATAAACAATATATTAAATGGCGAATATAGCACAACGCTCACGCGAACAGATGGTTTATTTCACATATTGGGTTAACGTGTTAAATAAAAGGCGAATTGTGGTGCAATGAGAAGGAAGGAGCGAAAGATGAAGACAGTCAATACACAGAAAATTCATGAAGCGTCCATGAGAATTTTAAACGATACGGGAATGAAATTTCATCATCCGGATGCGGTTCGGGTTTTAAAAGAAAATGGAGTTTCAATGGAGGGGAATGTAGCTCATTTTACAGAAGAGAATATTTTAAAATGGATAAAGAAAGCGCCTACCTGCGTTGAATTAAAGGCGCAGAATCCGAAATATAATGTGAAAATCGGAGGGAGACAGGTGTTGAATGCTCCGGCGGCGGGAGCGACACAGATGATGGACAAGGACGGCGCTCTAAGGCCCGCGCAGCTTGAGGATTTTATTAAAATGCTGATGTTGTATGAACAAAATGAAAATTATTCCATTAATGGTGGGATTCCCTGTCAGCCGGAAAAGGTTCCGGAAGAGTGGTCTACACTTATCTTGTATTATGTGGCGCTGTGTCACAGCGATAAGGCAATCTGGTGTGGGACTGGCAATTATGAACAGATGGAAGCGGTGATTCAAATGTGCTGCGCCCGCTATGGCCTATCGCCGGAAGAGCTGAAAAACGATCCGCGTTTATTTTCCATTATAAATACAAATACGCCCTTACAGCTTGATGTCAATATGACGGAAACGTTGTTCACCGTACTGAAATACCGGCAACCGGTTAGCGTGACGGCGGCAGCTATGTCGGGAACCACGGCGCCGATTACCTTGGCTGGAACCATTGCGATGGTGAATGCAGAGGTTATCGCCGGGATTGCGTTGTCTCAGATGTACGCGCCGGGTGCTCCTGTTGTCTACGGCTCACAGTCCTCCAACGCGGATATGGCTACATGCGCCATGGCCATCGGTTCTCCGGAGGGAGCGCTTTGCTATAAATACTGTGCGGAAATGGCCCGGTTTTATGGTATACCCAGCCGTGCGGGTGGAGCGCTGACGGATGCCAAGGCTGTGAACGCGCAGGCGGGCTATGAATCAATGCTTACATATCATGCCTGTCACCAAAACGGCGTGAATATGATTTTCCAGTCGGCGGGCATTATGGAAAGCTATCTGGCGGCATCATTTGAAAAAATGATTGTCGACTTCGAGATCATAGACGCTGTGAACAGATACGACAGGGAGCTTGAAATAAACGAAGAGACGATTCCGGAGGAGTTGATACGGGAAGTTGGGCCTGGCGGACAGTATTTATTAGAAGAGCATACTTTTGAATATTGTAAAAAAGAGCCTATGCTTCCGAATATCAGTGTGCGGGGAGAGAAGCCGGATGCGGCTAAAGCGTTTGATCGGAATATAGAGAATCGCATGAATGAGCTGCTTATAAACTACCGTCGGCCTGAGATTGGGGCGGATGCTTTGGGGCGGATGCGCAAGATTCTGCTGGATAAGGGAATCGAGGCTTCTTATATAGATATGTTGGATCGGTTATAATCGGAAAGGACGGGGGCAAATGAAATCAAAATTTAGCGTACAGACATATGTGGGAATTGTGTTGTTAAGCTTGAGCGGCGCGGCTATCTATCTTCTTCCTTATTTAAGGTGGTCGTATTACGATGCGCTGATGGAGGCGTCCGGACTGAATAACACTCAGTTTGGGGTGACGATGAGTGTTTTTGGCGTGCTGGCCATGATTTTCTACCCGGTGGGTGGACTGGCTGCAGACCGGTTTTCGGCGAAAAAGCTGCTGAGCATTGCTGTCATTGGATCGGGCATTCTGGGAGTCTGGTATTCTACTTTTCCCAGTTATATGGCGCAGGTAGTTATTTATGCCGGCTGGGGCGTTCTGTCCACGCTGACATTCTGGGCGGCGATGATGAAAGCTACCCGGCAGCTGGGCAGCAGCGATGAACAGGGTAGGCTATTCGGGCTTGTGGAAGGCGGAAGAGGAGTTTTGTCAACCATCGTGTCCTTCGCGGCGTTGTTTGCTTTCAGTAAGATGGGAGAGGGACTGGGCGGTCTCAAAGGCATTATTGTTGCCATGTCTGTGGTCAACATAGTCACAGGGATTCTGATTTTCTTTTTCCTGAAGGAAGGGCAGAGGGAAGATGTGAAAGAGGAAGGGCAGAAGAAGCTGCAGCTGTCGGATATCGTAAGAATTTTGAAAATGCCTGCCATTTGGCTGATTTCCCTGATTATTATCTGCTGTTATAGCGTGTATCTTGGGAGCACTTATCTGACCCCGTATTTTACCAATGTTATCGGAGCCACAGCGTCTTTCGCCGCGCTTTTGTCTATAATGAGAACTTATGTTCTACAGTTTTTAGGTGCACCTACCGGGGGTATGCTGGCGGATAAGATTGGGTCCATTACAAAAGTGATTAACGGTTGTTACGTGGTGATGATTGCGGCTCTGGTTCTGATTATTTTGCTGCCGTCAACCAAAGGCGCCATGATTCCGTTGATTATTGTGTTGCTGGCGCTCTGCGGAGGGATCTTTGCCATGCGGGGGATTTATTTCGCCACCATTGACGAGGTGGACATCCCCATACATGTGACGGGCACGGCAGTGGGAATTGTATCCATCATCGGATTCATGCCCGATGTTTTCATAAGCGCTCTGTGCGGAAAGTTCCTGGACGTCTTTGAGGGGGCGGCCGGATACCGCGCGATTTTCATTATGATGCTTGCGTTTGCGGTGGTTGGACTGATTTCGACTATGTTGCTGTTGAAGCTCAACAAAAGAGGTAGGGCGAATGAAAGGACAGAAAATAAATAAAGGCGTTTTTATCAGCGGTTTGGCGGTTTTCGGACTGACGGCTGTGGTGGGAATTGTGAATAATCAGGCGCTGCTTAGCGGGACGAGCATGTTGTTTAGCTTTATTTTGGATAATTTCGGCTGGCTGTTTCAGATTGTGTGTATGCTGTGTCTGCTTGTGGTGACGGTTCTGTGTTTTTCCAAGGCGGGCCGCATTAAGCTGGGTGGTCCGGATGCTGAGCCGAAGTTTTCCTTCGGTTCCTGGTTTGCCATGTCGCTGACAGGCGGCATTGCCGTGGGCATCGTGACGGGTGGCGTGAACTTTCCCATTATGCTGTACGGCAGCGTGTGGGGTGAACTGGAGGGCTTCGGTATCGAACCGCTGACCCCGCAGGCGGCACGGTTTGCAATCGGGCGATGCTTTTATGAATGGACATTTATGCCCTATGCTTTTTATTCTCTTTGCGGCGTGTTAATTGCGTATTTGTATTATAACAAAGGCCATAAGCTTACCGTGTCGGATTCCCTACGTCCCCTTTTGGGGGATCAGATCATGGGAAAAGCGTGGGTGGTGACGCTGGTGGACACGCTGTCCATGCTGGCCATTGGATTCGGCGTGACTTCCGGTCTGGCCATGCTTTTGTCCGCGGAGGCGGAAGGGCTGGCCTTCTATGGGGTGAAAACGGGCCTGCCCTATTATGTTTTCGGAGGGCTGCTTATTACGGTATTGTTTACGGTCTCCTCTTATGTGGGTCTTGATAAGGGCCTGAAAATCGTGGGAAACGCCAATACGTATTTCTATTACGGACTGTTGATTTTCCTTTTCCTCGCAGGGCCTACCAGTTTTATTCTGCGCAACAGCACGGCGGGGGCGGCCACCTGGCTTCAGAACTTCTGGATCTGGGGACTGGACCCCATCGACATTGGCGGCGAGGCGCTGACGAAGAGCTGGACCCTTTTCGATATGTGTATGTGGATTGCCTATGCGCCTATTATGGGCATCCTGTTGACGCTTCTGGCTCGCGGCCGCACCATTCGTGAATTTATGCTGGTGAACTGGATTCTGCCCTCGGTATTCGGAATAATCTGGTTTGGAATCTGGGGGAATACGGCGATTCACATGCAGAGCGCAGGACGGCTGGACCTGGTGAAAATCAGCGCGGAAAAAGGCTATTTGGCGGCCTTGTGGGGATTTCTGAGAGAACTGCCCCTGGGCAATGTGCTTGTAGTGGCCAACATTGTGGTCATTGCCATGAGTTTCGTCACGGCAGCGGATGCCACACTTACGAACCTGGGATCCCTTTGTGTAAAAGATGTTCCTGTTGGAACGGAGCCGTCGGCCAAGGTAAAAGTTGTATGGGGCGCGGTAATTGGAATTATGGCGGTGGTGATGGCGGCGTTCGGAGGAGGCTCTCAGGGGCTGGACGGGGTGAAATCCCTGGCCACCATTGGTGGAGCGTTAACTTTCCTTGTCTTCACGCTGATGATTTTTTCGGCCATAAATGTGTTCTTTTTGAAGTGGCCGGAAGATGAAAAAGAATGAACGTTTGCAGGGGCCCGCAGCGAAGAGCGGTTTCGGAATGGACTTTCCGAAGCTGCTTTTTGTTTGCGCGGCGGGTGAATATACTTTGACAAAGGTGGAAAAAAGTTGTATAGTAGTTAGCGGAAATGCTATTTATATTGTGAAATTAAGAAAGTAAAAGGACGGAAATTATATTGTCGGTAGAGGACACAAAGAGAAAGCTGGTAGAAGCGGCTTATAAAATACTAAAGGAAAACGGATTTGAAAGCGTAAAAGCGAGGGATGTGGCCAAAGAGGCCGGCTATGCGGCTACGGTCATCTATAAACACTTTGGAAATCTGAATTTCCTGGTCACCCTGGCCTCTCTTCGAGAACTGGAGAAATATAACAAAGAAAACATGGAGCTTACCGCGGAGGTCAGTGACAGTGTTCAAGTGTCCAAGCTGTCGTGGAAATCTTTTTTGCTCCACGCTTTTCACAATCCGCCGGTGTTCGAGAATTTATTCTGGGGGAAGGCAAGGGCTATCTTTGAGGACGCTGTTGTGGAATATTTCCAGCTATATCCGGAGGAAATCCAGAAGAAGACTTCCACGTTTTTCTATCTGGCTTATTTCAGCTCCAACATAGAGGAGCGGGATTTTATGCTGCTGCGGCAGGCGGCCAACGAAGGCCGCATGACTTTAGAGGACGCTTTTTACGTCAGCCGGGTAAACGGAATGATCGCCCACGCGGCGCTGCTAGAACATATGGAGGACTATAAAGACGAGAAAATTGCCACGAGGGCTGCGGAGAATTGTTATAAGCTTATCGAAAAGACCATTGATAAATGGCTGATTCATGGATGATGTACATAAAAAACGGATGTGCCTGTGTAAAACAGGGACATCCGTTTTTTATATTAATCTAGTCTTGACTGGAAGCTTTGATCTTTGGCCGCAACCAACCTATCCAGTTCAGCAAGCGCGCTGTCAGATAGTTCTTCGGGGACATGGGTTTCCAGAAGATTTATCGTGTAGTCGTGGGCTCGCTGGGTGATGGTTTTCGCGCCTGCCGCTTCCCAGGCTTCGTAATTTTCCCGGTTGGTCAGGGTTGGAGCCCAGATTTCTTCCCGGAACAGTTCCATTGTGTGTTCTTCCGAGAGGAAATTGCCGCCGGCTCCCACATCCAGGATTACTTCTTCGGCCAGATGCTCTTCATCCACTTCGATGCCTTTTAAGAAACGCTTCACCTGGCCCACCAGTTCGTCGCACATGACCATAGACAGTGCGGAACCGGTGATGGCAGCGTCCATGAAGCCCACATCGTGAATGATGTTGCCGCCGGAAGCCATGGCTGAGAAAATCTGAAGCATTGATTCGGATGCGGACTGTGCGTCTTCTACCTTGGAGTCGCTGCATCCGGCGGCGGTGAATACCGGAATGTCTAGTTCATGGAATATTTCGATGCCGCCTGTGTGCAGTAGGGTAAATTCTGGTGAGCCGTAGGCGTGCTGCATGGTCCTCATGTCCATAGGGCCGCCGCCGGTTCCTCCGATGAAAGGCGTTCCCTCCTGCACCAACTGGCTCAATACCAGTCCGGCCAAGGAATCCGCCATTCCCACAGACAATGTGCCGGCTATGGTGACGGGAGCCGTGGCGCCCATAATCATCCCCGGAGAATAGATGCAGGGGATTTTATTTTTCGCCAGCAGAATCAGTTTTTCCAAAGCGTCTTTGGAGTGAAGGAAAGGAGTGGTGGGCTCGCAGTACACAATCAAAAATGGTTTTTCCTGAAGCTTCTCCAGGCTTCCGGCAACGACGGCGCACAGATCGATAATCGTCTGCAGGTTTTCCGCGTTGAACGCCCAGGTCACGATAGGTTTCGTGGTGTTGCGGATCATGGCGTCCACTTCATGAATGTCCGCCAGCTCTTTCTTGGCATCGCTGATCATAACCAGAGACATGGCGAAATCCATATGCTCCAGGCCATCCACCAGACGGGCGGTAAGCGCTGCATCGTTTTTCTTGGAAGGCCGTCTTTCCCCTGTATATATGTCAAAGAAATTAGGGCAGGTGGGGCCAGGGCCTACATATGTATTGCGTCCGCCTACTTGCATGGCGGGGTTGCCGTTTCTGTCATACACCTGGAACATGGAAGGCGCGGATTCAATGCATTTTTTGACAAGAGGGGCGGGGATCTTTACATTGTCCCCCTCAACGGTGCAACCATTGTCTGCAAAATATTTTTTTGCCTCATCACAGAAAACAGATACGCCGTTTGTTTCCAGAAGCCGATAAGCCTGCTCCAATATGGCTTGGCGTCCTTCGGTGGATAATAATTGGAAAATAGGTCTTGTCGTCATAATGAAATACCTCCTAGTGAATTTACAATTTTTATGTGAATTATAATTTGGTTAACGTGTTACCTTGATTATAGCAGAATAAAGCAGGAGGTCAATAGGGAATATTCTATAATAATAAATGATAAAAATATACAAAAAGTACAAAATAATAAGATAATCAACAAAGATTTGAGAAATTTATAAGTAGGAAGGATGAATACTTGATAACGTGTTATCCGAAAGGGCGCAAGCCAGTCCATTTCAATGGCATGTGGATGAAAATTGGTGTATAATGAAATAAAAGGAATGAAAATCAGGAGGTATTTCCATGAAATTTGTTATGTCTTATAGCTGTGGCAAGGACAGCACACTGGCTTTACACAAGATGATTGAACAGGGACATCAGCCGGTTTGCCTGCTTGTGATGATTAACGAAGAGGCGGACCGTTCTTATTTCCACGGCGCCGACCGCGCCATGCTGGAACTGTACGGGGAGGCGCTGGGCATTCCCATGATTCTGTGCCCCACGGCAGGGGAGAATTATCATCTGGCCTTTGAAGAGGGGCTGCGAAAGGCGAAATCCATGGGCGCCGAGGCCGCCGCTTTCGGCGACATTGACATAGAAGGGAACCGGCAATGGGAAGAGGAACGCTGCAAAAACACCGGATTTGTTCCCTATTTCCCTCTGTGGCAAAAGGGCCGCCAGGAAAATGTTTATGAACTGATGCGTCTTGGCTACAAATGTCTGATTAAAAGTATCAACGCCACGATTTTACCCAAAGAAATACTGGGAGAATATATAGACGACGCGTCCATAGAAGTGATGGAATCGGCGGGCATAGACATCTGCGGAGAAAACGGCGAGTACCACACACTTACTGTGGATGGTCCGGTATTCAAGAAACCGCTGTCTTTTCAAACAGGGAGAATTCTGGAATTTGGCGATTATGCGGCCATTGACATCCACTGCTGAACCTGGAGGGGAAAGGCGGCGGGTTTTCACAGTAAACCTTCACGCGCCCGCAAGTCTATCGGGCTGTCATATATGAAGGCTGTGCAGGCGCATTTGGAGTCCCTGCATGTCACCTGTTTGGCAGCGGACTTTTCATAACAAATTCACTTGACAAATAGTAAAAAGCCTACTATGATAGATTAAAATTAGGACAAATCATGCCCTTTGCAGCAAAAGCAGCAGAGGGTGTTTTTAAATGTATTAGGCAGTTGTCTATTGAAATATATTTTTTTAAGAAGGAGTTATAAGACCAATGGCAAAAGAACTGGCAAAAACCTACGATCCCAAGGATATAGAGGAGCGGCTATACGAAAAATGGATGAAGAATGGGTATTTTCACGCAAAGGTGAATCCGGACAAGAAACCGTTCACCATCGTGATGCCCCCGCCCAACGTGACCGGGCAGCTTCACATGGGACACGCCCTGGACAATACCATGCAGGATATTCTGATTCGTTTCAAAAGGATGCAGGGATATGAAGCGCTCTGGCAGCCGGGCACGGACCACGCGGCCATCGCCACGGAAGTGAAGGTCATTGAGAAATTAAAGGAACAGGGAATTGACAAAGAGGAAATCGGTCGTGAAGAATTCTTAAAGCATGCCTGGGCGTGGAAGGAAGAGTACGGCGGAAAGATCATCAATCAGTTGAAGAAGATGGGTTCCTCCGCAGACTGGGAGCGGGAGCGCTTCACCATGGACGAGGGCTGCTCCAAGGCGGTGGAACAAGTCTTCGTGAAGCTTTATAACAAAGGATACATTTACAAAGGCTCCCGGATTATCAACTGGTGCCCCGTGTGTCAGACTTCCATTTCCGATGCGGAGGTGGAGCACGCAGAGCAGGAAGGCCATTTCTGGCACATTCTGTATCCCATCGTGGGCAGCGACCAGTTCGTGGAAATCGCCACCACCCGGCCGGAGACGCTTCTGGGGGACACGGCGGTGGCGGTGAATCCGGAGGACGAGCGCTACACTCATCTGATAGGAAAGACGCTGAAGCTTCCGCTGACGGACCGGGAGATTCCGGTGATTGCGGACGCTTACGTAGACAAAGAGTTTGGAACCGGCTGTGTGAAGATCACCCCGGCCCACGACCCCAACGACTTTGAGGTGGGAAAACGCCATAATTTGGAAGAAATCAATATCTTAAACGATGACGCCACCATCAACGAAAGAGGCGGCAAATACGCCGGCATGGACCGCTATGAGGCCAGAAAAGCCATGGTGGCGGACCTGGAAGCCCAGGGCCTGCTGGTGAAAGTGGAGAAGCATGTCCATAACGTGGGAACCCATGACCGCTGCAAAACCACCGTGGAGCCCATGATTAAGCCCCAGTGGTTTGTGAAAATGGAAGAGATGGCTAAGGCCGCTATAAAGACCCTGGAAGACGGCAACCTGAAGTTTGTGCCGGACCGATTTGACAAGACGTATCTTCGCTGGCTGGAAAACATCCGCGACTGGTGCATTTCCCGGCAGCTCTGGTGGGGCCACCGGATTCCCGCCTATTACTGCGAAGACTGCGGGGAAGTTGTGGTATCAAAAGGCGCGCCGGAGAAATGTCCCAAGTGCGGCGGCGCCCATTTTCACCAGGATGAAGATACCCTGGACACCTGGTTTAGCTCCGCTCTGTGGCCATTCTCCACGCTGGGCTGGCCCAAGAAAACGCCGGAACTGGAATATTTCTTCCCCACGGATGTGCTGGTGACTGGGTATGACATTATCTTCTTCTGGGTAATCCGGATGGTGTTCTCGGCCCTTGAGCAGACCGGCGAGACGCCTTTCCATCACGTGCTGATTCACGGGTTGATTCGGGATTCTCAGGGCCGCAAGATGAGCAAATCCCTGCAAAACGGCATCGACCCGCTGGAGGTGATTGATAAATACGGAGCGGACGCGCTGCGGCTGACGCTGATTACCGGAAACGCGCCGGGCAACGACATGCGTTTCTACTGGGAGAAAGTAGAGGCTAGCCGGAATTTCGCCAATAAAGTCTGGAACGCGTCCCGTTTCATCATGATGAATATCGAAGGCAAGGATCTTAAGGCGCCGGAGCGGTTTCATCTAAAAGCCGCGGACCGCTGGATTTTGAATAAATTAAACGAGTTAATCGCAGAGATGACCGAGAACATGGACAAGTTCGAGCTGGGAATCGCCGTGCAGAAAGTCTATGATTTCATCTGGGACGAGTTCTGCGACTGGTATCTGGAGATGGCGAAGGCGCGCATCTGGAAGGCGGAGTTTGACCAGGATTCGGCGGATTACGCCATGTGGACCCTGCGCACCGTACTCACCGAGGCGTTAAAACTTCTGCATCCGTTTATGCCCTTTATCACCGAGGAAATCTACTGCACGCTGCTGCCAGAGGAAGAGTCCATTATGATTGCCCAGTGGCCCACTGTGCGCAAAGAATGGGAATTCCCAGCATATAATTCCATGGTAGAAGCGGTTAAAGAAGCTGTGCGCGGCGTGCGAAACGCCAGGGCCGAGATGAATGTGCCTCACAATAAGAAAACCAAAGTCTACATTGTGGGCGCAGATGAGGAAGCCTGCGAGATGTACGAGATGATGAAGCAGTCTTACCAGAATTTCTTAAGCGCGTCCAAGGTGCGGGTTCAGTCCACAAAAGACGGCATTGCGGAAGATTCCGTATCCGTTGTGGCGTCCAACGCGGTGGTGTACCTGCCCTTAGATGAGCTGGTGGACAAGGAGAAAGAACGGGAACGGCTGCAAAAGGAGGAGGAACGCCTGAACAAAGAAATCGCCCGCGCCCAGGGAATGCTGAATAATCCCAATTTTGTCAAAAAGGCGCCGGAGAAGAAGATTCAGGAAGAAAAGGATAAATTGCAGAAATACAAGGACATGATTGAAAAGGTGAAACTGCAGTTGGAAAAATTATAGGAAAGCTTTGGACATAAATGACATGCGGGTTCGGACGGGAGGCGTGTATGGATAGAAAATGGCTTAGGACTTTGAATCGAATTTCACTGCCCCTTCAAATGGCGGCGGTGTTGATTGGCTACTATATCATTGAGGCCATATCCAGGCATTCTCTGCGGGAGGCGTTTATCTTTGTGCGGGAGCGGCCGCTGGTGTATCTGTACAATGCGGGTTTGATTTTCACCACTACTCTGGTGGTATATCTGGTGCGCAGGCGGGTGTTTGTGCGGCTGCTTCTGTGTATTTTCTGGATGGGACTGGGGATTATCAACGGGGTATTGCTGGCCCAGCGGGTAACGCCTTTTACCGGGCCGGACCTGCATTTGATTACCGACGCGCTGAAGATAGCTAACCGCTATCTGCCCATGGCTGGCGTGGCGGTGGTTGTGGCGCTTATGGGGCTGGTTTTTGCCGGACTGGCGTGGCTTTTTTTCAAAGGACCCAGGTATCAGGGGCGACTTATTTACCGTTTGAATTTACCTCTTTTTCTGGTGGCTTTGCTGGCGTTTGCCGGAGCGACGTCTCTTGCGCTGGAGAAGAGGGTTTTGTCCAACTACTTTGGAAATATTGCTTTTGCTTATGAAGATTATGGATTTCCGTATTGTCTGGCAACTACCATTTTCAATACGGGAATTGACTGTCCGCCCGAATACTCAGAGGAATCCATAGCGGGAATTGAGGAGGGGGAGAATAAGTTAAAAGAGACGAAGGAGGATAAGCTGCCCAATATCATTTTCCTGCAGCTAGAGTCCTTTTTTGACCCGTCGCTGGTCACTTATCTGGAACTTTCCCAGGACCCTATTCCCAATTTCCGACGGTTGATGAAAGAATACTCCTCTGGCTATTACCGGGTGCCTTCGGTGGGAGCGGGGACGGCCAATACGGAATTTGAGACGATTACCGGCATGAGCCTGCGCTATTTCGGGCCGGGGGAATATCCCTATAAGAGCATTCTCAAGGAGACCACTTGCGAGAGCACTCCTTTTGTGTTGAAGAAGCTGGGATATTCCACCCATGCCATCCATAACAACGAGGCGAATTTCTACGGCAGGCGGACGGTTTTTCCCAATCTGGGCTTTGACACATTCACGTCCGAAGAATATATGGAAGATGAAGACGAGCAGAATCCCCTGGGATGGGTGCGGGACCGGGCGCTTGTTCGGCCAATTTTGGATTGTCTGCAATCTACGGAGGGAAGCGACTATATCTATACTATTTCCGTGCAGGGCCATGGAGACTACCCGGACGAGCCGATTTTGGAAGACCCGAAGATTACTGTCAGCGGTTCAGCGACAGAGGAACAGAACTACAAGTGGGAATATTATGTGAACGAAATCTATGAAATGGATCTGTTCATTCAGGAGTTGATACAGGCGTTGGAGGATTTTGGTGAGCCTGTGGTTCTTGTGATGTATGGGGATCATCTTCCCACTATGGGGCTGGAAGTGGAAGATATGGAAAACCGCTATCTGTTTCAGACCCAGTACGTGATGTGGGATAATATGGGCCTGAAGAAAAAGGACGAAAACCTGGCGTCTTATCAGATTGCGGCGGAGTTAATGAATCGGCTGCAGATTCACGAGGGAAATATATTCCGCTATCACCAGGCCAGGAGAAACACGAAAAACTACCAGGTGGACCTGGAAATGCTCCAGTACGATATTCTCTACGGTGAACAGTATGTCTATAAGGGCAGGAGTCCCTATTTGGCCACGAAAATGCGTATGGGCGTCTATGATGCGACCCTGGATAAAGTACGCCCGGCGCCTGGCCTAAAAGAAAGCTCTTACATCATGGGGACCTATTTTACTCCATCCAGTGAAGTGATGATTAACGGGGAATATATAGAGACGAATTATCTGAATCCAACCACGCTTCTCATCAGCGATTATGTTTTCCAGGATATGGATAAAATACAGGTAGTGCAGCGTAGCAACAGTTCTACGAGAAGGGCTTTAAGCTCTACGCGCCAGCGGTATTATTCGGTGTTGAAACAGGGGGATTAGAAGCCTTCCGGCTCTTTTGTTAAGCATGTTATATTTCATGAGTGGTTTATTCAACTGTTTTTAAAGAAACGTCCATTGGGCTAGAATCCTGTCGGATAAAATCTTACGAATGGGGCTGGACATCTGCTGCGGCTGTTATATAATAAAGTGGAGAGCACACAGAGTTTGTTTGAAAACTCTGGAAAGATAAGTGGGTGATTATGGTGAATTATGAAGAGGCAGAGGCATACCTGGTGGAAATCCCGAAGTTTACCACCAAGCACAGCCTGGAATATATAAGAGAATGTTTAAGCCGGCTTGGGAATCCGCAGGATGCTTTTCAGGTGATTCATGTGGCCGGAACCAACGGCAAGGGCAGCGTCTGCGCCTATCTGGCGTCTGTTTTTCAGGAAGGGGGATTCTGCTGCGGGCTGTTTACTTCGCCTCATTTGATACGGATTAACGAGCGGTTCCAGATTGACAGAGAGCCAGTGGACGATGAGCTGTTTCTGCGGGCGTTTGAGAAGGTGAAGGGGCTGATTGACCAACTGACGGCGGAAGGGAAGCATCATCCTAATTTTTTTGAAACCATATTTCTGATGGGCATGTGGATTTTTGAACAGGCGGGAGTGTCCTATGTGCTTTTGGAGACGGGCCTTGGTGGCAAGATAGACGCCACCAATGTGATGGAGCGTCCGCTGGCCTGCGCGCTCACATCCATCAGCCTGGATCATGTCCAGTATCTGGGCGACACAGTGGAAGTGATTGCCCAGGAGAAAGCGGGAATTATTAAGCCGCAGGTTCCGGTAATCTACGACGCCAACCGTCCAGAGACGGCGCGGATCATTGAGGAGACGGCGCGCAGCGTGGGAGCGCGGGCGTATCCGGTGAAAAAGGAGCAATATATAATTCGGGAAATGACATCCCGGGGCATTGATTTTTCCGTTGAGAACGGGTATGATGGGGTCAATGATTTTCGCATACCGTTTATTGCCCGGTACCAGGTCATGAATGCGGCTTTGGCCTTACAGACTTTAAATGCGCTTCGGGGAAAAGTGGATTTTACCGGCGAACAGGTGAGACGCGGTATCGCGGGCACCCGGTGGCAGGGGCGCATGGAAGCTATTTCTCCAGGGGTGATTGTGGATGGCGCCCACAACGAAGACGGCGTGGCCAGCTTTATCGAAACGGCGGTGGATTTTAAGGAGAAATATAAGATTACGCTGCTGTTTTCGGCGGTGGACGATAAGGATTATCCGGATATGATTCGCGAAATATGTGAGAGACTTAAGCCGGACTGTGTGGTGACGGCGACTCTTTTCGTGGACCGGGCGGTGGATGCTCAGATACTGGCGGATGAATTTGTAAAGGGCGGATGTGGACAAGTACAGGCGATGGACAGCGTGAGAGAGGCTTATGAGTTGGCCTGTAAGCTGCGAGAAGACGGCCTGTTGTTCTGTGTAGGCTCCCTGTATCTGGTGGGCGAGATTAAGCGCCTAAGGAGTGTAAAATGATAAATTACGACGAAGAACTGAAGAAATTTGAGCCATGTCTGGATGTGGACGACGCGGAAGAGGCGATTTATGACAGGGAACTGACGGATGTCATAGATTTATTGAAGGAGATGCTAAGAGACGCTAACAACGGCAAAGCATCCTAAAAGGAGGGCGTCATGAAATGTATGAATTGCGGCGTCCAAGTTACGCCGGGCCTGGATTACTGCAATCGGTGCGGGTGGAATGTGTCGGTGCAGAAAAAGGCGGTTTATCTGTCCAAGATATACTATAATAGAGGACTGGAAAAAGCCAGCATCCGGGATTTATCTGGCGCTATAGGCTGCCTGAAGCAGAGTCTGAAATTCTATAAAGGGAATATCCAGGCCAGGAATCTGCTGGGACTGGTTTATTTTGAGACTGGCGAGGTGGTGTCCGCTTTGAGCGAGTGGGTCATCAGCAAGAATCTTATGCCCAACAACAATCTGGCGGAAACCTACATTAGCAAACTGCAGGCCAACCCCAATAAGCTGGAAAACATCAACCAGACCATTCGCAAATACAACCAGGCCTTGGAGTATTGCCGGCAAGGCCATGAGGACATGGCGGCCATTCAGTTGCGGAAAGTGTTGGCCCAGAATCCGAAGCTGATCAAAGGCTATCATCTTCTGGCGCTTTTGCAGATTAAAGAAGGGGCGTACGCCAAGGCCAGAAAGACCCTTCGTAAAGCGGCGAAAATAGATAAGACCAATACGACCACGCTCCGGTTTTTGCGTGAAATTGATTTGCAGACAGGCGTGGTGACTAATTTGAATAAAAAGGAAAAAAGGGGTAAGTCAGAGTCGGAAGTGGTGGGATATATGTACCATTCCGGCAATGACACGGTGATTCACCCGCCGGCGTTTCGGGAAAGCTCCATGTGGGGCACGTTGCTTACCCTAGGCATAGGAATCGCGGTGGGGGTTGCGGCCCTGTGGTTTCTGGTGATTCCGGACCGCACGCAGAAGGTTCTGGGGTCAGCCAACGACCAGATTCTTCTGTATGGGGATCAACTGGCTACCAGAGACGCTGAGATTTCCAGACTGGAAGCGGAGCTTGAGACTTCCCAGGTTAGTTCCAACGACACCCAGAAACAGACCCAGGAAGCGTCCAAAAAAGTGACGGATTACGATAAACTGGTGCAGGCGGTCAGCTATTTTAACCAAGCCAATTATGCCATGGCGGGCAGTCTCCTCTCCGAGGTGGGCAAAGACAGCCTTTCCGCGGAGGCGGCCGCGCTCTATGACGCCATGAAGCAGAATTTGGTACAGTATATGCAGCAGGACGGGAATGGAGATCCCACCCAGACGGGAGAAGGGCAGGATGGCATGGCGGATATGCCCATGGACGATCTGTCCGGTTATTAGCCGGGCTATACAAGAGATAAACCTCATAAGCGGAGGATGCGCGAAGGACAAGCGCATCCTTTTTCCGTGGAAAAAAAGATTATCGTTTGCCCAAACTTTGTCCATCGAAACTAGAGCGTGTTTCAAAATGGAAAAGGAGGTTTTTATGGATCAGATCTATCAGATAGAAGGGGTCAGCTTGACTGTGCACATGCCAACGGAGCTTGACCACCCCAATGCAGAGCGGATTAAGAAAGAGACGGATTATTACCTGGAAAATTATCACATTCAGCATATTATTTTTGATTTTCGGAAAACTGATTTTATGGACAGTTCCGGCATTGGCGTGGTGGCGGGGCGTTACCGGCTTTTGAATTTAAGGGGCGGAAGCGTGGAGGCGGTCCATGTGAGTGAGCGGATTGATAAAATTTTTCATTTGTCCGGCATGCACAAAATCATGGAGATTCATCGGGAGGAAAAAGAGGATGAGCAATAAGAAGGATACTCCAAGAGAGTATGAAAAACCCAGAACAAATGAAATGGCCATCGAATTTGATGGTCATCCTGGCAACGAGGCGTTTGCCCGGGTGGCCGTGGCGGCCTTTTGCACCCAGCTTAACCCTACGTTGGAGGAAGTGGCAGATTTGAAAACGGCTCTCTCAGAGGCCATCACCAATGCGATTATTCATGGGTATGAGGGGGAGATACATAAAATCCGGGTGGAGTGTAAAATTGAAAAAAACACGATTTCCGTGACGGTCATTGACAAGGGAAAGGGAATCGAGAACATAGAAGAGGCTATGCAGCCCATGTTCACCACCAAGCCGGAGATGGACCGTTCCGGCATGGGATTTGTATTTATGGAAGCGTTTATGGATCAGGTTCAGGTGGAGTCCCATCCAGGCGAAGGGACTGCCGTGCATATGAAGAAAGTCATAGGGGGGTAAGCGTGAAAGAAGACCGTACTCTAGTCTTGATTGGACGTGCACAACAGGGGGATAAAACGGCGAGGGACACTTTATTTGAGGAAAACATCGGCCTAATCTGGAGTGTGGTGAAACGCTTTCGAAACAGAGGGGTGGAGATGGAAGACCTGTTCCAGATTGGAAGCATCGGCCTTCTAAAAGCGGTGGATCATTTCAACTTGGATTATGAGGTGAAATTTTCTACATACGCAGTGCCTATGATTGCCGGAGAAATCAAGCGTTTTTTGCGGGACGATGGCATGATCCGGGTCAGCCGTTCCTTAAAAGAAATCTCTTATAAAGCATATTCGGTGCGGGAGCGGTTGGAGAAAGAACTGAACCGGGAGCCCACAGTGGAGGAAATCGCCCAGGCGGCGGGAGTCTCGGTGGAAGATTTGATGATGGCCACGGAGGCGGCTGCGGAGATTGAATCGCTGCAAAAGGTAATTTACCAGGGAGATGGTGCGGAGATTTCCCTGCAGGACAAGCTGCCAGAGCGGGAGAATGCCCAGGAGCAGGCGCTGGATCGGCTTTTCCTGGAGGAAATTCTTCAATATTTGGAGCCGGATGAGCGCAGACTGATTTACATGCGTTATTTCCGAAACATGACCCAGACTCAGGTGGCCAAGAAGTTGGGCGTATCCCAGGTGCAGGTTTCCCGTATGGAAAAGAAAATTTTAAAAATAATGCGGAGAAAAGCGTGAATAAATTATTTTCCTTTCTGCCATACTATCTGTAAATGATTGCGAAACAGTTATTTCGTACTTCTGCGTTTGTTCAAACTCTGTTTACGAAATGGGCGTTTTGCAATCGCCGACTATTATCTGTAATTCGGAGGCGGAAAGAGGGAACTGATGTATGAGCGATACTTTATATATACAAACGGACATGAATGTGGAAGTGGAGCATCCCAATGTGCATCTGCAGGATGTGGCCAAGCTGACGGGCAGTGATAGCAAGATCGTGAACCAGTGCCGCGTGCTTCCGGTGGTGAATTTGAAGCCGGGCAAGCCAGGCAGATACGTGGTGTCCATCATTGATATCATCCGGGATATCCAGCAGAAGAATCCGAATCTGGAAGTGACTCACATCGGAGAGCCTGCTTTTATCATCACTTACGAGGCGGAGAAGCACGGGCACGGGCTGTTTAGTTGGATTAAGACAGGATTCGTGTGCCTGGTGTCTTTTTTCGGAACGGCTTTTTCCATCATGACATTTAATACGGACGTGGATATCAATAAGCTCTTTTCCCAGATTTATGAACAGATGATGGGAAAAGAGGCGCCGGGGTTTAGTATATTGGAGATTACTTATTCTTTGGGAATTGGCCTGGGGGTTTTGTTCTTTTTCAATCATTTTGGCAGCAAGAAGCTGACCCAGGACCCCACGCCTATGCAAGTGCAGATGCGTGTGTACGAGGATGACGTGAATAACACGATTATAGAGGACATCAGCCGGGAGGAGGGACAGCCATGTGGACACAAATAGCCATGGGTTTCCTGGGTCTGTGCGCGGGAGGCATCGTGGCCAGCGCGGCGGTGGCTTTTCTGATCGGGCTGGGAATCATCCCCCGGTATGCGGGCATTACCCATACAGCGGACAAAATTCTTCTGTACGAAGATACTATGATGCTGGGGGCTTTAGCCGGAAATGTGTTCTATGTATTTCACCTTCCCATAAGATTCGGTCCGTGGGGGCTGGGGATCTATGGTCTGTTTTCGGGAATCTTCCTGGGGTGCTGGATTCTGGCGCTGGCGGAAATGGCGGATATTTTTCCGGTGATCGCCCGAAGACTGAAGCTAAAGCACGGGATTCCCGTGATTATTATCGCAATCGCGCTGGGAAAGATTACAGGGGCTTTGTGGTTTTTCTATAAGGGCTGGTAATGGATCTCAGAGTGCATGGATGAAAAAAGGAGGAAATACTATGCCAGATATACAGACGCAAAAAAAACAAAAAGAATATGAAAAATACGTGAAGCAGGTGACGCCAACCCATAGCTTGCCTCTGAACATGGTCAGGGCTTTTTTAGTAGGCGGACTGATCTGCGTGCTGGGCCAGTGGATTATGAATCTGTGTCTGAATTATGGGTTGGGTCGCCAGATGTCCGGCTCCTGGACGTCCGGGATTTTGATTTTGTTAAGCGTAGTTCTCACCGGGTTTAATATTTATCCGAAGCTTGCCAAATTCGCCGGCGCTGGATCGCTGGTGCCCATTACCGGATTTGCCAATTCTGTGGCGGCTTCGGCCATTGAATTTCAGAAGGAAGGGCAGGTCATGGGCATTGGGTGTAAAATCTTCACCATTGCGGGACCGGTGATTCTGTTTGGGATTTTTTCCAGTTGGGTTTTGGGCGTGGCGTATTGGCTGTTGAAAATTCTCTAGGCGAAAAGGAGGGCGATAGGCGTGACAGAGCAGACCATTGGACAGCAGAGTATACAGTTTCAAAATGCAGTATCCATTCTTAGCGGCGCTGCCATTGTGGGAAAGAAAGAAGGCGAAGGGCCACTGGGTGACGCGTTTGATATGATTGGCGACGATCCCATGTTCGGGACCAATTCCTGGGAAGAGGCGGAGAGCACGCTGCAAAAAGAGGCTGTTGGCTTGGCTATCGCCAAGGCGGGGCTTCAGAAATGGCAGATACGGATGATCTATGCGGGGGATTTGCTGGCGCAGTCGGTGGCTTCTTCCTTTGGCATCGCGGACCTGCAGATTCCGGTTTACGGGCTGTACGGGGCATGTTCCACCATGGGGGAGGCGCTGTCTTTGGGTTCTATGGCTGTGGCGGGAGGCTATGCCCAGTATGTGCTCTCAGTTACATCCAGCCATTTTGGCAGCGCGGAGAAGGAGTTTCGCTTTCCGCTGGGTTATGGGAATCAACGGCCTTTGTCCGCCACATGGACCGTCACCGGCAGCGGCGCCTGTGTGCTGGGCCGGGAAGGGGGCAAAGCGCATATTGCTGGGCTGACCACGGGCAAGATTGTGGATTATGGATTAAAGGATTCCCAAAACATGGGCGCCTGCATGGCGCCGGCCGCCTGTGACACGATTTATCAGAACTTTATGGATTTTAACCGGATGCCGGAGGATTATGATAAGATAATCACTGGAGATTTGGGGCAAGTGGGCCAGAAAATCCTGTGGGACCTTCTTATGGAAAAGGGCTACGACATCCGGGGGCAGCACATGGACTGCGGAATAGAAATCTTTGACCCCGAGACGCAGGACACCCATTCCGGCGGAAGCGGCTGCGGCTGCGCGGCTTCGGTATTCGCCGCTTATATTCTGCCGAAAATAGAGGCGGGAGAGTGGAAGCGGATCTTATTTGTCCCCACAGGGGCGCTGATGTCGAAAGTGAGCTTTAACGAGGGTCAGAATGTTCCGGGGATTGCGCACGCTGTAATTGTGGAAAACGCCGAAAAAGGAGGAGAATGATGGATTATTTTCATGCTTTTTGGGTAGGTGGGCTGATCTGCGCGTTGGTGCAGATTCTATTGGATAAGACCAAGCTGATGCCGGGCAGGGTGATGGTGCTGCTGGTGTGCTTAGGCGCGCTTTTAAGTTTCGCGGGCGTTTATGGGCCGCTGGTGGATTTTGCCGGGGCCGGGGCAAGCGTGCCGCTTCTGGGATTTGGCAATGTGCTGTGGGAAGGGATGAAGAAAGCCATTGACGAGAACGGGTTTATCGGACTGTTCATGGGCGGTTTCACCGCCTGCGCGGTGGGCGTCTCGGCGGCTCTTATTTTCTCTTATATTGCCAGTTTGGTCTTTAAGCCCAAGATGAAGGAATAGAGTTCGAAACGCCGGTGAAAAATGAAGAATAAGTTGGTTGACAAATGACACCCCATACTATAAGATGTATTTTGACAGAAAAATAAAGTCGAATATTGGTAGACGATAGGCGTATATTCCATGGCGGGGGGCCGTAAAAAACGGGGCATGGATATATGCCGGGGATTTGTTGGTTGGGAGTGTCAGGGGAGTAAATGGTATTTTCAAGCTTATTTTTTGTATGTTTTTTCTTTGTGGTCTGGCTGCTGGTTTACAACAGTATGTCCACCATCCGGGGAAAAAATATCGTGTTGTTGACGTTTTCTATGATATTTTATGCCTGGGGAGGAGCGCAGTATTTAATTTTACTAGTGGGGATGACTTTTGCCGCGTGGTTTTGCGCGCGGAAGATCGAATGGTACCGAGATACATCTTTGCGTATCGTTTTTTTTATCCTCTCGTGCGTGGTTTTGGTGGGTCTGCTCTGTGTTTTTAAATATACCGGTTTTCTTCTTGAAGGGTTTCAGTTTGTGTTTGGGATTCCCAAGAAGATTCCAGAGATTGTCCTGCCCATAGGCATTTCTTTTTATACGTTTCAGTTGCTTTCTTATGTAGCCGATGTGTATCGGAAAGAGGTGGAGGCCCAGAAAAATTTCTGGGTGCTTTTACTCTACGCCAGTTTGTTTCACCAGTGCGTGGCAGGGCCGATTGTGCGTTACAGCACAGTGGCCATGGAATTGGAGCATAGAAGGGCCAGAATGAACGAGGTGGCGGAAGGCGCCTGGCGTTTTTCGGCAGGTCTGGCCAAGAAGGCGATATTGGCCAATGGGTGCGCGCTGATAGCCGATACTTTTTTGCCGTTGGATGGGGCTGCGCTGGAGCGTATTCCAATTTTTGCCGTGTGGATAGGGATCTTGGGGTATACCTTGCAGATTTATCTGGATTTTTCCGCGTACTCGGATATGGCCATTGGCATGGGGCTGATGGTGGGGCTGCATTATCAGGAGAATTTTAATTATCCGTATGTCGCGGGTTCTGTCCAGGAGTTTTGGCGCAGATGGCATATTTCTTTGAGTAGTTTTTTCCGGGATTATGTGTACATACCTCTGGGAGGGAGCAGAAATGGCGAGCTTAAAACCATAAGAAATCTGTTTATTGTATGGGCTTTGACCGGGCTGTGGCATGGCGCGGCCTGGAATTATGTGGTCTGGGGCCTGTATTTTTTCTGTTTTCTGGTTATGGAAAGAGTGTGGAAAAAGTATAATTTCCGCTTGCCTCCGGTGGTTCGCAATATTTATACATTGCTGGTAGTCGCTTTTGGATGGGTGTTGTTCCGGTTTACGGATTTCTCCAACGTGGCGATTGCGGTAAAGGGCATGTTTGGTCTGAACGGCAATGGCTTTTCGAATTTGGAAAGCAAGATTTTTTTCCAAAATCACTGTTTTCTGCTGTTGATCAGCATTGTTGGATGTACGCCTTTTGTGGCAATGCTGAGGAGACAGTTTCGGCACGTGGGACGGGTATGGGAAGGGCGGCCGGGGCGTATTCTATATATGGCGGGCGCGCTGATTCCAATTGTTTTGCTTATTTTGTCCGTGATGGCATTGGTGGGGAACAGCTATAATCCGTTCCTGTATTTTCAGTTTTAAGAACTTTTAGGAGGAGTTTTTTTGGATATTCATGAAAGGCGCGAAAGGCGTAAGGAGAGGGAGAGGAAAAGGTATTGGAATTATCTGAAATTGGAAATCCGGTCGTTTCGGTGGATGCTTTTGTTTCTCTGTCTGCTGGGGTTGGTGATACCCTTGCGTCCAAAGAAATCGAATGTGGAAAAGCGGGATTTGGAAAAGTTCCCGGCCCTGTCTGTGGAGGGGATTTTAGGAGGAGATTTTTTTGCGGGCGTCAGCACATGGTATGCGGATACTTTTCCCTTCCGTGAGAAGCTACTGACGGCAAACGCTGCGGTGGAGAGGCTCTATGGACTGGGAAAGGAGCAGATACACGGCAACGTGGGGGCTGGGGATGAAATACCCACAGAGTATACAGAAGCGGATCCCAAGCCGGGCGTGTCGGGAGGCGATTTGGACAGTGCGGCGACGGTGGCTCAGGGAGATGAAGGCGGCGACGGCACAATACATGTGGCGCCGGAAAGCGCCGGGACGATTTACATAGCGCAGGATCGTGGATTTGAATTGTATTATTTTGCTTTGGATTCTGCCAATCAATATATTAAGATGATAAATAATGCGGCTCAGCTTCTTGCGGGGAAAGCTACGGTTTATGATATTCTGGCGCCCACTTCCATTGGGATTTACCTGGATCAGGATATCCAGGATTCCCTGGGGTGCAGTGACCAGTCTCAGGCGTTTAATTATATCCTGAATAATCTGGATGACAGTGTGAGAGGCGTTCGGGTGTTTGACTCGTTGCTGGAACATAACAGTGAATATCTGTATTTCCGCACGGATCATCACTGGACCGCAGACGGAGCCTACTATGCGTACCAGCAGTTCTGTCAGGAGAAAGGGATTATGCCCAATGCCAGGGAGGATTACCAGGTGCAGGAATTTACGGATTTTGTGGGTAGTTTTTATTCTTTTGGAAATCAGGCGGCTGTGCTGGCGGAAAATCCGGATGTGATCACGGCTTATATTCCAAAAGGCACCAATGATATGACTTACATTGGAACGGACGGAATTGAGATGCAGTGGAATGTGGTCGCCGACGCTTCCCAGTATGACGACGGCAATAAATATTCCTGCTTTATTGGAGGGGATAATCCGTATTCAGTCATCCAAAATCCTGCGTTGCAGGACGGTTCCTCCTGCCTGGTGATTAAAGAATCCTATGGGAATGCCTTTGTGCCTTTTCTAGTGGATCATTACCAGACTGTTCATGTGGTGGATTATCGGTATTTTCAGGAAAATATCCCTCAGTTTGTGGCGGAAAACCAGGTGCAGGATGTGATTTTTCTCAATAATGCGGATGCTGTGTCAGAAAGCGCAGTGGCTTATATGGATGGATTGTTTCAGTAAAAGAATGTGGATGCGGGGATGTCCCGTGTCCATATTTGCGTTTATCCTTTGTTGTTTTCAACGATTCAGCTGTACTTTTTGCGTTGTGGATAGTATAATAAAATATATCCTGGGTACTTATTGTGCCATAGTTAATAGGGAAAAACGTGTCTCTGAACGCGTATTGTGCTATGGTTAGTATAACAAAATGTATTCCTGGATATTTATTGCGCTATAGGTGGCATAATAAAGGATAGTATCCCATGCGCCGTCTGGCGTGTTAGAAAGTGATAAGTGGAAGGAAAGGAACATGTTGAACGAATTTTCACGGATGGAATTGCTAATAGGCAGGGAAGCGGTTGACTTGTTGGGTATGAAGAAGATAGCTATATTCGGTCTGGGCGGCGTTGGCTCCTATGTGGCGGAAGCGCTGGCGCGCTGCGGCGTGGGGAGTTTGACGCTGGTGGATCACGATACGGTTGACATTACCAATATAAACAGGCAGCTTTTCGCGCTTCATTCCACATTGGGTAAACTAAAGACGAAAGTGGCGAAAGAAAGGATCCGTGATATTGACGAGAATATCCTGGTTCACACTTATGATACTTTTTATAACGAAGATACGGCGCATATGTTTGATTTTTCCGCATATGACTATGTTGTGGACGCCATTGACACGGTGTCTTCCAAACTGCTTCTGATAGAGCAGTCAAAGATGAGCAAAACGCCCATTATCTCGTCCATGGGAACGGGGAACAAGCTGGACCCTACCAAGTTTGAGATCACGGACATATCAAAGACCAGCGTCTGTCCTTTGGCAAAGGCAGTGCGCAGGGAACTTCGCAAACGCGGCATCCGCAAGGTTAAGGTACTCTATTCCAGAGAGAAACCGCTCAATACATGGGAGCAGGAACAGGAGCGTAAATGCGTGCCTGGAAGCATTTCTTTCATACCCAGCGTGGCGGGGCTTATCATCGCGGGTGAAGTGGTAAAAGACTTGCTGCAAAAAAAGGCGTTTTCACAGTAAAAAGAGTGAGGCAGGAGTGAGATGGAAGATTTATACAGATCGTTTCAGGAAATTATGGACAGCAGCCGGACGCTGCGACAGGAACCCATGTGTAAGCACACCACATTTCGCATTGGAGGACCGGCGGATTATTTGCTGCAGCCACAGAGCATAGAGGAAGTGCAAAAGGCCGTGGATGTCTGTAATCAGAGACAGGTTCCCTGGTTTATCATGGGAAATGGCAGTAATCTTTTGGTCAGCGACCAGGGCTATCATGGCGTGATCATCCAGTTATATCGGAATATGGCGCGGGTGACGGTGGATGGATGCAGCATAACGGCGCAGGCGGGCGCGTCTCTGGCCGCGTTGTCCAAAAAGGCTATGGAGGCGTCTCTAACGGGATTTGCGTTCGCTGGAGGCATTCCGGGGACTCTGGGAGGCGCGGTGGCCATGAATGCAGGCGCCTATGGAGGAGAGATGAAGGATGTGCTGGAGTCGGTCACGGTCATGGAGCCTTCGGGGCAGGTAAAAAACCTGCAGGCGGACCAGTTGGAAATGGGGTACCGCGCCAGTGTTGTGAAGCGCAAAGGATACATTGTGCTGGAGGCGGCTCTGAGATTGCGTCCTGGGGATAAAGAGGAGATTCGCAGGGAAATGCAGGATCTGACTCAGAAACGGACCAGCAAGCAGCCCTTAGAATATCCCAGCGCGGGAAGCGCATTCAAACGTCCGGAAGGATATTTTGCGGGGAAATTGATTATGGACGCGGGCCTTAAGGGATACCGGGTGGGAGACGCCCAGGTTTCCGAAAAACATTGCGGATTTGTCATCAACCGCGGTCACGCCACGGCGGCGGATGTGGCGGCTTTGATGAGACATGTGCAGACGGAAGTGAAACGGCAGTTCCAGGTGGAGCTGGAGCCGGAAGTGAAATTTTTAGGGGATTTTCCAGATACAAGGCTGTGAGGTGGTCGGATGCGTTTTGTGATTGTAACTGGAGTGTCAGGGGCAGGGAAAAGCACTGCCCTTAAAATGTTAGAGGACGCTAATTATTTCTGCGTGGATAACCTGCCTATACCGCTGATAGAGAAATTCGCGTCGATGATGGCCAACATGAGTGAGGAAGAGATCCGCAACGTGGGCCTGGGGGTGGATGTGCGCAGCGGCCAGGCGCTGGATGAGCTGGAGAGCGTTCTCATTCATATGAAGGACCAGGGATATGATTACGAGATCCTGTTTTTGGACGCTTGCGATGAGGCGCTTATCAAGCGCTATCAGGAGACACGTCGAAACCATCCCCTGGCGCCGCGGGGGCGGGTGGATGCAGGCATACGGCTAGAGCGGGAAAAACTGGCTTTCTTAAAGACCAGGGCGGATTATATCATTGACACCAGTCAGCTTCTCACCAGAGAGCTTAAAGAGGAATTGGAAGACATCTTTCTGAAAAATCAGAAATTCGATAGTCTGATGGTGACCATACTGTCTTTTGGCTTCAAATACGGCGTGCCGGGGGATGGGAATCTGATTTTTGACGTGCGTTTTCTGCCCAATCCCTATTATCTGGATCATCTGCGGCCCAAAAGTGGAGAGGATGGAGAGGTCTTTGAGTATGTCATGTCCTTTGAAGCGGCAAGGACATTTGCGGACAAATTAGAAGACATGCTCCATTTCCTGATTCCCAATTACATCCGGGAAGGGAAAACCAGCCTGGTGATTGGGATTGGCTGTACCGGGGGAAAACACCGCTCAGTTACCCTGGCAAAAGAGATATACCAGCGGCTGAAAGGGAAGCCGGGGTATGGTCTTCGGATTGAACACAGGGATCTGCAGAAAGATTCCATACGCAAAAAATTTTAGAAAAGGGTGTATGAAGTCTATGTCTTTTTCATCGGAAGTAAAGGAAGAGCTTGCCGGGAAGACCAGTACAGCCCGTCACTGTCAGATAGCGGAATTGTCTGCGATGCTCAGTATGTGCGGACATATGGAGATTCAGAAAGGCCAGGCGCCTGGATTGTGCATCCAGACGGAGAATGAAGCGGTTTCCCAAAAATGCTTTACATTGCTGAGAAAAACATTTAATATAGATACAGATATTGTGATCAGCAAGAATCCCTATCTGAAAAGAGGGAATGTGTATTCCATTCTGGTTGCCGATGAAGAGCAGGCAGCGCGGATTTTGCAGACTGCAAAGTTAACGGCGCAGGAAGAAGGCATGCTGAACGCTCTTTATTTGGCCAACCATATGGTGATCCAAAATAACTGTTGTAAACGCGCATTTATACGCGGCGCTTTTTTAGTGTCTGGGTCTATTAGTGATCCGGAGAAATTTTATCACTTTGAAATTGTCTGCCAGACGGAGGAAAAGGCTGTGCAGATCCAGGAAATTATGCAGACATTCCATATAGACGCGAAAATTGTCCTTCGCAAAAGGTCCTATGTGGTGTATGTGAAAGAAGGCGCACAGATAGTGGAGCTTCTGGGACTGATGGAGGCCAATGTGGCATTGATGAACCTGGAAAATATTCGTATTTTGAAAGAAATGCGAAATTCTGTAAATAGAAAAGTGAATTGCGAGACGGCGAATATACACAAGACAGTGAACGCGGCAGTGAAACAGATTGAAGATATTCGCCTGATTGAGGAGAAGATGGGGTTAGATGAACTAAGCAGTGGATTGTCAGAAATCGCGCGGCTGCGTCTGGAATTTCCAGAAGCCACTTTAAAAGAATTGGGGATGATGCTCACACCCCAGGTGGGGAAATCTGGGGTAAACCACAGATTGAGGAAGTTAAGCAATTTAGCCCAGGAGTTGCGAGGGGGCAAGGAGGAGTTATTATGATTAAGAAACTTGTGAAAATTAACCTGAACATCGGACTGGAGGCAAGGCCCGTTGCCCAGTTGGTGCAACTGGCCAATCAGTATAAATGTGAAATTCATATGGAAATTGAAACAAAAAACGTGAATGCTAAGAGTATTATGGGCATGATGACGTTGGGGCTGGATAATGGGGAGGAAATCACCGTATCCGCCGATGGCGAGGACGAGCAGAAAGCGATGGAGACTATGGTAAAGTATCTAAATGGCAAATAATATTGGCGGGAATATTCCAAGCTGGTATTTACATAAATGAAAATTATGGGGGAAAAGATAAGGCCAGATTGCGCGGCGGACGTTGCGGTTTGGCCTTATTGCGTAAGAAAAATAATTTTAGGATTGACAAACCAAAGGTTCTGTATTATAATCATGCCATTCTACTAAAAAAGGTGCGCACGCATTCGGCACACCTGTCTCGTTTCTTCTAAAATCAATCAAGCCTTTTCAGGCAATAAATTTCTTTGATATTTTTCGAATATACGCTAGCGGTTGTCCACTGTTTCCGGATACATATCGTGGTTGGAAAGCCGGTTCCAGGCTACTTGTTCCCAAGGGGTGCCCGGTTGGCCGTAATTGCAGTATGGATCGATGGAAATGCCGCCTCTGGGCGTGAATTTTCCCCATACTTCGATGTATTTCGGCGACATGAGGCGAATCAGGTCTTTCATAATAATGTTCACGCAGTCCTCATGAAAATCGCCGTGATTGCGGAAACTAAAAAGGTACAGTTTAAGAGATTTGCTCTCCACCATCTTTTCCCCAGGGACATAGGAAATATAGATGGTGGCGAAGTCCGGCTGCCCTGTCATTGGGCAGAGGCTTGTAAACTCTGGGCAGTTGAATTTCACAAAGTAATCATTTTCCGGATGTTTGTTGGGAAAGGTCTCCAAAATATCTGGGTCGTAATCTTTTGGATAACAAGTTTTCTGATTGCCCAACAGGCTGATTCCCTGGAATCTTTGTTCTTTGTCTTGGCTCATGCCTGAACGCTCCTCTCATAAAATATTCGGTGCAGGGCCTTTACCAGCAGCACGCCGCATAATCCGGGCACAGTTTGGCCGATGCACAGACTCAATGCCAGAGGTGGATAAGGAATCTGCAATAAATAGGAAAGCCAAATAGCCACGCCCAGGCCAGGAATGGCGATGATAGGCAGGGCGATCAAGGCTGTATTCCAGTGCATGCGTTTGATAAGTACGATTAGAGAAGTTGTGACGATTCCTACGATACCTCCGCCTACAATGTCCAGGATGCCCAATCCTCCAAACAGGAAATTTGCAGTCAGATTGGCCAGTCCCATAGGTATTATGAGGAATGGGCAAAGATAGCTGACGGCATAGAGGGATGTGGCGATGCGTATCTGATAAGGGCCGAATGAAAAACTCTGAGTGGTGTATAAAACCACGATATACAGAGCCATCATCAGACCCGAAATGGTGAGTTTTTGAGTTCTCGACAGATGTTCAAGGTTCATTGAATAATGCCTCCTTCATTTTATTGTAAAAGTGTGTTGTGTTTTTTTCGGAAAAAAGACACAAAAAAACACTTCTCACGTGTCCGAAACCTAAAAAATGCCCTTTGTAAACAGCGGTACATCAATACCGCTGAACGTCCATTTCAGTTGGCGCAGTTGGCTTAAATTTCCTTTTTTGGAACAAGCTCCTGCAAATGATGAAATATGACGAAAGGTCATTTTAAACACGCAAAAAAGTGTTTGTTCATCCGTACGGAAAATCCGTACACGTCCCTAGTTTTGTTTTAAGACAGGATGGTTTCGAACTGTCTGTTGTACCGCTTATACAGGCTGGAACACCCAGATTTTCCAACCAAGAAATAAACGTATATGCTGATTTAGTATAACAGATTGGGGCATATTATGCAAGAGATATATTCCAAATTGAACTGCAAATCCCAAATGTAGGTAGTATATAGAATACTACTCAATTATAAAGTGATATACTTCTAAAACTAAAAGCTAATATTTAATTCGCATCATGGGTAAAATAAAAAGCAGCATATTTCGGAATTGAGGTGCAGATTGCTTGCTTGATGAGAAGTATATAACAAATCGTATAAAAGAGTTATGCGAAAAAAAACAGATGTCCATGTATGCCCTTTCGAAAAAGTCAGGCATCAGCCAATCGTCTTTATCGAATTTAATGAAGAGAGGGAGCACTCCGTCCTTTTTTACTCTGGATAAAATTTGTGATGGCCTGGGAATTACGTTGGCGCAATTTTTTTCCAACGATCGGGAGGTTTTGGATATTACGGAGGAGCAAAAGAAAGTTTTGCAGGTATGGGATCTATTGACGGATAAGCAGAAACAGGCAGTGGAAATTTATGTTAGAGGAATGCGGTTGGAGTAATCGGCTATTTAAGAAAGGAAAGAGGGATTTCAAATGAGGGAAAAGGAACGCCAGGAATTAAAAGAGCGGATTTACGAACTTATGAATGGATTGCGTGATTTAGAGGCTTATCCCACAGAGGAAAGCAAATTTGTGGAAAATGAATTTGAAGAAGACAAAGTTTGCGGTAAAGCGTACCGGGAGGTTGTAGAGGCCAATATGCGGCTATGTGAAAGGCTTAATAGTGAAAAGGGGGATTCAGACATTGAGATTATTATTGATAATTTGATGCTGATAGCCCATCACTTATGCATGAAGATGTTCGATTACGGTGAACTTTTTTCGAATATGTGAGAGAAGAGCTATAGGCGCAAAGAATCCGGTGTTTTCCATTGAGGAACTCTTTGCGCCTTTGGGATTAAAGCAGGAAAGTTCTGGCTGGTCCCACGGAGCTTCGGTGGATTAATTCGGCGCGAAGAAGCAGGGAACTGATATAGGTATGATCCAGAAGGCTGGCAAGTGCATAGTACCCGCACCGGCCAAGAGCGTTTTGGTCCTGGCGGATTGTGGTGAGCGGAGGAGATGTATAGGCGCTGAAGGAGGCGTCATCGAAACCGATTACGCTGAGGTCATCTGGAATTACGCATCCCAGTTCGGCGCAGTGAATTAGGACGGCGTTGGCCAGTTGGTCGTGTTCGCATAGGATGGCTGTGGCCTTTTTTTTCAGAAGAAGGGGTAGATATTCCTGTGTGCATTGGGAGATAAAAGTAGAATGCCCCACCAAATCCATGTCCACATCCAGACGATAAAGTTCCATGGCGCGTATGTACGCCTGATAGCGTTCCTGGCTGATCTGGGAATGCATATCGCATCCCAGATATCCAATGCGAGTATGCCCCCGTTCTTTCAGGTAGGAGACAGCCATCTGGAAACCTTCGTCGCTGTTCACGCCCACATAGGCGACCCGAGGGTTTTCGCGTATGTAGTTGTCGTAGAGAACGGCTGGCGTTCTCGCCTTTTTTAAATCCTGCATCCATGGGTCCAGCAGGGAGAATCCCAAGACAAAAGAGCCTTGATATTGGTGGCGCAGCATAAATGTGTCGTAGGACATTTGGGCTTGTTTTTCCGGCGATGTAACAACCCGGTCCACATGCCAGCCTGCAGGGACGGCCATCTGTTCAAAGCCGATCACCAGTTCATGTCCAAATCCCGATGGATTCTCATAATCCATATTTTCGATGAGGATGCAAAGCTTTTTGGGAGCGTCTTTGCGAATTCGTTTTTTCTCATAACCCATTTCTACAGCGGTTTCCAGAATTTTTTTGCGGAGAGACTCGCTGATGTCATCGGCATTGTTCAGCGCTTTTGAAACGGCGCTCTTTGAAACGCCCAGTTTGGCGGCTATATCGTTGATGGTTGGCATATTCTCCTCCTATCAAAGAATTGATATGACTTATTATACTAAACTAAAAGAAAAAAATCAAGATATTGAAAAAAGGGCTTTACAACAGGTTTAATATGGGGTAATATAACGATAACGAAACTAAGCGAAACAAAATAGAAAGACAGAGGGGTAAGCAGATGATCTGTAAATATGTTTTTGGGAAACCTGTTGAAACAGGAGCTGTTGTGATGGAGATTCCAGAAAGCGCGCAGAAATTGGAAGTGATGCATCTTACAAAGGTTGACGCAGGCGTGCAGTTATCTTGTCAGATGGATGACGAGGATGTGGTTTATGGATTAGGGGAACAGATGCGCGGGATGAATAAGCGTGGATTCACCTATGTCAGTGACGCCCTGGATGACGCGGTGCATACGGAAGACCGGCATTCTCTGTATGGAAGCCATAATTTTCTAATATTGAGCAGGAAAACCCAGCCATCCTTTGGGGTTTTTGTGGACGATCCGGGCAGGGTGGCCTTTGATGTGGGGGAGACCAAACTGAATCAGATGGTCATTACAGCGGGACCGGACTGTACAGTTTATTTTATTGAAGGCGAAAGTCTGAAAGATATCGCCAAGCAATTTCGCAGGCTGATTGGACGCAGTTATATTGCTCCCAAATGGGCGTTTGGATATCAGCAGTCTCGTTGGGGTTATGTGAATGAATCGGATGTTCGGGAAGTAGTCAGGAGACATCAGGAGCAAGGGATTTTGCTGGACGCGGTTTATCTGGATATCGACTATATGGACAACTACAAAGACTTTACAGTGGATGCCGATAAATTCCCGGATTTTCCAGGGTTTGTGAACGAAATGAAAGACCAGGGCGTGCATCTTGTGCCCATTATTGACGCTGGCGTGAAGATAGAAGAGGGATATCCCATTTATGAAGAGGGCGTGGCAGGGGGATATTTTTGCAAGGATGAGGATGGCGAGGACTTTGTAGGGGCGGTATGGCCGGGAAAAGTGCATTTTCCCGACGTACTCAACTCCAAAGCCAGACAGTGGTTCGGAGGAAAGTACAGATGGCTGATGGAGCAGGGAATTGATGGTTTCTGGAATGATATGAACGAACCGGCTATTTTCTATTCAGAAAAAAATATGCAGAAAGTGATGGATGAGCTGTTGGCCCTGAAAGGCAAAAATATAGATCTCCATGGATTTTTCCATATGAGGGACATATTGCTGGGGCTGTCCAATAATCCGGAGGATTATAAGAGTTTTTACCACGATATGGATGGGGTGAAGATACGCCATGACAAGGTGCATAATATCTATGGCTACAATATGACCAAGGCCGCGGCGGAAGCGTTTGATGAGATCGCGCCGGATAAGAGAACGCTGCTGTTTTCCCGGTCGTCTTATATCGGCATGCATCGGTATGGCGGCATTTGGACGGGGGATAACAGCTCTTGGTGGAGCCATCTATTGTTGAGCGTTCAGCAGATGCCAGCCCTGAATATGTGTGGAATCCTATACGTCGGGTCCGATATCGGGGGATTTGGAAGTGACACAACGGAGGATTTGTTGTTGCGGTGGCTGCAATTTGGCGTTTTCACGCCGCTGATGAGAAACCACGCTACGTTGGGAACACGGCAGCAGGAAGTCTACCAGTTTGAAAATGTGGAAGATTTCCGGAACATGATTCGTATTCGTTATGGGCTGCTTCCTTATATTTACAGTGAGTATATGAAAGCGGCATTGGATGATGAGCTGTATTTTCGTCCGCTGTCATTTGACTATCCTGAGGACGATCACGCGGCTAAGGTGGAGGACCAGGTGATGGTGGGCGAGAGCATTATGGCTGCTCCAGTCTACACCCAGAACGCCACAGGCAGGTATGTGTATCTGCCGGAGGATATGCTGTTGGTGCGCATGAAATCCATGGAAAATAAAACCTGCGAGCCGATGGAAAAAGGCCATCATTATGTGGACGTGGCTTTAAATGAGCTGGTGTTTTTTGTGAAAAAGGATCACGCGCTGCCCCTGGCGGTTCTGGATGAGAAGATAAAATCCACGGCGAATATGGAAGATGTTTCTTATGAGTGGATTTGTCATGGGGATGGTCCGGTGGAGTATGTTCTCTATGATGACGATGGCATATCGAAAAAATATGTGCCGCAGAAAGATTGGAAAAAGGTAATCGTGGATAAATAATAAAATTTGTTGATGTGCGCGGCGGAAGATGGTTTCCGTAGTTGGATTTTTATACGGAGCCATCTTTCGCAAATTTTCTTTTACATAATTCTTTAAACGGTCTTCAATCACTTCATAGCTCTTTTCCCGCTTTGTATACGGATTACTGGAATATATTTTAAAACAGGCGCAGGCATGGTATAATTTTCATAATATTTTGTGCGCTGCAGGCGTTATCGGGCGAAAAGGGGGGACTTATGTATCAATATCATTTTTTTCAATGGATTTTATTCTTCTTTATCTATTGTTTCTTTGGATGGATATGGGAGTCATGTTATGTATCGGTGAAAGGGCGCAAGTGGGTAAATCGCGGATTCCTCCACGGGCCGTTGATTCCCATTTATGGATTTGGCGCCATTGCGGTATTGTTTGCGGCGATTCCGGTGCGGGACAACCTGGCGCTTGTATATATTTTCGGCATGGCGGGCGCTACATTGTTGGAATATGTGACCGGGGCGACGATGGAGAGGATATTCAAAGTCAGATACTGGGATTATTCGGGCAAGTTTCTGAATATAAATGGACATGTCTGTCTGGTGGCTTCGCTGGCCTGGGGGGCTTTTTCTGTGTTGATGATTCGTTACGTTCATGCACCGGTGGAATTGGCGGTAACGCAGATGCAGGCGGATGTGGCGGAAGTTTTGGCGTTTGCGCTGGTTTTGGCATTTGCCGTGGACGCTACCCAGTCCTTTAACGAGGCCATGGATTTGCGGGAGATTATTGAGAGAATCACCGAGAGCAGCCAGGAATTGAAGCGCATTCAGAAACGGGTGGATGTGATTGCGGCTGTTATCGATGCGGATGTGCAGGAGCATAGAAAGAAAGCGGAGGAGTTTAAGAAGACGGTGGAGGAGCGGCTGTTGGCGGAGAACCGGTTACAGGAGCTTTCAGAAACCATCGGGGAATATCTGGAGCGCGCCCGGGATAAATCGACGGAAGCGGCCCACGGAATCCGAGAGGAGATTGATAGGATGACTGGGGAAATGAAAAGGCTTCAGGAAAGTCTGGGCCGGCAGCAGCAGAAACTGGGGCAGGTGAGGAATAAGCAGTATATGCGCTCCATCGGCCTGCTGCGTAGAAATCCTGGCGCGTCGTCCAGAAAATATAGAGAAGCTCTGGAGGAACTCTGGCAGAGGAGTAAGCGGCTGTAAGTATTTTTTTCCTTTTAAACACAGAAGAGACACACAATGAACACATTTTTTTTCTATGATGATGTTTATGTAAATTTGAGTATTCCGGGTGTATGGCAGAATGCTGCTGTTCCGGGGAGACAGGAGGTATGAAAGTTGATTGAAGTCAGAAACCTGGTGAAAAAATATGGCAGTCATCTGGCTGTGGATCATCTGAGTTTTGTGGTGGAGAAGGGGCAGATTTACGGATTCCTCGGCCCTAATGGCGCAGGTAAGTCTACGACAATGAATATTATGACGGGATACCTGGGGGCCACAGAGGGAGAAGTGTTGGTCAATGGCCATAATATGTTAAAGGAGCCGGAGGAGGCCAAGAAACTGATTGGCTATCTGCCGGAGATCCCGCCTCTATATACGGATATGACCGTGGCGGAGTATCTGGCATTCGCTGCGGAGTTAAAGAAGGTGAAGCGGGCGGAAATTTCTTCCCAGACGGAACGGGTCATGGAGATGGTAAAGCTGACGGATGTGAGACATCGGCTGATACGAAACTTGTCCAAAGGCTATAAACAGCGGGTTGGTCTGGCGCAGGCGGTTCTTGGATTTCCAGAGATTATCATCCTGGATGAGCCCACGGTAGGGCTGGACCCCAAGCAGATTATAGAAATCCGTCAATTAATCCGGGAGTTGGCGAAAAACCATACGGTTATTCTAAGCTCTCATATTTTGGCGGAAGTGCGGGAAGTCTGTGACTACGTGATGATTATTTCAAAAGGAAAGTTGGTGGCCAGCGATACGCCGGATCATCTGGAGCGTCTGATCGAGGGAGAGGAGACGCTGGAATTGGATGTGAAAGGTAGCCGCAGCCAGGCGGAAGGGATTTTAAAAGAAATACAGGGCGTGAAGGAATGGATGTTTGACGAACGGGGCGGTGGACTGCTGGGCGTACAGATACAGGTGGCGGACCATCGGGAAATCCGGGAAGAGCTTTTTTACGCTTTTGCGGAGAAAAGATGTCCCATATACCGTATGCAGATTTCTAAGGCTACGCTGGAAGATGTGTTCCTGGAACTGACCCAGAATGAAGCCGGGGATGTGCCGGAAGAAGTCATAGAAGAGCAGGATGCGCTGGATGTTTCCGGGGACGGAAAGGAGGATGCAGACCATGAAGGGGATTTATAAACGGGAGCTGAAATCCTATTTTTATTCGATGATTGGCTATGTGTTCGTCGCCTTTTTGGTGGCGTTTGTGGGCATTTATTTTATGGCGTATAACCTGAACATGGGGTATCCTTATTTCTCCTATACGCTTTCAGGGGGATTGTTTATTTTGTTGATTGCCATACCCATTTTGACGATGAAAAGCTTTTCGGAAGAGAGGCGCAGCAAGACAGACCAGCTTTTGCTGACGGCTCCGGTTTCATTGGGGCAGATTGTGTGGGGAAAATATTTGGCTATGGTGACGGTTTTTGCCATACCCAATCTGATTTTCTGTCTGTTTCCACTGATGATTCAGGCATCGGGGCAGGCGTATTTTAGAGTGGATTACTGCGCAATTTTGGCTTATTTCCTGCTGGGATGCGCGTACATTGCAGTGGGAATGTTCCTGTCTTCGCTGACGGAGAGCCAGATTATTGCAGCCATCAGCACATTTGGCGTGCTGCTGATTCTGTATTTGTGGAACGGTCTGATGGATTTTCTGCCCACGAATGCAGGGGGAAATTTAGCAGGCGTTTTGCTTTTGTGGAGTGTACTGGCGTTTGCTGTTTACCAGATGGCGAGAAATTGGATGCTGGCGGCCATTCTGGAAGCGCTGGGCGTGGCGGCAGGGGTTGTTGTCTATTTCGTGCGGCCATCCTGGATGGAACGGCTGCTTCCGGATGTGTTGGGGAAGCTTTCCCTTTCCAATGGATTCACCAGTATTGTCAATGATCGGCTTTTGGATGTGAGCAGTCTGTTTCTGGGCGTGTCTGTGGTTGTGTTGTTTGTCTTTCTGACTATACAGACCATCCAGAGAAGACGGTGGAGTTAGGAGGGGGAAGCAGACATGAAAAAGAAGTTCAGAGAGACGTTTTTCAGTGTGTCATCCAGGTATGGCTCTTATAGTCTGGGGGCGATTGCGCTGGTGGTGGCCATTGTGATTGTGGCTAACCTGATTGTGGGCCAGCTCCCCGAAAATGTGCGCAGCGTGGATTTAAGCGATAATAAGATTTATGAGATTACAGATGTAAGCCGTAAGCTGGTCAAGGATTTAAAACAGCCGGTGGCTATCACAGTTCTGGCCCAAAAAGACCAGGTGGATAAGCGGATACGGAATTTTGTAGAAAAATACGCCGGTTTGTCTTCGAAAATAACTCTGGAATGGATTGACCCGGTGCAGCATCCGTCGGCGTTGTCCAAATACGACGCTCAGGCGGACAGCCTGGTGGTGTCCTGCGAGGATACGGATAAACAGCGGGTGATTTCCTTTGGGGAGATTATCACTTACGACCAGATGTCTTATTACACGACAGGCTCCATGCAGGAGACGGCTTTTGACGGAGAGGGGCAGCTTACGGCGGCGGTGAATTATGTGATCAGCAGTCAGGGAAGGCAGGTGTATTATTCCACAGGCCACGGGGAGGAGACGTTTTCCTCTTCAGTGCAGGGGCTGCTGGAGAAGGCCAATTATACGCTGGAAGAATGCAATCTGTTGATGAATCCTGACATTCCGGAAGAATGTGAGCTTTTCATTATGAACGGTCCATCTACAGATGTGACGGCAGATGAGCAAAAGGGGATTTTGGATTATTTGCAGCGTGGCGGCAAAGTGATGATACTTCTGGGTGATGGCGAGAAGAGCACGCCGAACCTGGATGCGATTTTCAAGGAATATGGTTTGGAGAGAGAGCAGGGCTATGTGGCGGATATACAGCGCAGCTACCAGCAGAATCCATATTATATTTTTCCAGAGTTGTCACTGGGCGAAGAATATGCCAAGGGTATGTCCAGTGAAATGGTGCTGCTGATTAACGCCCAGGGATTTACGCAGACCGATCCCGCGCGGGAGGCCATAACGCTGAATTCCTTTATGAACACGTCCTCAGACGGGTATGTGGTTACCGATAAGGATGAAAAGCAGGGAACCTATGTGCTTGGCGCGGTGGCCACAGAGACCATATCGGTCAACGGCGTTTCTGGGAACCAGGCAAAGGGCGCTGGCGATGATGGGAAAAGTTCAGACGCTTCCGGTGAGGAGGATGGTCTGGAAAGCCGTCTGACGGTGTTGGGCGCTGGATCCATGATTGACGCGAATGTGACGGACACTTTCTCCACGCTGGAGAACCTGACCTTGTTTATGAATGCGGTGGGAGCCAACTTCGGAGAGGATGCCAGTATATCCATCGAGCCGAAGAGCCTGGAGGTCACTTATAATACGGTTCAGTATCCAGGGCTATTCAGTCTTCTGGTCATTTTCGGCATTCCTGTGATTGTGCTTGGATTTGGTTTCGTAACCTGGTTGCGGCGCAGAAAGGCATAGGTGGCGGAGTATGAAGAAAAAACAGATGGTAATTTTGGTGGCAGTGCTGGCGGCGTTGGCAGTTGTGTATGGGGCGCTGTCCTTTGTAAATAAAAAAGCGGAGGAAGAAGAAAAGGCGCAGGAGGAAAGCCGGGTCGTTCAGGTAACGGATCTGGAGGAAATCGTTTCTTTTTCCTATGAAGCGCCGGAGCAAGAGGCTTTGCATTTTGAGAAAAAGAAAGACGACTGGGTATGTGTGGATGATGAGAAAATAGAATTGGAACAGACCTACCCCAATGAGATTGTAAATGCTTTTTCCAGTCTGACAGCCTCTCGTAAAATGGAAGAGCTTGATGCGCTGGAAGATTATGGTTTGGCAAAACCTGCGTATACGGTGACCTTGCAGCCCAAAGACGGGAAAGAGGTCACGGTCTGCATTGGAGATGCTGTGGGGGAGGAATACTATCTGCAAGTGAAGGGCGAGGACGCGGTGTATACAGTGACTTCTTCCGTGACTGGGGTATTAGGTCACAGTCTGGAGGATATGGAGAAAGTGGAAGATGAAGAGGACGCGGAAGCGGATTCTTAAACGGGATTTTAGGAAAAATTGTCGTATGGGGGAACCTATACGGCAATTTTTTATCTTGTAGGAAATTCTGTTCCAAAGGCAATCCGCCGCAGGCGGAGGAGCCTGTCCGGCAGGATTCTTTCTTGTTCTATTAGAAAACTTCTTTGAATTTTAAATTCCTGATTTTGGGGGTTGAAAAGGAACGTGGGTTCTGATAATATGTTCTGGTAAGGGGGGGGTGCATAACTGTTGCAGGAAAGTCATTCGTATGTTGCCATTGATCTAAAATCTTTCTATGCTTCTGTGGAGTGCATAGAGCGGGGGTTGGACCCACTTACCACGAACCTTGTGGTTGCCGACGCCAGCCGCACGGAGAAGACCATCTGTCTGGCTGTGTCACCGTCCATGAAGGCTTACGGCATTCCGGGCCGGCCTCGGTTATTTGAAGTTGTACAGCGGATGAAAGAGGTGAACGCAAGACGGAGGGAAAGGGCGCCGCATCGTACGTTTACCGGTTCTTCTTGCCATGCGGTTGAGCTGGAATCTTCGCCGGATCTTTCCGCTTCGTATATTACGGCACCGCCACGCATGGCCCTGTATATGGACTATAGCACGAGGATTTACAATATTTACTTGAAGTACATTGCCCCAGAAGATATGCATGTCTATTCTATTGACGAGGTGTTTATGGATGTCACGGGATATCTGGAGCTGTATGGACTTACGGTCCGTGAACTGGCGGTGAAGATTTTGCAGGAGGTAGCGCAGGTCACTGGAATCACAGCGACGGCGGGGATTGGGACGAATCTTTATCTGAGCAAGGTGGCCATGGATATTGTGGCGAAGCATATTGCGCCAGATGAAGACGGGGCGCGGATTGCCCATCTAAATGAGATGGAGTACCGCAGACTTTTGTGGGATCATCGTCCGCTTACGGATTTCTGGCGTGTGGGCAGGGGGTATGCCAGGAAGCTGGAGGAAAATGGGATAATGACCATGGGTGACGTGGCCAGGTGCTCCATTGGAAAGCCAGACGATTATTACAACGAAGGGTTGCTGTACAAATTGTTCGGCGTAAATGCGGAGCTGCTGATTGATCATGCGTGGGGATGGGAACCGTGCACGATTGCAGATGTGAAGGCGTATAAGCCGGAGTCCAACAGTATGGGGTCCGGCCAGGTTCTTCCGTGTCCCTATGAATTTGAGAAAGCGAAGCTGATTGTCCGGGAGATGGCGGATCTTCTGGCGCTGGATTTGTTGGAGAAAGGGCTGGTGACAAGTCAGATTGTGCTAACCATCAGTTATGACACGGAAAATCTGTCCAACCCGGAAATTCGGAAACGCTATAAAGGTCTCGTCACCACAGACCGTTATGGGCGCAAGATTCCCAAACATGCCCATGGCACGGTGAATTTGAAACGTCCCACTTCTTCGTCCAGATGGATCATAGATGCGGCCGTGGAGCTATATGAGAGTATTGTGAATAAAAATTTGTTGATTCGCAGGGTCGTCATCACGGCGAATCATGTGGTGGAAGAAGGGAAGGCGCAAGGAGAGAACTCTTTTGAACAGCTTAGCCTATTTACGGATTATGGAGCGCGGCAGGGACAAAAGGCGGCGGAGAAAGCGGCTTTGGAGCGGGAGAGAAAGCTGCAGGAAGCGATGTTGGGCATTAAGAGGAAATTTGGAAAAAACGCCATTGTGAAAGGAATGAATCTGGAGGAGGGCGCCATGGCCATGGAGCGCAATGGGCGAATCGGAGGCCATAAAGCGTAATGGGATTTGAGCTTTAAAACGTCTGAATTTCCTTTGCAATGAAAAGCGAAATAGACAAAACCGAACGCAAGCGCCGATTATAAAATGGGTGTGATGCAATCGCCAAATGAGGCGTGAGGATGAGAAGAAAGGCAGGGAGACAATGAACGAGAATTTCTATAATAGTCACAATTATGAAGATATTCTTTATTTGCCCCATCATGTTTCTCCTTCCCGGCCGCGTATGCCAAAGATTGACCGGGCGGCGCAGTTTGCGCCTTTCTCGGCTTTGTCCGGTTTTTCGGATGCCATTGGGGAAACCGGGCGGCTGACCGATGAAAGGGTGGAGCTGGGGGAGGAGGCCAAAAGCGAATTGAATGAAGAATTGCGGATGATTCAGGAGCGAATTGCCATTCACCCGGAAGTGGCGGTCACTTATTTTCAGCCGGACAAAAGAAAAAGCGGTGGCGCTTATATTACGGCCACCGGACGTGTGAAAAAGATCGATATATACAGACGGACTGTGGCGCTGCAGGACGGCACGCAAATACCCATGGAAGAGATTGTCAGATTGAAAAGCGATGTAGTCTGATTTTTGCAGGTTTTGCTATACCCGCTTCAAGCGGAACCAGTAAGGGTAGAAATCCTGGAACCCTAAGTTGCCGTAAAGGTTTTTGGCGGATATATTGTTGGGGATGACCTGCAGATAGGCATGCCGGGCGCCCTGGCGGATTCCTTCGTTTAAGATGCGGACGCAGATGGAGCGTGCCAGATGCTGTCGGCGGTAAAAGGGATCTACGTGAATGGCATACAGTCCAATGTGGTCCCGGTCTAGGATGCCCAGTCCGATCGCCACGATGCGGTCGTCCTGGATGATAGACGCGGCAATGGTGTCTTTGGGGATGGCCGCGTACATAGTGGGGACGATTTTGCGGTGGATGCGGCTGGTAGTTCCTTTCAGGGAAAAAAGAGCGTCCAGCCATTCCCAACTGATGTCTTTTTCCAGCTCCACGTGGGCGTCCGGCGCCATGGAAAATCCGGTCAGGTCCAGCGTCTTTACCTCCGTGGGGTGGGCGATCTGGTATCCCTGGCTGGCCAAAAGGCTGTCGAACTGAGGGTTTAGAAGAGGCGTGATTTTGAAAATGCAGGGGGTGCCCCAACGGCTGTAGATGTTCTCGCAATAAGAGATTTTCTCCTCCCAGGGGATGGTGGAAGCGCCAATCTGTTCTACGGAGTTGGTGCGGTGTGTATAGAAATAAGAGAAGCGCAGCAGCCAGCCGTCGTAAATCTGGAGCTGGTGAGAAGGCCAGGCGTTTAAGGACAGGTCTTCAATGGTTTTGATATAAGACTGCATCATGGGGGTAACCTCCGGGAATCAAGTTTCTTATGATTATACATACAAACAGTTGGGAATTCAAGAAAGAGTTTAAGTGACTGCGAAACGCTTGCAGAAAGGCGTTTGTTTGTTTAAAATAGATAAAACGGAGTTCAAAACCGCCTTCAATTCGCTCCTTATGAAAAGAACGATACAGGTCTATATTTTGAGGATGCCGTTGCAGTGAAAAGATACGAGTATTTGGAAATTAGAGTGGATGAATGGGTATGAACAGAGATTTGACAACGGGAAATGTGGCGAAAACAATGATTTTGTTTGCGGCGCCTATGATTGCAGGGAACCTTTTACAGCAGTTTTACAACATTGCGGATACGCTGATTGTGGGGAAATTTTTGGGAGCGGAGGCCATGGCGGCCGTGGGGACGGCTTATACGCTTATGACCTTTCTCACGTCTGTTTTGATTGGCCTGTGCATGGGAAGCGGATCGGTTTTTTCTTTCTATTATGGAAAGAAAGATTTTGTGAAAATGAAAGGATGCGTGCGTGCGGCCTTTTATCTGGTGGGCTGTGTGACTGTGTTGGTGGAGGGGCTGGCGTTTCTTTTTGTGGGACCGATTCTGACGCTGCTGCGGATACCAGGGGAAATCATGGGGCGGATGCGCCTGTATGTGTTGATTATTTTCACAGGCATTTTCTTTGTTTTTTTGTATAATTATTTTTCCTATTTGCTTCGGGCATTGGGCAATTCGGTGGTTCCTTTGTATTTTCTGGGTGGCACGTCTATCCTCAACGTGGCGCTGGATTTATTATTCGTGGTGGGTTTTCATTGGGGAATTGGCGGTGCGGCGGTGGCTACGGTCTTTTCCCAGGCGGCGTCAGGAGTGGGAATCGGGATTTACACCTGGAGGAAAGAGCCTTTGTTCAAAGAGGTCTGGCGGCAAAAGGCTGAGTCCAAAGAGCGACGCAGGGAAGCGGTCCGGGAGATTGCAAGGTTTTCTTTTGCCGCGTCCATCCAACAGTCGGTGATGAATTTTGGAATTTTGATGGTGCAGGGGCTGGTGAATAGTTTCGGCGTGGCGGTGATGGCAGCGTTTACGGCGGCGGTGAAGATTGATTCCTTTGCCTATATGCCCGCCCAGGAGTTTGGAAACGCATTTTCTTTGTACATATCTCAGAATTATGGCGCGGCCAAACACCGCCGGGTGCGCCAGGGAGCCGCCCGCGCTATGGCCATTTCCACAGTTTTTTGTCTGGCGGTCTCGGCGCTGGTATTCGGATTTGCCAAATATCTGATGCTTTTGTTTGTGGACCCTTCTGAGACGGAGATTATCCAGATCGGAGTGGGGTACCTGCGGGTGGAAGGAGCATTTTACTGCGGAATCGGAATTTTGTTCCTACTGTATGGTTTTTACCGGGGAATCAACAGGCCGGAGATGTCCCTGGCGCTGACGGTGATATCCCTGGGAATCCGGGTGTTTTTGGCCTATGCGCTGGCGCCCGTGCCCGGCATTGGCGTGTGGGGGATTTGGTGGGCCATACCTGTGGGGTGGTTTCTGGCCGACGTGACGGGAATCGTCTATCTGGTTCGTTTGGAGAAGAGAAATGCCCCTGGCGCTTGAAAAGTGGGAAAATATTGTATATAATGAAGAAATTATTTCGCTGTATTTTATATCAAGAAAAGGGGGCGCCTGAATATGCGGTTGGAAGACCTGGGCAATATGGAAAACAAAGATCTGTTTCTTACATTATACGAGACGGCTTTTCCCAGCCAGGAGCGAAAGCCTTTTGGGTTTATGGAAATGCTGGCTGCGCAGGGGAAGATGGAAATGCTGGCGATTATGGATGAAGAGCGATTTGTGGGGCTGGCCATTGTTCTTTTGGCTGGAGAAGCTGTGATACTGGATTATTTCGCCATCGATCCATCTATGAGAAACTGTGGATATGGGGGAAAAGCGCTGGGCATGCTGGTAAATCGCTATCGCGATCAGCGTATGATTCTGGAAATCGAGGTGGAGGACCCTCAGGCGGAAAATGCGCTGGAACGTGTGAAGAGAAAAGCGTTTTATATGAGAAACGGCATAAAAGAGACAGGGGTTTACGCCCATGTTTACCACACCGACTTTGAACTGTTATCAGCCGATGGGAATCTGACTTATGAAGAATATGTGCAGGCTATGAAAGCGTCCATGGGCGCCGCGTGGGTGGAGAAGCTCTCGCCCCGGCGGATTTTCATGGATTCCGCAAAGAGGAGAGAAGAATGATTGCGCGTTTGAGTGTGAAGCGTCCCTACACGGTTGTGGTGGCGGTGGTGTTGGTATTGATCCTGGGTAGCGTTTCTTTTACGAAAATGAACACGGATTTGCTGCCTAGCATGAATCTGCCCTATGCCATTGTGATGACTACATACCAAGGCGCCAGTCCGGAGACGGTGGAGATGGCAGTGACCAAGCCCATAGAGCAGTCCATGGCCACGGTGACCAGTATTGAAAATGTCAGCTCCATTTCTCAGGAGAATGTCTCGCTGGTCATTTTGGAATTCGAGGAGACGGCTAACATGGATTCCGCCACCATCGAGATGCGAGAAAATCTGGATCAGATTAGCTCCTATTGGGACGATTCGGTGGGCAAATCCATTATCATGAAGCTGAATCCGGATATGATGCCAGTGATGGTGGCGGCTGTGGAAGCGGAAGGGATGGAAGACACAGAGGTGACGGACTTTGTGACCAGCCATGTGGAGCCAGAGCTGGAGAGCATTGCCGGTGTGGCCAGTGTCACTACCACCGGCACAATCACGGAAAATGTGGATGTGCTCATCCGGGAAGACAAGATAGCCGCTGCAAACCAGCGGGTGAGAAACGCGCTGTACGGAACTTTTTCGGAACAAGAGCAAGAGCTTTCGGACGCGCAGGGTGAATTGGATGCAAACCGGGCGGATCTGGAATCTGGGAAAGAGGAACTGGAATCTGGAAAACAGCAGGCCGCGGAGCAAATCGGCCAGGGGGCGGCGCAGTTAAATGAAGCCCAGGTTCAGTTGATGGAAGGAAAACAAGAGCTGGAGAAAAACCAGAAGCTTTTGGATGAGAAACAGGCGGAACTGGACAGCGGCCGTGAGTCTTTGGCGGCCAGTGAAGTAAAGGCCAAGGAGGGGCTGGGGCAGTTGGAGCAGGCCAAGTCTGCTCTGGAGCAGCTTCCCGCAGCCATAACCAGCATGCAGGAGAAGAAAGCGGAGTTGGAAGAAAAGATGGCTCAGGCGGACGAAGCGTTGATTCAGATCCAGGCGGGTCTTCAGATGGCCCCGGAAAACCCGGATCTGAAGAAAAAAGAAGCGGAGCTGAAAAGCGGCCGGGAGCTGATGGAAAAAGGGATTCAGGAGATTGACGGGAAGATTGAGGAGACCCAGAAGGCGCTGGAAGCTTTGTTAAAGCCATTTGGCGTGGATTCGCCCAAAGAGGGTTTGCAGACAGTGAAAGCGCAGATTCGAGAAGTGAAGGAAGGGTTGTCTCAGATTGCGGCTGGGAAGGAGAAGTTGGAAGAGGGGCAGGCGCAGTTGGATGCGGGCAGACAGCAGCTTCAAACGGCCAGGCAACAGCTAGAAGCCGGCCAGAGCGGCGTTTCCTCTGGCATTGCCCAGTTAAATACCCAACAGGTTCTGGCTTCCGTGGAGATGAGCATTGCCCAGTCGAAAATCAATATGGGTGAGTCTCAACTGGAGTCCGCCCAGCAGCAGTTGGACGATGGAAGAGAGCAGCTTTTAGACGCCCGCCAGGAGGCTCTGGAAAAAAGCCAGTTGGACGGAATCCTCACTGTGGATATGGTAAAAGGGATTCTGGCCGCCGAGAATTTCTCCATGCCGGCAGGGTACGTGGGAGAAGACAGTGAAAAATATCTGGTGCGGGTGGGAGATAAGCTGCAGGATGTGAAAAGTCTCCAGGAACTGGTGGTGCTGGACATGGATCTGGACAATTTAACGCCGATCTGTCTGGCGGAAGTGGCGGAAGTGGCCATCCGAAACAATTCCAGTGAAGTTTATGCGAATCTCAATGGAAATCCAGGAGTTATGCTTTCCATCGAGAAACAGACCGGGTATTCCACCGGGGATGTGACGGATCGTATTTTGGAGCGAATAGAAGAGTTAAAAGACACATACAGCCAGTTGGGCGTTTCGGTAATGATGGATCAGGGCATTTATATTGACCTGGTGGTGAACTCGGTGTTGCAGAATATGATATTTGGGGCGGCGCTGGCGGTTTTGATTCTGCTTTTGTTCTTAAAGGATATTCGCCCCACATTGGTGATTGCCTGCTCCATTCCCATCAGTGTGGTGACGGCGTTGACGCTGATGTATTTCAGCGGAGTGACGCTGAACATTATATCCCTGTCCGGGCTGGCGCTGGGCATCGGCATGTTGGTGGATAACTCCATTGTGGTGATTGAGAACATTTACCGAATGCGCAGCGAAGGCGTATCGGCGAAAAAAGCGGCTGTGGAAGGAGCGTCCCAAGTGGCGGGGGCGATCAGCGCCTCCACACTGACCACTGTCTGCGTGTTTGCGCCCATTGTGTTTACGGAAGGATTGACCCGGCAGTTATTTGTGGATATGGGACTGACCATTGCTTATTCGCTGCTGGCCAGCTTGGTGGTTGCTTTGACGCTGGCGCCCATGATGTCCGCAGGGCTCTTACGAAAAGCGCAGGCCAAGCCGGAAAAAATTTTAGTCAAGATTCAGAATATTTACGCCAAGACGCTGCGGTTGTCTTTGCGGTTTAAATATTTGACATTGCTTCTGGCGTTGGCGTTGCTTGCAGTGAGCATGGCCGCGTCTTTCTCCCGCGGCACAGCTTTTATGCCGGAAATGGAGAGCACGCAGGTGAGCATGACCGTTCGTGTGGACCGGGATCAGAACTTTCAGGATTTGACGAAGGCGACGGATCAGGTAATTGCCAGCCTGGAGGATATTTCCGATATTGAGGCCATTGGAGCCATGGCGGGGGGCAGCATGATGTCCTCCATGATGGGTGGAGGCGCCCAGGACTCGGTTTCTATGTATCTGACGTTGCGGGAAGACCGCCAATGGGGCAATGAGAAGCTGGAGAGGGAAATTCGAAAGCGCACCAAGTCTATCGACTGTCAGGTGGATGTGGAGACCTCCAGCATGGACATGAGCGCGTTGGGCGGCAGTGGAATTCAGGTGCAGATTGCCGGGCAGGATCTGGATAAATTGCAGGAGTTGTCTGCAAAAGCGGCATCCATCATTGAAAAGGTTCCGGGCGCAGTCAATGTCTCCGACGGGATGGAAGAGGCGGATAAAGAGCTGCGTGTAGTGGTGAATAAGGGAAAAGCCATGGGGCACGGGCTGACTGTGGCTCAGGTTTTCCAGGAAATCCAGAAACATCTGGCAGAAGCCACCTCGGCCACCACCCTGGCCACAGCGGAAAAGGATTACGAAGTCTATGTGAAGGCGGACACAGATGAAAATCTTACAAAAGAGGACCTGGAAAGGATGCAGCTGGAATATACAGACGCTGAGGGTGACAAACAAAAGGTATTTCTCAGGGACATTGCGGCTTTTCAGGAGGCGGTTACGCCCCAGTCCATCCGAAGGGACGCTCAGTCCCGTTACATGTCCGTGACGGCAGAGCTGGAATCCGGCTACAACATTGGTCTGGTGAGCGCCGATGTGGAGGAAGCGCTGAAAGACTTTAAGCTGCCGAAAGGATATAGCCTGAAGATGCAAGGGGAAAATGAGACCATACAGGATGCTATGGGGCAGCTTGTATTGATGCTGGCTCTGGCTGTGGTGTTTATGTATCTGATTATGGTGGCGCAGTTTCAGTCTCTTCTATCGCCTTTTATCGTTATGTTCACTATTCCGTTGGCGTTTACCGGGGGCTTTCTGGCGCTGTATATGACCGGAAATGAGGTCAGCGTCATTGCTATGATCGGGTTTGTGATGCTGGCGGGAATCATTGTAAACAACGGAATTGTGTTGGTGGATTATATGAATCAGCTTCGCAGGGAAGGCATGGAGAAGAGGGAAGCCATCGTGCAAGCGGGAAAATCCAGATTGCGCCCGGTGATTATGACCGCGCTGACTACCATTCTGGGACTTTCCACTATGGCGATGGGCATGGGTATGGGCGCGGACATGGTGCAGCCCATGGCGATTGTAACCATCGGCGGACTTATGTACGGCACATTGCTGACCCTGTATATTGTGCCATGCATTTATGATATCATGAATCGGAAAAATTACAGGAAAGACGAGACGCGTCTGGAAGAAAAGGTTGTTACTGTCCACCAAAGTGAACAGTAACAAAAGGTTTATTTTTCAATGTGGCAGAATTCCGCTACACGGCGCTTTGCGAATACGGTATCTATGGGAGCGGGGAGTATATCTGCCGCTCCTCTTTGGATGGCGGAGGAATATTGCTGGATATCGCCTTCTTTGCATATGGCAATGAAAGGGATGCCCTGTAGCCAGTCGATTTGCAGTATTTGATCGATTAGGGCGCATTCATTCCCGGATTCCGTAGAAATATCTATATATAGAAGATAGATTTTGCCCATAAATTCTTCCTTAAAATATGCAGATTCTTCCGGGGAGAAAATAGTTAGCAAGCGGGCGTTTTCGGTAATCATATCGATTGCGCCGCGCACTTCCCGGTCCTTGCTTAGAAGGAGAGAGGCGAAAGATTCCCTGTCAAAGTCTTTTTGAGGCTTTTCTACGCCATATTCGGCGTATTGTCCTTTTCCGTTTCGTTTGGCATTATAGAGGGCTTCATCGGCCTGTTTAAATAATTCTTCGTATGTGTAAGGGCGTTTTTCGGATATAGCCATGCCAATGCTGACAGATACGTTGGCCGGGGATGAGGTCTCTGGCGTATATTTTAATACTTTGGAAAAGTTGCTGGCTTTTTTTCTGGCCAGATCGGCGGAGGGTAGATCCAACATGAAGACGAGAAATTCATCGCCTCCGATTCTTCCCACCACGTCGGTCTTTCGAAAATGTGCGGACAACAGATTCGCAATGGTGCAGATGATGCGATCGCCAGCCAGGTGTCCCTGGACATCGTTGACCCATTTAAAATCGTCAATATCCACCACCAGCATGGCGCAGAGCGTATGGTTGTCGGCCAGCATATTCGTTATCAGATGCTGGGTGGTGACCTTATTGTAGATGCCGGTCATAAGGTCCAACTCTGCTTTTACGCGAAAATTTTCTTTTTCCCGCACGACTTCTTCCACCCGGCGGGTGGAGAGGACGTTATGGATGCGGTATTTAATAATTTCCGGCATAAAAGGTTTCGTGATGTAATCGGTGGCGCCCAGTTGGAATGTCTGCATCTGGGTTTTCGTATCATCGTTTACGGTGATGACGATTACCGGGATGTTTCCAAATACAGGGTCGTTATTGCGGTATGTTAATACATCTAGTCCGGACGCCACAGGCATGTGGATATCCAGGAGTATGATGCTGAGTTGATCGCCATATTGTTTCACCAGTTCGATGCACTCTTGTCCATTTATAGCTTCTATTATATCGAATTCATTTTCAAATAATTCTTTTAAAACGTCCCGGTCCAGCTCCAGATCGTCGACGATTAGCATTTTGCGTTTATTACACATGGCTATTTCCCCTTATTGCTTTTCGGTTTGATTAATTATGGGTGCGTCCCGTGGAAACTGTGTGGGATGCACTCCTTTATTATACATAAAATCTTCGTTATTTACCATAGACAATGATAAATAATTGGAAAATCTGCGCTTCCTTTGGCAATGTCCATCCATAAGAAAGCCGCCATGGAGGAGAAGGAGATCTCATCCGCGGCGGCTGTTTTGAAAAGCGATGGGGTTTGCGTCTATTGGGCGGGCAGGAACTCATCCTTTCCCACGCCGCAGACAGGACATACCCAGTCATCTGGAATGTCTTCGAAAGCGGTTCCTGGCTCAATGCCTCCGTCCGGATCGCCTTTTTCCGGGTCGTAGATATATCCACAAGGGGCGCACTCATATTTTTGCATAATATTGTCTCCTTTCCTGAGTAATGGATGTATTATACGGTTGCGGAGGAATTTTGTAAAGGGGTCGTTTAACAATTTCCGATAAATACGTTTTTCAGATGGCGTTGGGCGGTCCGCGCCAGCTTTTGTATTTGTCTTACCGGGGTAGGACTGGCCAGGCGCATTTTGTATTGTGGGAAGAAACGCGTTATGTGTAGAGGGATTTCGGGGCTGAGGGCTGACAGCCATTGGCTAAGTTTCGTCATTTCTTCCGGGGAATCGTTTTTGCCGGGGATGATTAGCGTTGTGACTTCCACATGACATTTCTGGAAAGCGGTTTCGATGAAGCGCAACACAGTGTCCAGGTCGCCGCCGATTTCTTTATAAAAATCCCTGGAAAAGGATTTCAGATCTATATTCATAGCGTCTATAAAGGGAAGCGTTTCCAGAAGGACTTCCTGTGTAAAAGACCCGTTGGTCACCACCACGTTTTTCATTCCGGCTTTCCGGATAAGCTTGGCGCAGTCCCGGACGTATTCATAGTCTATGAGCGGTTCGTTATACGTGTAGGCCACGCCAATGTTTCCAGCTTTTTGCAGGGAGAGCGCCTGCTGGGTCAGCTTTTCTGGAGACAATTCCATCGTCTGGAGATCGCTTCCGTCAGACATGGAAATGGGATGGTTTTGGCAAAAAGGGCAGCGCAGATTGCAGCCGCTGCCTCCGATGGAGAGTATCTGGCTTTTGGGGTAAAACATGGCCAGAGGTTTCTTTTCAATGGGATCTAAGGCCATGGACGTAATTTTCCCATAATGGATGGGTTTTATAACGCCGCCTGTGTTTTTCCGGCTTCGGCAAAAGCCGGTTTGTCCTTCTTTGAGGGTGCAGCCGCGCATGCATACGGAACAGGTAATGTCCATTTTTTTTATCTCCTGTTTTATTTTTTGAAAAAACAAAAATCCTGAAAACCTCTCTAAGGTCTTCAGGACTCACAAAAATAGCGAGAAAGGGACTTGAACCCCCGACACTACGGGTATGAACCGTATGCTCTAGCCAGCTGAGCTATCTCGCCACATCTTTATCAGATTCTATCAGATGTAATATGGGACCTATAGGGCTCGAACCTATGACCCTCTGCTTGTAAGGCAGATGCTCTCCCAACTGAGCTAAGATCCCATATACTTTGAATGCTTTGCAACGTTTTGTTTTTTCTCTCTTTCCGTTGCCTGCTTCGCTATTATATAATCAAAACAGGGTGAATGTCAATACCTTTTTTTTATTTTTTGTAAAAAAATGCAAAAACGCGTCTTTTAGCGTGTCAAGGTCACTTCAATCATTTCGCCCAGGGCTTTTAAGCTGGCGCTCAAGGCTTCCAGTTCTTCTTTGGAAAGGCATTCGGATAGTTGACAGGCGATTGTGGATAATACATAGAGATCGAAACAAACATTCATACGGGACTACCTCCAATTTTTTTATACTAATATGTATATGCAACAAGGCCAGGGACTGTGTTTGGCGCGCGGTATTGTTACGAAATTTTTAATTTTTAGGTAAAATGCAAACTATAGATTACGTTTTAAAATAAAATACTTTTCAAATCATGCAAAATGCGATATAGTATGCATAGCTTTTGCAAAAGTAATGGAACCGGACATGTCGACGCATCTGTCTGCCCGTTCGGGTTTGCCCGGAATAAGCAAAGACATAAGGCCGCCGTCTGAAACCGAGGGGTTTTCGCGGCGGTCTTGTGTTTTAGGACAAAAATTTCCAGGCCGGTTGCCATGGATTGGGACGCTCAAGTGTCAAGGGGTATTATTTTTTATATTTTTGGATGAGCTGAATAAAGAAAGTGCGATTTGAGAAAAATTTTATTAAAGCGTGTCGGAAAAAGTTTTCTGCGGGGAATGAATTTCTGAGCGCGCTTTAATTGTACTGTCTGGAAATATTCAGGAGGATTCTTAAAATGGCGCTTAACAAAGTAGAAATATGCGGTGTGAACACATCAAAACTCCCGGTACTCACCAATCAGGAAAAGGATGAGCTGTTTAAAAGGATCAAACAGGGGGACAAAGAGGCCAGAGAGCTGTATATAAAGGGCAACTTGAGGCTGGTATTGAGTGTGATTAAAAGGTTTTCCAACAGCAACGAGAACGCGGACGATTTGTTCCAGATCGGCTGCATCGGCCTGATAAAAGCCATAGATAACTTTAAGCTGGAGTTGGATGTGAAGTTTTCCACGTATGCCGTGCCCATGATTGTGGGGGAAATCCGCCGCTATCTTAGGGATTACAATTCCATACGCGTCAGCCGTTCACTGCGGGACATTGCTTACAAAGCCATCTATGCCAAGGAAAGCTACATGAAGCAGCATTCAAAGGAACCTACAGTGAACGAAATCGCGGAGGAAATCGGGATTGAGAAGGAGATGATCGTGTATGCTTTGGACGCTATTCAGAATCCGGTTAGTTTATATGAACCTGTCTACACAGAAGGCGGCGACACCCTCTATGTGATGGATCAGATCAGCGATAAGAAGAACAAAGAGGAACATTGGATCGAGAGCCTTTCCTTGCAAGACGCAATGAATCGTCTGGGCGATCGGGAGAAATCCATCATACGGATGCGGTATTTCCAGGGGAAAACCCAGATGGAGGTGTCTGCGGAGATTGGCATATCCCAGGCGCAAGTCAGCCGGCTGGAGAAAAACGCCCTGAAAACCATGCGGAATTATCTCCGGCAGTGATTTTGCGTGCATCGTGCAACACGTTACTGGTCACGGAGTGAACAGTAACGATTTTGTTGCCGCAGGCCGCATAACTTGGAGGGATTTGGTAGCCAACAAAAGGATTTTGTGATAAAGTTTACATAGGGAGCAAAACGAGGAAAGGTGAGACAATGAAGAAAACGTTAAAAAAGAAGTTGCTAAAAAATAAAAAGAAAGAAGCGGCGGTGGTTACGGAGACCATGCAGGTCTACAAAAGGCGTTTTGAAAAACACTTTGAGGAACTCCAGTGGCTTTATACAGAGCTTTATGGCAACAATTCCATGTTTGCGGAACTATGCGACCAAATGGAAAGCTTTTACCGGGAGCGGGGGGCGGATTTAAAATCTCTGGATTTTCAGAGGGAGACAGACCCCGGCTGGTATAAGCGCAACGACATGCTGGGGATGATGCTCTATATTGATAATTTCGCAGGCGATTTAAAAGGCGTGCAGTCTAAACTGGAATATCTGCAAAAGTGCAACGTGAATTACATTCATCTGATGCCGTTTCTGGAAACGCCAAAAGGGCGTTCAGATGGCGGATACGCGGTGTCGGATTTTCGGAAAGTGCAGGAAAATCTGGGAACCATGGAGGATTTGGATAGTCTGACCGCCGCCTGTCATAAGAAGGGAATTCGCGTCTGTATGGATTTTGTCATGAACCATACTTCAGAGGACCATGAGTGGGCGCAACGGGCGCGCAGAGGAGATGGGGAGTACATGAGTCGTTATTTCTTCTTCGATAACGATCATATACCTTCTCTTTATGAAAAGACGGTGCCCCAGGTTTTTCCCACCACGGCGCCGGGAAATTTCACATGGGTTGAGGAAGCCGGCCATTTTGTGATGACCACATTCTATCCCTATCAGTGGGACTTGAATTACAGAAACCCCAGGGTTTTCAATGAGATGATGTATAATTTCCTGTATCTGGCCAATCGGGGCATTGACATTATTCGTATCGACGCGGTTCCTTATATCTGGAAGGAGCTAAATACGCCCTGTCGTAATCTTCCCCAAGTGCACACCATTGTGCGCATCATGCGCATGATTTGTGAAATCGTCTGCCCAAGCGTCCTGTTGCTGGGAGAAGTGGTGATGGAGCCGGAGAAAGTGGTTCCGTATTTTGGGACTCTAGACAAACCGGAATGCCATATGCTATACAATGTGACCACAATGGCCACCACCTGGCATACGGTGGCCACCAGGGATGTGCGGCTGTTGAAGCGTCAACTGGACATTGTCAACTCTCTGCCCAAAGATTACGTGTTCCTGAATTATCTGCGTTGCCATGATGACATTGGTTGGGGGTTGGACTACGCTTCTTTGATGGCGGAAGGCATCGGCGAGTGTTCCCATAAGAAATATCTCAACGATTATTTTCAGGGATTTGCAGGGGGCAGCAATAGCCGCGGTGAACTTTACAACGCGGACCCGGTTTCAAAAGACGCCCGGTTCTGCGCAACGACGGCGTCTATGTGCGGCATAGAGAGAGCGGGATTTGAACAAAACGACGGGATGATGGAGCAGGCTATCCGTCTGGATTTGATGCTTCATGCTTACATGTTCATGCAGTCGGGAATACCGATGTTGTACAGCGGCGATGAGATTGCCCAGGTGAATGACTATACCTACAAAGAAGATCCGTACAAAGCGGAAGATTCCCGGTACATACACCGGGGAGCCATGAAATGGGAGCGGATTGAAAATATAACGGACCTGGACACAGTGGAAGGAAGGGTTTTCCAGGGATTGGAACAACTGGAGCGGATTCGGAAAAAGGAGAAAGCCTTTGCGGCCAACGCGGACACCTGGACCATCGAGACCTGGGAGCAGTCTGTGCTGTGCATAGGCAGGGTCTTCGAAGGGGAAAAAATCATCGGCCTGTTCAACTTCAGTGAACACGATAAAACGGCGTGGATCAACGAGACGGACGGAGATTATGTGGAATTGCTGTCCGGGGAAGAGATGAAGCCCATTGGGGTGAACGTGCCAGCCTATGGATTTTACTATTTGAAAAAGGAATAAGACGCTTATGAGGCCCCCGCAGTTTTAGAGACCTTTCACTTTGGGACAAATGCACAATAAACAGACTTTAAACGCAAGGCGCGGGGGCAGAATTATTGATTTTAAAAAAAATAAAAAAAATGCTTGCAAATTCTGTGGAAATGATATATCATATGCTCGTACGATAAAGAAATGGTTCGTTGGTCAAGTGGTCAAGACGCCGCCCTCTCACGGCGGAAACACGGGTTCGACTCCCGTACGAACTGTTTACAACTTCTGTTTCTTGCGAAGCAGAAGTTTTTTGTATTATTGGGGAACTTGCGTTGCAGGAGAGGGGAATTATGGATATTAAATTGATTGCCATTGATATGGACGGCACTTTGCTGCGGGGAGACAGCAGCATTTCGCCCAGAACCCGCGAAGTGATACAAAGCGTCATCGACGCAGGCTATTATGTGGCCCCTGCCACGGGCAGGAGCTATCGCAATGCAGCGCATGTGCTGAGGGAATTTGAAGGCATCGCCTATTATGTAAACGCCAATGGCGCCATTGCGGTGCAGGCGCAGGGGGAGAAGGTGATCCACACGCAGGTGATCCCCTACCAGACTGTGCGGGAAATCTGTGATTTGGCGGGACAGTATGAGCTTTTTGTGGAACTGTATGAAGGATTGGACGCTTATGTGGACAAGTATGGGGTCAAATATTTATACCAGGCGGGACTGATGAAAAGTTACTGCGATCAGCTTCTATCCACAGATATAGAGCTGGACAGCCTGGATTCCTTTTTGGAAGATCCCGCCCGCCAGATTGGAAAAATACATATTGTATGCATGAATGTGGATCAAAAATTCCAGTTGAAGCGGCAGATCGACGCATTGGAAGGCGTAAACCCAGTGTCTGTGATTCCCATTAACCTGGAGATTGTCCAGGGCGCCTGGAGCAAGGCGGACGGTTTGAATAAGCTGACGGAATATCTGCATTTGAAGCCGGAAAATGTTCTGGCTATCGGAGACAGCGATAACGACTTGGATATGCTTAAGTGGGCTGGCGCGTCGGTGGCTATGGGAAATGGGAATCAACATGTGAAAGAAGTGGCGGACTATGTGACGTCCAGCAATGAAGAGGACGGGGTGGCGAAGGCATTGTTAAGATACCTATAAATGTAAATGGAAGGGCAGATGAATATGGCTGAAAGGGATTCTTACGACGCGGCGAGCATAGCCGTGTTGGAAGGTTTGGAAGCGGTGCGCAAGCGGCCGGGGATGTACATCGGCAGTGTGTCCAGGAAAGGTCTGAACCATTTGATCTATGAGATTGTGGACAATGCTGTGGACGAACATCTGGCGGGTTTTTGCGATAAGATTCAGGTAGTGCTGGAAAAGAACGGTTCTTGCACGGTAACGGATAATGGGAGAGGCATTCCGGTGGATATGCATGAGAAAGGAATGCCCGCTGAGCGTCTGGTATTTACCACCCTGCACGCGGGTGGCAAATTTGACGATTCGGCTTATAAAACCAGCGGAGGCCTTCATGGGGTAGGCTCTTCGGTGGTTAATGCGTTGTCCCGGTATCTGGATATCCGGATTAGCCGGGACGGCTGGGTGCATCACGATTCGTATGAGCGGGGCATACCGGCCCTGGCGCTGGAAGCGGATGGAACTTTGCCGCGGCTGGGAAAGACCAGTGAGACGGGCACCGCCATTAATTTTCTGCCCGATGAGGAGATCTTTGAGCGGACGGATTTCGCCGCCGCGGAAGTGAAAAGCCGTCTCCATGAGACAGCTTATCTGAATTCGGATCTGCGGATTCGGTTCGAGGACCGAAGAGGCCAGGAGCCGGAAGTCGTGGAATATTATGAACCAGACGGCATTCTCGGCTTCGTATGTGACCTGACCAAGAAGAAGGAAGCGGTCTGCGATCCAGTTTGTCTGCGGGGAGAAGCCGAAAACATACGTGTGGAAGCGGTGTTCCAGTTCACCAATGATTTTCAGGAAAATGTGTTAGGGTTCTGCAACAACATCTTTAATGCGGAGGGCGGAACCCATCTGACCGGGTTTAAGTCCACATTTACGGCGGTTATGAACAATTACGCCCGGGAAATCGGCATGCTGAAGGAAAAGGAAGCCAACTTCACTGGCGCGGATATAAGAAACGGCATGACGGCGGTGGTTTCCATTCGGCATCCGGCGCCCCGTTTCGAGGGACAGACAAAGACCAAGCTTGACAATCCCGACGCGGCCAAGGCTGTGGGAAAAGTGGTGGGCGAGGAGATGGCGCTTTATTTCGACCGGAATCTGGACGCGTTAAAGGCCATACTCTCCTGCGCGGAGAAGGCGGCGAAGATTCGAAAGACGGAGGAGCGGGCCAAGAGCAATCTTTTGTCCAAGCAGAAATATTCCTTTGACTCCAACGGCAAGCTGGCCAACTGTGAGAAAAAGGACCCGTCAAAATGCGAGATTTTCATTGTGGAGGGAGATTCCGCCGGAGGTTCCGCCAAGACAGCCAGAGACCGGAATTACCAGGCGATTCTGCCCATCCGGGGGAAGATTCTCAATGTGGCCAAGGCCAGTATTGATAAAGTATTGTCCAACGCGGAGATTAAATCTATGATCAATGCTTTTGGATGTGGATTTTTAGAAGGGTATGGCAACGACTTTGATATAACTAAGCTGCGCTATGATAAGATTATCATCATGGCGGATGCGGATGTGGACGGAGCGCATATCTCCACACTGCTATTGACTTTGTTTTATCGGTTTATGCCGGATCTGATTCAGGAGGGCCATGTGTATCTCGCCATGCCTCCCCTGTATAAAGTGTTGCCAAAGAAAGGCAAGGAAGAGTACCTGTACGATGACAAAGCTCTGGCCCAGTACCGGAAAACCCACAAGGGTTCTTTTACCCTGCAGCGGTACAAAGGCTTGGGGGAAATGGACGCTCAGCAGCTCTGGGAGACGACGCTGGACCCGGCGACCCGGAAGCTAAAAAGGGTGGAGATATCCGATGTGCGTATGGCTTCGGAGATGACGGAAGTGCTTATGGGAAGCGAAGTGCCGCCCAGGAAAGCCTTTATTTATGAACATGCCCGGGACGCGCAACTGGATATATAGATTGAGCGCAGAGGATTGCGAAGCGTCTATTTCGGATTCGGAGTCTGGGCAAAACAAATAAGGAGCGAATTCAAAACGGGGCTAAGGAATAGGAGGGAGGCTCATGCCTAAGCAATTAGAAGATAACATTATACAGGCCGATTATTCGGAGGAAATGCAGAAATCCTATATTGATTATGCCATGAGCGTGATTGTGTCCAGAGCTTTGCCAGACGCGCGCGACGGACTCAAACCTGTGCAGAGGCGGACTTTATACGACATGTATGAGCTGGGAATCCGCTATGACAGGCCCTACCGGAAATGCGCCCGTATTGTGGGGGACACCATGGGCAAATACCATCCTCACGGGGACAGTTCCATTTATGAAGCGTTGGTGGTCATGTCCCAGGAATTTAAGCGGGGACAGGCGTTGGTGGACGGTCATGGGAATTTTGGCTCCATCGAAGGCGACGGCGCGGCGGCCATGCGTTACACAGAAGCCAGGCTGATGCGGATTACCCAGGAAGTGTACCTGGCGGATTTGGACAAGGACGTGGTGGACTTCCTTCCGAATTTTGACGAGACGGAGAAAGAGCCCTCGGTGTTGCCTGTGCGCATTCCGAATCTGTTGATTAACGGGGCGGAAGGCATCGCCGTGGGCATGGCCACCAGCGTACCGCCCCATAACCTGGGGGAAGTGGCGGACGCGGTGAAGGCATATATCCGAAACAACGATATTACCATTAAAGGATTGATGCACTATCTGAAAGGCCCGGATTTTCCCACCGGCGGCATTGTGGTGAACCAGGATGGTCTGCTGGACATTTACAGTACAGGAACCGGGAAAATCCGCCTGCGGGGCAAAGTGGAGCTGGAGCAGGGCAAAGGAGGCCGGCAATCCCTGGTGATTACAGAAATCCCATATACGATGATTGGCGCCAACATCGGGAAATTCTTAAACGATGTGGCCGCGCTGGTGGAAAGCCGGGTGACCACCGACATCACCGACATTTCCAATCAGTCCTCCAAAGAGGGGATCCGCATTGTGCTGGAGCTTAGAAAAGGCGCGGATGCGGAAAAGCTGAAGAACATGCTTTATAAGAAGACGCGCCTGGAGGATACATTTGGCGTAAACATGCTGGCCGTATCGGAGGGTCGGCCGGAGACGTTGAACTTAAAGCAGATCATCGAGCATCATGTGGATTTTCAGGTGGAGGTCTGCACGCGTAAGCATCAGACGCTGCTGTCCAAGGAGCTGGAGAAGAAAGAAATCCAGGAAGGCTTAATTGAGGCATGCAACGTCATCGACTTGATTATTGAGATACTCCGTGGCAGCAAGAACCAGGAGCAGGCTAAGACATGCCTTACAGAAGGGGTCACGGAAGGGATACGTTTTAAAACCAAAGCCAGCAGGACCCAGGCTTCCAAACTGCGCTTCACCCAGCGTCAGGCTACGGCCATTCTGGAAATGCGGCTGTATCGTCTGATTGGCCTGGAGGTGGAAGCGCTGTTGAAGGAGCACGAAGCCACACTGGCCAACATCGCCCGCTATGAAGAGATTCTAAATGATTACAATGTTATGATGGACGTAATCATCAAGGATCTCAATGCCGTCAAGCGGATGTATGCCAGGAAGAGGCGCACAGCCATTGAGAACGCCCAGGAAGCCGTTTATGAGGAACCAAAGGACGAAGAGACGGAAGTAATCTTCCTGATGGACAAATTTGGCTATGGGAAAATCATAGACAGGGCCTCCTACGAGCGAAACCGTGACATTGTACAGGAGGAATACAAGTACTCTTTTCCTTGCATGAGCGATGATAAAATATGCGTGTTTACCGACACAGGTAAGATGCACACGGCGAAAGTGGCCAAACTGCCCTTTGGGAAAGTGCGGGGCAAAGGCGTTCCTATAGACAATGTGAGTAATTATGACAGCGCCAAAGAACGGATACTGTTTGTGGGAAGTCTGGCTGCCCTTAAGGCGTCCAATCTGCTTTTGGTGACGGCGCAGGGGTTGCTCAAGCAGGTGCAGGGGCAGGAATTTGAAGTCTCCAAACGCACCATAGCCGCAACCAAGCTGAACGAAGGAGACGCTTTGATTTTTGCGGGGATTTCCGACCATGCAGAGTTTACGGTTTTGCAAAGCGCAAATGGATATTTTCTGCGTATGCTCACCAGGGAGGCGCCTATTCAGAAGCGAAACTCTCTGGGCGTGCGGGGAATGCGCCTGGAGGAAGGGGATATGCTGGAGAGAGCTTATTTGCTGGAAGGCGCTTCGGAATATTCCATTCACTATAACGACAAAACCTTGCCATTGGGCAGTTTGAAACTGGCGAAACGCGATACGAAGGGAGTCAAGGCATAGAGGATGGCAAAATCAACAAAAGAATTTGAAACGAATGAGGCCGAAGAGCGGGAAGGGCTTTTGGCTGCAATAAAGAATACGGACATCTGCAATTTCTGGTATTATCCTCAGGAAAAGCTTATTATAGTCAATGAGCGGACTGCCCGGATATATAGCTGTAAAAGAGAATATTGGGATATGCCCAGAAGTTTTGCGGAAGACTTTGTTCATCCTTCCACCCGAGACGTTTTCTATGAAATGTACCATAGAATCGACGCGGGGGAAAAGACGGCGCAGGCTTCTTTCAGCAGCATTGACCGGAAAAACTGGTGTACCGTCACTTTGACGACGGTGGCTTACGACGCACAGGGAAACCCCCAAAAGACGTATGGCATTGTGCAGAACATATCCGAATTGAAAATGCAGGAAGCCGAGTTTCACAGCAGCAAGAAGCTGCTCTCCAGCATTGTGGAAGCGCTCAGCAAAATCTATATGTTTAATTACTACATCGATCTTACCTCCATGGAATTTATTGAGATTGTTGGCTTGGATTATGCCACGGAGCTGCTTGGGACAAAAGGGGACGTGGTCTATGCGTTCCAACTGTTTACAGACACATTGATTGATGAGAACTGTCAGGACAGTTTTGGAGAGTTTGTGGACATGGATACGCTGGCGGAGCGGATAGGCCCGCGGCAAAACATTTCCCTGGACTATCTAAGCGTCCGAAAAGGCTGGTGCCGCGCCAGTTTCATTGTGGTGAACCGTGATGAAGCCGGGACTCCAGTGCAGGTGGAGTTTGTGGTGGAAAACATCAGCGCGCAGCGGGAGAAAGAACTGGAGGCCAAAGAGGCTCTGGAGCGGGCATACGAGGCGGCCAACAAGGCCAATGTGAGCAAGTCTGCCTTTCTGACCAATATGTCCCACGACATCCGTACGCCCATGAACGCCATTGTGGGATTTTCGGCCATCGCGGCGGCGCATTTGGATGACAAGGAAAGGGTGCGGGATTGCATCTCCAAGATTACGGCCTCCAGTAAACATTTGTTGGCGATTATCAACGAAGTGCTGGACATGAGCCGGATTGAGAGTGGGAAAATCCAGATACAGGAACAGGAAGTGAACCTGCCCACGCTGATGCACGATTTTGTGGGAATGGTTCAGGAGCAGATTCGAAAGAAAGGGCTGGAGCTTTACATCGACACGTTCGATTTGGTTCATGAAAATGTATACGCAGATGAGGGGAGGCTCCATCGCGTATTCTTAAATATTGTGGGAAACGCCATCAAGTTCACCCCCACCGGTGGAAATGTGTCCATTCGGCTGGCGGAGAAGTCCCAAAACGCGGAAGGTTATGGAAACTACGTCATTTCCGTTCGGGATACAGGCATCGGCATATCCAGAGAATTTTTGCCCCATGTGTTTGAAGCCTTTGAGCGGGAGCGGACCTCCACCGTCAGCAAGATGGAGGGCACCGGGCTTGGCATGGCCATTACTAAGAACATTGTGGAAATGATGGGGGGAACCATCCATGTGGACAGTGAGAAGGGCAAAGGCTCAGTGTTCACCGTGGAACTTCCGCTAAGTCTTATGGACCGGGAGATGGAAGAACCCCGGATTGAAAAGCTGGCGGGCCTTCACGCCATGGTCATCGACGATGATTACAACGTGTGCGACAGTGTATCCAAGATGCTCAACAAAATCGGCATGGAGCCGGAGTGGAGCATGTCGGGAAAAGAAGCGGCGCTGCGCACGAAGTCGGCCCTGGAGATGGGCAAAGTTTTCGCCGTCTATATCGTGGACTGGAAGATTCCAGACATGAGCGGCGTGGAAGTGGTGCGGCGCCTGCGGCAGCTTGCCGGGGATAAAGTTCCCATCTATGTGTTGACCGCTTACGACTTCAGCGACATTGAGAGGGAGGCGAAGGAAGCGGGAGCCACCGCCTTTTGCCAAAAGCCATTGTTTTTGTCCCAGCTTCGCCGGGCGCTTTTGGAATACATCGGGGAAAATGAGGAAGTCCAGGATGAGGCCGGGTATGCGCTTCAGGACGACTTGAAGGGAAAACGCATTTTGCTGGTGGAAGATAACGAGTTGAATCAGGAAATTGCAAAAGAGATACTTACGGAAGCTGGGTTCTCGGTGGATACGGCTGAAGATGGGCAGGAAGCGGTGGATAAGCTGCTAAAGGCCGGGGAAGGCGCATACGATGTGGTGTTGATGGATATCCAGATGCCGGTGATGGACGGATACGAGGCCACGAAAGCCATCCGGGCCGCGTCGGCGCCATGGCTTCACAAGTTGCCGATTCTGGCTATGACGGCCAACGCCTTCGAAGAAGACAGAAAGAAAGCGCTGGGTGTGGGTATGAATGGGCATTTGGCCAAACCCATTGATACAGATAAATTATTCACGGCCTTAGAGGAGGTTTTGCAAGAAAACATATGAAAAAGAATTTGAGGATTTTAAATATTTGGCTCTTGTGTTGCGTGGCCAGTCTGCTGCTGTGTGCGCCTGCCACCGTCCGTGGCGCGGCGCGTCCGTCGTCCGTTTCAGGCAATTCATCCACGGCAGTCCAGGTAAAACCGAAGAATGGCTGGAAGACTCTGGAGAACGGTAAAAGGAGATATTACCAGAATGATAAGTATGTAACCGGACTGGTGACCCTCAAGGGCAAACAATTTCTCTTCGGCAAAACTGGATATCTTCTGAGAAGTTCCTGGGCGACGGTGGCGGGGAAGCGATACCGGACCAATAAAGCCGGCATGATTCGCAAGGATAAGTTAATCCGGGTAAACAAGAAAGTTTATTATATGGATAAAAACGGGGTCATGAAAAAAGGGTGGAAGGCATTCAAAACCGGAAAGTCTTATTTCGGCTCCAATGGCGTTCGCGTAACCGGACTGAAAAAAATCGGGAAAAATTATTATTATTTCAACAAAAAGGGAATTATGCAAAGAGGCTGGCAGACTTTCAAAGCTGGAAAATCCTATTTCGGGGCCAAAGGCGTTCGCGTGACGGGGTTAAAGAAAATCGGAAGAAACCGCTATTATTTTAACCGGAAAGGAATTCTGCAAAAAGGCACGGTAAAAGTGAAATCCACGATTTACTATCTAAATGAAAAGGGCGCGCTTCAGGCCAGCAAGAAAAATGGAAAGTATTACCATGCTAATGGCAGGGCCATGGACGGTTTGCAGTCCCAGGATTTTGAGACCCTTCAGACGGCGAAATCCATCGCCGCTAGGATAACCACCCCTCAGATGACCGGGGAGCAGAAGTTGAAGGCGTGTTTTGACTGGGTGATTGCCAAGCCGTATGTGACTTACCGGGTGTTCGGGAACTTTGCCGGGTGGCCGGCGGTCTATGCCAACGACCATTTTCTGAGGGGTGGAGGCAACTGCCATGCGGACGCCGCCGCCTTTGCCTACCTGGCGAAAGCGGTTGGCTATAAGAATATCTATGTGTGCGTGGACAGCGACGGTGGCGGGGGAAGTGGACACGGCTGGGCGGAGATCAATGGGCTGGTTTACGACCCGCTGTTTGCGGAGGCCAAGAATTATGCTGCCAATTACGGGGCTCCTTACGGTGTGTACAGACTGTATCCCATCCTACATATAGCCATTTAATTAATATAGAAAAAGAACCGTTGGTTTTGGTTAAACTGGCGGTTCTTTTTTGGTGTGCCCGGTGGGCACACGTTCTAACGGGTGAAAGTCCCCAATCCG